>JAQGIP010000113.1 GCA_028291055.1 Caulobacter sp.
CCTGCGCCTGCGCCGCCGCCCGTCGCGGCGCCGCCCGCCGAGACCGGGTCGGCCGATGAAGCCGCCACCAAGGCCGCGCCCAAGCCCCTGCCGGCGCCGACGCCGGCGCGGCTGGCCCTGGCGCGGCGGTTGATCGAGGCTCAAGGGGGCGCACAGGCCTTCAGCGACATCTTCAACGGCGGCATCGACGGCATCATCGCGGGCCTCAAGCCGGCGCCTGAGGTGCTGGCGTTGATGGCGCCCTACCGCGAGCGGCTGGCCGCCTCGCTGAAAAAACATATGCCCGAGATGGTGGAGGCCACCGCCGTGGCCTGGGCGCGCGTCTATACCGAGGACGAGCTCAACGCCCAGCTCGACTATATGAAGACGCCCGGCGCCCGCGGCGTGATGAGCAGGTGGCCGTTGATGGCTCGCCAGCTGGGCCAGGAGTTCGGCTGGTTCGCGCGTCAGGCCGTCCTCACCGACCCCAAGATGTCGAAATACCTGGCCGACGTGGGCAATCCCAACGAGCCGCCGCTCAGCTGGCCCACGCCGCCGGCGGAAAGCATGGCGATGATCAGGGCGCGTGTCGCCGCCACGCCGGCCGGGGTCTATCTGGACCACCCCGAAAAGCTGGCGGACACCGTCACCAAGGGCAAGCACCGCACCGCCGACCAGAAGCGCATGGACCGGCGCATGACCGCCATCGTGCCGATCTTCCTGCACGACATCCTGGTGATCATGGCCAACAACCTGTCGCCGGACGATCTGAAGTCCCAGGACGCCTACATGGCGTCGGGCGCGGGCAAGACCCAGGCCGCCAAGACGGCCCAGGTCTCGGCCTCCCTGGCCGTCGATCTGAAGCCGATCATCGTGGAGATCTTCGCCGAGGTGATGAAGCCCGCGGACAAGACCTAGCCGCCGCGCAGCATCCGCAGCCAGCCCGGGCGCTCGCGCGGGATGGGCGCGGTCGTGAGGCTGGCCTGGGCCGGGGCCATGGGGCAGGGGCGGTCGGAACGTCCCGCCGCGCGGTAGAGCCCCCAGCCGTTGAAGAAGCTTGGGTCATACAGCGACCAGCAGACCCCCCCGCAGCCGCTGGCCGCCTCCAGCACCAGCCAGGCCTCGCTGGCGCCGTCGATGCTGACCGGCTCGGCGAACAGCACCGCGTGTTCGAGCGCGCCCGCCAGGTTGAGCGCGATGGCGTCGCCGGCCCTTAAGTAGCCCGCGCCCGGCAACCGGTTGGGACAACCATAGGCGATCGGCCCGCCCTGCAGCCGCAACGTCGTCAGCCGCCCCTGCGCCTGGGGCCCGGCCCAGGCCAGCTGGATCAGGGCCGAGCAGTCGATGCCGAGGTCCCCCGTGAAGGCGTCCGCCAGATTGCCGGGCAATCCGCCCTGGCCCTCGTGGGCGTGGGTCAGCGCCCGGCTGAACCCTTCCGCGCCCGTGGCCGTGAAGCGCTCGGCGTCCGGCAGCCCGCGCCGGGTCTGGGCATAGGCCATCCCCGTGCGCCGATAGACGCCCCGCGTCAGCCGCACGCCCGCGATCGGCGTGTAACGCCCCGCCTGGCCCCGCACCTCGCAGCCCTCCGCGTCGCGGCAGTCCGCCGGCAGTCCGGCCGTATCGACGCTCCAGGCCAGGGTGGCCACCGGCGCCACCCGCTTGAACAGGGTCGCCGCATCCCTGGGACCCGCCACGTTCGACATCACCGCAGCCAGAGCGGCCTCGGTCCGCCGCATCGGCGCGTCTTTCGCCGCTGCCGAACACGCCCCCTGCGGCGCCTCCGGCCGCCCACAGCTGAACAGCGAAAAGCCCCCTTCGTCGCGCATCCCCATGGCCAGCAGCTCGCCGCCCGGCATCACCGCGATGGGCCGCTGCCCGAGCTTCACCCGCAGCTGGGTCTCGTCGAAGTCCAGCACGCGGCGGCCGCGCGGCCCGAACACCACCAGCCGCTGGCGCACCCGCGCCATGCCGTCGTCCGAAGCCCCCGCCTCGCTGACCATCACCACGCGCGTGCGCCCCGCCGGCTCCAGCTCCCGCGCGCTGATCAGACGCCCCGCCCCGTTGGAACGAACGATCAGCGCCCCGCGCGGCGCCAACGCCATCGTTCCATTCCTCAGCGTGATCGTCCGCGCCGGATTGCCCCCCGTCCGAGCCCCCGAATAAACCCTGGAATCAACCACCCTCCCGACCGGCCCGACCCGCCCGCAGGCGATGGCCTTGCCCGGGTCCCACCCCGCCTGGTCCATCTCCGCCCCCGCCTTGCGCAGAGCCGCGCCGTTGCGGGGCCGGGCCAGGTCGCGCCGGATCGTCAGCCGCGTGGTGGTCATCGCCGCCGCCGTTGCCGCATGGCCGGCGGGTCCTGGATTGGGCATGGCGACCAGCACAGCCTCGCGCCGCCGCTGCTCCACCTGCCAGACGCGGAAGTCGATGGGCAGGGCGCAGGCGCCGAGCGACCTCAGCCGCGAGGCCAGCGGCGCGGCCGCGCCCTTGCCTGGACGGATGACACCATAGAGGCGAACGGCGGCGAACAGGGGATCGACCACGCCGACCACATCCTCGCCCGCGCGGCCGGGCGCGGGGCCGCTCAGCCAGAACAGGTGCGAGGGGCCGGCCCCGTCCGGCGCGGCGCGGATGCGCGCGCTCGTGGTGGGAGAGGGGGCCGAAGCGCCGCGCGGCTGTGCGATCGCCAGGCCGCCGGCCAGGGCCGCCATCGCCACCATCGCCGTCGCCGCCTTCAGCCCGCGCAAACCGCTGCTCCCCTTCGCCTGGGCCAGCCTACGCGGGGCCGGGCCGCGCGGCTACCGGTGCGTCCAGGGTTCCAGCGCCCCGGCGATCCCCTCGGCGATGGCCAGGGGCGCGGTGGCCAGGCACAGGCTGACCTGGCCCAGCAGCACCCGGCGCAGGGTCTGGGTTTCCAGCCCCTGGCGCGCCCCCTCGCGGGCCCGGCGCAGGGCGGGGACCAGTTGGCCGATCAGGGTCGTCACCAGGCGCGCTGGGGCGGCGGGGGCCAGGAAGCCGGCGAGCGCAATGACGATGGCGGCCGCCTGTCCGGGTTTGGAGACGCCCGCGTCCCCATGGGCCACTCGGTGCAGGTCCATGAACCCCTTCAGCAGCACCAGGGTCATGGCGATCCAGACTGCCAGCAGCAGGCCGCGCTGCGTCTGCTGCACCCAGGCGGGCAGGCGCGAGCGCAGCACGGCGGCCTCGCCGAACGCCAGCGTGCGGCGGTAGCGGTTGAGCACCCACAGCCCGGCCGCCCAGGGCGCCGCCATCAGCATCATCCAGACATATTGCGGCATGCAGCGCCTCCCCAGAGGGCGGCTTCTAGAACAACGCCCGCCCTCTCGCCAATCCGCTTCACCCGATCGGCGCGGACAGGTAAAGAGGCATCAGTCGTAGGGGATCCCCATGAAAATCCTGGTCGTTGCGTCCGCCGTCCTCAGCCTCGGCCTGTCGGGCGTGGCTCAAGCCGCCGCCAATTCCGCGCCCCGGCCCCAGCCGCCGGCCCCGCCGGTCATGACGGTCGCGCCGGAGCCCAAGGCCGCGCCCCTGCCGCCGCCCTCGCCGGAAGCTCTGGCGCTCGGGCGGCGGGTGATGGACGCCTACGGCGGCGTGGAGGGCTTCAGCGGCATCATCGACGGCCTGGTCGACGGCGCCCTGGCCGGCCTGAAGCCGGACCCCCAGGTGATGCAGATGTTCGGGCCCATGAAGACCCGCTTCATGACCGTGCTGCACGCCCACATGCCGGAACTGGTCGAGGCCACGGCGGTGTCCTGGGCCCAGACCTACAGCGTCGAGGAGATGACGACCCAGCTGGCCTATATGGAATCCCCGGCCGCGCGCAGCATCGCCAGGAAGTCGCCGAAGCTGGTCGCGCAACTCGGGCTGGAGCTGGGCTGGTTCGTGCGCCAGGTCATGCTGACCGACCCGAAGATGAGCAAATACCTGGCCGCTGCCGGCAAGGCCGACGAGCCGCCGCTGACCTGGCCCGCGCCGTCGCCGGAATCGATGGATGCCCTGATGAAGCTGATGGCCTCCACCAAGCTCGGTCCCTACCTGAAGAACCCCGACAAGATCTGGGGCGACGCCAAGCGCGTGTCCAAGAAGCAGTCGGCCTCCTCGGCGGCGATGGAAAAGCGGATGAAGGTCATCCTGCCGATCCTCATCAACGACGTGCTGGCCATCATCGCCAACAACCTGACGGCCGAGGAAATCCAGGCCCAGGCCGACTTCACCCAGTCGCCCGCCGGCAAGCTGATGCAGGCGCGCTCCGACAAGCTTGGGGTGGCCGTGGAGCAGAACTTCAAGCCGATCATGAAGAAGATCATGGACGAGGTGATGGGGACGTCGAAGTCGGTCTGACCGCCGGCTTTTGAGCTAGGTCTTCGCCCGCGTCTCCGCGCCCATGAAGGTGACCTTGGCGCCCGTCTTCACGGCGGCGGCCAGGTCGACCACGTCCCAGTTGGTCAGGCGCACGCAGCCGTGGCTGGCGCGCTTGTTGATCAGGCGCGGGTCCGGCGCGCCATGGATGCCGAAGGTGTCCTTGGTCAGGTCGATCCAGGCCGCGCCCACCGGGTTGTTGGGGCCCGCGGCGATGACCACCTTGGTCTTCAGCTTGCCGTAGGTCAGACGGGTCGGGTCGAAGGTGTAGGTGGGGTGGGGCGCCACGGCGCGCACGGCCCATTCGCCGTCGGGCGCGGGGCGTTCGGTGGAGCCCACCGTGGCCGGATAGACGGCCAGCAGCTTATGGCCCTCGTCGTAGGCGCGCACCTCGCCCAGGGCCTTGTCGACCTCGATGGCGGCCACGGGAGCCAGCTTGCCCGTGCGCGGCGCGGTGACCACGATCACGCTCCCGGCCTTGGCGAAGTCGGCGCCGGGGTTGAGCGCGGCCAGCAGGTTTTCATCCATGTGGAAGCGTTCGGCCAGGGCCTCTCGCGGCGTGGCGTAGCCCAGCTTGGGCAGCTTCGACATGGCCGCATAGTCGTCGGGCGCGAACTTGGGCGTATAGGGGCCCGCCGCGTCCTCGGCCGTGATCGTATAGTCCTGCATGACCGGCGCGCCGTCGGCGGCGGTGAGTGCGGCGAAGGTGGGTTCGTCCAGCAGCCCGGTCTGGGGCATGCCGTGGGCGCCCTGATAGGCGGTGAGGGCCAGCTTCAGATTGGTCCCGCCCTGGCCGTCGATGACGCCGGGCGAGAAGCGGGCGCGGTCCAGCAGCACCTCGGCGCGGATCAGGCGGTTGCGGTCATTGGTGGTCTTGGCCGCGGCGGCGCTGGCCGGGGCCTTGGCCAGGGGCGGATTGACCGCGCCGTCCTTGACGACGGCGTTGGCGGGCAGCGCGAAGCTGGCCGCGTCGATGGCCTGGCCGATGGGGGAGGCGGAGGCTGTGGCGTTGGAGGGCATCACGCCGGGGGGCGCCAGGCCATCAGTGTTCATCGCCGCCTGCGGCTCGATCCGCGTGGTCTGCGGGGCGGGCAGGGTGGCGCTGGGACCCGGGGTCGGCGCCGGCGCGGGGGCCGGCTCGGAACAGGCGGCCAGCACGGCGGCGAGCGCTGTGGTGGCGAGAATGACGGTGATCGACTTTTGGGCAGGCTTGGTCACGGATGACCTCCAGGGGAACGGACTCAGTGGTGAAGGTTTGAGTCGGGGCGGGGTTCCGAGCTTCACCGGAGCCGCCCTGATGAGGTGACCCATTGCGACGCGTGCTGATCTGGCTGCTGCTGACCCCGGTCTTCCTGGCTCTGGCCGTGATCGGCGTGCGTATGGCCCGCGCCCCGCTGACCGGCCCGCCGCCCGCCGACCAGACCGCCGCCGGCACGTTGGCGTCCACGCCGCTGCCCACCTTCGTGGCGCCCCAGCCGCGCGAGAGCCCGCCCGACCCCGCCGCCG
>JAQGIP010000132.1 GCA_028291055.1 Caulobacter sp.
ATTCTATGACCATCTGGACCGCGATTCCGGTGGAATCAACGCGGGGGGCGACTACAAGATCAACCGCGTCGGGCTGGCACTCATCTTGCAGCGCTAGCCCCAGGCTTTCTGCCCCTCGGGAGTTCGATACGAGCATGGACGTCCAAGTCCACGATGCGGCCGCGCAACCGTCCGCGCCGTCGGGACGCGCTGGCGGCGCGTTTGATTTAACCCGAGTGGTTTCCATTTTCCGCCGCAGGTTGCGGCTGTTCGCGGCCGTCGCCATCGTTGTGCTGGCCGTGGCGGTGGTGATCACCTTCCAGCTGACGCCGCGCTATCTGGCCAGCGCCGACGTGATGATCGACACGCGCACCCAGGACGTGGTCAAGGTCGACGCCGTCATGGGCGGCCTGCCCGCCGACACCAACACCGTCGATACCGAGGTCGAGGTGCTGCGCTCGCGCTCCCTGGCCGAGAAGGTGGTGGCTGAACTGGGCCTCGACCGCGACGCCGAGTTCAATCCCAGCCTGGCGCCTCCGGGCCTGCTGTCCTTCCTGCGCCCCACCCCGCCGCCGAGCGGCGCCGCGGGCGTGCTGGCCAGCCATGAGGCGGTGGTCGACGGGGTTCTCGCGGGCCTGAAGATCCGCCGCGCGGGCCTGACCTACCTGATTAATGTGGGCTTTGAGTCCGTCGATCCGGTCAAGGCGGCCAAGATCGCCAACGCCTTCGCCGACAACTATATCGAGACCCAGCTCAGCAATAAGTTCGAGGCCAACCAGGCCGCCAACGAATGGCTGAACAAGCGCCTGGTGCAGCTGCGCCAGGAGGTGCTCGACAACGACACCGCCGTCGAACAATACAAGATCGCCAACAACCTGATGAGCGCCCAGGGCGCCACGCTCACCGAGGGCGAGATCACCGGTCTCGACCAGCAGCTGGCCACCACCAAGGCCTCCGAGGCTGAAGCCGTGGCGCGGCTCAACACCGCCCGCGCCCAGATGGCGCGCGGCAGCAATGGCGAGGACGTGGGCGAAGCGCTCGACAGCCCCGTCATCCAACACCTGCGCCAGCAGCGCGCCACGGTCAGCGCCTCGGTCGCCGACCTGCAGGGCCGCTATGGCGAAAAGCACCCCGAGATGCTGAAAGCCAAGCGCCAGCTGGCCGACATCGACGCCCAGATCCAGGCGGAGATCAAACGCATCATCTCCAACCTGGAGGCCCAGGCCCAGGTGGCGCGCCAACGCACGGCCTCCATTCAAGGCAGCGTCTCATCGTCCAAGGGCGCCCTGGCCGGCAACAACCGCGCCTCGGTGCGGTTGAACGAGCTGCAGCGCAACGCCGATGCCTCCAAGGCCCTCTATGAGAGCTTCCTCAACCGCTTCAAGGAAACCAGCGCCCAGACCGGCATCGAGAAGTCGGACGCCCGCATCGTCTCCCACGCCAAGATTCCCAGCCAGCCCGACTACCCCAACAAGCCGCTGAACCTGGCGCTGGGCCTGATCCTGGCCCTGGGCGCGGGCCTGGCCGCCCTGATGCTGGCCGAAGCATTGGACAGCGGGCTGACCACCGCCGACGACATCGAAAACCAGTTGGACCTGCCATCCCTGGGCGCCATCCCGCTGCTGTCGTCGACGCTCGAAGGGGTCAAGGGCAAGGCCGCGCGCCTGTCGCCGGTCAGCTTCGTGGTCGAAAAACCGATGTCCGCCTTCGCGGAATCCTTCCGCAACCTGCGCGCCTCCATCGTCTTTTCGAAGGTGGGCGAGCCGGTGAAGGTGATCGCCATCACCTCCTCCCTGCCGGGCGAGGGCAAGACCACCACCTCGCTGTGCCTGGCTCGCACCATCGCCCTGGCCGGCTCCTCGGTGATCGTGGTCGACTGCGACCTGCGCCAGAAGGCGGTCAACGACTTCATCAAGGGCGAGGTCACCGTCGGCCTCGTCGAGGTGCTGAACGGCGACGCCACGCTCGAACAGGCCCTGGTCAACGACGAGGCCACCGGCGCCGTCCTGTTGCCGCTGGCCAAGCCCACCTATACGGCCAAGGACATCTTCTCCTCCGACGCCATGCACCGCCTGCTGCAGGAACTGCGCCGCCGCTATGACGTGATCATCCTGGACACCGCCCCCGTGCTGCCGATCGCCGACACCCGGATGCTGGCGCCCCAGGCCGATGTGGTGGTGCTGCTGGCCCGCTGGCGCAAGACGCCGCGCAAGGCCATCGAGAACAGCCTGCGCCTGCTGGCCTCGGGCGGCGCCTACATCGCCGGCGCCGCGCTGACCCAGGTGGATATGAAGCAGCAGTCGCGCTACGGTTACGGCGATCCGGGCTACTACTACCGGTCCTATAAGAAATATTACGGCTGACGGCGACGTCCCCCGCGGTGGGGGACGCGGACCGCCGCATGTGGGGGAAGCTTGGCGGGCGAGCGTCAACGTCGCCGTCGGGATGAGGATCAATCCGTGGACGCCATCGGCGCCACGGGCCATTTCCCGCGACCTCCCATCTTGAGACCGCTGGAAAAGCGCCAGGCCGTCGCGGCCGCCGTGGTCGTGGTCTTGCTGTTCGCCGGCCACCTGATCTTCGGCGCCAACCGCAATGACGCCGCCATCGCCTTCAGCGGCGCCTACGGCTTCCTGCTGCTCGCCCTGATCCTGTTCGCCCCCTGGGCCCGCCAGGACGTGGCGCGCACCACCGGCCTGCTGGTCCCCGGACTGCTGTTTGCCGTCGTTTTGGGCATAGCGCTGTGGACCCTGCTGCCGGCGGGACCCGGTCTGGCCCATCCGGCCTGGCGCCTCGCGCCCGGGACGACCCCCGCCGTCACCCTCGACCGCCAGGCCACCATGCTGGCCGTGGTCAAGCTGATGGGTCTGGCCAGCGTGTTCGGGGTCGGCGTCATCATGGGCGCGGCCTCGGCCCGGGCCCGGGTGTTCCTGATGCTGGTTGCCTATGCCTGCGCCGCCTACGCGGCCTGGGCCTTCGTGGCCTTCACCACCGACCCGCACCATGTGCTGGGCCTGACGCGGCCCTATCACGAGGATCGGCTGGGCGGTTCCTTCTTCAGCGCCAACTCCGCCGGCATGCTGTTCGGCATGGGGGTGGTGCTGTCCCTGGCCCTGGTCGCCGACCTGCTGCGGCGCGGCGCACGCGGCGCCCTGGCCATCGCCTTCCCCCTATTGGCGCTGGGCCTGAACGCCACCTGCCTGGCGCTGTCGGCCTCGCGCGGCGCCCTGGCCGCGACCGCCCTGGCCGCCGCCGCCTATGTGCTGGCCCAGGCCTGGGACCGCCGGGCGGGCGCCTTCGTGCGCCTGCGCTGGCCGCTGGTGGCGGGCGCGGCGGTGCTGCTGGCCCTGTTTGCCTGGAGCAGCCAGACCCTGGTCGCGCGGCTGATGCTGACCAGCGGCGATCTGGCCGCCCGGCGCGAAATCATCGGCGCCCACTGGAGCGTCTTCCAGTCGCGGCCCCTGCTCGGCCAGGGGCTGGGCGCCTTCGAGGCGGCCAACCGCATGGCCCTGACGCCGGAGAACTTCGACCGCCTGTGGAGCGTGCGCGCCGCCCACAATGTCTATCTGCAATGGCTGGAGGAGGGGGGCTGGCCGATGGCCCTGGCCATGTTCCTCTGCGTGGCCTGGATCTTGGGCACCATCGCCGTCAACCGGGGACGGCGGCCACAGATGACGGGCTGGACCCTGGCCGTGCTGGCCCTGAGCCTTGTGCCGATTCTGCACGGCCTGGCCGATTATGGACTGCAGGTTCCGTCGCTGGCGGCCTTCTGGGCCTGTCTTCTGGGGGTGGGCTATGGCCTGACCATGCGCAGGCGCGGCCCCGGCCGCCGCCACGACTTCGTGGCGCAGGTGGGCTCAGGCGAGGTTAGCCCATGACCATGGCGCGGATCGCCATCCCGATGGCCAGCCACAGCATCAGCGAAATGCCGCCGGCCACCACGACGGTGCGGCGCGGCGACCAGCGCGGAGTGTCATATTCGAGGCCCGGATACGGCTCATTGATCTCGCCCATGCCGGCATCCCAGCGGGCGTTGAGGTCGGCCTGCAGAGCCAGGGCGGGAGACTCGGTCGGCGTCGCGTCGGCGCCGGCGGCCTTCGGCTTGGCGCGGCGGGCGCGGGGCGGCGCCGGCGTGTTCGGCGCGGGCTCGGAACGGCGTTGGGCGCGCATCGGTTTCTCCTCGCGGCGGACCGTCAACATGCGGCGCTTGCCCTTAAGGTTCGGTTACATGGCGTGGCGATGGGAGCGGCCGGCATGAGCGGCGGGCGCTACACCTTCATGATCGGCCCCTGGATCTACGGCCTGGTCGGGCTCAGCTCGGCGCTCCTGGCCGTCGTGACGCTCTGGCAGATCCGGGCCGGGCCCGAGGCCGGCGGCCCCCTGCCCCTGGTGGGCGAGCTGCGCGCCGCCCCGCCCAGAACCACGGCCGACATCGAAGCCCTGCGCGCCCATGTGCGCCGGCGGCTGGACCTGTCGCCCACCGATCCCAGCGCCTGGATGACCCTGGCCTATGCCGCCCGCGCCGAGGAAGGCCGCTGCGGCCCCACCTGCAACGCCGCGCTGGCCCGCGCCTATCGCTCGGCGCCCCTCGACCCCGTCACCTTCGCCTGGCGGGCCCGGTTTTCCCTGGAGAACTGGCCGGCCCTGACTCCCGGCGTGCGCGACCTGACCATCGCCCACATGCGGCGCGCCTGGTCGACGCCGGAAGGCCGCCTCGCGATCAGGGATATGGGTGTCACCGTGCGCGACCCATCGGGCCGGCTGGCCGCCAAGATGGTGGCCGGAAGCCTGCACGCCCAGCCCCTCGACCGCCCCGACAACTGACGGCGGGCGATCAGCCTAGGGCGTTTTCCGGCGAAGTGGAAACCGGTTCGCCGCCGAAAAGCGCGACAAAACAAAGACCTAGAGCGCCGCTCCGATTCCATCGGAGCGGATTACGCTCTAGTAGGCGGCGGGATCGCTGTGGATGGAGACGAAGGTCCGCAGCAGGATCTCGATATCCAGCCAGATCGACCATGTGCGGATATATTCCAGGTCGAACTGGATGCGCCGGGCCATCAGGCTGGGGTCGGCCGTCTCGCCCCGGAAGCCGGAGACCTGGGCGTAACCGGTCAGGCCGGGCTTGGCATAGAAGCGCAGGTCGTAGCCGGGAATGCGGCGGCCGTAATATTCGTCGTGAGCCAGGGCGTGGGGGCGCGGACCCACCAGCGACATCTCGCCCTTGAGGATGTTGAACAGCTGCGGCAGCTCATCGATGCTGGTGCGCCGGATCAGGGCGCCCACGCGGGTCACCCGGGGATCGCCCTTGCGGGCCTGCACGATCTTGTCGCCGTCGTCGGCGGCCCGCATCGAGCGGAATTTGTAGATGATGAAGGGCTTGCCGTCGAAACCGGTGCGGCGCTGGCGGAAGATCACCGGCCCCCGGCTTTCCAGCTTGATGGCGAAGGCCACCATCAGCAGCAGGGGGGCCAGGAACAGCAGGCCGCCCAGAGCGCCCATGATATCCAGCGCGCGTTTGGCGAGGCTCGGCGCCAGCGGCGCCAGCGCCACACGGCTGCGCACATCCAGGCCGGCCTGGTGAGCATACGTCTCCGCGGGCGCGGGGGCGCTGATCACGAACACGCTTGTTTCACCGCTATCGTCCACGGACGCACACCTCACTCCGCCTTGCTCGCCGCAAGGCAAATTCCGGGCCAGATCGGCCAGACGTATTGTCCTTAGGTCCCACCGCAACCAAAGCCCCCACGGCCCGGTTCCGAAAGCACCTTATCAAATATGCCCGATTGCGGAAATCCGATGCTCGCCGAACGTGAATCGGCGATGCGGACCCCCGCCTCCCGGTCTCCTCCGTGAACCGCCCCCAGTGGGCCGCCAACCTGTCGGACAGACAAGCGACTTCGTTCGATCTCTGCTCTTTCGTGCCCTATCGCCCACTTCGCGGGCGCCGCGATTAACCCTAGTCCAGCCTTGTCACGGGCAAATGACGGCTCGAAGGACCCTGAGTCCACCTCAGAAATGGGTGAAACTTAGGCGCCCCCCTCAAATACCGCCCCGATCAGCCCACCATCGCGCTGAACACCAACCACGCCAGAAGGCTCATGCACGACGCGATAACACCCAGCCGAAGGGCTTCCGGATGGTGTCGGCGCCACCGGCGCAGCGCGCGCCACGGCGATTTCAGGGAGGCGGTCATAGAGGCGCCATCTAACGCACGCCAAATGGATGTTGGCATACCCATGGTCTCCGTACCGGGCTCCCGCGCCACGGTTAACACCGCTGGCGGGAAATCCACGTTGCGATGTCTGCTCGTCAAAACGTGATAACCGCTTCGAAAGTTTCCGTGCTCACAGATCGGGCGCCGTGTCGAAGTGGGACGGGATGGCCGTGGCGGCAGTCGATAGCCGCCGTCCGGCCGGCCCACATTGACGGCGCGGCGCGAAACTTGCTGGGAACGCGCCCGCCGGCCCGGGCTTGTTTGGGCTGGATCGAACTATTGGCTTGTGCGCGCCCGCGCCTAAGGACGTTGGAATGGTAGAGCCGCAAAAGTCGGAACGCTTGCCTCAGTTGCTTGAGCGGATGGTGGCGTCGTCGCCCTCGGCGTTGATCAGCTGGGGTTCGCCCTTCTCGCCCCATTTGAAGCGCAGGCGCGCATCGATCGGGCAGGGCACCTCGAACATCCGCGCCTCATGGTCGAGCGCGGCGGGGCAGTAGTTGACCGACTTGGCATGGGTGGGCGCGGGATCGTCGCGCTTCACGCGCTTGGGCTCTTCCCAGATGAAGCCGGCCTTGTCGGTGTCGAGGAACCAGCCGATCTCCACGGCCCGGGCCCGCGCCGGGGCGGGTTTGGCCAGGCCCACGGCGCTCAACAGCTTCTGGAACACGACATCTCCCCGACTATAGGGATCGCGACCCGCCGCATCGTTCGCGCCGGCCGCCCCCATGGACGCAGTATGGCGAACCGCGAGGGGCCGCAAAAGCCGCGACATCGCGAACATCGTTCTCGCAACGCTTTTTTTGCAACTGCTCCCGTATCTTGTCCCCGGGAATTAAAGGGGATGGGGCATTGCCGAAGGTTCTAGCCGACCTGATCAGCCAGCACGACTACCGGCTGGTCGCCGTAGCCGCGGTTGTCTGCTTCTGCGCCAGCTTCACGGCGTTCAGGATCTATTCGCGAATGCGCGGGGCCAAGGGCCTGGTGCGCGCCGCCTGGCTGTTGCTGGCGGGGATGGTGTCGGGGGCCGGCGTCTGGGCCACCCACTTCCTGGCCATGCTGGCCTATCATCCGGGCCTGAAGACCGGCTACTCGCCCACGGGCACGCTCGCGTCCCTGATGCTGGCGGTGGTGTTCATGGGCGCGGGCTTCGCCGCCGCCCCGACCCAGAAAAGCCGTTCCACGCTCGTCGCCGGCGGCATGCTGATGGGCGTTGGCCTGACGCTGATGCACTACACCGGCATGTCGGCCTTCGTGACCCAAGGTCATATCGTCTGGGAACAGGCCATCGTCGCCGTCTCCATCATGCTCGGCGGCGCCGGGGCCACGGCGGCCCTGATGCTGGCCGGCCAGGCCCGCTCCCTGCATCGCCAGGCCCTGGGCGGCGCGGTGCTGACGCTGGGCGTCTGCGCGCTCCATTTCACCGGCATGGCGGCCATCACCATCGTGCCGGACCTGACGATGGCCGTGCCCGCCGAACTGCTGTCGGGCGGCATGCTGACCTTCGCGGTCGCCTCGATCACCAGCCTGATCATCCTGGGCGGCCTCGGCGCCGTGCTGATCGAATCCCAGACCAGCCGCTCGGCGCTGGATCGCATCCGCCGCCTGGCCAACGCCGCCTATGAAGGCATCGTGGTGGTCCAGAACGGCCGTATCAACGACTGCAACGCCGCCTTCTGCGACCTGGCCGGCGCGTCCATGGAAGATCTGCTCGGCGGGACCCTGATGGGCGAGATGCTGACGCTGGACGACGGCGCGCCCCTACGCGAAGGCGACGAGACCCGCCATGAAGGCCTGCTGCAGCCGGTGGGCGACGGCCCGGCCGTGCCGGTGGAGGTGTTCGCCCGCGTCCTGGACGACGGCGCCCGCTCGGAGACCTCGGGCCTGACCGTGCTGGCCATCCGCGACCTGCGCGAGCGCCGCTCGGCCGAGGAAAAGATCCGCTATCTGGCCGAGCACGACGGCCTGACCGGCCTGCCCAACCGCAATTCGCTGCAGGTCCGCCTGGCCGGCGCCCTGGAGCGGGTCGAGGCCTCGGGCGAGAGCCTGGCCATCATCTGTATCGACCTGGACCACTTCAAGGAG
This sequence comes from Caulobacter sp., assembly GCA_028291055.1. Taxonomy (GTDB): domain Bacteria; phylum Pseudomonadota; class Alphaproteobacteria; order Caulobacterales; family Caulobacteraceae; genus Caulobacter. Next base: position 8,276 of record JAQGIP010000132.1, read on the forward strand.
GCCAATGACCTGCACGGCCACGTGGCCGGCGACGCGCTGCTGGTGGAGGCCGCGCGGCGGCTGCAGGCGGCCACGCCCGCCCCCTGGTTCGCGGCGCGGCTGGGCGGCGACGAGTTCGTGGTGGTGCAGGTGGCCGGCGGCGACCAGCCCACGGCGGCAGCCGAACTGGCGGCCAGCCTGCTGGAATCCCTTGGCGAGCCCCTGTCCTACGAGGGCCAGGCCCTGTCGATGAACGCCAGCCTCGGCGTCTCCCTGTGGCCCGACGACGGCCGCACCGGCGAGGCCCTGCTGGCCAATGCCGACATGGCCCTCTACCGCGCCAAGGAAAGCGGCCGCGGCGTCTACCGCTTTTTCAAGCGCGAGATGGACGAGACCATCCGCGAGCGTCGCAACATGGCGCGCGAGCTGCGCAAGGCGATCTTCGAAGACGAGCTGGTGGTCCACTACCAGCCCCTGGCGCGGGCCTCCGACGGCGAGGTCTGCGGGTTCGAGGCCCTGTGCCGCTGGAACCACCCGACCCGGGGCATGGTGCCGCCCATCGACTTCATCCCCCTCGCCGAAGAGAGCGGCCTGATCGGCGCGCTGGGCGAATGGGTGCTGCGCCGCGCCTGCGCCGACGCGGCGGGCTGGGAGAAGCCCCTGCGCATCGCGGTCAATCTGTCGCCGCTGCAACTGAACCAGCCCACCCTGCCCACCCTGGTGCAGGAGGTGCTGATCACCACCGGCCTGTCGCCCTCGCGCCTGGAGCTCGAGGTGACGGAGAGCGCCCTGTTCAAGGACTATCAGCGCGCGCTGGACAATCTGCGCCGGCTGAAGGCGCTGGGCGTGCGCATCGCCATGGACGACTTCGGCACCGGCTTCTCGTCGCTGTCGACGCTGCAGTCCTTCCCCTTCGACAAGATCAAGATCGACAAGAGCTTCGTCGAACAGATCAACCAGCACGACCGCGCCACCGTCATCGTCAAGGCGGTGCTGGGCCTGGGCCGCAGCCTGGAGATCCCGGTGGTGGCCGAGGGTGTGGAGACCGTCGAGCAGCTGGACTTCCTGCGGGCCGAGAACTGCGCCGAGGTGCAGGGCTATCACATCGGCCGGCCGGCGCCGTTGGCCGCCGTCGAGGGCTGGACCTCGCTGCATGGCATAGCCCCGGTGCCGATCCGCACGGCCACGCCGCCGCAACCCGTGGCGCTCAAGCCGCGCCGGACCCGAAAGGCCGCCTGATCCGAAAGGCCGCCTGATCCGCCAGCCCGGGGGCGATTGACGCCCCCGCCCTGCCTCTCCAGTCTTCGGGGGTCACCCGGAGATGTTTCATGGCCGCCACGGATTCCGCCATCACCCGCAATGCGACGGTGGCGCTGGCCGTCATCGCGGCGGGCGCGGCCATGCAATGGGCCGCCGATATCCTGGCCCCCCTGGCCATGGCGGTCTTCCTGGCGGTGATGATCGACGGCTTCGCGCGGGTCATGGAGGAGCGCGCGCCCTTCATTCCCAAACCCGCCGCCTTGCCGGCCGCGATCCTGATCTCGCTGATCCTGTTCGGCGTGTCGATCTACATTATCGGCGACAACGCCACGGCCTTCTTCAACCAGGCCAACGCCTATGCGCCCAGGCTTGACGTCATCCTCGGCCAACTCGCCGCGCTGGTGCACCTGAAACCGCCGGCCAAGCTGGCGGAGATGGCCGGCAACTTCAGCCTGATCAAGAACTGGAGCGGCGTCTCCACGGCGCTGAAGAGCGCCGGTTCCACGGCCGGCTTCGCGGTCTTCGTGCTGATCTATCTGGGCTTCATCATCGCTTCGCGGCGGCTGTTCCGGCGCAAGATCGTGGCGCTGTTTCCCCACCACGCCGAACGCGAGAAGGCGGCCCTGGTGTTCCAGCGCATCCGCGATGGGGTGGAGAGCTATCTGTGGATCCAGACGGTGACCGGCGTGATGATCGCTGTGGCGTCTTGGGCCATCATGGCGGTGCTGGGCCTGAACAACGCCTTCTTCTGGGCCTTCCTGATCTTCATCGTCTCCTATGTGCCGATCATCGGCGGCGCCGTGGGCATCCTGCTGCCGCCGATCTTCGCGCTGGTGCAGTTCGACAGCTACTGGCAGGCGGTGGTGCTGATCGCGGTCCTGCAGGCGATCAACTTCATCGTCGGCAACATCGTGCTGCCGCGCATGCAGAGCGACACGCTCAACATGGACCCGGTGGTGGTGCTGCTGTCCCTGGCCTTCTGGGGCGCCATCTGGGGGCTGCCGGGGGCCTTCCTGTCGACGCCGCTGACGGTGATGGCGATGATCATCCTGGCCCAGTTCCAGGGGTCGCGCTGGATCGCGGTGCTGTTGTCGGGGGACGGAGCGCCGCAGGTGATGGGCCGCCATCCGCCGGGCGACCTGAAGGAGAACCACGAGCCGCCGACGCCCCCGGTCCGGCCAAGGGCAGGCCGCGCCAAGCCGGCGTGACGCGCATTTAATGTTGGCGGCCCTTTCAATCGCAAAAGCGGCGCCTATCTCAATGGGCATCGGGGAGCCCCTGCCCCGACCGACGTGCGCCGCTCCGACCCTCCCCCCGAAGGAGCCCGCGCCGTCTTATACAGGTCCGCCGATCCCCCCCTTTCGGCAGGACCATGGAGCGCCGCCGGACCCCCCTCCGGCGGCGTTTTCATGTGCGGAATGGGGGTTGGCGCCCCCGGCGCATCGGCGTTTGATCTCGCGCTATAAATACGGCTCTCGGAATACTCCCGCTTTGCTTTCAGGGGATATCTGGCTGTAGAAGGCTCTTCTTCGCGGGCCGCCCTTCGAGGCAGGCCTGACCTGGAACCGAGACGGTTGCAGAACAAAAAGGCGGAAACGGCATGGATGGCGCAAATCCCAACCTGAGCGGGACGGCGGCCTTTGAACCGGAGGCGCTGATCGGCGCCTTCACCCGGCGGCTGGGCGGCAGGCTGAGCGATGCGCAGAACGCCTTTGTGAAACAGGCGGCCGACGATTGCTCGGCCGAGGAACTGCCCGGACTGGGCGACGATGACCTGGCCGCCATCCTGGCCGACTTCTGGAGTTTCGCGGAAAACGCCAAGGGCGACGCCCCGGCGGTGAGGCTGCGCCGGGCCACGGGTGCGGACGGGCGCGACCTGGGCCGCGACCTGGTGGAGATCGCGCAGGACGACCGGCCCTTCCTGGTCGACAGCGTGATGGGCGAGATCGCCGAGGCGGGCTTTTCGGTCAAGGCCATGTTCCACCCGGTGGTGGCGGCGAGCGCCGGCGGCAAGGCCCGCTCGCTGATCCAGGTGCATCTCGATCCCGTAGGCGAGGACCGGGCCGAGGCGCTGATGGCGGCGGTCAAGGCCACTCTGTCCGACGTGAAGGTTGCGGTGGACGACTTCATGGCCATGCGCGCGCTGATGCGCCAGGCCATCGAGGAGGTGAAGGCCGCGCCCCTGAAGGGTGACGAGAGCGACCGCGCCGAACAGCTGGCCTTCCTCAACTGGCTGGAGGCCGACCACTTCGTCTTCCTGGGCGCGCGGGTCTATGACTATCCGCGCACGGCGGACGGCGGCTACGCCAACGAGGAGCCGCTGTTCGAGCAGCAGGGCAGCCTGGGCGTCCTGCGCGACGCCAGCCGCTCGGTGCTGCGCCGCGCCAACGAGCCGGCCATCCTGTCCAACCGCCTGATGCGCTACCTGGAGACCGACTCCGCCATCGTCGTGGCCAAGTCCAACCTGCGCTCGCGGGTCCACCGCCGCGGCTACATGGATTATGTGGGGGTCAAGCGCTACGGCAAGGACGGGCTGCCCTCCGGCGAGATCCGCTTCGTGGGCCTGTTCACGGTGGAGGCCTATAGCGCCATCGCCCGCGACGTGCCGCTGATCCGCAGCAAGATCGCCCATGTGATGGCCCGGGCCGGCAAGATGCCCGGCAGCCACAGCGAGAAGCGGCTGAAGAATATCGTGCTGACCTGGCCGCGCGACGAACTCTTCCAGATGACGGAAGACGAGCTGCTGACCATGTCGCTGGGGGTGCTGCACCTGCACGACCGGCCCAAGGTCAAGCTGTTCGCGCGGCGCGACCCCTTCGACCGCTTCGTTTCGGTGCTGCTCTACATCCCGCGCGAACGCTATGATTCCGACGTGCGCATGCGGGCCGGCAAGATCCTCGCCGAGGCCTTCCACGGCCGGGTGTCGGCCTACTACCCCAGCTTCTCCGACGCCCCCCTGGCGCGGGTCCACTACATCCTGGGCGTGGATCCCGGCAAACACGCCGACCCCGACCTGGCCGACGTGGAAGCCCGCATCGCCCAGGCCGCCCGCACCTGGGGCGACCGCTTCGAGGAGGCCGCGCGCGGCGGCGGCGTGGCGGCGGGCCAGGTGGCCGACGTGCTGACCCGCTATGCCGACGCCTTCCCGGCCGGCTACCGCGACCACTATGACGCCGACGAGGCCCTGGCCGACCTGGCCGAGCTGGAGGCCCTGGGATCGGGCGACGATTTCCGCGCCCGCGCCTATCGGGTGGCCGACGACACGCCGCTGCAATTCCACTTCAAGCTCTACCATCGTGGCGGCGCCGTGCCGCTGACCAATGTGCTGCCGATCCTGGATCACATGGGCCTGCGCGCCCTGATCGAGGACGCCTTTGAGCTGAACTTCACCGGCGCCGGTGGCGAGCGCAGCACGGTGTGGGTGCATGAGTTCCTGCTGGAGGACGACCACGGCGAACGGCTGGTGTTCAACGACATCCGCCAGGCCTTCGAGACCACCTTCTGCGCGGTGTGGACCGGCAAGACCGAGAGCGACGGCTTCAACCGGCTGATCATCGAACTGGGCGCGCCCTGGCGCGAGGCGGCGCTGCTGCGCACCCTGGCCAAATACCGCCAGCAGAGCGGGCTGGACCCCAGCCAGGCGGTGCAGGAACAGGCCCTGGCCGACAATCCCGACGTGGCGCGCCTGTTGCTCGACCTGTTCCGCATCCGCTTCGACCCGGCGATCGCCGCCGACATCGACGCGCGCGAGACCCAGTCCAGGGCGGTGTTCGACGAGATCGTCGCCGCCCTGCAGCAGGTGGAAAGCCTCGACCACGACCGCGTGCTGCGCCGTCTGGCCCTGCTGATCCAGGCCACCAAGCGCACCAACTACTACCAGACCGACGCCGACGGGGATTCCAAGCCCTACATCAGCTTCAAGGTGGCCAGCCGCGAGCTGGACGACCTGCCGGCCCCCAAACCCTTCCGCGAAATCTTCGTCTGGGCCCCCCACGTCGACGGCGTGCACCTGCGTTTCGGCCCCGTGGCCCGGGGCGGCCTGCGCTGGTCGGACCGCCGCGACGACTTCCGCACCGAGGTGCTGGGGCTGGTGAAGGCCCAGCAGGTCAAGAACGCGGTGATCGTGCCGGTCGGCTCCAAGGGCGGCTTCTATCCCAAGCAACTACCGCGCGGCGGCACGCCCGACGCCATCCGCGCCGAGGGCATCCGCGCCTACAAGACCTTCCTGTGCGGCCTGCTCGACATCACCGACAACATCGACGCCGACGGCAAGGTGGTGCGGCCCAAGGGCGTGGTCATCCATGAGGGGGACGACCCCTATCTGGTGGTCGCCGCCGACAAGGGCACGGCCACCTTCAGCGACATCGCCAACGGCGTGGCCGACGACTACGGCTTCTGGCTCAGCGACGCCTTCGCGTCGGGCGGCTCGGTCGGCTACGACCCCAAGGTCATGGGCATCACCGCGCGCGGCGCCTGGGAGGCGGTCAAGCGCCACTTCCGCGAGGCCGGCAAGGACATCCAGGCCGAGCCCTTCACCGTGGTCGGGGTGGGCGACATGTCGGGCGACGTGTTCGGCAACGGCATGCTGCTGTCCAGGCAGATCAAGCTGCAGGCGGCCTTCGACCACCGTCACATCTTCCTGGACCCCGATCCCGACACGGCGGCCAGCTGGGACGAGCGCAAACGGATGTTCGACCTGCCGCGCTCCTCCTGGGACGACTATGACCGCTCCAAGATCAGCAAGGGGGGCGGGGTCTTCGCCCGCACCCTGAAGTCCATCCCGCTGTCGCCCGAGATCCGCGCCGTGCTGGAGATCAAGGCCGACGCCGTGTCGCCCTCCGAACTGATGACCGCGATCCTCAAAGCCAAGGCGGAACTGCTCTATCTCGGCGGCATCGGCACCTATGTGAAGGCCACCGGCGAGAGCCAGGCCGACGCGGGCGACAAGGCCAATGACGCGGTGCGGGTCAACGGTTCGGACCTGCGGGTCAAGGTGGTGGGCGAGGGGGCGAACCTTGGCCTCACGCAGGCCGGGCGTATCGAGTTCGCCCGCAAGGCTGGCCGGATCAACACCGACGCCATCGACAACTCCGCCGGGGTCGACAGTTCCGACCACGAGGTCAACATCAAGATCCTGACCGGCATCGTCGAGCGGGCCGGCAAGCTGACCCGGCCCGACCGCAACACCCTGCTGGCCTCGATGACCGAGGAGGTGGGGCTGAAGGTGTTGGCCCACAACTACGACCAGACCCTGGCGCTGTCGCTGATGGAGCGCGACGCGCCGGCGGAACTGGACGCCCAGGCCCGCTTCATGCTGGACCTGGAGGGCAAGGGCCGGCTGGACCGCAAGGTCGAGGGCCTGCCCGATCCGGTGGCCCTGGCCGAGCTGGCCTCGTCGGGCAAGGGGCTGACGCGGCCGGAGATGGCCGTGCTGCTGGCCTACGGCAAGATCGACCTGTTCGACGACATCATCGATTCCACCGCGCCGGACGACCCCTATTTCGTCCAGACGCTGGAGGACTATTTCCCCGGGCCGCTGGCCAAGTACGAGGACGAGATGCGCCGCCACCGGCTGCGGCGCGAGATCATCGCCACCGTCGTCGACAACGACATCGTCAACCGCTGCGGCCCCACCTTCCCCGGCCGCCTGCGCGCCTCGGCGGGCTGTGACACCGCCGCCCTGGTGGTCGGCTACGAGGCCGCCAAGCAGGTGCTGCGCCTCGACGACCTGTGGGCCCGGGTCGCCGCGCTCGACGGCAAGGCGTCAGCCGCCGGCCAGATGGCCCTGTTCGCGGCGGTTTCGGGCGCCCTGCGCGCCCAGACCTACTGGCTGGCCCGGCGCGCGGCCAAGGAGACCCTGACCGTTCAGGCGCTGATCGACGAGTACCAGCCCTCGGCCGACCGGCTGCGCAAGCTGATGCCCGGGGTGCTGTCGCCCTTCGAGCAGAAGGCCATCGCCAAACGCGCCAAGGCCTTCATCCAGGACGGGGCGCCCGAGGAACTCGCCCACGCGGTGGCCATCCTGCCGCCGCTGACCACGGCGGCCGACCTGGTCGACCTGGCCAACGCCTCCAGCTGGGACGTGGACAGCGTGGCGCGCCTCTACCACCAGGTGGGTTCGGCCTTCTCGATCGACCGCCTGCGCGCGGCGGCCGGCGGCTTCCGCGGCGGCGACCACTTCGAACGCCTGGCCGTGCGCCGGCTGGTGGAAGACATGCTGGGCGAACAGACGGCCCTGACCCGCTCGGTGCTCAAATTCGCCAACAGCCCGCAGGCGGCCGAGACGGCGGAAGCCGCCAAGGCGGCGGTCAATAGCTGGGCCGCGCTGCGTCACGGGCTGAGCCAGAACGTCCACCGCACGGTCGAGGAGATCGAGCATGCGGGCGCGGGGTGGAGCTTTGCCAAGCTGACCATAGCTAATGCGGCTGTGCGTGAGTTGTCGGTGGCGGGGACGGCAAAGTAGGGGCGAATGCGCCAACCCCACCACGATCGTCATCCTCGGACTTGTTCCGAGGACCCCTGCCTACGGCGGACTCAGTATTTGGAGAAACGGAACCGCCATGCGTCCCGTCCGGCTCAGTGCGGCGGATCGAGGGGTCCTCGGAACAAGTCCGAGGATGACGGGGATTGGGGTTTGGGTGCCGGCGCCTTCCTCAGAACAGGTGCGTCGTCAACGCTTTCGCGAAATACGCCCGCGCCTGATCCGCCAAATCAGGTCTGAACCGGCTCCTGGGATCATTCGCCTTGTCGTCTTCGAAGGCGTGGGTGGCGTCGGGGAAGTAGAGGGTGTCGACCTCCAGCCCGTCGCGCTGCAGGCGCTCGAAGGCGCGCCGGGGAAAGCGTTCGCCGACCACGGCGTCCTTGCCGCCGAGGATGGACCATACCGCCGGCGCGGCGCCGGACCAGCCGCGTGACGAGGTCAGCGAGGGGAAGGCGGAGTAGGGGTAGATCAGCACCACGGTCTTCAGCGCCGCCAGCTGGCCCATGTGGGCGTCGGGCAGGCCCGTCGCGCGCGGTACGGCGGTCCCGAGCGCCAGGGCGTCCATGATGGTCCAGGAGCCGTGGCTCCAGCCGACGGCGGCGCAGCGGGTGGCGTCGGCCCAGGCCTCGCCCTTCAGCCAGTGAAGCACGGCGAACAGGTCGCCGGCCCGTTCGGCGCCCCGGAAGCGGGTTCCCGTGCAGATGGTCAGCGAGGCCAGGCGGCGGCTGATGCGGCGCGGTGTGTAGCTGTCGATGATGACGGCCGCCACGCCGGCGGCGAGGGCGGCGTCCACATAGGTCTGCAGGAAGGGCTGCACCCCGCCGCAGCCGTGCAGCAGCAACACCACCGGGTGGGGGCCCTCGCCCGCCGGTTTGAAGACGCGAAGGGACGGCGCCAGCAGCGCCGCCCGCCCGGAGAGTGTCTTCTCGCCGCTAATGGCGGAATACCCGTGTGCCGGTGAAGACCATGGCCAGACCGCGCTCATCGGCGGCGGCGATGACCTCCTCGTCGCGGATGGAGCCGCCCGGCTGGATGATGGCCGTGGCCCCCGCCTCCGCCGCCTGGATAAGGCCGTCGGCGAAGGGGAAGAAGGCTTCCGACGCGCAGGCGCTGCCGGTCAGGTCCAGGCCGAAGTCGGCGGCGCGGATGGCGGCGATGCGCGCGGAATCCTTGCGGTTCATCTGGCCCGCGCCGATGCCCAGGGTCTGGCCGCCCTTGGCGAAGACGATGGCGTTGGACTTCACATGCTTGGCGGTGGTGAAGGCAAACAGCATGTCGGCGATCTCGGCGTCGGAGGGCGCGCGTTTGGTGACCACCTTCAGGTCCGCCGCCTTGAGGTTGGCGGTGTCGCGCGACTGGACCAGGAAGCCGCCGGCCACCGAGCGGAAGACCTCGCCGGCAGCGTGGGGGTCAGGCAGGGCGCCGGTGATCAGCAGGCGCAGGTTCTTCTTGCCCGCGAAGACGGCCCGCGCACCCTCGTCCGCGCCGGGGGCGATGACCACCTCGGTGAAGGTCTCGACCATCAGCTTCGCGGCCGCCGCGTCCAGGGGACGATTGCAGGCGATGATGCCGCCGAAGGCCGAGACTGGGTCGCAGGCCAGGGCGCGTTCATAGGCTTCCGAGAGGTTGGCGCCGGTGGCCAGGCCGCAGGGGTTGGCGTGCTTGATGATGGCGCAGGTGGGTTCGGTGAACTCGGCGACCAGCTCATAGGCGGCGTCGGTGTCGGCGATGTTGTTGTAGCTGAGTTCCTTGCCCTGGATCTGCTGGGCGGTGGCGACGCCGGTGCGCGGGTTGGGGAAGGTATAGAAGGCGGCGGCCTGATGCGGATTTTCGCCATAGCGCATGGTCTGGCGCAGCGAGCCGGCGATGGATTTGCGAGCCGGGAAGGTCTCACCCAGCTCGGCCGCGAACCAGGCGGAGATGGCGGCGTCATACCCCGCCGTGCGGGCATAGGCGCGGGCGGCCAAGGTCTTGCGCAGGCTGAGCGGGGTTGCGCCGTCGTCCTTCAGCGCCTCGATCACCTCGGCGATGTCGGCGGGGTCGGTGCAGACGCAGACGTAAGCATGGTTCTTGGCCGCCGAGCGGATCATGGCCGGGCCGCCGATGTCGATATTCTCGATGGCCGTGGCGAAATCGGCGCCTCCGGCCACGGTGGCCTCGAACGGGTAGAGGTTCACATACAGCAGATCGATGCCGCCGATGCCGTGGTCGGCCATGGCCTTGGCGTGTTCCGGCGCGTCGCGCACGCCGAGCAGGCCGCCGTGGACGATGGGGTGCAGGGTCTTCACCCGCCCGTCCATCATCTCCGGGAAGCCGGTCAGATCCGCCACGTCCTTCACGGGGATGCCCGCGTCGGCGATGGCCTTGCGGGTGCCGCCGGTGGAGACCAGTTCGACGCCCAGGGCGTCGAGCGCGCGCGCGGCCTCGATCAGGCCGGTCTTGTCGGAAACGGAGATCAGCGCCCGGCGAAGCGGGACCTGGTCGGGGGCGGGGGGGAAGTCGGGGGCGGCGGGCATGGCGACACTCTCTGCTGTGAGGGATCGCCCAGGCGCGCGGCGGATGAGGCCCGCGCTCCCCGATGGTCACCCATCACTAGCGCCAGTCACGCGGACGAGGCGGAAAATACGGATGGGGGGGTGGGTGTCAATGCGGCGTGGCGGCAGCCATCAAGCGACGCCTACTGCCGAAAGAAGCCGGGACGAAACGCCTTCTTCAGAGTGTCTCGTTTGCTACGGAACATTTGCGGGGAATTCACGACATCGTCCGGCTTGGTGGTGGCCTGAAAGAGGAAACCGTTTCCCAACTTTCGGGCAGAAGCCGCTTCGCTCTTGATCACGCCAGCGTCGTACTGCCCCTCGAATTCAGATCCGAGGTAGTTCGCCCACGAAAGCTCGGTCAAGAATCTGTACTGCCGACGAGCCTCGCGATCGAAGCTATCGGGCTTGCGCCAGTCTCCGTTGCTCGAAAGCCAGCTTGTGAAGTGGGGCTCCCCAAAGACTGCGCCGTTGAAGCCGAAGCGACTGTTCGGGTGCGGCTCGAGTTCCGTAGGGGTAAACAGATGCAGCATGGCGTAGGACGGCGAAAAGATTGCAATTAGGCGCTCGAATAGCTCGGGCCAATCGATCTTGCTTGAGTATGTACCTTCAAGCTGGAGAGAGTTTGCATCGGCGGGGTCGTATCGAAAATGCACCTGCCCGGTGCCCGACATGACGCCTGTCCGTCTCCACTCAGCGCCGATTAGAAACTCACTCTTGTTAGTGATCTCCCCTCCACGTTTTTCTCGCGCCTCGTAAGGTGTCCGGGTCAGCCATAGACGTCCGAAGTCAGCCGCAGTGACTATCGGAGTCGTGGTCGACCAAACCTTCACCTGGTTCGGCGCTAACCTGTCAGACGTAGCGGTATAGGCGTCGAACAGAGCGGCTCCGAATGCCGGATCGGTAATGTCGATATAGGTGGTGATACCGATGACGACCTTAGTCGGCATATTACCCCTCCGCCCGCGACAGTTTCCACCGCACGCGGCCACCCTTTTCGGGCCTCACCTGGCCGCGCAGCACGATCTGGCTGGTGCGGCGCAGCCGGCCGGCCTGGACGTGGGCCGAGGACTCGATGCTGACCTCCACCGCGTCGTTCCTCAGCCACCAGCCGATGTTGGAGGGGCCTTGCAGCAGCACGGACTTGCGGTCACGCGCCACCGAGGCGCGGGTGTCGGGGTGGAGGTGGAAGCGTACGGCGAAGGGGACGTAGCGGCGCGGGCCGTCGGCGTCGCTGACTTCCGGCGGGTTGAAGCGGTCCTCGCCGCGCAGTTCGTCGGTGGTGCGGTCGAGGAATAACCGCCGTTCGTGGATCAGGCCGAAGCGGGGCAGCCAGGCGTCGTGCGACATCTCCAGCCACACCCCGCCGTCGGCGTCGTGGCGGCGGACCTCGACCTTGGCCGGGGCGCCGACCAGGCGCGGGCCGAAGGTGCGGCCCACGAAGCCGCCGAGAGGCTCGCCCGCCGACAGGTCGGCCAGGGAGGCCGTGGAGGCGGCGTCGGTCAGGCGCAGGGCCTGGGGCGCGGCGGCGTCGGGACCCCAGCCGCTATTGGTGATCAACCGGTCGCGGCCGCAGACGATCTCGATGGCCAGGGGCTGGGCGCAGGCGGTGGCGGCGTAGGGGCCGGTGGCGGGGGCGCCGGCGTCGGCGATCACCTGGAGCGCCTGGCCCGACAGCTTCTGATAGCGCACGTGCGGCGCCTGGTCGGAAGGGGTCGGGCCGTTGGCGTCCTGGGCCAGGGCGCAGGCGATGCGGGCGGGCAGGACTTCCTCCCCGCCCTGGAAGGCGGCGAGGCGGCCGTCGGCCAGGGTGAAGAAGCGAGTGGCCGACGACAGCCGGTCGATAGCGCGGGGGATCAGGTCGGGCGCCGCGCGGCCGCGCTGGGCCAGGGCCACGTCGAAGGTGGAGAGGTCGAACAGCAGCTCCAGCCCCGCTTCCGGCGAGCGCGAGACATGGCCGCCGTCGGGCAGCACGACCTTGGGCAGCAGGGCGACGATGCGGGTGAGTGCGGTGTTGACCAGCTTGTCGCCGGCCGTGCCCGAGAGCGCCGCGCCGGCCACCCCGGCGGCTACGGCGCGTTCGAGCCGGCGTTCGGGATGATCGCGCAGGCTGAGCAGGTGCCGGGCCTGGCGGGCCAGGTCGGACAGCACCATGGCCGCTTCCGCCTCGCTGGCGGCGGCCAGCAGCACCCGCGCAGCGCAGGCCAGGTTATAGACCCGCCGCTCCAGCACATCGGCGCCCCAGGCGAAGCGGTTGAACCGGCCGAAGGTGCGGCGCCAATCGAGCACGAGGCGCAGACCCTGGCGCGCGCCGGGCTCGCCCTGGGACAGCAGGTCGCCCAGCCAGTCCATGCGGTGCAGCGCCACCGCGAAGCGGCGCGAGGGGCTGGGCCGGTCCCACGGGTCGCCCTCGGGCCCGACGCGCAAGCTGTCGCCATAGAAGTCGTAGACCCCGGCGGCGATGGCCCGGCCGCGCGCGGCGTCCACCGGGCGGTTGTCGTGGGGGTGGCAGGCCAACCCTTGCGGCGCCGGGCCGTTCAGCAGCAGCAGGTGGGGGGCCGATCCATACCATTCGACGCCGAGGCGCCGCCGCGTGGCCACGCCCATGGCCCGGGTGAAGCGGGCGGTGTTGCGTACGAAGGGAGGAAGGCCGGCCAACGCTTGTCTGTCCCGCCCCGGTCAGCCGCCGCGAAGGGCGCGGATGTTGTCGGCGTAGGCGCTGGGCCCGCCCTTGAACACGGCGGTGCCGGCGACCAGCGCCGTGGCCCCGGCGTCGCGGCACAGGCGCGCGGTTTCCGGCGTCACGCCCCCGTCGACCTCCAGCGGAATGTCGCGGCCCTCCGCGTCGATCATCCTGCGCAGGACTTCGAGCTTGCGCAGCTGCGAGGTCATGAAGCTCTGGCCGCCGAAGCCGGGGTTGATCGACATCACCAGGATCAGGTCGACCTCGTCCATCATCCACTGGATCACCGAGGGATCGGTGGAAGGGTTGAAGACCACGCCCGCCTTGGCGCCCAACTGGCGGATGCGTTTGAGGGTGCGGTTGAGGTGGGGGCCGGACTCCGGATGCACGCTGATCCAGTCGGCCCCGGCGTCGCGGAAGGCCTCGAGGAAGCCGTCGACCGGCGCGATCATTAGGTGGACGTCGAAGGGGATGTCGGTGTGGGGGCGCAACGCCTTCACGATGTCGGGGCCGAGCGTGATGTTGGGCACGAAATGGCCGTCCATCACATCGATGTGGATCCAGTCGGCCCCGGCGGCGGCCACGGCGGCCACCTCCTCCCCCAGGCGGGCGAAGTCTGAGGCCAGGATGGAGGGGGCGATGATCGTCGCCGAAGTAGAATGGGGGCCGGTCATGACCCCTGGCTTACCCGCGCCCGGCGGGGGGGACAAGCAGTGTCGCCATCCTCCCCAGGTCCGCCCAAGCGGACCGGCTGGGGAGGTACCGCGAAGCGGGGGTGGGGCTTACCGAGTCAAAGGCTGCGCGTGTTCTGGCGCCTGGGTTGGTGACGGCATCGGCGCTTGTTCCAGAACGTGGCTAACCGGAGAGTCGGTAAACCCCTCCGCGCCTTCGGCGCACCTCCCCAACCGGCTCGCTGCAAGCTCGCCTGGGGAGGACCGTCTAGGTTTTCACGAACCGGGCCGCGAAGAAGCCGTCCTGGCCGCCTTCGCGGTGGTGGGGCAGCAGGCGCAGCGTGCCCTTGGCGGTAAGGCTGGCCTCGGGCGCGCCGCCTTCGCCGGGTTGGAGGGGCGAGAGCGCCATGTCGGGGTTGCGGGCCAGGAAGGTGGTGACGTGGGCCTCGCCCTCTTCCGGCTCCAGCGAGCAGACGCAATAGACCAGCCGCCCGCCGGGCTTCAGGCGCCGGGCGGCGGCGTCGAGCAGGCGCGACTGCACGGCCGACAGGGAGGCGATGTCCTTGGGCTGGGCGGCCCACAGCACGTCGGGATTGCGGCGGAAGGTGCCGGTGGCCGAGCAGGGGGCGTCGAGCAGGATGGCGTCGAAGGTCCGCTCATCGGGCCAGTCGCCCGCATCGGCGGTGACGATCTCGGCGGCGAGGCTCATGCGCGCGAGGTTTTCGGTGACGCGCACCAGGCGGGCGGCGGAGCGGTCCAGCGCGGTGACCACGGCCCCGGCGGCGGCCAGCTGCAGGGTCTTGCCGCCGGGCGCGGCGCAGAGGTCGAGCGCGCTCTCCCCCGGCTGCACGGCCAGCAGGCGGGCGGGAATGGCGGCGGCGGCGTCCTGGACCCACCAGCGGCCCTCGGCAAACCCGGGCCAGGCGGTGACGTCGCCCCGGCGTTCGGTGCGCATCGAAGGTCCCGGCAGGAGCGTGGCGTCCAGCTCGGTCGCCAGGGCCTCGGCCTCGGCGGGATCGCGCGGGGTGAGATCGGTGGCCGGCTCGGCGGTGATCAGGGCGCAGATAGCGACCGCGCCCTCCTGCCCATAGGCCGCGCGCCAGCGGGCGAACAGCCAGGGCGGGGCCAGCTGTTCGGGGTCGAGGGCGGGGTTGGCGGCGCTGGTCCCGGCCGCCTCGGCCTCGCGCAGCAGGCCGCGCAGGATGGCGTTGACCATGCCCTTGAAGGCCCGCGTCTCGCGCCCGGCGGCGGCGATGTCGACGGCGGTGGAGACGGCGGCGTGGGGCTCGACGCCCATATAGAGGGCCTGGACGGCGCCCAGCCGCAGCAGGGTGCGCACCCGGGGCGGAGGCTCACGGGTCAGCTTGGGCGCCAGGCGCGCATCGATAGCCCCCAGGTGGCGCAGCGCCGACAGCGCCAGCGCCCGGGCGAAGGCGCGGTCGCGCGGCTCCAGCCGGGCCAGCGCGGGAGAGGACAGGGCCTCATCGACCCCGGCGCGGCGCGACAGGGCGGCCTCCAGCAGGTCGGCCGCGGCTTGGCGCGCGGCGAGGCCGCCGCCGGTCAGGGGTTCGTTGGCTTGATCGGTCACCGCCCGCCCGTGCCCCTTTCGGAGCCGGGATGCAAGATGGATTAGGCGGCGACGGCGCCCGCGGGCTTGCGCCAGGCCAGCAGCACATTGGCGATGAAGCACAGCATGCCGAGGATCACGGTCAGTTCCGGGAAGGGCATCATCGGGCCGATGGTCTTCTCGTTGCCGGCCAGCAGCAGGGCCAGCATCGGCGTCAGTACGATCACCCCGGCGGCCGAGAGGGTGAAGTTGACCCACCCCAGCAGCCTGTTCGGCGGGCCGCCGACGAGGGCGTAGAAGCCGCCCATGATCGACAGGCTGACCCAGCCCAGCAGGTTCAGGTGGGCGTGGGCGGGCGCCAGCTCGAAGTGTTGGGTGGCGCCCATGAAGGTGCCCCAGCCCATGCCGGTAAGACCGCACAGGGCGGCGACGGTGAAGAAGGCGAGTGAAATCCTGGGCATTGTCTCCCCCGAGAACTGGCTCCGCATACCCCTATGCGGCGAAGGGGCATACGAAACCAGCGTTCGACGGTGGGATCAAGCCGCCTGGGACGCCGCGGCGACGCGGGCGCGGCCCTTGCCCATGGCGGTGACGGCGATGGCGGCGGCGAACACCAGCATGCCCGCCACCAGGGTCACCTCGCTGAGCCCCAGGATGGGCGTGACCGCTCTGTTGCCCAGCAACAGCAGGGCCAGCATCGGCGCGCAGACCATCAGGCCCAGGTTGGACAGGGCGAAGTTGATCCAGGCCAAACGGCGCGGCGCCCGATCGCCGGCCAGGGCGTAGAAGGCGCCCATGATCGCCAGGCTGACCCAGCCCAGCAGGTTGATATGGGCGTGGACCGGCATCAGGGTGAAGGTCTCGGTGGCGCCCATGACGATGCCGAGGCTCATGCCGATCAATCCGTAGACGACGGCGGCCATGAAGAAGGCGTAGGAAACGCGTGGCATAGAGTGTTGCCCCTCTCGCTTGCTGTGCGCGCCGGATGTCGGCTGCGCGGGGGCGGATCAATTACAATGCTAAGCTCTGCCATCAACACTTGTTTTCTTAAATCACATCCATCATTACGGTGAGCTCATGAACGATAATTCACCCGACGCCGCCATGCCCGAGGGCGCGGCCCCCGGAAAGCCCCTCAGCGACGCCGCACGGCGTGCGCTGGACGAAGCCGCCCTGCGCCGGACGGCCCAGTCCGCCGAGCCCGTGGCCACGGAAGAGGGCGGTCCGAAGGGGCCGGAGCCGACGCGCTTCGGCGACTGGGAGCGCAAGGGCATGGCGGTCGACTTTTGAGCGGCCTCGCCACAGGTCTTAAGAAGTAATCCTAATATGCCCGCCAGGGGGCGAGGGGGCCTCCCGCAGGGGGCGCAAGCGCTCGCAATCGGGGAATTTCAGGCCCTAGGGTCCGCCGTTGGATTTGTGACGGCGGAAGGCCTTCAGCATGCGTATCGCGATGGGATTTGCCGCCGGCGCGGCGGTTTGGATGGCGGTTCTCGCTCCTGCCCAGGCCCTGGCCGACGGCCCGCCGCCCCAGGGCTATGTGGGCGACCCGGTCCAGGCCGACGATCAGTCCGGCCCTCAGCCCTACGCCCGCACCGGCGGACCGCTCTATGCGGACGACCGCCGCGACGGCGGCGTCTATCAGGACGATAGCAGCTACCAGCAAGGCGGGGCCTACCAACAGGACGGCCAGTACCAACAGGGCGGGGGCTATCAGCAGGGCGGCGGCTGGGCGACCGGCGGCCAGTCCCAAAGCCAGGGCTATCAGCAGCAGACCTACGAGCGCCGCGTCTATCGCCGCGAAGACGATCAACGGCAGGATGGCGCCGACCGCTATGGCCGCGACGACCACCGGCGTTATGAGCGCCATGACGAGCGTCAGGCAGGCTATGGCGACGACAGCCGCTACGGCGGCGGCTACCGCTATGAGCACAGTGAAGGCTGGCGCGAGGGCGACGACCGTCAGGGCGGCTATGTGGACCAGGCGGCCTGGGGCCAGGGCGGCGGCTGGTCGGCCAACAGCTATCAGGCGGCCTTCAGCTACCAGTCCGGCGGGTGGAATTCGGGCGGCTATATCGAGCCCTGCAACCGACGCCTGGTCGACAGCTATGGCCGTCCGGCCGACTGCCCCAGCGAACTGACCCTGCGCGACAGCTTCTTCGCCTATGGCGAGGGCAGCGTCGGGCCGACCTGGCTGGGCGCCTCGGGCGGCGGCGGGGGTGGCGGCGGCTTTGCCGAGGCCGGCGCGGGGGCGTCAGCCAGCGCTTCGGCCGGGGCCAGCGTCAGTGTGCGCATCGGCGTGCGGGGCGGCGGTCGCGGCCACGGCGGCCCGCCCAGCCATGGCGGCGGCTGCGGCTGTCACCACTAGACTTTAGAGCGGAACGGCGGCGGCCATCTCCTCGGCCACCCGCAGGGCGGCGGCGTGGGGGTCGTTGGCCGCCGTGATCGGCCGGCCGCAGACGAGGTGGCTGGCGCCCTGTTCCAGGGCATAGGCCGGGGTCGCGGCGCGGGCCTGGTCGTTCTTGGCCGACCATTCGGGCCGCACCCCCGGCGTCACCACCAGGAAGCCCGGGCCGCCCACCTCGCGGGCCAGCGCCGCCTCATGGGGTGAGGAGATCACCCCGTCGCAGCCGGCGTCGATGGCCTGGCGGATGCGGCGCGCGACCAGGTCGCGGGCCCCGAGCGCATAGCCGGTTTCCTTCAGGTCCTCGTCGGTCAGGCTGGTCAGCACCGTCACCGCCAGCACCTTCAGCGACGACGTCCCGCGCCCCTTCACGGCCGCCTCCATCACCTGGGGTTCGCCGTGCACGGTCAGGAAGTCGCAGCCGGCGCCGGCCAGGGCCGAGGCGGCGCGCTGCACCGTGGTGCCGATGTCATGCAGCTTCCAATCGAGGAAGACCTTGTGGCCCGAGGCCTTCAACTCATGGGCCAGGCCCATGCCGCCGGTGGCCAGCAGCTCCAGCCCGATCTTGTAGAAGACCACCGCATCGCCCAGCCGCGCGATCATGTCGCGCGCCTCGCCCACCGTGGGCAGATCCAGGGGGATGATCAGGCGCGGATCGGCCTTCACGGGCGAGGGAGCAAGCGTGGTCGCGGACATGTCGAGCCTCCGGGCATGGCGCGCGGGCGAACGCGGCCGTAAGAGTGGCGACGAATTCAGATTGTCGGGCAGGATCCGCGAATGAGCCAGACCCAGTTCGCCGTCAACTTCTTTGTGGCGCTGTTTGCCCTGATCGACCCCATCGGCAACGTGCCGATGTTCGCCGCCGCGACGGTGGGCGCCC
>JAQGIP010000147.1 GCA_028291055.1 Caulobacter sp.
CGATCGCCGTCTTCGACGACGTGGGCGTCCACGACGGCGACCTTTCCGAAGACGGCGCCGACACCCTCTACGGCGGTGACGGCGACGACCGCATCTATGGCGGCGGCGGCGATGACTTCGTGGACGGCGGCGCGGGCGCCGACAGCCTGCACGGCGGAACCGGCATCGACACCCTGAACTATGCCCTGTCGTTCAAGACCGTGAACGTCGACATGACGTCGGGCACGACTACCAGCCTGGCCGGCAACGACACCTTCGACGGCTTCGAGAATGTGATCGGCACCACTGGCGACGACGTTCTGTCCGGCGACGCGGGCGCCAACCAGCTGACCGGCGGCCTGGGCAATGACACGGTCATCGGCCAGGGCGGCGACGACGCCCTCTACGGCGGCGATGGCGACGACCTGATGCGCGGCGGGGCGGGCAATGACAACGTCTTCGGCGGCGACGGCAACGACTATATGTCGGGCGGCGAGGGCGACGACTTCATCGACGGCGGGTTCGGCATCAACCGCGCCGCCTTCAACCTGTCGGCCTCCGATGTCCAGACGGGCGTCACCGTCAATCTCAGCTGGCAGGGCATCGTCCAGGACACCGGCCACGGCCTGGACATCATCAAGAACGTCCAGGACCTGTCGGGCACCATCTATGCCGACACCCTGCTCGGCGACAGCCACGACAACTGGATCTGGGGGCTGGGCGGCAACGACACCATCCAGGCCGATTCCGGCAACGACCTGATCCAGCTGGGGGCCGGCAACAGCGATCTCAACGGCGACCAGGGCGAGGACACCGCCTCCTTCATCGACTACGTCAACGGCAACGGCCAGACCGGCGTCACCGTCTCGCTGCTGCTCCCCAATGGTCCTCAGCAGACCGGCCTGGGCGCCATGACCCTGCGGTCCATCGAGGACCTGTCGGGCTCGGCCTACAACGACACCCTGACGGGCGACGCCGGCGCCAACCGGCTGGCCGGGGCGGCGGGGTCCGATATCCTGATCGGCGGCGGCGGCGACGACATCCTGCTGGGCGACGGCATCACCACCGTGGACACCGGTCTGTACGGTACGGCCGGGCCCATCGTCACCTACCAGGACATCGGCGCCCACGACGGCGACCCGAGCGAAGACGGCAACGACGTGCTCTATGGCGGCGAAGCCAACGACACCCTGGTGGGCGGCGGCGGCGACGACCTGCTGCATGGCGCCGGCGGGGCCGACAAGGCCATCTTCTCCGGCAACTTCAGCGACTACACCATCACCTACGCGGGCGGCGTGATGACCGTGGCCGACAACCGCGGCCCCGGCCACGACGGGACCGACAAGCTGGACGGCGTGGAGACCCTGGTCTTCGCCGACGGCGCGGTGGCCTCCAATAGCCTCTTCCTGATGGCCCCCACCTCCGTGGCCGACCAGCTGCTGGTCACGCGCGGTCAGGCCTCGTCGCTCTCCGCCTCGGTGCTGCTGGCGAACGACAGCATATCGCCCGGCGACACGGTGAACGTCACCTCCATCGTCAATGTGGTGGGCGCCACGGTCACCCTGTCGGGCGGCAAGCTGTCGATCTTCGCGGCCGGGCCCAGCGCCAGCTTCGACTACATCGCCACCGGCACGGTCGGCATGACCGTGGGCCACGTCACCGTTTCATCGGTGGTGACCGGCGCCGGCGTCGACCACGTCTCCACCGCCATCACCTATGCGGCCGCCGATCTCCAGGGCCAGGACGGCAACGATCTGCTGTTGGGCTCCACCGGCGCAGACCGCCTCGTGGGCGGCGGCGGCGACGACTACCTCGACGGCGGCACGGGCGCGGACCTGCTGATCGGCGGGACCGGCGACGACACCTACATCGTCGACAACATCGGCGACGTGATCCAGGAGCAGACCGGCGCCAACGACATGGTGCGCAGCTATCTCAACACCTACGTCCTGGGGGCGGGGCTGGAAAACCTGGCCTTCGACGGAACCGGCGCCTTCAGCGGCACGGGCAACGTCTACAACAACATCATCACCGGCGGCGCCTTCAACGATGTGCTCCAGGGCCTCGACGGGGCCGATACCCTCTACGGCGGCCTGAGCAACGACGCCCTCTACGGCGGCAACGGCAACGACCTGCTCGACGGCAACGAGGGCAATGATGCGCTCTTCGGCGGCGACGGCAACGACACCTACCGGGTCGACAGCACGGGCGACGAGATCACCGAGACGGCGCTCGGCGGCAGCGACACCGTGCTGGCCACGGCGTCCGCCTACACCTTGTCGGACTATCTCGAGACCCTGACCTACGTCGGCGCCGGCGCCTTCTCGGGAACGGGCAGCGCCCAGGCCAACACCATCAATGGCGGGGCCAATGGCGACGTACTGTTCGGCATGGGCGGCGACGACCATCTGAACGGCGGCGCGGGCGCCGACACCCTGCTGGGCGGCGACGGCAACGACTACCTCGACGGCGGGCTCGGCGCCGACAACATGGACGGCCAGGCGGGCAACGACACCTATTTCGTCGACGACGCGGGCGACACCACCCAGGAACTGGCCGGCGGCGGCTATGACACCGTCAACGCCACCGCGCCCGGCTATGCCCTCGGCGATAACATCGAGGTGCTGACCTTCGTCGGCCTCGGTGATTTCCACGGCACGGGCAACAACGGTGACAACACCATCACCGGCGCCAAGGGCAACGACACCCTCGAAGGCCTGGGCGGCAACGACAAGCTGGTGGGCGGCGAGGGGGCCGACGTGCTGGTCGGCGGCCTGGGCATCGACACCCTGACCGGCGGCGCGGGCGGCGACGCCTTCATCTTCCAGTCCCTGGCCGACTCCGTAGTGGCGGCCGGCGACATCGTCACCGACTTCAGCGCGGCCCAGGGCGACTTCATCGACCTGGCGGCCATCGACGCCAACACCCTGCTGGCCGGCGATCAAGCCTTCAGCTTCCTGGGGACGGGCGCCTTCACCCACCACGCGGGCGAGCTCCACTACGCGGTGTCCGGTGGCGTGCTGACCCTCAGCGGCGACGTCAACGGCGACGGCCTGGCCGATTTCGCGGTCCGGCTGAACGGGGTGGCGGCCCTGTCGGGGGCCGACATCCACCCCTAAGGAAGAGGCCTAGGCGGCCGCCCGCGCCGGGTGGCTGTCGGCCACCTGGAATCGCTCGACCAGCTGCGCCAGGCCCTCGGTTTCCCGGGCCAGGCCGTGGCTGGCGGCGGTGGTCTCCTCGACCATGGCGGCGTTCTGCTGGGTCACCTGGTCCATCTGGTTCAGGGCCTGGTTGACCTCGACCAGGGCCGTGGACTGCTCACGGGCCGAGGCGGCGATCTCGGCCACCAGGGTGTTCATCTCGGCCACGATGGCGCCGATGCGCTCCAGCGCCTGGCCGGTCTCGGCGACCAGCTCCACCCCGCGCCCGACCTCGGTGGAGGAGGTGTGGATCAGGCTCTTGATCTGCTTGGCGGCGTCGGCCGAGCGCTGGGCGAGCGCGCGCACCTCGGAGGCCACCACGGCGAAGCCGCGGCCCGCGTCGCCGGCCCGGGCGGCTTCCACCCCGGCGTTCAGCGCCAGCAGGTTGGTCTGGAAGGCGATCTCGTCGATGACGCCGATGATCTGGGTGATCTGGGCCGAGGAGCGTTCGATGGCGCCCATGGCCTCGGTGGCCTCGGCCACCACCTCGCCGGAGCGGGCGGCCTCGGCGGCGGCGGTCCCGGCGACCTGGTGGGCCTTGTCGGCGCCGCCGGCGGACTTCTTCACCGTGGCGGTGATCTCATCCAGTGTGGCGGCGGACTCTTCCAGGCTGGCGGCCTGCTGCTCAGTGCGGCGCGACAGGTCGTCGGCGGCCTTGGAGATCTCGGCGGCCCCGCCGAGGATGCCGTGGGTCGTGGCCTTCACCGACACCAGGGTCTCCTGCAACTGCTCCATGGCGGCGTTGAAGTCGGTGCGCAACTGTTCGTACTGGCGCGCGAACGCCGTGCGCAGGCGGAAGGTGACGTCGCCGGCGGCCAGGCGCGACAGGCCTTGGGCCAGGGAGGCCACCATCTGGGCCTGGGCCTCTTCCTCGGTGGTGCGGCGCGCCTCGTTCTCACGGCGCTCTTCCTCGATCTGGGCGCGCTGATCGGCCGCCTCCAGCTCCGACTGGCGGTCGGCCACGGCCTGTTTGAAGGCGAACAGCGCGCGCGACATCTTGCCGATCTCGTCGGCGCGCTTGGTATGGGGCGGCTCGACGGAAAGGTCGCCCTTGGCCAGCCGGTCCAGCGCATGGGTGGTGTCGACCAGCGGCTTGACCAGGGTGCGGCGGGCGATGGTCACCAGGGCGATGGCGAAGCCGATGCCGAGCAGGAACATGGCGATCATCAGGCCCTGGGCCAGTTTGGCGTTGGCCTGGGCGCGCCCGGCGGCGGCCTTCTGAGCGGCCTCGATCTTGTCGGTGGCGCCGCCCATCTCGCCTTCCAGCGCGGTGAACTGGCGCATGAATTCCGGCATGCCGTCGGCCGCGTGGGCCGGGTCGGCGGCCGCCGCGTTGACCATCGATTCCGCGCCCGCGATATAGGCTGCCAGCGGCGCGTCCAGGCTGGCCAGGGTGGCCTTGGCCTGCGGGTCGGTGGCCAGCGCCCGGTTCTTCTCGATATCGGCGCGGAAGGTGGCCGCGTGTTCCTCGATGTCCTTCTTGACGTCGGCGACGTTCACCCCCGAGGCGGGGTCGGTGGCGCGCAGGGCCATCAGCACATCGGCGCGCAGGGCGTCGTGCATCATGTCGGCGTCCATGTGGTTGCGCAGCACGTCGCCGGTGCGCAGGGCCTCGTTCAGGCCGTCGCCCAGATGGAACACCGCCCAGGCGCCCGCCCCGGCGCTGACCGCGCCCATCAGCAGCACGGCGGCGCCCGCCGCCATGACCTTCTGATTGATCGATTGCATAGATCGGCCCTCCCAGCGGACGCTGCGGCTCGCTGGAAGGCGTAGGTCAAGAAGGGTTAGCCTTAGATTAATCGGAAATATAGATGGAGTGCGAACTCCAGTAACGCTGTTCTGTGTTGTCTCTAAATTAAGGTGCGGCGGGATGTCGCACGCGCCGGGTCATTACTCATTTCGGGGATAACAGATTTGAAGAATTGTCTGCCTTAACCTGGTCTTTGCTTGATGCCGTTACAGCTGATCAGGCTCGGAGAAGCCGGGCGGCGGCCAGGATGGCAATCGTGAACGACAACCCGAAGCGCGGCTTCGCGACCTCAAGCCTCGCAACGGCCTTCGCGGCCGCCTTTACCGCTCTGGCGCTTACCGCCGGCGTAGCCAAGGCCGACGACGACAAGGCGGTCACCTTCAGCGCGGTCTATACCGCCGACGTGATCGGGCCGGTCCAGGGCGGGGCGGCGCATGCCGGACGCTTCCTCGACAACACCGACCTGATCGCCGACGTGGACCTGGAAAAGCTGATCGGCTGGAAGGGCGCCACCCTGCACGGCTATCTGCTCAACAACAGCGGCGGCATCCCCAACGACGTGGCCGGCACTCTTCAGGGCGTCGACAACATCGAAGTCGCCATGCCCCGGGCCAAGCTCTACGAGCTGTGGCTGCAACAGAGCGTCGATGGCGACCGCGGCTCGGTCCTGGTCGGCCTCTACAATCTGAACAGCGAATTCTACGCCAACGAGTCCGCCGGCCTGCTGCTGGCCCCGCCCTTCGGCATCGGCTCGGAGCTGGCGGCCACGGGCCCCAACGGCCCCTCGATCTTCCCGTCGACGTCGCTGGCCGTGCGCCTGGCCTGGAAGGCCAAAAGCGGCGCCTATGCGCGCGCCGCCATCCTCAACGCCCACGCCGGCGTGCCCGGCGATCCGGGTGGGACACGGTTCACGCTGGACGACGGCGCTCTGGTGATCGGCGAGGCCGGCATCGAGGGCGACAGCCACCTGGCCATCGGCGCCTGGCGCTATACCCGCAAGCAGGACGACATCCTCGACGTCGACATCCACGGCGATCCGCTCAAGCAAACCGCGCAGGGCGTCTATGTGCTGGGTGAGCATCGGCTGGCCGGTGATCCGTCCGGCGACGGCCCGCAGTGGAAGGGCTTCTTCCGCATCGGCTTCTCGGACGCCAAGACCTCGCCGTTCAGCGGCGGCTGGCAGGCGGGCGTGCAACGCGCCCCGGCCTTCGCGTCGCGGCCCGACAGCGCCTTTTCCATCGGGGTCGACCAGGCCTGGCTGTCGTCACGCCAGCGCGACCTGACGGCGCTGGGCGGCGACACGCCCTCGCGCGACGAGACCGGGCTTGAGATCACCTATTCCGACAAGATCATGCCGCACGTGACCGTCCAGCCCGACTTCCAGGTCATCGGCCATCCCGGCGGCCTGAAGGATGCGCGCACCGCCGTGGTGCTGGGATTGCGTGTGAAGATCGATCTGAACCCTTAACGGCAATTGCCGCGTCCGCCGCGAGCCCATAGGCTCACCCCAACTAACCGTCGATCACGTGCACCGCGCCAACGCGGGCCGCGCCGGAGGGAGTGAGCATGAAGTTCACCTGGTTCAACCTGATGCCGTGGCCCTATCTGCCGGATGACTTCCGGGAGAAGCACCGCTCGGTGTGGGTGGATATCGACTCGCGCCTGTTCGATCCGGTGAAGTCCAACACGGTCTACAACACCTACATGGACCTGCTGGAATACGCCTCGACCCTGGGGTTCGACGGCATCGGGGTCAACGAGCACCACCAGAACGGCTACGGCATCATGCCCAGCCCCAACCTCATCGCCGCGGGCCTGGCGCGCAGGACCAAGGACGCGGCCATCGTGGTGCTGGGCAACTCCATCGCCCTCTACAACCCGCCGGTCCGGGTGGCCGAAGAGTTCGCCATGCTGGACTGCATCTCGGGCGGGCGGCTGGTGGCGGGGTTCCCGGTCGGGACCTCGATGGACACCAACTACTGCTACGGCCAGATCCCGTCCCTGACGCGGGAGAAGTACCAGGAGGCCCATGACCTGATCATCAAGGCCTGGACGACGCGCGAGCCCTTCGCCTGGAACGGCCGCTACAACAAGCTGCGGCACGTCAACATCTGGCCGCGACCGATCCAGGATGCGCCCCACCCGCCGGTGCATATCCCCGGCGGCGGCTCGGTGGAGACCTACGACTTCTGTATCGACAACACCTACAGCTACTCCTACCTCAGCTTCTCCGGTTACCTGCGGGCCCAGGCCCTGATGAGCGGCTACTGGAAGCGGGTCGAGGAGCGGGGCGTCGACAAGAGCCCCTACCGCGCGGGCTTCGCCCAGACGATCCTGGTGGCCGACACGGATGAAGAGGCCGAGCGGCTCTATTCGGAGCACGTCAGCTATTTCTACAACCGCTGCCTGCACGTCTATCCGGGCTTCGCCGACGCGCCGGGCTACCGCACCATCAAGACCATCCAGACCGGCGCGCTCAGCCAATACGCCCCGCCACGCGGCGGCTATACCCAGCTGACCTGGAAGGAACTGACCGAGCAGGGCCACGTGATCGCCGGCTCTCCGGAGACCGTGCGCCAGCGGATGGAGGACCTGATCAAGGGCCTCAACGTCGGCAACATCTTCTGCCTGATGCACGTCGGGAACATGCCGGCCGACAAGTGCATGTATTCCACCAAGCTGTTCGCCGAGAAGGTGATGCCGAAGCTGCGGGACATGTTCCCCGACTGGGCGGACGACAACCGCTTCTGGACCACCCCGTTGGACAAGCGCGTGACCTCCGGCAGCCTGCCCAAGGAGGCGCCGACCGGCGCCGAGCTCGCCCGCACCTATGGCGTGGAGGCGTGACCGTGGACCTCAAGACCGTCCAGACCCCGCACGTCCCGGTCCGCTATTTTGAGGGCGGCTCCGGCCCACCGCTGGTGTTCCTGCACAGCGCCGGCGGGATCACCGCGGAGGATCCGTTCCTCAACGCGCTCGCCGCCAAACACCACGTCTACGCCCCGCTGATCCCCGGCTATGGCGACAGCGAGGAATGCCCTGAGATCCGCGACATGCTGGATTTCACCCTGCACAGCTGGGATGTGGTGGAGGCGCTGGGCCTCAAGGACCCTATCCTCGTCGGCCACTCCATGGGCGGCATGATCGCCGCCGAGATGGCGGCCCTCGCGCCCAACGACGTCAGCCGCCTGGCGCTGATTGCGCCGACCGGCCTGTGGGACGACGACCATCCGATCCCGGACATGTTCGCGACCCTGCCGTTCGAGATGCCCGCCCTGCTGTTCCACGACGCCGAGGCCGGCGCCGCGATTATGACGGCGGGCCGCAATGTCGAGGACCCGGGGTTCCTGCAGGCCTATCTGGTGACCAACGCCCGCCAGCTCGGCATGGCCGGCCGCATCCTCTTTCCGATACCGGAACGTGGGCTCCAGCAGCGGCTCTACCGGATCAAGGCCAAGACGGTGATCGTCTGGGGCGACAGTGATCGCCTGA
>JAQGIP010000151.1 GCA_028291055.1 Caulobacter sp.
CGAACAGCGGACCGAACCGGTTCCACCAGAAGCGCACCGTCTCGTAGCTGACGTCGATGCCGCGCTCAGCAAGCAGGTCTTCCACGTTGCGCAGTGACAGGGGGTATTTGACGTACATCATCACCACGAGGCGGATGACCTCGGGCGACGAATTGAACCGATAGAACGGCGACTTGGGTATGCGAGGTCGGGCCATGGACCCGCCTAACGCGGTCGCGTTACCGGGCGGTGCATTTCGTCTGACAGAGCCCGCAGGGGCCATCCACAGATGACAAAGCCCTCCGAGGCGCTTCTAAATCGGTGTGCGCCCCGAGGCTTCGGGCGGGCCGGCCGGGAGCGTTCTACTCCGACGGGAGCGGCCACTGCTTGCAGTTCATTGGCGGCTGGCGCACCATGAAGAGTGACCTTGCAACAACCTATTGGGACACGGGAAACACGTTTCGCAAGCGTCTTGCGAGAGCGCTTCCAACAGTATTTTGCGGCGCGCGATCTCTCGCCTCATGCCGATGGCGAGATGGTCGTTAAGATTATGCTGGGGCTGGTGACCTGGCTTGGGGGGCTGGCGGTTCTCTATGGAACCCATCTGCAGGGCTGGGAAATCGCGCTGGTCTACCTGGTGCTGGCGCTACCCCAGACCTTCCTCGTCCTGAACGTCGCACACGACAGTGTTCACGGCGCCGTCTCATCCAGGCCCTGGATCAACCGGTTGCTGGCTTACACCTATGACGGGTGTGGCGTGAGCTCCTATCTGGTGCGGATCTTTCACAATCAGCGGCACCACTTCTGCATCAATATACTGGATGAGGATGATCCCCTGGGTGGTCGCGGCGTGCTCAGGTTCACGCCCCATTCCAGGCGGCGATATTTTCACAGGTTCCAGCATGTCTACGCGGCGTTGGTCTATCCGATGCTGTCTCTGGATTATGTCTTTGTGCGAGACTTCGTCGACTTCTTCGGCGCCAGCCCTTCCGTTCCCGGCAACCGGGGCCGACGCAGCCGGCAATTTCTCGCTTTGTTGGCGGTCAAGCTCGCCTACCTCGCCGGCATGATCGCCATCCCGATCTTCTATGTCGGCTATCCCGCAGGTCCGGTTCTGCTTGGGTTTCTGCTGATGCACCTGATGATCGGGCTGTTGGTCGCCGCAGCCTTCGCGCCCACCCATATTCTGGACGGCAACGTCTTTCCCTATAGCCGCGCCGAGTTTCCCGACTACGCGCACCACATCTTTGCGACCACATGCGATTTCGCCACGCAAAGTCGACTCGTGACTTGGCTTATCGGCGGGCTCAACCACCACATTGTCCATCATGTGGCCCCCGAGGTGTGCCACGTGCACTACCCGGCGCTCACAAAAATCGCCAAGGCGACCGCGGCGGAGTTCGGCGTTCCATACAGGGAAATTCCAAGCATGGGCGGAGCCTTGGCGGCCCACCACGCCATGCTGCGGCGCCTGGCGCGGGCCGGTTAGGCGATACGGTCCCCCGGCGCCTCCACGGGGGTGAGCGGGGGACGGACGCGAGGACTTAAAGAAATGCGGGTATTGGGGGCGGCTTCGCCGAACTGGAAGTAGTCGAGGACCTTGGCCGGCAGCTGGTCATAAAGCGGCCCTAGCGCCTGCCTGATTTTCTGCACGTAGTAGGCGGGCGGCCGGGTGGTCTCACCTGAGCCGAAGGCTAGGAATTCGGGATCGTTTTCAAGGCGCTGCTGCACCTCCCTGTAGTGATCCACCATCCCCTGTCCGGCGCCTGCGTTGCGCTCTTTAGACCTCGCGCGAAGGAGGTTGCCGTAGCGCGCCATGGCTGACCCGTTTGCCTTGAAACGCCGCCAGATCAGGCCGGCGCTCACTGTGTACTTCATCAGGTCGGTCATGTGGCCGAAGAGTTCGGCGTGGGTATAGTTCTTGGTCTTGACGTTGATGCCGGAATACCCGTCGAGAAACTGAAACGGGAGATCCAGCAGGCGATCCTGCGCCATGTACTGGCGACTGAGCGGGGCCGATGCGCCGAAGGCCGTTAGCAGGGAATATTTCGGATAGACGCCTGGGGCCAGGTCGAGAAAGCGCTTGGTCAACTCGAAAGGCTCAGCTCCCGTGTCCGAGTCCCATCCGAAGATAAGGTTCGTCTGCAGATAGGGCACGTACTCCATGATCACATTGCAATGGTCCGCGACCCGTCTGACCTTTTCCAGCCCAGTGTCGGTCTTTTTTTGCTTGGCCTTGTTGTTGTAGTCGAACCAGGACTCGACACCCGGAAACACCATCTTGAAGTGGTTCTGCTTCATCCGCTTGAGGTTCGCCTCGCTCAGCAGCGACAGGCTGGTTTCGCAGGCGAATTGCAGTTTTCCCGGCGGCACGACGGACTCGATCACGTCCATATAGTCGTCGAAGCGGACTCCGAAATTCGGGTCCATCCAGGCCACCATGAGCGACCTGGGCTGCTTTTGGAGAAAGGCCAGGTCCTCGCGAAGCTGGTCGTAGGACATGGTTTGATAATCGATCTCGGAATCGATGCAGAAATTGCAGGTGTAGGGGCAGCCCAGACTGCCAAGCATTTGGACGACGTGGATTATCCGCGTCTTGGCCAGTGTCTTCTCGATATATTTCCAGCGCTCGCGGACGCCTGGAAGCGTCATCGGCTGGCGCGCGGCTGTGAGGTAGAGGCCGATTGAAGGATTGGGCGGGAAGTCGGAAAGCAGCGCGGTGATCAGGTGTTGGTCGGCCAGACCGATGACGTAGTCGAAGAACTCGGCGGCGTCATCGGGATAGGCGCGGGCATGGGGCCCGCCAAGCACGGTGACGACGCCGCGACGGCGGTAGAGGTTGGAGATGCTGTAGGCCAAGTAGGCGGCCTGGGTGAAGGCGTTTACGAAGACGAGGTCCACATCCCGAGGCAGTTCGCGTTCGAGGTCCTCGAAGCCCGTATAGGTGATGTACTCGACCTCGTGTCCGAGTTGCTCTGCCCATACGCCTACCGCCTGGGGCATGATCGAGGCGAAGTTTGCGTTGACGACCCTGCCATAAAGGGTGCGGCTTGGTTGCCGCTCAATCAGGTCGACAATGCCGATCTTCAGCGATGTTCGGTTGCGTCGCTCGCCGGCCGGCCGGGACAAATTCAATCCGAATTTCCTTCTCGCTATTTGGCTACGCATGCGGGAACGCGGACGAAAAAACCAAGATCAAGGATAGGAACTGGAGCGACTGAACGACTGGAGCAGGATCGGCGGCGGCGGCTGGCCGACGGGGAAGATGGGCACGAAGCTCCCCTTCCCAGCTACACTATGTGCTTGCACGGGAGGAGGCAAGGCGACCAGGGCCAACGTCCCAACAACGCCTAGTTGACGCGTCAGGCGGCGCGGGGTGTTATCCGCCTCATGGCAAATGTCTGGTTCTACTGGTCAATTCGGCGCATCTATGCAGCCGTATACGATGAGCAGCAGATGCTCCATTTCCCGTTGTTTGAAAAAACTGGACAAACTCTGCTCGAGGGGCAGCGCCTTTTCAGCACCCGCATTGCCGAGCGAGCGAATGGGATCGCCAAGGCAGACGTGCTCGAACTGGGCTGCGGCAACGGCGAGCAGGCTTTATGGCTCGCATCGACCCAGGCTCCGCGTTCCTATCACGGCATCGACCTCTACCCGCCACACGTCGAGCATGCGCGGCAGGAGGCTGGTCGACGAGGCATCGACGCGACCTTCGCAGTCGATGACAGCCAGAAACTGACCAGCGTGGCTGACGAAAGCGCCGATGTCGTTCTGTGCATCGAGAGCGCGCATCACTATCCTGATAAGCCCGCCTTCCTGCGCCAGGTTCGCCGGGCGCTACGCCCTGGCGGCCGGTTCGCGATCGCGGACTTCACCACACGCGGCGGCAATCCCAGCAAGTTCGAGCGGCTGATCGACACCTATTGTTGGACCGGCTTGCAATGGCAGGAGGAACTCGCCGACGCGGGGCTTGTGGTCGACTTCAGCGAGGACATGTCCGAAGGGCTACAGCGCGGGCTTGAGGAGGTGCGCGGAACGCTCGCCAAGAGCGGCGGATTGCGCACGTGGGTCGCGGGTTTCCTGGGAGATCGCCTGGTCGCGTACTATCTGAGCGACCTCAAAGGCGACCGCTCCTACCACCTGTTCACCGGCTTTCGGGAATGACCGGGTCTTGAGCAGGACGGCGCCGCCGTAGCGCAATCCCAAGTGCGAGAAGGAGGGCGGCCCCGCCTCGCTATTGCAGAGCTTCGCATATCCCCTACTGTTCCTTTGGGGCGAGTATGGGCCTGCTTTCAACTTTGATAAGGCGAGCCATGTATGACGAATTCCAGGGGGGGAGCGACCGCGCCGCGTGTCTCGCGGATGGCCGCATTCCTCGAGACGCCGGACTTGCTCGAAGACGCAACGTCAGTCCTTAGGAGCCATGCGGAGCGTCTGGGTGAGACGTTCTATTACTTCTTCGGCGGCGTGAAGAAGGTGCTGATTACGACCGACCCAGCGGTACTCCACCGGGTGCTCAAGGAGAATTACGAGAACTATCCCAAGTCGGACATTCAGGTCCGGGGAATGGGCGAATTCCTTGGGGACGGGCTGTTGACCAGCCACGGTGAGCCCTGGATCAGAAAGCGCCGCCACATGCAGAAGGCTTTCAGCCCGCGACAGCTTGAGGCGATGGCTGGTGACATGGCGGCCTCGCTGGAGGCGGCCTGGCCCGCGTTCGAGGCTGCGGCCGCCAAGGGGCCGGTCGAGGTCGGCCAGCAGATGACCCGCGCAGCTTTTCCCATGGTGATGCAGACCTTGTTTTCCGGGGCCATGGGCGAAGACGAGATGCGCCAGATCAGCGACGGCATCAGCACCATCCAGGCATTCATGGTCCGCCGGATCGTCCAGCCCTTTCTGCAGCCCTGGTTTCTGCTGAACGGAGCGCTGGAACGTCACCAGGCGATCCGCCGGGCCGGCGATGCGATCCTGCTGCGACACGTCCGGGCTCGCAGGGACGCGCCACGGACGCCGCCGGACCTGCTGCAGATCCTGCTCGATGAAGATTTGTCTCCGGACGGCGGGCGTCTCACGGACGAGGAGGTACTGGCGGAGGGGATGCAGGTACTGGTGGCGGGTCATGAGACCTCGTCCACCGCCCTGACTTGGACTCTCTACCTGCTTTGCCAGCACCCCACGGTTATGGCTGCGGTTCGCGAGGAGCTTGAGACGGTGGTGGGCGACGGTTTCGTGACCCCTTCGCACCTGTCACGGCTAAGGCAGACCACCCACGTGATCGACGAGGCCCTACGCCTTTATCCGCCCTTCTGGATGATCGACCGGGAGGCCGAAACCGACGATGAGGCCGGCGGCGTCCGCATCCCGCGCGGCACCACTGTCGTGGCCTTCGTCCATGGCTCCCATCATGACCGCGCCCATTGGAGCGACCCGGAAAGCTTCTGTCCGGCAAGGTTCTCGCGCCAGGACGGGGGTGGTGCGGAGAGTACGCGCTACCTGCCCTTTGGCGCCGGTCCCCGTCGATGCATCGGCGCGAACTTCGCCATGCTGCAGATGGTCATGATCCTGAACGCGGTGGTTCGCCGATATGATTTCACGCTGGCGCGAGAGCCGGCGGTCCGACCCCACCCACGGATCATCCAAGGTGCGCGCGATGGGGTGTGGATGACGTTCGAACCACTCACTCCCGGCAACGGCAAGGGGCAGGGCGCATGAACGATGTTGTCGATCGAGTTGAAGCCAAAACCGCCGAGGCGCCGGACGCGCTTCTCTACAGCTTCCTCGATTCCCGAGGCACCGAAATTGAGCGGCTGACCCGGGGCGAGTTCTTCGCTCGGGCGATGAAGATAGCCACGCACCTTCGGCGCGACCTCGACATCGCAGCCGGCGGGCGTGTGTTGCTCGCCTATCCGCCGGGCCTGGAGATGATCTGCGCCTTCTTCGGCTGTGCGTACGCGGGCTTGATCCCCGTGCCGACCGCTCCGCCGACCGCCCATGGCGCAGAGGCCGCCCTTCTGAAGATCGCCTATGTGGCCCGCGACTGCAGTCCCGCCGGCGTCCTTTCCACCACCGCCGTCTGCGCCTTAGTGGCGGCCCAGGAGAACCGTCGCGACGCCCTGCAGAACGCCGCCGCTTCGCTGCGCTGGATCGCAACTGACGGCCTGCCCGATATCCCGGTGGATCCAGGCGTCCGCGCCCGCTCGCCGATCTTCTTCCTGCAATACACGTCTGGCTCCACCAGCGCGCCGAAGGGCGTGATGGTCACCCATGACAACATCCTGGCGAACGCGGCCCAGGTGGTCGACCATTCGGGCAATGTAGGCGTCTCGTGGCTGCCCCAGCACCACGACATGGGCCTGATCGGCTACTACATCAACAACGCCATCATCGGCGGTACGCTCTACGGTTTTTCGCCGAGCAGCTTTATCCAGCGACCGGCGCTGTGGCTGGAATCGATCACAAAGTACCGCGCCACAGCCACCTCGGCGCCCAATTTCGCGCTGGAATACTGCCTACGCCCCGGCCGCATTCCCGCCGCGCGCATGGACGGCCTGGACCTCAGCTCACTTCAATTCCTGATGGCGGCGGCCGAGCCGGTGAAGCCGGCTATCTACGAGGCGTTTATGCAGGAATTCGGCCCGCGCGGCCTGCGGCGAGAAGCGTTCGTCGTCGCCTATGGTTTGGCTGAGAATACCCTCGCTGTCTCCAGCCATGGTCGCCGCAACCTGTCGCTAAGCCGTCAAGGCCTTGCCCGCGGACAGGCCGTGGTGACGCGGAAGGTGTCGGACGTCCGGGACGCCACCCACCTGATCAGCTGCGGTCGTCCCCTGGGCGACAATGTGGTGCGCATCGTTGATCCGGAAAGCCTTGCGGTATGCGAGCCCCATCAGGTCGGCGAAATCTGGGTCACGGGCGCGAGCCGCTGCGCAGGCTATTGGGACAAGCCGGAGCTGACCCAGCAGGTGTTCGGCGCCAGGTTGGACGGTGACGACAGCCTGTATCTGCGCACAGGAGACATGGGATTCCTGCGCGACGGCGAGTTGTTCGTGTGCGGTCGGCGCAAGGACATGATCATCGTGCGGGGGCAGAACATCTACCCGCAGGACATCGAGGCCGTGGTCGAAGCGGCGGCTCCGGCTGTGCGCGCTGGCGGCGTAGCGGCCTTCGAGCAGGAGGCGCTGGACGGCGTCTGCGTGACGGTGGTGGCTGAAGTTGCGGGCGCGACCCTGCCCGACGGGGTAGCCGTCCTGGCCGCGGTGCGCCGACAGCTCGGGTTGGATGTGGACCGCATCGTCTTCGTCCCAGGGCGCTCGGTTCCCAAGACCAGTTCCGGCAAGGTAATGCGTTTTCGGGCGCGCGAACTCTTGGCCGCGGGCGAGCTGCAGATGCTGGCCGAGACCTGGTCTCCGCGCCTCATGGACGAAGAGGCCAAGGAAGACGCCTTCCCGCCGGGGCCATTCGAGATGCTGCGCAAGCGCTACCGGTTGAGGGGGGACGAGACCATCTCTCTGTCCGAGGCGGGCCTCGATTCCCTCGATCTTGTCAACTTCCTGCATGAGCTGGTGGAGTTCCTGAGCGAGAAAGGCGCCGCGGACCTGGCCGAGGCGATCGACTTCAAGCTGGTCCAGCACCTGAGCGTTGCCGAAATCTTCCGGCTGGTCGCGCGTATGCAGCACGATCCGCTGACCGCCCACGCCCAGCTTAGCCGCCTGCTGGCCGCGCGACAGGAAGACTCGCTGGAGATCGAACGGTCGCTCATGAGCGAGGACCGCAAGCTCGCCTTCACCCCTCCGCCGGCCGCCCCCATCGCGCCGGAGGCGATGCGCTCTGTCCTCTTCACGGGCGCGACGGGTTTCCTGGGGCCGTTCCTGCTCAAGAGCCTGCTTGAGGAGACCGACGCCCAGGTCCATGCCCTGGTAAGAGCGGGGGACGAAAATGAGGGAGCCCAGCGGCTGTGGAGCGCGCTGAAACCCATCGCCCCTGAGCTTGAGGCGGCCTTCCGTCGTCGCGTCGTCGCCGTGCCTGGCGATCTGGCGGCCCCTGGCCTGGGGCTGCGCAGCGAGGCCGCCGAGGCCCTGGCGCGTGATACCGATACCATCCTGCACAATGGCGCGCTGGTGAACTATCTCTTCAGCTACGGCCGCATGCGCGCGCCCAATGTCGGCGGCACCAATGAGGTGCTGAAGCTGGCGTTCGAATGCCGCCGCAAGATTTTCAACTACGTCTCGACGACCTTCATCTTCGGCTGGGCCACCAAGGATGTCCTGCTCGAAAGCGACGACAACGGGGACATGGAGCTGCTCGACTTCGGCTACAGCCAGTCGAAGTGGGCGGCCGAGCAGGTGGTGCTGGACGCTCGCCGCCAGGGCCTGCCGACGCGCATCTTCCGGCCGGCGCTTGTTACGCCATCCCTCGACGGCGGCGGCGAGGCGCTCGATATCACGCTTCGGATCCTGGCCTTCATGATCCGCCATGGCATCTCGGTGCGGGCGCTGAACCAGGTGAGCTTCGTGCCGGCCGACGTCACCGCCCAAAACATCGTGGCTATCTCCCGCACGCCGGAAAGCCTGGGCAAGACCTTCCATGTCACTCGTGACCTCTATGTCCACATGGGCGATGTAATGGACATCATCACGTGTTTGACGGGGCGGCGGTTCGAGTTCTTCGACCTGGCCGACTTCGTGCCAGAGGTGATCCGCCGCTGCACGCCCAGCGACCCGCTGTTCCCGCTGCTCGACTTCCTTGTGGGGTCGATCGACAACATCTCGTCGATGGAATTCAAGCGGTACGACAACAGCAACTACCAGGAGGCCCGTGCGGGCGCGCCCGGCGCCGTGACTGACCCGTCCCTGGAACTGACCGTCGTCGGAATCCTGCAATTCCTGAAGCGCCATGGGCTGGCAGACCTGCAACGGGCGGCTCCGGCCAGGGCGCCGGAGGCGCCGCCGGCCTTTGAGCCGGGCTAGGGCGCCTAAGCGCCGTGCGGACGGTCCCGAACGAGGTGGAAGTCGATGTCATGCCGAACCGCAAAGGTCGCCCGACGACGCCTATGGGCTCGCCTGAAGCGCCTTCAGATGGCGTGCATGGCTGGCGACGGCGCCGGATAGCGATCCATGGGTGATATAGGGCAGGCCTGTTTCAGCCGCGGCCTCCTTCACGATCAGGCGGATGGCCGACAGGTGCGTGTGACTGGCTGCCGGGAAGAGGTGATGCTCGATCTGCAGGTTGAGGCCGCCCGTGAACCAGGTGGTCCAGCGGCTGTCGGTCGCGAAGTTGCTGGTGGTTTGAAGTTGGTGGGCCGAATGGGTGAGATCCGCCGTGGTGCCGGCTTCAGCGAAAGCCACCTTGTCGTTCAGGTGGCCGACCTGGAACACCAGGGTGAGGATCAGGCTCTGGACGACGTGAAACAGCAGGAAGCCGCCAAGGGCGAGCAAGGGCGGCTGCAGCACGAACGGGGGAATGACGAACAGCAGGACATAGCCCAGCTTGCAGGCGAAGAATTCCAGTCTCTCGCCAGCGGCCATCGACGGGATCGTCCGATGCTCGTTGATGCGGCCGGTGGCCCACTGGGCGAAATCCTTGATGAAGATCCATTCGGTGCTATTCAGGGCGTAGAGCGGCAGGAAATAGAAGTGCTGGCCGCGGAAGCGGCGATGGCCAGGTTGGTGCGGGCTCAGTCGCAGCCAGCCGCGGGCTTCAACGTCGTCGTCCCAGCGGGAGACGTTCGGTCCGTGATGGTGCAGGACGAGATGCTTGAAGCACCAGAAATGCCTGCCGACGCCCAGCGCCAGGCAGCAAGCCCGGCTTACGACGAGATTGACCCTTGGGCTAAGGGAGAAGCCGCCGTGGTTGGCGTCGTGAAAGACGCCGAAGGCCACGGCGCAAGCCGCCAGGCTCCAGGAGAGGGTGGCCGCCAGGAAGAGCACCGCATTGGGCGCCGCAAGGGCGCAGGCGTAGGAGGCCAGAAACCATGCCGCCAGCACGAGCGCCTTGCGGTGCAGTCGCGGATCGCCGCGCAGCTCTCCCGAGATAGTCGCCCGAACCCGTTGGCGCACCAGGCGGATGAAGTGATCCTCGGCCGGAAAGACCGGAGCGGATTCGCGCGACGAGAGGGGACGGGACATAGAGTTCGAGGTCCTGCACGGGCCCATAGCCTATCACGACCTGCGGGTTTTCAGCGTGGCCATTCGGCGCTTCAGGCTCGTGCTCTATGAGCGGGAATTTCGACGCGGAGGTGGGCATTGTCGGGGCAGGTTTCGGCGGGCTGCTCGCGGCGCTGGAACTGAAGCGGGCAGGGCGGTCATTCATCATCCTGGAGCGTGGGGACGATGTGGGCGGGGTGTGGCGGGACAACGTCTATCCCGGCTGCGCCTGCGATATCCGAAGCCATCTCTACTGCCTGGAGGCGCGCCCCAATCCCGGCTGGAGCGCCAACTACGCGGCCCAGCCGGAAATCCTGGACTATCTGCGCGGCGTCGCTCGCGGCGAAGACCTGGTTGCGCACCTGCGCCTGGGCGCCGAGGTGATGGAGGCGCGCTTTCTCACTGACTGCGGGGGCTGGCTGCTGACGGAGCGCAGCGGGCGCCAGACCCGAGTGCGGGCGCTGATCCTGGCGACCGGGCCGCTGAGCCGGCCCTATACGCCGCAGCTGCCGGGGCAGTCTCAATTTGGGGGTGCGTCATTCCATTCGTCGCAATGGGACGCGTCAGTTGACCTTGAGAGCGCCAGGGTGGCGGTGGTCGGCTCGGCGGCCAGTGCGGTGCAGATCGTCCCGACCATCGCCGATAAGGTAGCGACCCTGACCGTGTTCCAGCGCTCGCCCAACTGGATCATTCCGCGCGGTCAGCGACGTCTGGGTTCGGCCGAGCGCTGGCTGTTCAGGGCGGCGCCGCCGGTGCGGCAATTGGTGCGTTTGGTGATCTACTGGGTCATGGAGGGGGCGGGGCTGGCGGTTCTGGGCAACCGCGTAATCGAAGGGGTGTTGCGCGGGGTGGCCAAGGCGAACCTTCGGACGGTGAACGATCCGGCGATCCGCGCAGCGATGACCCCAGATTTTCCCGTCGGCTGCAAGCGCCTGCTGGTGTCCGACGACTATTATGGCGCCTTCAACCGGCCGAACGTCGAACTGGTCACGGACAACATCACCGAGGTGACGGAGGGGGGGCTACGTGTCGAGAGCGGCGTGGCGCGAGACTTCGACGTCATCGTTTGGGCGACGGGCTTTCACGTGGCTGACCCCACGGGGCTGCTGGCGATCCTGGGTCGCGATGGGCGGCGGCTGGACGCGGATTGGCGGCAAGAGGGCATGCAGGGCTACCTCGGCGTTCACGCAGAAGGTTATCCCAATCTATGCTTCCTACTCGGCCCCAACTCGGGTCCGGCGAACTCCACGGCTGTCCACGTCATGGAATCGCAGATGGTCTATATTCTTCGCTTTTTGGAGGCGTTGGTGCGGGAGCCGGGCTCGGCGGCGCTGGACATCCGTCCAGAGCGCCAAGCAGCCTTTAACGCCGAAATTCAGCAGCGGCTGCCCCGCACTACCTGGGCGGGTGGATGCACCAGCTGGTACCTCGACGCCCAAGGTCGGAACACGACCATGTATCCCGGCCTGACCTCATCCTACCGGCGGCTGTTGTCCCGCTTCGAGCGGAATGACTATGCGGTGGTCACGCCAGGTGAGCCTGCCCCGGAGGTGGAGGTGCTTACTCCGGTGGGCGCCTGAACAACAGGCTGCCGTTCACGCCGCCAAAGCCAAAGGCGTTCGAGAGGGCGAACTCCATCTCATGGGCGCGGGCCGTCTTGCCTATCAGGTTTAGACCGGCCGCCGCCTCGTCGGGCGCGTCGAGGTTCAGAGTTGGCGGCGCCACTTGGTCGCGTAGGGCCAGGATGCTGAAAATCGCCTCCAGGGCGCCGGCAGCCCCGAGCAGGTGGCCGGTGGCGGACTTGGTCGAGGTGATCGACGGGCTCGCGTCGTGGAATACTCTGCGCAGCGCCGCCAGTTCGGCCTGGTCGCCCCAAGGCGTGGAGGTGGCGTGAGCGTTCACGTGACCCACCGCCTCGGGCGCGACGCCGGCCTGGGCCAGGGCCGCCAGCATGGCGCGGACGGCCCCGTCTCCATCAGGCGAGCCGGCGGTCACGTGATGGGCGTCGGCGCTCAAGCCCCAGCCCGCCACCTCGGCCAGAGGGACTACGCCGCGGGCCATCGCATGGTCGTAGGCTTCAAGCACCAGGACCGCCGCCCCTTCGCTCATCACGAAGCCGTCGCGCTGTTGATCGAAGGGCCGCGACGCCCGCTCGGGCTCGTCATTGAAGCCGGTTGAGAGCGCTCGCGCGGCGGCGAAGGCGCCGAGGCTAACCTCGTGGATCACGGCGTCCGCGCCGCCGCAGACGGCCACTTCGGCTTCCCCGGCCCGGATCAGCCGAGCGCCGTCGGCGATGGCTTGGACGCTGGCGGCGCAGGCGCCGGCGGGCGCGCCGATGGGACCCTTCAAACTATGCCTTATCGAGACGGCGCCGGCGGCGAGGTTCGGGAGGAAGCTTGGCACGGAATAGGGCGACAGGCGTCGCACGCCGATGGTGTCCGTGGTCCGGACCGCGTGGGCGATGGCCGGGAAGCCGCCGACGCTTGATCCAATCACGGTGGCGGTGCGGCAGCGCGCTATCTCATCGTCCGTAGGCCAGTTGGCCTGCCTGAGGGCCTCGCCCGCCGCAGCCAGCGCGAAGTGGATGAAGCGGTCGGATCGACGCTGCTCTTTGAAGGAGACCACGGCGTTGAGGTCGAGCCCTGCGACCGGGTCTTCGT
This sequence comes from Caulobacter sp., assembly GCA_028291055.1. Taxonomy (GTDB): domain Bacteria; phylum Pseudomonadota; class Alphaproteobacteria; order Caulobacterales; family Caulobacteraceae; genus Caulobacter. The sequence goes on from JAQGIP010000151.1 coordinate 12,779, forward strand.
CCCTGAAGGGGACCCGCCCGACAACTTGGCACGGGAGGTCGGGCGCAAAGTCCTGAGGGAGGCGCCGCAGCCCGGAGCGGCCTCCAAGCAGCCGCGCCCAGACAGCCTCCACGCCGCAGCCCAGGGGCGAGATCACGCCCATCCCGGTCACGACGATGCGGCGTTGAACATACATCTCGCGAAGCCCCCACTTAAACCAAGGGTAGCACGCAATCGCCGCGGGGAGGGCGCCGAGTGAGCTATTGCCTAATCAGCCTCGCCCGCCTCGGCTCGCCTTGCGGATGCTCCATGCTTTTCCGAGCGGCGTGCGTCTTGGCCGCGGGGCGGGCGGTTCGGCGGCTATGCGGCTTGTATCGGAAATTGGGGGTGGGGAAGCATTGTCGTGCCCCCGTTGATTGCGCACGCCCCCGCTTGCGGGCGAAACGGTGCTGTCAGACTAACGGCAACTTGTCTCAACTCGGCGCAGGTGGGGCAGGGGCCTCGTGGCCTATCCCATGAGGGACTGCCACTCAGCCAGGGCGGCTGAGCGGTTGTCCTTGTAGGTGTCTCGGCTGGTGAGGTGGCGCTCCTGGTTGAAGTGGTTGTGGAAGGCGGCGTGCACCGCACTGAATTTCTGGAGTGTCTTCATCTTCCGGAACCGGAGCATCGCTCGTTCTCGCCGTCTGAACGGCTGGTGTGAGTTCTCAGCGTGGTTGTTGGCCCACCGCCCGACCTCGCGCTTATCGG
>JAQGIP010000016.1 GCA_028291055.1 Caulobacter sp.
GCGACCTGCGCGACATCCTGGCCGGCGTCGATGCGGTGGAAAAGGTCGCCCCCATCGACGACAAGCGCCTGGGCGTCTACGGCCACTCCTACGGCGGGTTCATGACCATGTGGACGGTCACCCATTCCACCCGCTTCAAGGCCGCGGTCGCCGGCGCCGGCATCGCCAACTGGGTCAGCTACTACGGCCAGAACGGCATCGACCAGTGGATGGTCCCGTTCTTCGGCTCGACCGCCTACGACGACCCGAGCGTCTACGATCGCCTCTCGCCGATCCGCACCATCAAGAATGCGAAGACGCCCACCTTCATCTACGTCGGCGAGCGCGACGTGGAATGCCCGCCGGCCCAGAGCCTGGAGTTCCACCACGGCCTAGACGCCATGGGCGTGCCGAACTCCCTGGTGATCTACGCCGGCGAGGGCCACGGCATCCGCGAGGCGGAGCACAAGGCCGACCTGAAGAAGCGCATCCTCGGCTGGTTCGACCACTACCTCGGCCAGCCGTAGACGGCGGCGGGCCTCAGGTCGGCGGCGGGCCGAACTCCAGGATCTGGCGGATCTCGCAGGTCCCGTCGCCGGCGACCCTGAGGAATTTCTTGCAGTATTCGATGGCCTCGTCCTTCGAGGCGGCCTCGAGGAAGGCGTAGCCGCCGGCCCGCACCGTCTCTTCGCTGACCGTGAACGCGCCGCCCGACAGACGCAGCCGCGCGCACTGGTCCCGCGGCGTCAGCGGGCCGGTGTCGATCAGGCTGCCGTCGGCCATGCTTTCCTCGATCAGCTTGCCCATGGCCGCCATGTGTTCCGGCGAGGGCGCTCCGCCCTCTTCGCCAGCCTCGGGCCGATAGATCGTCAGATAGCGCATCGCGTCGTCTCCCTTGGGTTTCCCCAAGGACGAACGGCCGGCCGCCGCGCCGACAGCCGGCTTCAACTTTTGTGGATCGGGTCGATCCAGGCGACGCCCTCGGGCTTCTCCGCCGGCTCGATCTCCAGGTTCACCACCACGCTGTCGCTGTCGCTGCGCACCAGCACGCAGGACAGCGTCTCGTCCGATGAGGCGTTGATCTCCTGGTGCGGCACGTAGGGCGGCACATAGATGAAGTCGCCGGGCCCTGCCTCGGCAGTGAACTCCAGCGCCTCGCCCCAGCGCATGCGCGCGCGGCCCCTGATCACATAGATGACGCTCTCCAGCGGCCCATGATGGTGCGCCCCGGTCTTGGCCCCGGCGTGGATATGCACCGTCCCGGCCCACAGCTTCTGGGCGCCCACCCGCGCGAAGTTGATGGCGGCGGCGCGGTTCATGCCCGGCGTCTGCGGCGTGTTGTCGTCCAGCTGGTCGCCGGGCACCACCCGCACGCCGCTGTGCTTCCAGCCGTCTTCGGGAGGGGCGTCGTGGGCCATCGGTGTCCTCCTAAGGCGCGGGATTGGCGAAGGGCCCGGTGGCCGCAGTCGTCGTCATCCGCCCGCCGGGGCGCCTGTTGCTGCGGGTAACGCGGGCGTGGCCGTCCAGTTCGCCGATCATCGCCTGGCCCCCGGCGGCGGTTTCGACCACGAAGTCGAAGGCGATGTCGCGCGCGGCGCGCAGCTGGGTCAGCCGCGTCTCCATCGTGCGCAGCGCCACCGTCCCGGCCTTCAACTCCCTGGCGCGCAGTTCCTGGACGCCGATCTCGTCATGGATGTCGACCAGGCTGTCGAGCGGCATGGCCAGGGTCAGCATCAGGGTGTGCAGCCGCACCCGCAGCTCCGGGTCGTGCAGGTCGTACAAGAGTTCGCGGTTGCGGTCATAGAGGTCGATCTCGCGCCGCGCCGCGCGCATCATCCGCATGGTGATGGGCCCATAGGGATCGCCCACCCCGCGCGCATTGTTGGCCCGGGTGATGAGCTGGCCCAGGGCGCCGACGATATCGCCGAACAGCAGCGCCGCGCCCCGCTTGCGTTCCCGCCGCCGCAGCCAGGCCTCGAACTGGGTGGCCAGGAAGCCGCCCAGGGTGGCCAGGAAGGCGCCCAGCACCACCGCCCACATGGTGTCGGCCCCGCCGCCCGTCTCCAATGGCTTCATGCCGCCCTCCCAGAGCTTTGAACGGAGGGTAGCGGGCGGCGCCGCCCGCGCCTAGGCTCGCCGCCAGCCTGCCGTGAAGAACGATCGGGACGCCGCCGCCGATGACCGCCACCACCCGCCGCCAGCTTCTCGCCGCCGCCGCCGCCATGGGGGCAACCGCCGTCTGGGCCCGTGCGCGCGCCGCGCCCTCCCGGCGGCCCTGGAGCGAGCGGCGCGACCTCCATGCCGAGGGCGTGGCCTCGGGCGACCCCCGCTTCGACAGCGTCATCCTGTGGACCCGGCGCACGCCGCTGGAGGGCGAGCCGGCCCCGAAGCTGACCGTGGAGGTGGCGCTGGACGAAGCCTTCCAACGGGTGGTTGCCACGGCGCCGGCGCGGATATCGGCCGACAGCGATTGGACCTGCCGGGTGCTGGTGGGCGGGCTGAAGCCCGCCACGGTCTACTGGTACCGCTTCACCGACGGCCAGGGCCTCGGCAGCCGCATCGGGCGCACCATCACCGCCCCCGCCCTGAACGACCCGCGCCCCGCCACCTTCGCCTTCGTCTCCTGCCAGAATGCCAACCAGGGCGCCCAGAACGCCTGGCGCCGGATGATCTTCGAGGACGAAAAGGCGGCCCCCGCCGACCAGCTGGGCTTTGTCCTCCACCTGGGCGACTTCATCTACGAACTGGTCTGGTACCCGGACGACCGGCCCAAGGGCATGTATGACCGGCGCCTTCGCGACATCGTGCGCTACGAGCACGGCGAGAAGATCACCGACTTCCATGTGCCGACCACGGTGGGCGACTACCGCGCCGTCTATCGCGCCTATCTGCACGACCCCGACATCCAGGACGCCCGCGCCCGCTGGCCCTTCGTCACCATGTGGGACAACCACGAATTCTCCTGGCGCGGCTACCAGGGCATCCAGAAGTTCGGCGACAGCGTGCGCCCGGCCCAGACCCGCAAGGTGGCCGCCAACCAGGCCTGGTTCGAATACCAGCCGGCCCGCGTGAGCCAGCCCGGGACCACCTCCCTGGACCGCTTCATCGCGCCGGCCGTCGTCGATGCGCCGATCACCGCCGTGGATGCGAACGGCATGGGCCAGGAACCCAACAACCTCGCCGCCGTGGCCAGCCTCAAGGCCTACCGCACCCTGCGCTGGGGCGCCAACATCGAGCTGATCATCACCGACCAGCACTCCTACCGCTCCGACGATCCGCTCGACGGGCCGGATAGCGACCCCTTCTCGTCCAAGGATTTCCCCTACCTGACGTCGGAAGAGATGGTGGCGGTGTTCGACGCGGGGCAGGCCTATGACGGCGGCAAGCCGCCGGCCACGATCGCCTGGGGCGGCAAGGACTTCCCCAATCCGCGCGCGGGCAAGCCGCCGGCCACCTTGCTGGGTGCGGAGCAGAAGGCCTGGTTCAAGAAAACCCTCTCCGCCTCCACGGCTGCCTGGAAGATCTGGGGCAATTCGGAGGGCACGATGGACATGCGCACCGACATGCAGAACCTGCCCGCCGGTATCGCGCCCAGCGCGTGGCCCGGCGGCGCGGGCTACGCCAGCTTCGGCGGCGGCGACTGGGCGGGCTATCTCACCGAGCGGGCGGAACTCTACGACCTGGTCCGCGACCAGGGTATCACCGGCTTCGCCACCGTCTCCGGCGACCGCCACTCCTTCTGGGCCGGCCTCGCCGCCAAGGCTCTGCCGCCCAAGGCCTTCGAGCCGGTGGGCATCGCCTTCATCACCGGATCATTGTCGGCGCCCGGCCTCACGGAATCGGCCAAATACGGCCTCAAGACCCACCCCCTGCGCTCCCTCTATGTGCATGGCGAGGGGGCCACGCCCGGCCACGATCCGGAACCCACCGTCAATATGACGGTCCTGCACGGCGTGAGATCGAGCCTCGAATACGCCGCCACCGGCGACGTCGCCAAGGCCCGCGCCCTGTCCAATCCCGACGTTTCGCCCCACCTGTCCTTCCTCGACATGGGCGGCCACGGCTACGCCACCGTGCGCGTCACCCCCGAGGCGATGGAAACCGAATTCGTCTGCATACCGCGGCCCCTCGAACGGGCCGAAACCCCCGACGGCGGCCCCCTCGTCTACCGCGTCCGCCACCGCGCGGCCCTATGGGCCAAGGGCGAACGGCCGAAGCTGGAACAGACCATCGTCGAGGGCGACCCGAAGCTGTCGATCTAGCCTGCCCGCGCAGCGGAGCTAAGCAAGAAGCGCCTGCACACCAGGCCGCTCTCAGCTCGGCCCGTTCGTGTGGTTCGTGTTAAAATCTTCGGGCCTTCAAACCTGCCTTAAGCGCTGCGAAGGTTTGAACACGAACCACACGAACAGGCGCTGCGCGCCTACAAGAACAGCCAGCAGGGCGGCGGGCGTTTGTACGAACTGGTCACCGCCCGCTGCGGGCAGAGATGGTCGGAGTCTCTAATGCAGCGCCGTCTGCTGGGACCCGCCGCCCATCGGCGCGCCCGCCGCCTTCAGCACGCACTGGCCAGTATCGATCATCGCATGCTGGCCCAGGCAGAAGATGTCCTCGTAATGGGGCCCCGCCACGGCCAGGCATTGGTAGAGGTTGAGCTTGGCCATCTTCAGGCAGCTGGCCTGCTGCGGCTCGCTGGTGAAGGCGGCCAGGACCTGGGGATCGTCGGTGGCCTCGCCGAGCACGGCCTCGGCGGCCAGGGCCAGGGCGCGCACCACCAGCGGACTGGGGACGCCGGGGCCATAGCTGACCCGGATCGGCCGCGTCGCGGAGCTTTGCAGCGCGCGGCTGACGTCGCCGCCGTCGGCGTCGAAGGGCTGGGCGGAGATGGCCTTGATGCGCGCCAGCCGCGCGGCCGGCTCGACGATGTTGGCCTTGGACCAGGCACTGTGCTGGACGGTGTAGGCGGCCTGCTTCACCGAGCGGCCGGCGTCTTCCAGCGGCCCGCCCCGGGCGGCCAGGGCCGCGGCGGCCATGGAGGCGGCGTGCTGGGCGCCGTCCAGCCGCATGACCAGATAGGGATCGGCGGCCAGCCGGGCGGCCAGGTCGCCGCCCCCACCCTGGCCCCCGCCCTGGCCCTGGTAGCCGCGTTCGCCGCCGGCGGCGCGCACGTCGGCGACGAAGTCCTCGTCCTGCAGGGCGGCCAACGCGGCATATGCCACCATGCCGGCCTGGAATTGATGCGGCTCATAGGAGGCGCCGACCACCAGGGCCTTGGCGACCGAGGAGCCGCTGGTGAAGCCGGCGTCGATGGCGCCCGCGCCGCGCGTATAGTGTTCGAAGGCTGCGGCGGCCGTCATCAGACCGGGGGGCAGCAGCACGTCGGGGCCGTCCGACCTGGCCCGGGCGGTGACCGTGCCGGCGCTGGCGCCCAGCGAACAGACCACGGCGAAGGCGGCGCTCAGCGCCACGAGCTTGGATTTCATGATGACGACTCCCCGACGACCAGGCCATGAAGCGCCCCCGGTCTTGACGAGAAGATAATGGAAATCCCTAAGGCGCTGTTAAGCCTCAGTAGTGTCGCGGCGACGGATTGTCGCGGGACCGGTAATGGTCAAGCTCGTTACTGAGGATCTGCTCACGATTTCTGCGTCGGCCGGTCGACATCTGTGGCGTCTCCGCCGCCGTCCCGATCGGATCAGACGTGGACGCCGCTATGGCGCAGCGTCGGCGCTAGCAGCATCCAGAAGGGCAGGGCCAGACAGCCCGCCATCAGCAGGCTGAGGCTGAGCAGACCGCGATGCGCGGCCGAGAGGGGCGCGGCCGGGCTGGGAACCGGCGGGACGGCGGCGTCCGCGTCTGCCTCAGTCGCCGGCCGCGAGCGGTTCGCGACCATGGCCAGTATCCGCCCCGCCGCCGCGCCCAGCCAGATCAGCGACAGGGTGAGCGCCATCACCGCGCCGATGCTGGGCGTGTAGCCCAGCGCGGCCGCGACCCCGCCATGGCCCAGCAGCAGCAGGCCGCCGAAGGCCCGGGCCTCGGTCACGCCCTGGCGGCTGTCGGGGTGGGGCGTCAGGCCGATGGCCGCCAGCGCCTCGTCGGGCCGGGCCAGCATGTAGCCGCCCAGGCCGCCGCCGAAGCAGCAGGCGATCACGGCCAGGAACTGGGCGATGCCCGAGAGGACGGCGGGCGTCATGCGGGCGCGTGGCAGACGGCTTCGACGTTGATCCCGTCGGGGTCCAGCACGAAGGCGCCGTAATAATTGGGGTGATAGTGGGCGCGGATGCCGGGCGGCCCGTTGTCGCGTCCGCCGGCGGCCATGGCGGCGGCGTAGAAGGCGTCGACGGCGGCGCGGTCCGCCGCGATGAAGGCGATGTGCATGTGCCCGGTGATCGGGCCACCGCCCTTGAGGTTGGCGCCGATCCAGAAGCGGGGCCTGCCGGCGTCGCCGTAGCCCACGCCGTGATAGGTCCCGCCGCTGTCCGCCGGCGTGACCTCCATCACCATGCCGATGCCCAACGGCGCCAGCGCGGCGTCATAGAAGGCCCTGGCGGTGGCGAAGTCGCTGACGGTGATGCCGGTGTGGTCAAGCATGTCGGTCTCTCTGGCCTAAGCCGCCAGAGTGCGCAACGACCGTGGCCGGATCAAGCCACGCGGCGGCCTGCGCGCGCCGAAACCGCCGCCTGCTCGGCCGGCCCGATATAGTCGCGGGTCAGCGGCACGGTATCGATGCGTTTGGCCAGCTGCAGCTGGAAGACCATGTGGCCGCTGTGGCGGAAGGAGATTTCGCTGGCCGCCAGGTAGAATTCCCACATCCGGCAGAAGCGCTCGTCATAGAGGCGCGCGATCTCGGCCCGGGCGGCGGCGAAGCGCTCGCGCCAGTGGCGCAGCGTCTCGGCATAGTGCAGCCGCAGGATCTCCACGTCGGTGACGATCAGGCCGGCCCGTTCAATCGCGGGAAGGACCTCCGACAGGGCCGGGATATAGCCGCCGGGGAAGATGTATTTGGCCACCCACGGCTGGGTGGTGTTGGGCCCTTCGGAGCGGCCGATCGAGTGGATCACCGCCACCCCGTCGTCGGTCAGCAGCCGCGCGACGGTGTCGAAATACTCCTGGAAGTTCGGACGGCCCACATGTTCGAACATGCCCACCGACACGATGCGGTCGAAGGGTCCGGCCACATCGCGGTAGTCGGTCAGCGAGAACCGCGCCCGGTCCTCCAGCCCTCGTTCCGCCGCGCGGGCCTGGGCCAGGGCCAGTTGCTCCGTGGCCAGGGTTACGCCCTGCACCATGACGCCGTGGTCCTGCGCCATCGTCAGGCCCAGGCCGCCCCAGCCGCAGCCGATGTCCAGCAGGCTCTGGCCGGGGCTCAGCAGCAGCTTGGCGGCCAGGTGCCGCTTCTTGGCGGCCTGCGCCTCCTCCAGGCTCATATCCGGCCGGGCGAAATAGGCGCAGCTGTATTGCAGGTCCTCGTCCAGGAACCGGCGGTAGAGGTCGACCGACAGGTCATAGTGGTGGTGCACGTTGCGGCGCGCCGCGGCGCGGCCGTTCATGTCCTGACGCAGGTCCCACCACATGCGGGCCAGCCGCCCGGCCCGCTTCGAGCGTGGACGGTTCTTGAAATTTTGGCCGAGCAGGTCGAGCAGACCGTAGATGTCGCCCTGTTCCAGCACGACGTCGCCGTCCATGTAGGCTTCGCCGAACGCCAGCGACGGCCGGGCCGCGATACGGGCCACAGTGGTCATCTTGGCGATGGCCGCGACAATGGGCGGCCCCTGGCCATCGCCCAGCCGCAATGTGGCGCCATTGGGCAGCCTCACGGTCAGGTCCCCCTGCCGGATCGTCTGACGAAGATAGGCTTCAAACTGCATGATATTCCCCTCCGGATTCGGGGAACGATCATAACCGGCGGCTGGTTCCAGCAGGCGACGCCCCTTGACTCATCCGAGGCGCCTCCTTAACTCCCGGCCTGCGTTGGCACTCAGGGGTAGCGACTGCTAACAGCGCTCCCCCGGCGTGCCGGCCATCCCTTCAACGACCCCGTATATACGGAGATTTACACCCATGGCGTTTCGTCCGCTTGGCGACCGCGTTCTCGTCCGCCGCGTCGAGGAAGAAGAAAAAACCAAGGGCGGGATCATCATCCCCGATACCGCCAAGGAAAAGCCCCAAGAGGGCGAAGTGATCGCCGTGGGCCCCGGCGCCCGCGACGACAGCGGCAAGCGCATCGATCCCGACGTCAAGGTCGGCGACAAGATCCTGTTCGGCAAGTGGTCGGGCAGCGAAGTCAAGATCGACGGCGAAGACCTGCTGATCATGAAGGAAAGCGACATCCTGGGCGTCGTGGCCTAACGGCCTTTTCGACCTCGGATTTCCCCATCAACACCTAGTCGAAAGAGCAGAGCCCCATGGCCGCTAAAGACGTCTATTTCTCATCCGACGCCCGTGACCGCATGCTGCGCGGCGTCAACATCCTCGCCAACGCGGTGAAGGTGACCCGCGGTCCCAAGGGCCGCAACGTCGTCATCGAAAAGTCCTTCGGCGCCCCGCGCTCCACCAAGGACGGCGTGTCGGTCGCCAAGGAAATCGAACTGTCGGATCGCTTCGAGAACCTCGGCGCGCAACTGATCCGTGAAGTCGCCTCCAAGACCAACGACAAGGCCGGCGACGGCACCACCACCGCCACCGTGCTGGCGCAAGCCATCGTCGTGGAAGGCCTGAAGTCGGTCGCGGCCGGCATGAACCCGATGGACCTGAAGAGCTGCAACGAAAAGGCCGTGATCAAGGTCGTGGCCGAGATCAAGAACTCCTCCAAGAAGGTCACCACCAACCAGGAGATCGCCCAGGTCGGCGCCATCTCGGCCAACGGTGACAAGGAAATCGGCGACATGATCGCCCGGGCCATGGAAAAGGTCGGCAACGAAGGCGTCATCACCGTCGAAGAAGCCAAGACCGCCGAAACCGAGCTGGATGTCGTCGAAGGCATGCAGTTCGACCGCGGCTACCTGAGCCCCTACTTCATCACCAACGCCGACAAGATGGAGGCCATTCTCGAAGAGCCCCTCATCCTGCTCCACGAGAAGAAGCTGTCGTCGCTGCAGCCCCTGCTGCCGGTGCTGGAAGCCGTTGTTCAGTCGGGCCGTCCCCTGCTGATCATCGCCGAGGACATCGAAGGCGAGGCCCTGGCCACCCTGGTGGTCAACAAGCTGCGTGGCGGCCTTCGCGTCGCCGCCGTCAAGGCGCCGGGCTTCGGTGATCGCCGCAAGGCGATGCTGGAAGACATCGCCATCCTGACGGGCGGCCAAGTCATCTCCGAAGACCTGGGCATCAAGCTGGAAAGCGTCACCCTGGAAATGCTGGGCAAGGCCAAGAAGGTCTCCATCACCAAGGACGACACCACCATCGTCGACGGCACGGGCGACAAGGCCGGTATCGAAGCGCGCATCGGCCAGATCAAGAAGCAGATCGAAGACACCACGAGCGACTACGACAAGGAAAAGCTGCAGGAACGTCTGGCCAAGCTGGCCGGCGGCGTTGCCGTTGTCCGCGTCGGCGGTTCGACCGAAGTCGAAGTGAAGGAAAAGAAGGACCGCGTCGACGACGCCCTCAACGCGACCCGCGCGGCCGTGGAAGAAGGCATCGTCCCCGGTGGCGGCGTGGCCCTGCTGAAGGCCTCGCTGGTTCTGGAAGGCATGGTCGGCGACAACCCCGACCAGACCGCCGGCATCGCCATCGTGCGCCGCGCCCTGCAGGCCCCGATCCGTCAGATCGCCGAGAACGCCGGCGTTGAAGGCTCCATCGTGGTCGGCAAGGTCCTCGAGAACGCTTCGCCCACCTTCGGCTTCAACGCCCAGACCGAACAGTATGTCGATCTGGTCGCCGACGGCGTCATCGACCCCGCCAAGGTCGTGCGTACGGCTCTGCAGGACGCCGCCTCGGTGTCCGGGCTGCTGATCACCACCGAAGCCGCGATCGTCGAAGCCCCCAAGAAGGGCTCCAGCGCTGGCGGCCCGCAAATGCCGGGCGGCATGGGCGACATGGACTTCTAGTCCACGAACCTACCGCTCCGAGATCGAGCCCCCGACCGCAAGGTCGGGGGCTTTTTCTTTGCCGGCTACCTGGGGTAGGTCGTTGGAATAAATAGGGACATGATCGGATTTCCGCCCACGGCCGCGCCACGTCTCCGCGCTCACCGGAAACTCCGTTCGTGTCCCTATTTATTCAGGGCGCCGACCTATTCTATTGGGCGCGGAACTCAGCCTTCGGGCGTGGGTGAAAAATGGGGACACGAACGGAGTTTCCGCAGGCGCTTGAGAGGCTTTGCAGCCGCGCCACGGAAATCCGATCATGTCCCCATTTTGCTTGGACGCCTACCGCCGCCGCTCGCTCTTGCTGCCTTCGCCGATCAGCATATGGCCGATCCAGCTGATCACGCCGATGACGATGGCGCCCAATATGGCCGGGACCAGGCCGTCGACGGTGAAGCCGTAGCCCTTCAGGAAGAAGCCCACCAGCAGCAGCATCAGGCCGTTCACCACCAGCAGGAAGAGGCCGAGCGTGATGATAGTGATGGGCAGGGTCAGGATGGTGATGATCGGGCGCACGATGGCATTGACCACGCCAAGCACGATGGCCGCGATGGCCAGGGTCTGCAGGCTGTCATAGTGGATGCCGCCCACGAACCGCGCCGCGACCCAAAGGCCCAGCGCCGTGAAGGCGATCTTGAGGATAAGCTTGACCAGGAAACCCATGCGTAGTCCTCCCGCGATTTTGAGGGCGAGACTAGCCTAAAGCCCGGCGCAGGGAAGCTCTGGCGGCGGCGATCTCCACCGGAGCGTTCAGGGCCCGGGCGGCCTGTTCGGCAGCGGTGTCCAGGTGTTCGAAGAAGCCCACCACCTTGCCGTTCCTGAACTCGAAGCTGTCGACCTTGGGCGTATCCAGCACCAGGCCGGTCTCGCGGTTGCGGCAGACCACCCGGCCCAGCACCACGATGCGCTCGCCGTCGCCGACGAAGGTGTCCATGGAAAAGGAGATCATCTCCCAGTCCAGGGCCAGCCGCACCAGATACTGGGCCAGCGCCATATGCCCCGACAGCACCTGTCCGTTGGTGGCCCAGCCCAGGGAGCCGAAGCTGACCCGTTCGTCGCACAGCTCCAGCCAGGCTTCCGGCTGGGTGGCCCAGGGATCGGCCCATCGGGCGTAGGCGGCCTTGAGGCGAGCGAGATTATCGCCGGACATCGGCGGATCCTTCAAAAGACGCCATCCAACAAGCGTGAGTATATACCCTCATACGGATGGCCGCCTATGCCGGATCGTCACGGCGCCGCGAGGGATGCCGCCTTTGTGCGCCCGCAAGGCTGCAAGCCTGTGTCGCGACCGTCATCTGCCCTGAATTGGGGCGCCGCTGGCCTCATCGCGCCGGCTAACTTCGAGCGGCTGCCAGCGCGGCGGTGTCCAGATGCTCGACGGACTCGACGATCTTGCCGTAGCGGAAGCGGTAGATGTCCACCTTGGGCGAGACCAGGGCCTTGCCGGTGGCGCGATTGCGGCAGGTCACCCGGCTCAGCACAACAATCCGATCGCCATCGCCGATGAATTCATCGACCTCAACCGAGATTTCATCCCATTCCGCCGCCAGCATGCCCAGGTAGGCCTGGAAGGCGGCCTTTCCGATGCGACTCTCGCTGTCCCGATACATTGCCAGCGAGGTCTGGCTAAGCTTCTCATCACAAAGGTCCAGCCACGCTTGGGGGTTTGCGCCCCGCGAGTCGTGCCATTGCGCATAGGCGTCCTGTAAGCGAACCAGATTGTCGTTGGCCATGACGGTCCTCCCTCCCAGGTTGAGGCGCCTGGAAGAATACACGCAATATGCCGCCAGGAAACATCTAGGCCGCGTGCTGGGCGTCCCACCAGGCCACTGCGTCCGCGTCGCGCAGGCTGAGTTCGGGGTAGCGCGGATCGGCGCCCACCTCCGGCAGGATGCGCCAGGAGCGCGCGCATTTGCGGCCGTCGGCCTTCAGCGGCGCCACCGCCACCCCGGCCACGTCCGGCAGCCGGAAGGCGTCGGCCGAGCCCTCGCCCGCCACCAAGCTCGCCTGGCTGGTGCGGAACACCTCCGCGGGATCCAGCCCCTCGAAGGCGGCCAGCAGCGCCGCGTCGGTGATGCTGACCACCGGGGCCGCCTCCAGCGCCGCGCCGATGCGCTTTTCCCGGCGCTCGACTTCCAGCGCGCCGGTGACCACGCCGGTCACCGCCTGCACCCTGGCCCAGCGCTGGGCCTCGGCGTCGTTCTTCCAGGCGTCGGGCGTTTCCGGGAACACCCGGCTGCTGTTCAAGCCGCCGTCCGGGAAGCGCACGCCCCAGGCCTCTTCCATGGTGAAGGGGGTCAGCGGGGCCAGCCAGATGGTCAGCCGCTCGAACACCAGGTCCATCACCGTGCGCGCCGCCCGTCGCCGCAAGCTGTCGGGCCTGTCGCAGTAGAGGGCGTCCTTGCGGATGTCGAAGAACAGCGACGACAGGTCGGCTTGGCAGAAGTCCAGCACCGCGCGAAGCGCCGCCGAGAAGTTGTAGCCCTCATAGGCCGCGCGCACCTCGCCATCCAGCGCATGCAGCCGGTGCAGGATGAAGCGCTCCAGCGGCGGCATCTCCTCCAGTGTGACCCGCTCGGCGTCGGTGAAGCCGATCAGCCCGCCCATCAGGTAGCGCACCGTGTTGCGCAGCTTGCGATAGCCGTCCGAAGCGGTGGCGATCATCGCGTCGCCGATGCGCTGGTCTTCCGTGTAGTCGACGGTGGCGGCCCAGATGCGCAGGATTTCCGCGCCGGACTGCTTGATGATCACCTGGGGCTCGATGGCGTTGTTCAGCGATTTCGACATCTTCTCACCCTTGTCGGTGAGGGTCATGCCGTGGGTCACCACCGCCTTGTAGGGCCCGCGCCCCCGCGTGCCGCAGCTCTCCAGCAGCGAGGACTGGAACCAGCCGCGATGCTGGTCCGACCCCTCAAGGTACAGGTCCGCCGGCGAGCGGCTGTCGTTGCGCCCTTCCAAAACAAATGCATGGGTCGATCCGCTATCGAACCACACATCCAGGATGTCCTCGACCTTCTCGAACCGCTGCGGGTCATGGTCGCCCAGGAAGTCGCCCACCGGCCGCGTGAACCAGGCATCCGCCCCCTCCGCCGCGATCAGGTCGACGATGCGCTGGTTAACCGCCGCGTCATGCAGCGGCTGGCCGGTTTCCTTGTCGACGAACATGGCCAGCGGCGTGCCCCACGCCCGCTGGCGGCTGATCAGCCAGTCGGGCCGGGTCTCGACCATGCCGCGGATGCGGTTACGGCCCATGTCCGGGTGGAACCGGGTCTGGTCGATGGCCTCCAGCGCCGTCTCGCGCAGGGTCTTGCCCCCATGCGCCTCGTCGTCGAGCGGCACGTCCACGCGGATGAACCATTGCGGCGTGTTGCGGAAGATCACCGGCGCCTTCGAACGCCAGCTGTGGGGATAGCTGTGCTCCACCCGGCCCCGCGCCAGCAGCGTCCCGGCCTCGATCAGCCTGTCCATCACCGCCGGGTTGGCCGGCCCGAACTTGCCGGCCTTCTTGCCCTCGGTCTCCAGCACCTTCAGGCCCGCGAACAGCGGCACGTGGGGATAGTAGGCGCCGTCCGGATCGACGGTCTCGGGGATCTCGCGGTGCCCGTGGGCCAGCCACACCTGATAGTCGTCGGCGCCGTGGCCCGGCGCGGTGTGGACGAAGCCGGTGCCCGCATCCTCGGTGACGTGATCGCCCGCCAGCATGGGCACGGCGAAGCCATAACCGGCGTCGAGGTCGGCCAGCGGGTGGCGCAGCTCCATGCCCTCGCAGTCGACGCTGTCGAGCTTCTTGTATTTGGCGATCTTGGCGGCGGCGAACACATCGGCCGCCAGCTTCTCGGCCACGATCAGCCGGTCGCCGGGCTTGGCCCAGGGTTCGAAGGCCAGGTCGGCTTCCATCGCCTCGACCTCATAGACCGCATAGGCGATGTCGGGGTTGTAGGCGACCGCGCGGTTGGCCGGGATGGTCCAGGGGGTGGTGGTCCAGATGACCACATAGGCGCCGTCGGTGACGTCCGCGCCCCCGTCGACCACCGGGAACTTGACCCAGATCGTGGGGCTGGTGTGGTCGTGATATTCGATCTCGGCGTCGGCCAGGGCGGTGCGTTCCACCGGGCTCCACATCACCGGCTTGGAGCCGCGATAGAGCTGGTTGGAGGTCAGGAACCTGTGGAACTCGGCCACGATGGCGGCCTCGGACTTGAAGTCCATGGTGGCGTAGCGGTTGTCCCAGTCGCCCAGGATGCCCAGGCGCTTGAACTCCACCATCTGGGCGTCGATCCAATGGCCGGCGTACTCGCGGCAGCGGGTGCGGAACTCCTCGGTTGAGACCTCGTCCTTGCGCCGGCCTTTGCTACGGAACTCCTCCTCGATCTTCCATTCGATGGGCAGGCCGTGGCAGTCCCAGCCGGGCACGAAGTCGACGTCGAAGCCCAGGGCGAAACGCGAGCGGACCACGAAGTCCTTCAGCGTCTTGTTCAGCGCATGGCCGATGTGGATGGCGCCGTTCGCATAGGGCGGGCCGTCGTGGAAGACGAACAGCGGCGCGCCGGCCTTCTGGCGCAGGGCGCGGGTGGCCTTGTAGAGCGAGGCCGCATCCCACTTGGCCAGGATCTCGGGCTCCAGCTTGGGCAGGCCCGCGCGCATGGGGAAGGGGGTGTCGGGAAGGAAGACGGTCTCGCGGTAATCGCGAGCAGCAGACTCGGGGGTATCGGACATGGCGATGCTATCCAGCAGGCTCGGAAGGAAAAGGGCGGGTGGTCCCGGCGCGCGCTGGAATCGGGTCCGGCGGCGTCACGCCGGGCGGATAATTCGCGAGGTCTTCCAAACCGAGGTCATGGGCCGGGGATAGCAGACGGGGACGGAAGGCTCAACCGCACGCCGCGAAGACAAGACCCTTGTATCGATACGGGTATTGGCGCGAACCTCGGTGTTCCCATGACTCACCGCGCCACGCCCCCCGTTCCCGGGAAGAATCCGCTGTTCCTGCCCAAGCTCGTAACCACCCTGAGACAGGGGTACGGCGGCGCGGCCCTGCGCGCCGACCTGGTGGCGGGCCTGACGGTGGCCATCGTCGCCCTGCCGCTGGCCATGGCCCTGGCCATCGCCTCGGGCGCCACGCCGGACAAGGGCCTGCTCACCGTGGTGGTGGCGGGCTTCCTGATCTCGGCCCTGGGCGGCAGCCGGGTGCAGATCGGCGGACCCACTGGGGCCTTCGTGGTGGTGGTGTTCAACGTCATCCAGGCTCACGGCTACGACGGCCTGCTGCTGGCGACCCTGATGGCCGGGGTGATCCTGGTGGCTGCGGGCCTCGCGAGGCTGGGAACCTTCGTGCGCTATGTACCCGAGCCCGTGGTCACCGGCTTCACGGCCGGCATCGCGGTGATCATCTTTTCCAGCCAGGTGCGCGATCTGCTGGGGCTTCACATGACCGGCGTGCCGGCCGGCTTCATCGAGAAGTGGGCGGCCTTCTGGGCGGCGCGCGACAGCCTGGCGCCGATCGCGGTGCTGGTGTCCGGCCTGGCGCTGGCGGGCATCATCGCCCTTCGCAAATGGGCGCCCAGGCTGCCGGGCTTCCTGATCGCGGTGGTGGCGACCTCCCTGGCCGTGGTCCTGCTGAAGCTGCCCGTCGAGACGGTGGGATCGCGCTTCGGCGCCCACATCTCCATCATCCCCCACATCGGCCTGCCGGCCTTCAGCCTGGAGAAGATGCGCGACCTGGCCCCCAGCGCCTTCACCATCGCCTTCCTGGCCGGGATCGAGAGCCTGCTGTCGGCCGTGGTCGCCGACGGCATGATCGGGACCCGCCACCGCTCCAACGCCGAACTGGTGGCCCAGGGTGTGGCCAACACCGCCTCGGCCCTGTTCGGCGGCCTGCCGGCCACCGGCGCCATCGCGCGCACCGCCACCAACATCCGCGCCGGGGGCCGCACCCCGGTGGCCGGCATGGCCCACGCGGTCTTCGTGCTGATCGTCATGCTGGCCTTCGCGCCGCTGCTGAAATTCATCCCCCTGGCCAGCCTGGCCGCCATCCTGGTGATCGTGGCCTGGAACATGAGCGAGGTGGAGCGCTTCCGGCATCTGATGCGCGCGCCCCTGGGCGACCGGGCGGTGCTGCTGATCACCTTCGGCCTGACCGTGATGGTCGACCTGACCATGGCCATCGGCGTCGGCGTGGTGCTGGCCGCCATCGTCTTCATGCACCGCATGTCCCAAGTCACCGGCATGGACGAGGGGGAAGAGGTCTATGGCGGGGACGATGCGGCCATGGCCGAGCCCGGCGGGGCGGACGGTGTCGCCGACTATTATCTGCGCGGCCCGCTGTTCTTTGGCTCGGCCTCGGGCCTGAGCGAGATGCTGAAGGCCCTGATCACCGCCGGCAGGCTGCCCAGGGCCTTCCGCCTGCATATGGGACAGACGCCGATGATCGACGCCTCCGGGGTCGGGGTGATCCGCGACTTCGCCGAGCGGTGCCGCAAGCAGGGGGTGGGAGTGGTCCTGACCGAGGTGCAGCCCCAGCCCGCCAAGGTTCTGGCCGTCATGGGCCTGGGGCCAGACAGCAAATGGTTGACCTACGAGACGCCGCCGCCCGCCTAAGCGCGCCGCCGTGCGCGCGCCGTCATTGTCACCACCATCTTCCGCCCCGCCCGGATCAGCTCGAAGGTGATCGGCTTGTCGATGCTGTGGTGGTCGAGCGCGCGTAGGAAGTCGTCGAGGCCGGTCATCGGCCTGCCGTTGGCGCTGATGATCAGGTCGCCCTCGATCATGCCGGCCTTGGAGGCGGGCGCGCCCTGTTCGATGGCTGCGACGAAGACGCCGAAGGCCTGGATGACGCCGGCGGAGCGGGCCAGGGCCTGCGGGATCGGGGCCTGCTGGGCGATGACGCCGATGTAGCCGCGCCGCACATGGCCGTGCTTGAGCAGTTCGGCGATGACGAAGGTGGCGGTGTTGGACGCCACCGCGAAGCAGAGGCCCTGGGCGCCCGCGATCACCGCGGTGGCGATGCCGACCACCTCCCCGGCGGAATTGCACAGCGGGCCGCCGGAATTGCCGGGGTTCAGGGCGGCGTCGGTCTGGATCAGGTCCTCGATCAGCCGGCCGCGCTCGCCGCGCAGGGTGCGGCCCATGGCGGAGACCACGCCGGTGGTGACGGTGGCCTCGAAGCCCAGGGGCGCGCCGATGGCGATGACCAGCTGGCCCCGGCGTAGAGCCTTGGAGTTGCCCAGCTTGGCGGGCTCGAGTTTCACGCCCTGCTCGATCTTCAGCAGGGCCAGGTCGGTGTCGGGGTCGTCGCCGATCAGCCGCGCGGTCAGCGAGCGGCCCTCGTGGGTGATGATGTCGAAGACCTCGGCCCCGCGCGCCACGTGGCTGTTGGTGAGGATCAGGCCGTCGGGGCTGAGGATGAAGCCCGAGCCCACGCCCTCGACGCCATTGCCGTTGCGCACCGGGTGCACCCGCACCACCGAGGGCCCGACGATCTCCACGGCCCGGACCACGGCGTTGGAGTAGGCGTCGAGCAGGTCGCCGTCGCCGTCGGCATGGGTGGACTGGACGATCTTGCTGGTGTCGTCGAACACCAGGTTCATCTCGGGCGGAAACACCAGGCCGCCGCTGTGACGGCGGACCTTGCGGCGCGCGGCCGCGAAATGCTCGTACTTGCGGCCCTTGATCATCGCCCCGTCCCCCAGAGGCAAAAGGTTAACAGAGGTTTCGGGGGTGAGGGGAGTCACCTTCTCCCCTGACGCGACTAGGCCCCGAGCAACTTCCGCGCCCGCGCCTCATCGCGCCGGATCTGATCGACCATCAGGTCGATGGAGCCGAACTTCTCTTCCGGGCGCAGGAAGCCGATCAGTTCGGTCTCGATGGTCTGGCCATAGAGATCCTCGTCGAAGTCGAACAGCCACACTTCCAGCCGGGTCTCGACATTGCCGGTGGTCGGATTGTTGCCGATGTTGGCGACGCCGGGCAGCAGGCGCCCATCGGGCAGGCGGGTGCGGGTGGCGTAGACGCCCAGTTCCGGCACCACATAGTCCTCCATGAAGACGTTGGCGGTGGGGAAGCCCAGGGTGCGGCCCAGTTGCTGGCCCCGGCGCACCACGCCTTCGATGGCGAAGGGCCGGCCCAGGATCTCGGCGGCGTCTTCCGGGTGGCCGCCGCGCAGGGCGGCGCGGGCGGCGGTGGAGGAATATTTGGCGCCCTCGTTGCCGGCCGGATCGGCGACCGAGACGCTGAAGCCGAACTGCTGGCCATAGCGGCGCATGTCGTCAGGCGTGCCGGTGCGGCCGCGCCCGAAGGAGATGTCGAAGCCCACCGCCACATGGCGCACGCCCAGGCCCTCGACCAGCACCCGCTCCACGAACTCATAGTCGGTGAAGTTGGCCATCTGGAAGTCGAAGGGCAGGGCGTAGACGAGTTCCACCCCCATCTCGGCCAGGGCGCGATGCTGCTGGTCGGGCGTCATCAGGCGGAAGGCCGGCTCGTTGGGCGAAAACAGCCGCCGCGGGTGCGGGTCGAAGGTGATCACCGACAGCGGACAGCCCAGCCGCTGGGCGCCCTCGGCGGCGCCGGCGATCACCTGCTGGTGGCCCTTGTGGACGCCGTCGAAGTTGCCGAGCGCCACCGCCGCCCCGCGATCGGCGGGGAGCAGGTCCTTCCAGGCGTGGACGATCCGCTGTTCCAAGGGTCAGGCCGGCCGGCGCGGGACCATGATGGTGGCCTCGCCCTCCACCACCGCCTTGTCGTCGACGGTACAGACGGTCTCCAGGGTGACCCGGGCCTTTTCGGTGTCGATGGCGGTAATGGTGGCCTTGGCGGTGACCACGTCGCCGATCTTGACCGGGCGTTTGAACTTCAGCGACTGGCCCACATAGATGGCGCCGGGGCCCGGAAGCTTCGTGCCGATGACGGCGGAGATGTAGCCGGCCGACAGCATGCCGTGGGCGATGCGGGTCTTGAATGGCGTGGTGGCCGCATAGGCCTCGTCCAGGTGGACGGGATTGTTGTCGCCGGTCACCTCGGCGAACATCTCGATGCCCTTGGCGTCCACGGTGCGGGTCAGTTCGGCCGACTGGCCTACCGACAGATCCTCAAGAAACAAGCCCTTCACGTCACTCTCCAAACAGCTGTTTGACTCAGTTACCAGATCAGATCGGCCATGGCATGCGCGGCTTTCACGCCCTCGGCGGCCAGCAGTTTGGCGACAGCCTCGGCGCTGAGCTTACCGTCGGGGCCCAGTGCCGCCTGGCCGTGGATCCCCTTGGCGATGAACAGGCAGTCGAGACCCTGGTCCTCGGCGCCCTTGATGTCGGTCACGACGCCGTCGCCGATGCAAAGCACCCGCTCGCGCGGGACTTCCTTGTGCAGCAGGGTCTCGGCCTCGAACAGCGACAGCTCATAGATGGGGGCGAAGGGCTTGCCGGCCATCAGCACCTGGCCGCCCATCTCGGCGTAGAGGGCGGCGAGCGAGCCGCCGCAATAGATCAGCCTGTCGCCGCGCTGGACCACGATGTCGGGGTTGGCGCAGACCAGGGGCAGGCCCCGGTCGGCGGCGATCTTCAGGCGCGTGCGGTAGTCTTCCGGCGTCTCGACCTCGTCGTCATAGGGGCCGGTGACGGAGACGAAGGCGGCGTCTTGCGCGCCCTTGGCGAACTCCAGGCCAAGGCCCTCATAGAGGGGCCCGTCGCGCTCCGGCCCGATGGTCCAAGCGGGGCCGGGGGCCATCTCGGCCAGCAGCACGCGGGTGGCGTCGCCGGAGGTGACAATGGCGCTCCAGGCCTCGCGGGGCACGGCCAGGCTGTCGAGCTGTTCGATGACCTCACGCGACGGACGTGGGGAGTTGGAGATCAGCACCACCGGGCCGACCTCGGCGCGCCACCTGGCCAGCGCCGCGCAGGCGTCCGGCCAGCTTTCGCGGCCGTTGTGGATCACGCCCCAGATGTCGCAGAGCAGGACGTCGTAGCGCGAGGCGAGGGCGGAGAGGCCGGCGGGGAGATCGGTCATCGTGGGGCGCGGGTAGCCCCCGGGCGGGGCGAGGTCAACAGCAAGCGGGCGCCGGGCTTGGCGCAAGCCTTCGCGCGGCGCTACAAGGCGCCCATGTCAGAGTCAGATGTTCCCCTCCGCGACCAGTTGGACGAAGCCATCGCGCGCGTGCGCCGCGAGCTTGAGATCCTCATCTCGCCCTCCACCATCGGCGGCGGCGCCGACAATCGCAGCGTGATCCACGACCTGGAGGTCGAGCTGAAGGAACTGCAGGACGCGCGTTCGGGCCTCGGACCTCACGACACCTGAGCTCCCCAAAATCCGCTCATCCCGACGAAAGTCGGGACCCATACTGAGCAGCCGGAAGGACTCCAGCGCCATAGGAAGGTCACGTCCGTCGTCGGGCCGAAGGGCCGGTTCTGGCAGGCCCTATGCGTCCCGGCTTTCGCCGGGACGAGCGGAGTGTGTGGGCTATCTGCCTACCCTCATTGCCCCAGCCACTGCTTCATCCAGGCTTCCACGTTGGCGTACCACTGCACCGAGTTCTGGGGCTTCAGCACCCAGTGGTTCTCGTCGGGGAAGTAGACCATCCGGGCCGGGACTTCCTTGCGCTTGTTGGCGACATAGGCGCCCACGCCCTGGTCGAGGGGCACGCGGTAGTCGCGCCCGCCATGGACGACCAGCATCGGCACGGACCATTTGTCCACGAACAGCGAGGGGTTGAAGCGGTCCACCGCGGCGGCGTTGCTCCAGGTCAGGCCGTCGTCCTGAGCCTCCGAGAAGCCGGGGATGTCGGTGGAATAGGCCATGGAGCGGGTGTCGAAGACGCCGTCGTGGTTGACCAGGCACTTCCAGGGCTTGCTCCAATTGCCGGCGATCCAGTTGACCATGTAGCCGCCATAGGAGCCGCCGAGCGCGCAGGCCTCGTCGCCGTCCAGCCACTGATACTTGCCGAGCGCGAAGGCCCAGCCCTTCTGCAGGTCCTCGAGCGGCCGGTCGCCCCAGTGGCCGATGATGGCGCGGGCATAGCCTTCGCCGTAGCCGGAGGAGCCGTGGAAATCGACCATGACTACCGCGTAGCCCAGGCCGGCCCAGACCTGCGGGTTCCAGCGATAGGACCAGGCGTTGCCGAAGCTGCCGTGCGGGCCGCCATGGATCAGGAAGGCCACCGGATACTTCTTCCCGGGCTGCCAGCCGTCCGGCTTGACCACATAGCCATGCACCGTCTCGCCGTTCCAGCCCGGGAAGGAGAACTGCTCGCCGGGTTGGAAGGCCACGTCCTTCAGGTCGCCGCCCATGTGGCTGAGCTGGACGGCCGGACCCTTGGCGCCCATCACGAAGAGCTGGCCGGGGCTGTCGAGGGCGTCACGGACATAGGCGATCTGGCCGCCGGCGATGTCGAATTCGCTGACATGGCCGTCGGTGGTCAGCGGCGTGACGCTCCCCTTGGCGGCGTCGATGGCGAACAGCTTCGCCTGGCCGGTGTCTTCCGCCAGACCATAGAGGGTGCGTCCGTCGGCCGACCATTTGAGGCCATCCACCGAGCGGTCGAAGCCCACGTCGAGTTCGCGTTCGGCGCCGGTCTTTAAGTCGCGGACCATGACCGCGCCGCGGGTGTAGATGAAGTTGGGGCCGGTCTGGCGCACGAAGGCCAGGCGCCCGCCGTCCGGCGACAGGGCCAGCGACCCGTCCGAGGCATTGGCGGCGGTGGCGTAGAGGCGGGTGGGCGGCGCGGCGCCGCTGGCGGCCACCACATAGACCGAGGACGGGGCGCCGACGCCGGCCGAGGCGCCGGAGGGAATGGCGGAGAACCACACCGTCTTGCCGTCGGCGCTGACGGCGATGGCGTCGTCGCCGGGCACGTCGGCGTCATAGCCCTTCATCAGCGGGGTGGGCTTGGTGATGGGCGTGTCGCCCGAGGGGTCGAGGGCGGCGGCGAACAGGAGGCTGTGCTTGCCGTCGGCCCAGCTGTCCCAGAAGCGCGGGGTGGGCTGGTTGAAGACCTCGCCGCTGGCCTTGTCCTTCTTCCTGGCCTCGTCGCGGTCCTTGGTGCAGGCCAGGTCCACGCAGTCGGGATAGCCGCCGATGCTGAGGATGACGGTGCGGCCGTCGCCCGAGAGTTTGAAGACACCGATGTCGAGGGGCAGTTTGGTCACCTGGGTGACGGCCGGCCCCGTGGGAGAGACGCGGTAGAGCTGGCGCGTGCCGTCGCGGCTGGACAGGAAGTAGAGCTGGCCGTCGCTGGACCAGCGGGGCGCGACGGGGGCTTTTTCATCACGTACGACGGTCATCGGCTTGGCGCCCGGCGCCTTGCGGTCCAGCAGCATCAGGGCGTTGACGCCCTTGTTGCCGTCCCAGTCGGTGGAGCGCTGGCTCCAGGCGATCCAGCGGCCGTCCGGGGAGATATGGACGTCCGACAGGCGGTCCAGCATCGCCATGTCCTTGGCCGTGAAGGGCCGCGCCTGGGCTGGCGCGGCGATCGCGACGACGGTGAGCGCCAGGGCGGCGGCGACGAACAGTTTGCGGAACATGGCGATAGGCTCCCCCTCAGGACCGCCGCACGCTAGGTCGGGTTTGGCTCCGCGACTAGCCGGCGTCGTGGAAGATGATGCCCAGGGTGCGGCGCTGCCCTGATTTCATCGTTGAAACGCCGTGACGAAGCTGGCGGCGCGCATAGCCGCGTGGACTGGCGCCGGGAAAGTCACGCACGGCGAAGATGGCGGCCTCGCCTTGGCGTAGGTCCAGCACCTCCGCGCGCGACTGGCTGCGGGGCTTGTTCTCCACCAGCACCAGCTGGCCGCCCTCGAAATCCGTGGCCGGGTCGTTGAGCAGGATCACCGCCTGGAGCGGAAAGACATGCTCGCCATAGAGGTCCTGGTGCAGGCGGTTGTAGTCGCCTGGGCCATAGGTAAGCATCAGCGGCGTCGGCTTGGTCTGGCCGGCGGCGTGGCAGCGTTCGAGGAATTTGGCGTGTTGCTCGGGAAAGCGCGTGGCCTGGCCCAGCCGCTCGGCCCAGCGGTTGGCGGTCTGGGCCAGCGTCGGATAGAGGGCCTCGCGCAGCCGCTGCACCGGGTCTGGCAGCGGATAGGCGAAGTAGCGGTATTCGCCCTGGCCATAGTCGTGGCTGCCCATGATCACCGTCTTCCTGAACAGCGGATCGCACCCATAGAGGGCGGCGAGCTCGGCGCATTCGGCGGGGGTGAACAGCGGGCCGGTGAGGGCAAAGCCCCGGGCGTCGAGGTCGGCGGCGAGGCGGTCGGGATCGGGGATCATTCGCGCAGGCTAGACGCTCGACGCGGCCCGCGCATTCCGAAGCTTGCGGCGGCGGCCTGTGCTCAATTGTAAGCGCCACCTCAAATTCATCCGCTCGTCCCCGCGCAGGCGGTGATCCAAGCTGAATTCCGGATGAGCATTGGTCCTTTGTGCGGTCCGCGCGCGTCATCGCAGCGCAGCGCCTATTCTGACACGCCCTATGGATCCCCGCCTGCGGGGACGAGCGGAAGGTTGGGGGAAAACGTGACGCTCGGAAATGCGTGCATTCTTAGCGCCTGCGCGGGGATGAGGAGATTTTACTGAAGTCCAGATCCTGGTCTGGCCGGGGGCGCGCGCGGAAGCCTTGCCGCCTATTGCCCGGCCCGCTGCCAGACGATCTTCTTGCCGTAGTCCATGGCGAAGGGGTGTTCCTTCAGCCAGTCGACGCCGATGACCATGATGCGGTCGCCGGGTTTTCCCAGCCGGGCGAAGAAGGGCAGGTCCGCCACGGTCAGGGTCATGGTCGCCCATTGCCACTCGCCGATGCGCACGGCGCTGACGTCGGCCTCGCGCACCTTGATGGAATTGCCATCGACGCCATAGACCTCGCCGCCGGGCCGCAGCTTGCCGGAGGCTTCGGTGAGGCCCAGCGCCATGGCGAAGGCCGGATTGATGCTTGAGGTCTGGGCGCCGGTGTCGATCAGGCCCCACCCCTCGACCCCGTTGATCTCCACCGGAACCATCACCTTCCACGGCCTGATCCAGTTGGAGGCCAGCACCCGCCATTCGCCGGTTCCCGGCGGCCTCGTGCCGCTGGTCCCCAGCCGGATGCGGGCCATGGGGATGTCCCACACCACCAGCCGCGAACCGAACAGGTCGGCGCCGGCCAGGCCGACGATCTTGTGGCTGTCGAAGTCCGGGGCCGGCACGCCGGCTGGGGTGGTGTTGCGCAGGGTCAGCGGACCGGCCTGGAACCGCGACAGCTTATAGAAGTGCACCTCGAAACCGCCGCCCCAGCCCTGGGCCTGCTCGGTGGCCTTGACGCGAGGCAGGGCCAGCTTCAGGGCGGTGGCGTCGTCGATGGTCGAGGAGCTGGCGCCGGTGTCCAGCATGAAGAAGTAGGGCTCGGAGCCGTTGAGGCTGGCCGCGACGATGGGGCTGTCGTCGTCGCCGCGCTGCAGGGGAAGGCATTCGGACGCGGCGAAACTGGCGCAGCCGCGCGGGGTATTGGGCGTACGGGCTTGGGCCTGGCCCCCGAGGAGGGCGAGGGCAAAGGCTACGCTGAGTACACTGAGGCGGAACAAGGCGCCCTAGCGCCCCACCCGGCGGCGCAGTTCGCCGCGCAGGAAGTCGGCGGGCGGATCGGCCTCGGCCAGGACAGCGTCGCGGATGGCGCGCGGTTCGCCGAACAGGTGGCCCTGCCCGTAGCCCAGCTCCAGGTCGAGGATGTCGACGATCTGGCGCTCGCTCTCGACCTTCTCGACGATCATGTCGATGCCGTAGCGGCGCGCCAGCCGCGCGAAGTCGGCGGCGGCGAGGTCGGGCAGGGAGCGCAGGGTCAGGCGGCCGTCCACCTCGTCAAGCTGGTCCAGCATCATCTGGGCGGCGACCTTGACGAACTTCACGTCGGCGCGCGCCAGGTCTTGGAAGTCGAGATCGAGATCGACGACCTTGTCGAGGCTGAAGCGGAAGCCGAGTTCGGCGAGGCGGCCCATGTTGCGCGCCTCCGTGGCGCCGCGACGTTCGAAGGCGGCTTGGCCCAGTTCGAAGATCAGCGCGCCGGCCAGGTCGCGGTTGCCGGCCATGAATTCCAGGAACTGCGGGAAGAAGCCGTCGTCGCCCAGGCTGTTCAAGGAGATGTTGCAGAAGATGCCGACCTTGCGGTCCTGCTTGGCCAGGCGGCGCACGATCTGCACGCACCGGAACAGCAGCAGGTTGTCGATAGCGGCGACCAGGCCCTCCGGCTCGGCCACGGCCAGGTATTCCGCCGGCATCATGATCCGGCCGGTGGCGTCGCGCAGGCGCGAGAAGCCCTCGTAGAAGACCACGCGGCGCTGGGGCAGGCTGACCACTGGCTGCAGGTAGAGGTCGATGCGGTTGTCGGCCAGCGCGTCCTTGATCTCGTCGAGCAGGTGGTTGGCGGGGGGCGCTACCGGGAAGCCCATGCGGCGCGCGCCGGCCATGGCGCCCTGGCCGCCGTGACCGACCTCCAGGAAGCGGCCCTCGATGCGTTCACCCAGCCGCTCGACCAGGTCTTCCAGCATGTGGACTTCGCTGGACAGTTCCTCGGAGCGGCGCAGCGCATCGTCGGTGACGGTCTCAACCACCTCGGTCAGGCGCGCGTCGATGCGCTCCAGCTGGGTGATCAGGATGGCGTGGGCGTCGCGCACGGAGGCGATCTCGGCCTTGAGCAGGGCCTCGGAGCGGGCGCGGGAGAAGAGGTTGTGGGCGGTGTAGCAGAGGGCCAGCGCGCCGATCAGGCCCGCCAGCGGTCCAGCCACACCGCCGCTGACGCGCAGCAGCAGGAGCGCGACAATCAACGACAGACAAAGGTAGGCGCCGCTGAGCAACGCCTGGGTGAGCTTGCGCATAAAGTCCCCGCGCGAATCGTTAAAGATTATCGAGGGGTTCCGTCGTCAGAGTCGAACGGATTGATGTCGCAGGCCGGCGAATCCTCGATCAGGCCGCCAACAGCTCCGCCACGCGCACCAGGAAGGCCTCGCGGCGACGGGCCGCGGCGGCGGGATCGTCGGCGGTGCGCAGGGCCTGGACGTGGCTGCGGCGCGACTCGACCAGCAGGCGCTCGCTGACGGCGGCCAGGTGGCCGGGGTCTTTGCGGGCGTCCATCAGGGTGGCGTGGGCGCGCAGATCGGACACGCGCTTCTGGACCATGGCCTCCACTTCGCCCCCCGCCTCGGCGCGCGCCGCCAGGGTGGCGAAATCGCGGACGTACATCTGGACGAACTGTTCCTCGGCCATGGGCGCGTGGTCCTTTCAAATACAAAGAGCGAAGGCATCCGGGCCGCCAAGTCGGGGCGGCGGAGAAGCGTCGCGAAGGAATGAAAGGCTCCTTAACACGGATCGTCTGAAAAAGCTCGGCTTTCCCGCTGCAAACCCGTTCCCCGCCAGGGATTTCGCGCGCCCGGCGGGGAGTCTCTCAAGGATTCAGGTCATCAGCGCAGCGGATACTCCAGTCCCAGCGCCGCCAGCCGGCGCGTGCGCGGGCCATAGCGCCGGCCGATGTCGGCCAGGGCGGTATTCAAAGCCGGTCCGGCCGGAGCGTCGGCGGCGGCCAGGACAAGACTTCCCCGGCGCGGCGCGGCGTCCGGCGTGATCAGCAGGCCGTGGCGCGAGCGGACGGGTTGGCCGTCGGTGGCGGTGCTCACCACCTTGCCGTGGAAGGTGCGGCTCCAGGCGTCGGCCCGCAGGGCCAGCGTCACCTCATCCATGCCGTTGGTTAGCGGCGCCTCCACGCGTTGGTGGTTCCAGACGGCGGCCATGGCGCCCAGGCCGGTGGCGTAGTCGCGGCCCTTGACCTGGAAGTCGGCGGTGCGGTGGACGGGACTCCAGTCGGCGACGCCCAGGCGGTCGGCCTCGGCGCGGGCGGCGGGCCGCCCGGCGATGGCCTCGATCAGGGCCAGGGAGACGGGGATGGAGGCGGTGACGCCGGTGGTGCTGATCATGCGCCCCGACTGCACATAGCGCAGGTCGCGCACCCAGGTGGCGGCGGGATAGGCCTTGGCCAGGCCCTTCAGCGACGACCAGTGCGATGTGGCCGCATGGCCGTCGAGCAGGCCGGTGCGGGCGACGACCCTGGCGCCTTCGCAGATCGACACGATCACCGCGCCCTTGGCGTACTGGGCCCGGAGCCAGGCCAGCATGGCGGGGTCCTTGCCGTCCATCATGGCGGGCACGATGACGATGTCGGCCCCGGCGGGGTTGGCGGCGTCGAAGGTCTCAAGCGTCCGGTCGGCGGTGATCTTCAGCGCCATCATCAGCTGCACGACGCCGGGACGGGTCGAGACGCTGACCACATCGGCCACGCCGCTGTCCTTGAGCACGCCATAGGGGATGGTGAAGTCGGTGGTCTCGGACCCCGCGTTATCGGCCAGCACCACGACCAGCGGCCGCGTGCGCCCGGCTTTCGGCGCGGGCAGGGTGAGGGGCAGTGGATCGGGGCTGACGGCGGCGGGCGCGGGCTCGGGCGTGGCGGCGCAAGAGATGACGGGGGTGGTCAGGAAGGCGGCGGCGATCACCGCCAGCAGGGACATCAGGGGTCGCATGGGGGTCTCCGCCGCGAGGGAGCGCGGCTTGGTGGGCGGGGAACGGAGCCGGCGGGGGAGCCGGCTCCGCAACGCAAGGTCAGGCCTTCTGGCAGTCGCAGTCGGCGCACTGGCAGTTGGGGCCGCAGGTGCAGCCGGTGGGCGCGGCGCAGGCGCAGACAGGGGCGCATTGGCAGGGATCGCAGGGGCAGGTCGGGGTCATGGGTCTTTCCTCCATTGTCCGGGATCGGACGATACGGACCCTAGGCGTGAGGCGGTATGGCGGAAATGTCAGATATGTCGCATTATCCGCCATGACTCAGACCCCCTCCGATCACCATTCACCGCGCCTGGTCGCCCTGATCGGCTTCGACGGCGTCCAGTCGCTCGACTTGATCGGGCCCATGGAGGTGTTCGCCATCGCCAACTCGGCGCTGCCCGAAGGCCAGCCGCCCTACCGCGTAATCCTGGCCTCGGCCGCCGGCGGCGACATCGTCTCCAACGCCGGATTGCGCATGGCGGGGATGACGCCGGTGGCCGACCTGCCCGAGGGCCTGGACACCATCGTCGTGGCCGGCGGCGGGCTGGACGGACTGGTGCGCGAGATCAACGACACGGAGCTGGTGGCCTGGCTGAAGGCCCGCGCCCCGGTCACGCGGCGGGTGGCCAGCGTCTGTTCCGGCGCCTTCGTGCTGGCGGCGGCGGGGTTCCTGGACGGGCGGCGCGCCACCACCCACTGGAATTCCTGCGAGCTGCTGGCCCAGTTCCGCCCGGCGGTGCGGGTGGAATCCGACGCCATCTTCGTGGCCGAGCCGCCCTTCTACACTTCCGCCGGGGTGACGGCCGGGGTGGACCTCTGCCTGGCCCTGGTCGAGGACGACTGCGGCGCGGCCACGGCGCTGGCGGTGGCGCGCCATCTGGTGCTGTTCATGCGCCGGCCGGGCGGCCAGAGCCAGTTCAGCGCCGGCCAGACCGTGCAGACCGCCGCCACGCCGCGCCTGCGCGCGCTGACCGCCGACATCGTCGCCGACCCCACCGGCGACCTGACCCTGCCCACCCTGGCCGCGCGGGCCGGGATGACCGAGCGGACCTTCTCGCGCAGCTTCGCCAAGGAAGTGGGCGACACCCCCGCCGCCTTCGTGGAGCGGGCGCGGGTGGACCGGGCCAAGGCGCTGCTGGAAACCGCCGACTGGCCCCTGGCGCGGGTGGCCGAGCGCTCGGGTTTCAACAGCCTGGATGCTCTGCACCGGGCCTTCCAGAAGCGGGTCTCCGCCACCCCCGGCGATTATCGTGCGCGCTTCGGCGCGAGGCGCTAGGCTTGGCCATGCCCGCCTCGACCCTGTCCCTGCGCTCCGCCACGTCCGCCGACATCCCGGCCCTGAGCGCGGTGATGGACGCCGCGATCGGCGAGTTGCAGCGCGGCTTCCTGACGCCCGAACAGATTGCCGCCAGCCGTAAGGTCATGGGGCTGGACCGCCAGTTGATCGAGGACGGGACCTATTTCGTGGTCCAGGACGGCGTGGGCCAGGTCGCCGGTTGCGGCGGCTGGAGCCGGCGGCGCACCCTGCACGGCCATGACCATACGCCGGGCCGTGACGACGCGCCCCTCGATCCCGCGCATGACGGCGCGCGGGTGCGGGCCATGTATACCGCCCCGGCCTTCGCGCGGCGCGGCGTGGGCCGGATGATCCTGGCCGCCTGCGAGCGGGCGGCGGCGGGCGAGGGCTTCCGGCGCATGGAGCTGTCGGGGACCATGGCCGGCCAGCCCCTATACGAGGCCTGCGGCTATAGGGTGACGGAGCGCTCGGAGGAGACCGCCGACGGGGTGTCCTTCCCGCTGGCGCGGATGGGCAAACCGCTCACGGGCCTGGTGACGGTCAGCCCGGCGGGCGAGGCGGACCGCGTCCTCATCGAGGGCCTGATGCAGTTCTACATCTACGACTTCTCGGAGATGGAGCCGGCGGGCTCGGCGGACTTCGAGGTGGAGGCCGACGGCCAGTTCGCGCCCTATCCCTACCTGCCCGACTATTGGCGTGACGCCGACCGCCACGCCCTGGTGATCCGCGTCGGCGGCGCGCCGGCAGGGTTCGCCCTGGTCAACGGCCACTCCCACCACGGCGGCCGGGTGGAGCGCAACATGGGCGAGTTCTTCGTGATGCGGAAGCATCGCGGACGCGGCGCGGCCGCCGAGGCCGTGCGCCAGGTCCTGGCCCTGCTGCCCGGCCAGTGGGAGGTGGCGGTGGCCCGGCGCAACACCCGCGCGCTGAGCTTCTGGCCCCGCGCCATCGAGGCCGCCGGCGTCAGCGGCCTGGCGGTGGCTGAGGGCGACGGCGAGCACTGGACCGGCCCGATTTGGACCTTCCGCGCGCCCTAGCGCGGTGCGGCGGCGGCGGCGGGCGGAGACGGCGTCTTCTTGGGCCCGGACGAAAACTGCAACAGCATCACCACCACCACGACGATGGCGATGACCAGCACCGCCAGGCCGATGGCCGGGCCCCACTTCATGCGTTCGGGCTGGGCTCCGTAGCTCGGCTTCATCACTGCGCCGGGCCCGGCGAGGGCTTCCAATCGCGCGCCAGCTTCTGGCCCTCGGCCAGGGCGGCGGGGGTCAGTTGGGCGGCGGCCAGGTCGCGGTTCTTGACCGCGTCGGCGCGCAGGGGCGCCTCGGCCTTGGAGAAGCGGGAGGCGGAAAGGTTGAACCACATGTAGGCGGCCACGAAGTCCTGCGGCACGCCCTGGCCCTCGGCATAGAGGGTGGCCAGGTTGTATTGTGCCTTGGCGTGGCCCTGGTCGGCGGCCTTGCGGTACCAGGCGGCGGACTCGGCATAGCTCTGGTCCACCCCGCGTCCCTGGTCGTAGAGAAGCGCCAGATTGTACTGGGCGCCCGCGTGGCCCCGGTCGGCGGCCTTGCGGTACCAGGCGGCGGCCTGGACATCGTCGGCGGGCAGGCCCCGGCCCTTCTCATAGGCGACGCCCAGATTGTACTGGGCCTCCAGGTGGCCCCGGTCGGCGGCCAGCCGGTAGAAGCGGGCGGCCTCGGTCTCGTCCTTGGCCACGCCCCGGCCCAGGGCATAGAGAACGCCCAGATCGAACTGGGCGTATTCGTCGCCGCTATCGGCCAGCGGGCGCCACAGGGCGATGGCCTTGCCGTAATCGCCCCGGTCCGCCGCCGCGACGCCCTCGTCCAGCTGGCCCGCCCGGGCCCCGCTGGCGACGCCAAGCAGCAGGGCCAGTGAGAGGCAGGCGCTGGCCGCCAGGCGGGTCGGGCTCGTCATGGGAGGCTCCACGGCTGTCGCGCAGGGCGTAGGCCACCGGCCCGTCACGATGCAAGCGGCTTGTCATCCTCCAGGCGAAGGGCAGACGCTATTGCCCGCCCATGCCATGCTTGGCCATGGGACAACGTCCGATTCCACGCCGCCCAAGGACCGCCATGCGCCTGACCACCCTCTTCGCCGCCCTCCTGGCCCTGCTGATCGCCGCCCAACCGGCGGCGGCCCGGATCACCACCGCGCAGGCGATCGCCGGCGACCCCGCGCCCGACGCGAAATTCCCGGCTCGGCTCGAGATGATTCATGTGCCGAAGGTGGTGCACGTGGCCGCCGACCACAGCGGGTCGGACCACCGCATCGCGCTGGAGACCCTGGTGATCGACGGGCTGCAAGGCCTGCTGGCGAAGGGCTGAGGCGACATGGCGGCGGCGATACTGGCGCGGTTCGCGCAGGGACTGGTGGGGCGGCGTTGCCTGATCGAGCGGCGCGAACACGACTGGACCTTCGATTTCGGCGGCGGTTGCGTGGTGGCGGTGGCGGCCGCCTGGCGGCTGGTCGGCAAGGACGGGGTGGCCTTCGGCAACCGCGAGGAAGACATCGACCGCCCGTCGCTCTGGCCGCTCGGCGGCGACAGCACGGTGGAGCGGCTGCTGAAGCGCAAACGCGTGGAGGCGGTGGATCTCGACCCGGTGACCGGCGATCTGCGGGTGAGCTTCGACGCCAAGCTGCGGCTGGAGGTGTTCAACAATTCCGCCAGCTATGAGGGCTGGCAGGCCCACTTCGCGGTGGATGGCCAGAACGTCTCCCTGGTCGGCATGCCGGGCGGCGGCATCGCCTTCGTGGGCGCGGCCTCGGGCGTGGCGGCCATCGGGGCGGCGGTTGATTTGTGAGTATAGTTTTGGCCGGTCGACGGCGATGGATCGCCCTGGCCGGCGGGTTCGTGGCCCTGGCCGCGGCGGTGTCAAGCGTTGGTCTCTATACGTTCCGGAACTATGAGCCGGACCCGTCGAAATATCCGGTGCGGGGCGTCGACGTTTCCCACCACCAGGGGCCGGTGGACTGGCCGCGCGTGGCCCGCCACGGGGTCGCCTTCGCCTATCTGAAGGCCTCGGAGGGGCGCGATCATCGCGATGACCTGTTCGACCGGAACTGGCGCGGCGCGCGGGCGGCGGGCCTGAGGGTCGGCGCCTACCACTACTTCACCTTCTGCAGCTCCGGCCGCGCCCAGGCGGCCAACTTCCTGGCCGCCGTGCCGCGGGAGGCCGACGCCCTGCCGGTGGCGGTGGACCTGGAGTTCGGCGGCAACTGCGGCTCGCGGCCCGCCGGCCCGGCCCTGGCGCGGGAGCTGGCCGTCTTCCTGGCGATGGTCGAGGCGCGCGAGGGCCGCCCCGCCATCCTCTATGTGACGCCCGAGTTCCTGGCCGCCTACCGCGCCGTGCTGCCCGACCGGAGCCTGTGGCGGCGCTCCATCCTGCATGCCCCGGCCCGGGGCGAGCCCTGGGTGCTGTGGCAGTTCCACAATCGCGGCAAGGTCGACGGCGTCACCGGCCCGGTGGACATCAGCGTGTTCGCCGGCGACCGGCGGGCCTGGGCGCGGTTTGGGGGGCAGGCCAGGGTCGGGCATTGAAGCGGGCGCGTATCTTTTCGCCTCCCTGAAACGTCTCAGACCTGGCGCCCGCATCGCGCGGGCGACCTGCCCATCCCGGGCGCCCTAGGATCCCGCATGGCTTCCGACCCTCCGACCCCCGCCCCGACGACTCCCGGCCTCGACCAGGCCATCGCCGCCCTGCGCCCGCAGCTGTTTCGATACTGCGCGCGGATGACCGGCTCGGCGGTCGATGGCGAGGACGCGGTGCAGGAGGCGCTGCTGAAGGCGCTGCAGGCGGCCCCGGCTCCCGGCGTGCTTCGCGACCCGAAGGCCTGGCTGTTCCGCATCGCCCACAACGCCTCACTCGACCTGCTGCGCCGCCGGGCCCGCGAGCAGGCCCGCTTCGAGGAGGCCGACATCGAGCGGATCGCCGACACCGCCGACGAGGCCGCGCGCCGCCAGGCCGCGCAGGCGGGGCTGGCGGCCTTCATGGAACTGACCGCGCCGCAGCGGGGGGCCGTCGTGCTGATGGACCTGCTGGGCTATTCGCTGGCCGAGATCGCCGTGATCCTGGAGACCACGACGGGGGCGGTGAAGGCCAGCCTGCACCGCGGCCGCGCGCGGCTTCGCGCCGTGGCCGGGCGCCCCGCGGACGCGCCGCCGCCGGCCATGACCGTTCAGGAACGCCGCCAGCTGGCCGGCTATGTGGACCGCTTCAACGCCCGCGACTTCGACGCCGTGCGCCGCATGCTGGCCGACGACGTCAGGCTGGACGTGGTGGGCCTGGTCACCCGGCGGGGCCGCGCGGAGGTGGAGACCTATTTCGGCAACTACAGCGGCCTGTTCGACTGGCGGCTTGCGGTGGGCTTCGTGGACGGCCGGCCGGCGGCGGTGGTCACGCGGCCGGAAGGCGGCGAGGCAGCCTATTTCGTCACCGTGGACTTCGAGGACGGGCGGATCGTGCGGCTGAGGGACTACCGGCATGCGGCGCACGTGGTGGAGGCGGCGGCGGTGGTGGCCTGAGGCGGCGTGGGGGTTTTGGTCCTGGCCTAGTTGGCCTCAGAGCGGGTTTGGCGCCGCATTGGACTCGGAAGGACGAGAAGGAGGACTAAGAAGGGTAAGGGGCAGCGGCTTCGGGAAGGCGAGCGCATGGCCGCCAACGTCGGAGCGTTATCGAGGCGCGTAGCGCCTCTGTAGGAAACCAGCGTCAGGCTGGCCAGGCGCGCGAAGCGCCGACCTCTTGCGCTTCTTTTCTTCCTTCTCGTCCTTCCGAGTCCAAAGCCGAGCTGAATTCCGGCCACGGCGGTTGGGATTGAGCCCAACCGCCGTGGCTGTTGATCCGCCTAGACCTCCACCGCCCTGTAGCTCGGCAGTTGCGACAGCCGCGCGAAGTAGGCGCTCAGGTTGGGCGCGGCGGCCAGGGCGGCCTCGCCCTCGGGGTAGCGCCGCACCGAGGCCAGGATGGGCAGCAGGTTCATATCGGCGAAGGTGAGCCGGCCGCCGACCAGATAGCCGTCGGCGGCGACCGCCTTGTCCAGTACACCCATCTGATGGCGCATGGGCTCAAGCGATGCGTCGATCACGCGCCGGTCGGGCTTGCCATCCTCGCCCTTGGGGAAGACGTAGCTCAGCGTGTATTCGCGCACCATGGTGCGGTCGATGGTGGTGTTGACCAGCGAAATCCACATCTCCGACAGCGGCGCCAGCGCGGGCTCGGTGGGCAGCAGCGGGGCGCCGGGGAAGGCCGCGTCCAGATAGGTGACGATGGCCTTGGATTCGCACAGTTCCACATCGCCATGGCGCATCACCGGCATCTTGGCGAAGGGGTGGATGGCCATGACCTGTGGCGAATTGGGCAGGGCCGAGGTCAGGGTGTAGGGGATGGCCTTCTCTTCGCAGGCCATGCGCACCGCGCGCACATAGCTGGCGCCGGGCACGCCGATCAGTTCGACCGTTTGCATCGATAGCTCCTTGGATCGTGGCGGCGGCGCGGGGCGCGCCGGGTGTCGCCTGGGATGGAGACGATCGGAGCTGGGGAAAGGATACGCGGGGTGCGTGGAGATCGGGCGGGCGGCGGCTCAGCCGCCGGCTTCGATGCCGGTCAGGCGCTCAGGTCCGTATGCAGAGGTGTCGCGCCGGAGGCTTCGAGGCGGGACGGGCGGCCTCCCGCGTCTGGACCGCACGAATAATCGCCCCGCCCAAAAGCGCTGCCTATGATATCGTCGGCTATCCTGGGAGGGTTGCAAATGACGCATCGGGGTAGACGTAGTCTTGCGGCGGTACTCGCGGTGGGCCTTCTGGCCGCATCTTGGGCGGCGCCGGCGAGGGCGCAGTCGGATTTTGTGGAATATTATTACAACGCCGGGGTCGATGCCCACTTCTACTATAGTCCGAGCTCGATCACCCGGGCAGTGGTGGGCAACGCCCTGCTGGTCAAGTGGACCGACAGCCGGCCGAAGGGCTCGGAGCGGCTGATCTTCCTGGTCCTGGTCGATTGTTCGGGGCGCACCAGCAAGATGCTGTCGGTGGACCGGGTGGACTATGCCAGCGGGGCCTTCATCGCCACCGTCGACCTGAGAGACAAGTCCACGGACGACCCGGCGACGCCCGGAACCATGGGCGGGTATCTGCTCGAGAAGGTTTGCTGAGCGGCTGTTTAGCGCCGGATCATGAAGGGGCGGCCGCGGGGGCCGATACGCGCAAGGCGTTGGCGCGGCCGGGCGCCCCTGGGTTAGGCTGGCGGGAACCCGCAGCGGAGCGCCCATGACCGACCTCGTCACCTACATCTTCCAAGGCCATGACGGCGCGAGCCTGGCCGGTTACCGCGCGCTTCCGGACGGCGAGGAGCGGGGCGTCGTGCAGATCGCCCATGGCATGGCCGAACACTTCGCGCGCTATGCTCACCTGACCGAGACACTGACGGCGGCGGGCTGGGCGGTCTATGGCAACGACCATCGCGGCCACGGCGCCTCGGCCCACGTCCACGGCCTGGGCAGTTTCGGGCCCGGCGGCTTCCAGGGGCTGGTCGACGACATGGCCAAGCTCAGCGAGCGGGCCAGGGCCGAACATCCGGGCAAGCCGCTGGTGTTGCTGGGCCATTCGATGGGCTCGTTCGCCGCCCAGCTCTATCTGCTGGAACACAGTGAATGGCTGGCCGGGCTGGTGCTGTCCGGCACCGCCGCGCTGGACGCGCTGCAGGCCACCATGATCGCCGCCGCCCAGAAGGCCGCCGCCGCGCCCGAGGGGGGGACGCTGCAAGGCTTCAACGGCCGTTTCGCGGAGCAGGGCTCGACCGGCTTCGAATGGCTGTCGCGCGACCAGGCCCAGGTCGACCTCTACGTCGCCGACCGCCTCTGCGGCTTCGAGCTGGAAGAGGCAGCCATGGCCTCGATGCAGGCCTTCGGCGGCAAGGGCCACCGCGACCCGGCCCTGGCCAAGGTGCGCAAGGACCTGCCCATCTACATCATCTCCGGCGAGCACGATCCGGTGGTGGGCGAGGGATTGGCCCACGTGAACGCGCTGATCGACAGCTACCGCGCGGCGGGACTGAGCGACGTCGAGCACCGCGTCTATGCCGAGGGGCGGCATGAGATGTTCAATGAGGTGAACCGGGATGAGGTCGAGGGGGAGTTGGTGGCCTGGTTGGGGCGCGTAGGGGGATGAGGCGCAGGTGGAGCGGCGCCCTGGGTCTGGCGGCGTTGGCGCTTGCCTGCGGCCCTGCTCGCGCCGACACGGCCTCGATGCTGGAAAACATGCCGACCCTGACGCTGTCGGCCGAGGCCGGCCCCGCGCTTCCGATACCGACAGCCGGCCTTGTCGAACTGGCCCGCAACGACGCCTATGTTTCGATCTTCCTGGCGCCCAATGCGAATTCCGTCGTGGGGGAGCCGTCTGATCTGATCAGCCTCGTCGTCTTCCGATCGGCGCCGGACGCCTCCGGCGCAAGGCATTCGGTAAAGGCGGTCTACCGGCTGAAAATGGACTGCGCGGCGCAGACCGTGATTGTCGTGCGCGCGGACATCTATGGATCCGGCGACCGCCTGATCGCCGATGACCAGCGGCCGGACGTGCAGAAGATCGGGAGGGCCGGCGTCTTCCCCGTCATAGCCAAGGAAGCCTGCAAGGCCATTTCGCCCCGCTAGGGAGGGGGAAGGTGGCCATGTCCTCGATGCAGGCTTCGGTGTATCGCCTGACGCGTAATTGTTATTCGACAGACGCATTATTGTTGTCTAGCGTACCGGCATGGACGCTTCAGCAACCCTGACCCTCGATCAACTGCGCGCCGCCGGCGCTGCCGGAGGCATCGCCTCCGTCACCCTGCGGGCGGAGGGCGCGGACTTCTACGTCCGGGTCGTGACCGCGAACGGCGGCGAGCGGGTGCTGGTGAAGACGCGTTCGCGCGAGCCGCGCGGGTTCGCCGATCCGCGCAGGGCGCTGCTGCTGCTGCGGGAGGCGGGGGTCGATACGGCCCGGGTGGAAGCGGGGGCGTGGACGCCGGAAGCCGCGACTCGCGCGTCCCGGCCGGACCGGGCGCAGGCCCTGAAGCGAACCCATGCGATGGCCGAGCACGACGCCTGGTTCCGGCGAGAGGTCGGCCAGGCGCTTGAAGAGTTGGCGTCGGGCGAGGTCGAACTCATTCCGCATGAGGTCGTGAAGGCCGAATGGGCAGAGCGCCGTGCTGCGTTGCTGGCGCGAGCGGACAAGGAAGGGCGATGAGAATCGTCTGGCTGCCGTCCGGCCGCCGAACCTTGACTGCCCAAATCGACTATATCGCCGAAGACAGCCCCCGCGCGGCGGCCAGGCAGCAGGACATGGTGGAGGGGGCGACGGATCGCCTTGCCGATCATCCGCTGAGCGGCCGCGAAGGACGAATGCCGGGAACGCGGGAGTTGGTCGTGCCGGCCACGCCGTTCATCATCATCTATGCGGTGCGCGGAGAGGAACTCGCCATCCTGCGCGTGCTGCACGGCGCGCAGGCGTGGCCGCCTGCTGACTGAGGTTGGTTCGCCGCGTTGGGGCTTTGACTTCGACGCAGTCGCGAGATCCCTATTCAGCTGGTCCGACGTGTCGGTCAGCCTGGTCCAATGCCGGAAGGCCCCTGAAGGCCTTGGCGAGATTTCAGTTCTGGCGTCTGATCGGGTCCGGCGCTGCCCGCCTCGCGGGCGGGCCGCGGAGGTTCGACGTGCTGGCTGTAACCATCGACCGCTTCAAGCAGGGCCTCGTAGGACGCCGCTGCCTCATCGAGCGCCGCGAGGGGGACTGGAGCTTCGACTTCGGCGACGGCTATACGCTCGCCGTCTCAGCGCCGTTCCGGGTGGTGGGCAAGGACGGGATCGCTTGCACGAGCACCGACCATGAAGCCCACACGCCCCAGCCCGGGGGCTTGGGGAGCGATCCCTTCATGGCCCGGCTGCTCAAGAAGCGTCGTGTGACCGGCGTGGAAATCGAAGGGGTGACGGGCGACCTGCGCCTCACCTTCGACGGCGGATTGCGCCTGGACGTGTTCAACGATTCCATCGGGTACGAAGGCTGGGTGGCATCCTTTCCGACCGACGGCGACCCCGCCGTTCTGGTCGGCTCGCCCGGTGGCGGCTGCGCGATCCCGGTGTCGGTGAGTTATGGCGGAAAGGGAGTCTGAGCCCTTCTCCCTTTTGGTTAGTTGGGTTGGTCGCCGCTATCGAAAGATGGCACGGAAGAGATCCGTGATATTAAAATCTGCAAATCCTGGTCACGAAACACTACTACCATCACTTCTTCTCCACTAATCTGACCAAACATTGCCCTAAGATAAGTAGAGCCAATTATAGATTTTCCCGGTAGGTGGCTATCAGAGAGATATCCACCATAAACCCATCCTTCCTTTTTAAATTCACCCCTCAGTTCTATATCGGATTGCATTAAATATAGGAATGCCTGCTGGAATACGGAGAGTAGTCGCTGGCCGCCTTCAAGTTCGTCGCTGCAATCGCGCGCTCTGAAAGAGAAACGAGAGGTAGGACCCAGTGCGGGTTTCGAAGAGCGACGTCTTGAAGACGCTCATCAACGTCAATTTGGCCAAGCTCACCTCGGCGCTTTTCATAATATATCTCCCAATATTCGATATCTTTAGCGTAAGTATCCGTTAGCCTGAACGCAGAAAAATCAAACTCTAAATCATCAATAGATTTTGAAAATACAAATGCGTATTCATACGTGGTGCCCGGAGTGCTCTCGGGTGCAGGGAGAAGCATAATTTCCTGCGTGCCAAGTTCAGGAGCGTCGGCTTGGGGGGCTGGGACTGGTTGTAGAATCTGTAAATCGTCGCCCGGCTCAATATGGGTCGTCTTCATTTTGAAGCCGAACCCAGAGACATCGAAATTCGACTTTCTGTCTGTCACACGCCAAACGACGAGCACGACAGCCGCCGGGACTGTCAAAAGACCGACCATCCAAGCCAAAGCCATAAAATCGATCATGTTGCCTCCCAGCGCATGCGCTAGTCGCACGATTCGCGGCAAAAGATTATTCGACAACAATGGGTTGCGCCAAATGCGGAAGGCATTAGCGCCCTCGTCGCTGCGCATTACCTCTCCGGCGCACGGTCGTTCCGGAGAGGATGGGCGCCTTAGTGCACCCGCGCCTTCCCGATCACCAACCCGCCGTCATCCGCACCCACCTGGATGACGCTCCCGTCCTCCAGCTCCCCAGCCAGCAGCTTGCGCGCGATGGGGTCGACCAGTTCCTTCTGGATCACGCGCTTTAAGGGGCGCGCGCCGTAGACCGGGTCGTAGCCCTTGTCGGCCAGCCAGGCTTGGGCGGGGGGATCGAGGGCGATGGCCATTCTGCGGTCGGCCAGCAGCTTTTCGACGCGGGCCAGCTGGATGGTGACGATGGCGCCCATGTCGGCGCGGCCGAGGCGCTTGAAGAGGATGATCTCGTCGATGCGGTTCAGGAGTTCCGGGCGGAAGTGGCTGCGGACCACCTCCATGACCTGGGGCCTCACGGCGTCGACGTCGTCATGCTCGCCCTGGGCGGCCAGGTATTCGGCGCCCATGTTTGAGGTCATGATGATCAGGGTGTTCCTGAAATCAACCGTGCGGCCCTGGCCGTCGGTGAGGCGGCCGTCGTCGAGGACTTGCAGCAGCACGTTGAAGACGTCCGGGTGGGCCTTTTCGATCTCGTCGAACAGGATGACCTGGTAGGGCCGGCGGCGCACGGCCTCGGTGAGCGCGCCGCCTTCGTCGTAGCCGACGTAGCCGGGAGGCGCGCCGATCATGCGGCTGACCGAGTGCTTCTCCATGTATTCCGACATGTCCATGCGGGTGATGGCGTGCTCGTCGTCGAACATGAATTCGGCGAGGGCCTTGGTCAGCTCGGTCTTGCCCACGCCCGTGGGGCCGAGGAAGAGGAAGGAGCCGATCGGGCGGTTGGGGTCTTGCAGGCCCGCGCGCGCGCGGCGCACGGCGTCGGCCACGGCGACCAGGGCTTCTTCCTGGCCGACCACCCGTTTGCGCAGGCCGTCTTCCATGGCCAGCAGCTTGTCGCGCTCGCCTTCCAGCATCTTTTCGACGGGCACGCCGGTCCAGCGGCTGACCACGGCGGCGATCTGTTCGGCGTCGACCACCTCGGTGTTGATGGCCTGGCCGGGCGCCTCGGCGGCGGCTTCCTCTTCGGCCAGGCGCTTTTCGAGGGGCGGGATTTCGCCATAGGCGATCTCGGAGGCGCGTTGCAGGTCGCCGCGGCGCTGGGCGATGACCAGCTCGGCCTTGAGGCGCTCGAGGGCCTCGCGGACCTGGGCTTCGCCGGAGACCTTTTCCTTCTCGGCGCGCCAGCGGGCGGTCATCTCGATGGACTGGCCCTCGAGATCGTTGAGCTCGTCCTCGAGCTTCTCCAGCCGCTGCCTGGAGGCCTGGTCGGTCTCCTTGGTCAGGGCCGCCTGCTCGATCTTCAGCTGCATGAGGCGGCGGTCGATCTCGTCGAGGGCCTCGGGCTTGGAGTCCAGCGCCATGCGCACACGGCTGGCGGCCTCGTCCATCAGGTCGATGGCCTTGTCGGGCAGGAAGCGGTCGGCGATGTAGCGGTTGGACAGGGTGGCGGCGGCCACGATAGCGCTGTCGGAGATGCGCACCCCGTGGTGCAGCTCATACTTCTCCTTCAGGCCGCGCAGGATGGAGATGGTGTCCTCCACCGTGGGCTCGCCCACGAACACGGACTGGAAGCGACGGGCCAGGGCCGCGTCCTTCTCCACATGCTTCCTGTATTCATCCAGCGTGGTGGCGCCCACGCAATGCAGTTCGCCGCGCGCAAGCGCCGGCTTCAGCAGGTTGGAGGCGTCCATGGCGCCCTCGCCGGCGCCGGCGCCGACCAGGGTGTGCATCTCGTCGATGAACAGGATGATCGAGCCCTCGGCGGCGGTCACCTCGTTGAGCACGGCCTTCAGGCGTTCCTCGAACTCGCCGCGGTATTTGGCGCCGGCGATCAGGCTGCCCATGTCGAGCGCCATCAGCTTCTTGTCTTTGAGGGACTCCGGCACGTCGCCGTTGATGATGCGCAGGGCCAGGCCCTCGACGATGGCGGTCTTGCCGACGCCGGGTTCGCCGATCAGCACGGGGTTGTTCTTGGTGCGGCGCGACAGGACCTGGATCGTTCTGCGGATCTCCTCGTCGCGGCCGATCACCGGGTCGAGCTTGCCGTCGCGCGCCACCTGGGTCAGGTCGCGGGCATAGCGTTTGAGGGCGTCATAGCCTTCCTCGGCATTGGCGGAATTGGCCGAGCCGCCCTTGCGCAGCGCCTTGGCGGCTTCCTCGAGACCGGCCGCCGTGGCGCCGGCCTTCTTCAGGACGTTGGCCGCCTCGCCGCCGTCCTTGGCGATGGCG
>JAQGIP010000019.1 GCA_028291055.1 Caulobacter sp.
CGACCAGGGCGCCGATCGGGCGGCCCTCCAGGTCACCGGTGATGTCGCGGTCGTACAGCCGCTCGGACGCCTGGCTGTCGAGGGCCTCGCGTCTGAAGCGGTCGGTGCAGCGAACCTTGGCGATCCGGCCGACGATGCGCCGCACGCGGCCGGCGCGCTGGGTTCGGGCGTCATCGCCCGCGCTTCGAGCGGCCTGACCGCCGGCGGCGGCCTCCTTTAATACCCGCTCGCGCAGGGCGATGCTCATACGCACGGCGCGCGATGCCCGGTCAAAGGCCCGGGCCAGGTCGGCGCAGGCGCGGGCGGAGTTCGCGTCGGGCTCCGCCGCCGCCGTTTCGACGATGCGGGCCTTCAGGGCCAGGGCGACCTCGAGGCCGGCTTCGGCGAGTTCGGAGAGGATGGCGAGTTGGCGGTCGCGCCACGCGGCGGCGGCGTCCGGGCCGGAGGCGGCGG
The DNA here is from genome assembly GCA_028291055.1 of Caulobacter sp. GTDB lineage: Bacteria > Pseudomonadota > Alphaproteobacteria > Caulobacterales > Caulobacteraceae > Caulobacter. Next base: position 454 of record JAQGIP010000019.1, read on the forward strand.
GGACCGGGGGTGGCGTCGGGGCCAGGGAGATATCGGGGCCGGCGGGCATGCGCCCTTTAAAGCGCGGAGGACGGGACCGTTGGAATAGCGTCCCACACCTTGGCGGCCTTGCGGGTGTGGCGACAAAAGCCCGACGCCCAGATTGGGCGCCCTGCGCGCGATTGCCGCAGGCGGCGAAACCTGCGCTTAAGCCCGCCCGTGCGAGGCTCGCCTATTGATTGGGGGACGACGCCTTTGACCCTGGACGCGCGACGCCTGCTCGGCTTTGCCTTCGCCGCGGGCGATCTGCTGATCGAGATCGATGAGTATGAGAACGTCGCCCTGGCCCTGGGCGCCGCGCGCGCCCTGCTGGACACCGATGAGCGCGGCCTGATCGGCAAGCCCTGGCGCGACCTGATCGCGGTGGCCGACCACACGTTGTTCGAGGCGCTGCTGGCCGGCCTGCGCGATGGCGCGCGCGGCGGGCCGGTGGTGGCCCGGCTGGCCGGCGGCCGTTCGGCCCAGATCAGCCTGCGCCGGCTGGCCGCCAACAACGACCGCGTCTCCTGCTCGCTCATCGCCGCCCCCAAGGGCCGCAGCGCCGACAGCGCCGACGGCCTGTTCGGTCAGGCCGACTTCGAAGCGATCACCTCCGGCCTACTCGACATCGCGCGGCTCACCGGCGCCGACATGGAACTGGCGATGGTGGAGATGTCGGGCCTCGACGAGGCGCGCCAGGCCATGAGCCCGGCCGACGCCGCCGTCATGGACGCCAAGCTGGCCGGCGCCGTGCGCGCCGAATCCCATTCCGGCTCCGCCGCCGCGCGGCTGGGCGACAACCGCTTCGCCCTGGTGCGCAACCGCGACGGCGATTCCGCCGGCCTGGCCCAGCGGCTGACCCGCGCCATCGCGCTCAACACCGGCGGCGCGGCCGTCAACGCCGCCGCCCACGCCGTGGCGCTGGAGCCGCGCGACAGCGCCTCGCGCATGATGCGCGCCGTGCGCTATGCCCTGGAGGACTTCATGCGCGAAGGCCTGAAGGACACCGCGCCGGAAAGCCTGTCGGAGGCCATGAACCGCTCCGTGCGCCGCACCCTGGCCCAGGCCGGCGAACTGGGCGCGGCGGTCAGCCAGCGCCGTTTCAACCTCAACTTCCAGCCCGTGGTCGACCTGGCCACCGGCGACGCCCACCACCATGAGGTGCTGGTGCGCTTCGAGAACGGCGGCAGCCCCTTTTCGATGATCCGCCTGGCCGAAGAGTTCGACCTGATCGAGGAGTTGGACCGCGCGGTGGTCGAACAGACCATCCGCCGCCTGCGCGCCGAAAAGGACCCGACCATCCGCCTGGCCGCCAACATCTCCGGCCGCACCATCACCAGCGAGGCCTTCGTCCACCAGGTCGAGACCCAGCTGAAGAACTGCCCCGAAGCCAGGGGCCGGCTGATCTTCGAGGTCACCGAGAGCGCCGCCATCGACGACCTGCCCCGCGCCGACCGCCACATCCAGGCGCTGCGCGGCATGGACTGCCTGGTCTGCCTGGACGACTTCGGGGCCGGCTCCGCCTCGCTCGCCTACCTCCAGGGCCTGTCCCTCGACATCGTCAAGATCGACGGCCGCTATGTGCGCGAACTGGCCGACAGCGGCCGCGACGGCGCGCTGGTGCGCCACCTCGTCGGCCTGTGCGGCGAACTGAAGATCCGCACCGTGGCCGAGATGGTCGAGACCGTGGAGATCGAGGAGGTGGTCCGCGCCGCCGGCGTCGACTTCGCCCAGGGCTGGCTCTACGGCCACCCCGCCGACCGCCCCGAAAAGCCGAAGCGCTCGCCAGGCGTCAAGCCCATGAACGCCAAGCGCGTCGGCGAGCGGGAAAGCTGGGGGTAGCGACCGGAAAGTAGGGACACACACCTATTTCCGGTCAGCATCGTCTCTGTTTCGCCGGCCCTTGCCGGAAATAGGTGTGTGTCCCTACTTTCCTAGGCCACGTGGCTTTGGATCCAGCGATCGACCTGCGCCTCCAGAACCGTCAGCGGCATGGTCCCCGGCAGCAGCACGGCGTCGTGGAAGTTCTTCAGGTCAAACGCCTTGCCGAGCTTGGCCTTGGCGTTGTCGCGCACCTTCACCCACATGGTGTGGCCCACCTTGTAGCTGCAGGCCTGGCCCGGCGAGACGCAGTAGCGGTCGATCTCGCGCTGGGTGCGGCCGCGCGCATAGCCGGTGACGCCGATCATGTAGTCGGTGGCCTGGGCGCGGCTCCATTTCTTGTAGTGGATGCCGGTGTCGACCACGAGGCGGCAGGCGCGGAACAGGAAGGACTGCAGGAAGCCGATCTCGCCGTAGACGTCGCCCTTGTAGAGTCCCATCTCCCAGGCCAGCTGTTCGGCGTAGAGGGCCCAGCCCTCGCTGAAAGCCGAGAAGCCGCCGCCGGCGCGGCGGATCAGCGGCACATTGGGGTTCTCGCGCATCAGGCTGATCTGCAGGTGATGGCCCGGCACGCTCTCATGATAGGTCAGCGTCGGCAGGCCGTATTTGGGCCAGTCGTGCGTGTCCTTCAGGTTGATATAGTAGGTGGCCGGCAGGGAGCCATCGAGCGGGCCGGTGACGTAGTAGCCGTTGGCCTTGCCGTCCTGGACGTTGGGCGGCACGCGCTTCACCTGCACCTTGGCCTTGGGCAGGGTGTTGAAGGCCTGCGGCAGCTTTTCGTAGATGACGCCGATCTGGGTGTTCAGCTGGTCGATCAGGGCCACGCGGCCTTCGTCGGTGTTGGGATAGAGCTGGTCGGGCTCGTCGTTCATGGCGGTCAACCGCTCGGCCACCGTGCCCTTGGACTTGCCCTGCTTGATCAGCAGGGTGTCGATCCGCGCGGTGATCTCCTTGACCTGGTCCAGGCCCATCTGATGGACCTGCGCCGGCGTCAGCTTGGTGGTGGTCGAGGCCTCCAGCCCGTGGGCGTAGTAGGACTCCCCGTCCGGCAGCTTCCACACCCCGGCGTCGCCGGTGGCCTTGGCCCGCAGCGCCTGCATGCCGCCGATCTGGCGGTCCAGGGCCGGATAGATCTCATGCTCGACGATGGCGGCCGCCGCCGGACCATAGTCCCCGGTCAGCTTGGCCTTGGCCGCGCGGCTGGTCAGCGAGGTGACGAGGCCGGACTCGGCGGGCGCCGCGCCGCGCAGGGCCTTCAACTGGCCCAGGGTCGTGTCGATGATGAAGTCGGGCGGGATGACGCCCCGGCCCGCGTCCGCATTGGCCCGTTCCAGATCCTGGTCCAGCGCCACGCTGAAGGCCTTCAGGCGCGACAGATAGGCGTCGCAATCGGCCGCCGTCTCGATCTTGTGGGCGTTGTCGAGGAAGTCCGGCACGTCCTGATAGGCGCCGTTCTGCTGGCTGATCACATAGGGGGAATAGCGCCCGCCGGAAGACCCGAAGTTGAAGCGGCTGCCGCCCTCCACCTGCCCCGTCAGCTGATAGTCGATCACCTCATAGTCCACCGCCGACTCTTGGCTGAGCCTGGATTTGTCGATGGTGTGCAGCTGGTCCAGCCGGGCCTTGGCCGCGCGCAGCCGCACCGTGCGGGCCTCCGCCGAGCGGTCGTCCAGCTTGAACTTCATCGCCGCGCGCGCACCCTTGTCCAGGCCCAGCGACGTCGCCCTCTCGGGACTCTCGTCCACCGCCGCCTGGAAGAAGGCGTCGAACAGCGCCTTCAGCCTGGCGTCTTCGGGGCCGGGGGGCGTCGCCATCTGCGACGCGCGCGCCAGTCCGTTCGAGCCGACCGCGAGCGCCAAGGCGCCCGCGCCGACCAGCAATTGACGACGATGCATGAAACGCCTCCAGCCCTGAAACAATCGGGGCTTCAACCCTAGCCCCCGCCCCTCCTAGCCGGGAAGGGCGGGTTGAAGGATTTCAGGCGTGCAAAGAGAGGCCCTTAGGCCTTCGCCGACGCGATGTAGTCGTCGATGGCGTGTTCCAGCACCGTCAGCGGCGTGGCGCCCGACAGCAGGCCCGCGTCGTGGAACTTCCTGATGTCGAACGTCTTGCCCAGCGCCTTCTTGGCTTTGTCGCGCACGCGCAGCCAGGTGATCTTGCCCACCATGTAGGAGCAGGCCTGGCCCGGCCACACGCAGTAGCGCTCCACCTCGGTGATCGCCGAGGCCTCCTGGTCGCCCAGGGTGTCGACGAAGAAGGTCACCGCCCGTTCGCGGCTCCAGCCCTTGGAGTGCATGCCCGAGTCGACCACCAGGCGCACGGCGCGGAACATCGCGTCGTGCAGCATGCCGATGTGGCCCCAGTCGTCCTTGTCATACATGCCCATCTCGACCGCCAGGTTCTCGGCATAGAGGGCCCAGCCCTCCTGGTAGCCGGAGAAGCCGATCAGCTTGCGGATCAGCGGCAGGCCCTTGGCTTCGTTGGACAGGCTGATCTGCAGGTGGTGGCCCGGAATGCCCTCGTGATAGGTCAGGGTCGGCAGCGTCCAGCTGGGCACTTCCGCCGTGTCGCGCAGGTTGATCCAGTAGATGCCGGGGCGCTTACCGTCGAGCGAGGCGCCGTTGTAGTAGCCGCCCGGCGCGCCGGCCTCGATGGCCTTGGGCACGCGCTTGATCTGCAGCGGCGAGGTCGGCAGGGCGCCGAAGTAGGCCGGCAGCTTGGCGGTGACCACCTTCACCTTTTCATTGAGGTCGGCGATCAGCTTTTCCTTGCCCTCGTCCGTGTTCGGATAGCGGAACTTGGGGTCCTGATACATGCCGCGCAGGCGCTCGCCGACCGTGCCCTTGGTCAGCCCGTTCTTCTTCATGATCTTGTCGATCTGGCTGCCGTAGTCCTTGACCAGCGACAGGCCCAGCTGGTGGATCTCGTCGGGGCTGATGGTCGAGGTCGTGTAATTCTTCAGCGACACCGCATAGTAGTCGCCGCCCTTAGGCAGGCGGGCCACGCCGGCGTCGTGCACCGCCTTGGCGCGCACGCCTTCGAACAGCGCGATCTGGCGCTTCAGCGCCGGCAGCACATTCTCCTCGTAAAGCTTGGAGGCGATCTCGTGATAGTTGCCGGGGATGTTCTTTTCCTTGGTCCGGCGGGTCACCGACAGCACCAGCGGGGCTTTTTCGGTGGGCGTGTCGGCGAAGGCCTTCATCTGGATCAGGGTCTTGTCGATGACGAAGTCCGGCGGGATCACGCCCAGGGCGAAGTCATGCTCGGCGATGTCGGATTCCTGATCCAGCAGGCGGCCGAACGCGACCATGCGGTCGAGGTAGCAGTCGGCGTCGAACTTGGTCTCGATGGAGTGCTGGTTGTCGAGGAAGTCGGGCATCGACTGATAGGCGCCGGTCAGCTGGCTGATGACGTAGGGGCTGCCCGAGCCGCCGCCGCCGTATTCGAACTTCTCGTCACCCTCGGCCTGCACGGCCAGCACGAACTCCACGGTGTCGTAGTTGATCGCATCCATGCCCTTGAGCTGCTTGCGGTCGATGGCGTGCAGTTCCTTGACGATCTCGATGTTCTCCGCCCGGCTGCGCGCGATGGCGGCCATGGAACGGTCGGAGAGCAGGGGCTTGGTCCAGGCGAACTCGCCGGAGTCCATGCCCAGATAGCTGGCCGTTTCCGGACCCTGGCGCATGACCTTGGCCATGGCGCGGTCGAACATCGCATACATCTTGGCGGCTTCGGCGTTGGCCGGGGCCGCCGCGTCGGCGGCGAAGGCCAGCTTGGGGGCGGCGGCGGCCGCGCCCATCAGGGCGGCGGTGAGAAGCAGTTGACGGCGGTTCTGCACGGAAGGGTGCTCCGAATGGCTGAGGTTGGCCATCGGTAGGCTGGCGTCCGTGCGGCGACAAGGCGCACCGGCGTTTTGCCGGATTAATACGTCGTAACCCTTTGCGGGGGCCGGCCCCCTCTGTAGACCCCCCGCTTCGCCCCCGGACTGGACGCCGGAACGCCTCTCGCGTGACCATGGCGCCTGAAAAACAGGCTCTTCGCACATGCGAAGGGCTGACATCCGCGGCGATTGCGATTACACATCACGGAGCCGTTATCGTTGCGTGATCGCTCGTCCGAGTCGCCCCCTTCCGGGAAGCGTCGGAGACAGGCCGCCACCGAGAACGTTTCCGCGACGGTCCGCCGTCATTTGCCAGCAGGTTCTCTCCGATGGATGGTTCGTTCGACCGCACCCTGACCGCCCTCCCCGGCGATCACGTCAACCAGGGTGTCCGTGGCGCTTCGACGGCGGATCTGCCGTCCGAGCAGCCCATGCCCATGCCGCTGCAAAGCTTCAAGGAATGGCCGCAGGAGGCGCGCAAGCCCGCCTCCGCGCCGCTCAGCCTGGCCATGCGGCGCTTCATCGTCTTCGCCACGGCCGCCGTCCTGGCGCTGGCCGCCGACTACGGGGCCTGGGGCACCTTCGCCCACGACGGGCTGACCGTGATGGAAGGCGTCAGCCTGACCCTGTTCGCCGCCCTGTCGGCCGGCATTTCGGTGTGGTTCTGCTCGGCGGTTTCCGGCTTCGTGCTGCTGATGCGCGGCGGCGCGGACGACCTGGGCCTGACCCGCACCGGCGCGGTTCCCCGCGTTTCCACCCGCACCGCCATCCTGGCCCCCGTGCGCAACGAAGACCCCCGCGCGGTCTTCGCGCGCCTTCGCGCCATGGACGCCGCCCTGGCCCGCCTGAAGGTGGCCGACCAATTCGACTTCTTCGTGCTTTCCGACACCAACGACGCCGAGGTCGCGCTCGCCGAACAGGCCGAGATGACCCGTATCCGCCGGGCCAACGACTGCGCGATCTACTACCGCCGCCGCCTGGTCAACACCGAGCGCAAGGCCGGCAACATCGCCGACTGGGTCCGTCGTTTCGGCGGCGCCTATGAGACCATGATCGTGCTCGACGCCGACAGCCTGATGACCGGCGAGACCCTGGTGCGCCTGGTCGGCGCCATCGAGGCCAACCCCTCCATCGGCGTGATCCAGACCATGCCCGCCATTACCGGCGGCGAGACCCTGTTCGCCCGCTGGCTGCAGTTCTGCACCCGTCTCTACGGCCAGGTGGCCGCCGCCGGCCTGGCCTGGTGGACCGGTTCGGAGAGCGTCTACTGGGGCCACAACGCGGCCATCCGCGTGCGCGCCTTCGCCGGCGCGGCCGGCCTGCCGCAGCTGGAGGCGCCCGGCGTCTTCGGCGGCACGGTGCTCAGCCACGACGCCATCGAGGCGGCCCTGATGCGCCGCCAGGGCTGGGGCGTGCACATGGCCCCGATGCTGGAAGGCTCCTATGAGGAGGGCCCCCCGAACCTGGTGGAGTTCGCCATGCGCGACCGCCGCTGGTGCCAGGGCAATATCCAGCACGTGCCGCTGCTGAAGACCCCCGGCTTCCACTGGGTCAGCCGCTTCCAGCTGTTCATCGCCATCATGGGCTATCTGACCTCGCCCATCTGGCTGGCCTTCATGATCATCGGTCTCGGGATCGCGCTGGCCAGCGAGCCGTCGATCGCCGCCGGCTATGTGAACCTGGGCAAGGCCATGACCGGCGGCTGGACCCCGCCGCCGAACGTGCTTGAGTTCATGAAGACCATCTGGCTGCTGGCGCTGACCAGCACCCTGCTGCTGGGCCCCAAGTTCCTGGGCGTCGTCTACATCCTGGCCAGCCGCCAGCGCCGCAAGAGCTTCGGCGGCGGCCGCAAGCTGATCACCGGCCTCTTCGTGGAACTGTTCGTCTCCATGATGCTGGCCCCGATCATGATGGTCACCCAGACCCGTGGCGTCGTCGAGATCCTGCTCGGCCGCGACGCCGGCTGGGGCAAGCAGGAGCGCTCCGCCGACGGCATGAGCTGGTCCAGCGCGTTGCGGACCTACCGCTGGCACATGGTCGTCGGCGCGGTCCTGGCCGCCTCGGTCGCCACCACCCCGGCGCTGATCCTGTGGATGCTGCCGGTGGCCGGTCCGCTGCTGTTCGCGCCCCTGATCGCGCGCTGGACCTCGGGCATCCGCCCCGGCGCCAAGGCCCGCGCCGGCGGCCTGTTTCTGATCCCGGAAGAGACCCGCGCGCCGGCCATCATCCGCCGCGCGCGGCTGGAAACGGTGGACGGTGTCGAGCCGCAACACCTGGGCCTGGGCGCCAAGCCCGATACTGCTCCGGAAGCGGCGGTCGCCGCCTAGCCGGCCATCCCGGACGAGGGGGACAGCGATGAAGGCCATCGTCCCCATCCTCTTCGTCCGCGACGTCCCCATCGCCGCCGCCTTCTACCGCGACAAGCTCGGCTTCGAGATCGACTTCCTGTACGGCGAGCCGCCGTTCTACGGAGCCGTCCGCCGGGGCGGCGCGCGCCTGCACCTGCGCCATGTGCGCGATCCCAACTTCGCCGAACTGGCCGCGCGCGAAGCGTCGCTGATCCTGGCCACGGTCGAGGTCGAGGACATCCAGGCGCTGTATGCGGAATTCGAGGCCAAGGGCGTCGTTTTCCCCCAGACCGTCACCCGCCAGGTGTGGGGCGGCACGGAGTTCCACGTCCGCGACCCGGACGGGAACGTGATCTCGTTCGTGGAATACTAGCGGGCCCGCCTGCTCCCCCGAAGGAGACGCTACGCGGCTTGCAATTCCTGCTTCACCCGCTCGGCCAGCGTCTTGATGTCGATCGGCTTGGCCAGGAAACTCACCCCCGTCTCGCCTTCCAGCAGGTCGGAGAACTCCGCCTCGGCATAGCCCGAGATAAACATCACCGGCGCGTCCCCTAAGAACCCGCGCGCATGCTTCAGCAGCGTCGGCCCGTCCATGCCCGGCATCACCACGTCGGAGATCAGCAGGTCGATCTTGCCCGCATGCTCCTCGGCCAGCGCCAGCGCCTCTTCGCCGTCGGCGGCCTCGATCACCTCATAGCCCCGGGCGCGCAGCAGCCGGGCGGCGACGCCGCGCACGCTGTCTTCGTCTTCCACGAACAGGATGCGCCCGACGCCGGAGAGGTCGCGGGCCACCGCGCGCGGCTTGACCACCGGCTCGACTACGGCCCCCGGCGCCACGGCGCGCGGGATATGCACCGGCAGGAAGATGCGGAAGGCCGCGCCCTTGCCCGGCGCGCTGTCGACGTGGATCCAGCCGTCGGACTGCTTGACGATGCCGTAGACGGTGGCCAGGCCAAAGCCCGTGCCCTCGCCCACCGGCTTGGTGGTGAAGAAGGGTTCGAAGATCTTCTGCTGGATCTCGAGCGGGATGCCCGGCCCGTCGTCCGACACCTCGATCAGCGCCATGTCGCCCGGCGCATCGCCGCCATAGCCCAGGCGCAGCGCGTCCTCGTGGCTGAGCCGCGCCGTACGGATCGACACCGTGGTGCCGCCGCCCGAGCGGATCGCGTCGCGGGCGTTCACGGCCAGGTTCATCACGGCCATTTCCAGCTGGCCCTTGTCGGCGCGGACCAGCGGCAGGTTGCGGCCATATTCGGTCTTCAGCGGCACGTCCTCGCGCAGCACCCGGCGCAGCAGCACCTCGAACTCGCTGATCACCTCACCCAGGTCGAGCGTCTCGCGGCGCACCGTCTCCTGGCGGCTATAGGTCTTGAGCTTGCGCACCAGGTCGGCCGCCCGCGCCGCCGTCTGGCGCACCGCCGTCAGGCCTTCATAGGACGGGTCGCCCAGCGGATGGCGCTGCTGCAGCTCGTCGAGCTGGAAGTTGATGCCCGAGATCAGGTTGTTGAAGTCGTGCGCCACGCCGGCGGCGAGCTGGCCCACCGCCTGCATCTTGTTGGCCTGGGCGAGCTGCCGCTCCATGGCCTTCTGCTCGGTCACATCCACCAGATAGGCGGTCCAGCGCCCGGCCACCCGGGCCAGGTACAGGTGCGCGATGCGGGCATGGTCGCGGGCCAGGTGCACTTCGGTCGGCCCGCCGCGCCCTTGCGCGAACCGCGCCTCGGCGTCGGCGCGCGAAACCGGCTCGATCAGCTCGCCGAACACGGCGCCCGGCTTGGCGCCGGTCATGGCGGCCAGGGAGGCGTTGGCCTCCACGATGGTGGCGGTGAAGGCGTCCTCGCCCTCCAGCAGCGCCGCGCCGAACGGCGAGGAGGTCGCGAAGGCGTCCAGGTTCTTGGGCGCGACCTGGGTCGGCGCGGCAGAGGCCAGCGCCACCGCCGAGGCCGGGACATCGGTGGTGATCCGCAGCGGTTCCGCCGGCGGCTCGTCCAGCCGCACCAGCAGCCGGTCTTCGCTCAGGCGTCCCACCGACACCGGCCGCTCGGTCCCGCCGGCCTTCAGCGCCCCGTGGCCGATCTCGCCGCGCCGCGCCATGGCCATGGCCGGAAACAGGCCCGCGCCCTTGGGCAGCCGGCGCAGCGCGCCCAGCGCCTCGCGCCACGGCGCGTTGGATTGCAGGATGCGCCCGTCCGGCGCGGCCACGGCGGCCGCCTCCGGCAGGGCGTCGATGAAGCTGTCGTGATCCAGGTCCTCGGCCGGCGCCTGGGCCGCGCCGCTGCGCAGGGCCAGGAAGCCGATGAAGGCCACCCCGCCCAGACCGCCCAGCAGCAGCAGGCTGGCCAAGGTGGTGGGGCCCGCGCGGAAGGCCGGCACGGCGGCCAGGCCGAGCGCCAGCAGGAACAGCACCGCCGCCGCCCAGGTCAGCAGGTCGAACCGCCGGCCGGCGGTTTCGGGTTTCGCGCCTTCGGAGGAGGCGGTCATGACGGGTCCGGGGTGCTCCTCGAGGGGCAGGGGAAGCGAATCACGCATGTAGTTTACCAGTCAAATCACGGACTTGAGTCATTTGGCTCAAAAGGGGTCTGAAGTCGCGTAACGGGGGTCTCGAAAAACAACTCATCGGTGGGCCGCCCCGGTCGATTTCCTCGGAAATCGTCCTCCCTAAAACAGTCTTGAACACGGCTCGGCTCATCTGTGCCGCGCCGCGTTCAGGGGGGCGTCGGTGCGTCCCCGGTTCATGATGAAGCTGATGATCTTGGCCACCGCCTCATAGTGCTGGGTGGGGATCATCTCGTCGATCTCGGTGGCCGCATAGAGGGCGCGGGCCAGGGGCGCGTCTTCGACGATGGGCACGCCGGCCTCCTCGGCCACGGCCCGGATGCGCAGCGCCAGATCGTCCATGCCCTTGGCCACGCACTCCGGCGCCTCGTTCTCCCCCTGCTCGTAGCGCAGCGCCACGGCATAGTGGGTCGGGTTCATCACCACCACCGTGGCCTTGGGCACCGCCTGCATCATGCGCCGCCGCGCGCTCTCGGCCCGCTTCTGCTTCTGCTTGGCCTTCACGTGAGGGTCGCCCTCCGACTGGCGGAATTCCTCCTTCAGCTCTTCCTTGCTCATCCGCATGCGCTGGGTGAAGCGGATCCTCTGCCAGACGAAATCCACCAGCGCGATCGCCGCCAGCAGCATCAGCACCGCCATGGCCAGGCGTTTCATCAGATCCAGGCCCACGGCCATCATCATGCGCGGGTCCACCGCCGCCAGCGTCATGATCTGGTTCAGGTGCGGCTTGACGGCCCACCAGGCCACCCCCGCCGTGGCCACGATCTTGATCGCCGACTTGGCGAACTGGACCACCCCGTCGATGCCGAACAGCCGCTTGAAGCCCGCGAACGGCGAGACCTTGTTGAAGTCCGGCTTCAGCTTCTCGGCGGTGAAGATGAACCCGCCCTGCTGGAAGAAGCCCGCCGCCGCGCCCGCGATGCCCGCCCCCATCATCACCGCCACCAGCGGGACCAGGGCGACGCGCACGGCCATCCAGCCCACCTCCACCGCCCCGCCGCCCTGCAGCTGGATCTGGTCGGGGTGGGCGATGAAGGGCAGCAGGCCCGAGACCATGTTGCGGCTCATCAGCCCGCCCACGGCGATCAGCACAGAGAATGCCCCGGCCAGCGAGGCGAAGGAGGTCACATCCTGGGAGCGCGGGACGTCGCCCTTGCGCTTGGCTTCGTCCAGCTTCCGGGCTGTTGGTTCTTCTGTCTTTTCGTTGTCGTTGTCAGCCATGGCTCATCCTCAGGTGAAGATGGCCAGCAGGTCGCGGTAGCGCGACACCCAGATCATGCCGATCAAACCCAGGCTCAGCGCCAGGATCGACAGCCCCAGGATCACGCTCAGCGGCGTGGCGACGAAGAAGACCTGGAACTGCGGCATCACCCGGCCGATCAGGCCGGTGGCGATGTTGAAGACCAGGGAAAACACGATGATCGGCGCGGCCAGCTGCACGCCCAAAGCAAAGCTGTCGCTCATCGTCTTGACCGCCAGGCTGGCGGCGTCGCCCAGCATCACGGTGCGGTCGAAGGGAAACAGGCTGTAGCTGCGCGCGATGGCGGCGATGAACAGGTGGTGCAGGTCGGTGGTCATGATCAGCGTGGCGCCGACCAGCGTCAGGAAGGTGCCGAGCGTCGAGCCCTGCTGGCCCAGCGCCGGGTTGGCGGTCTGGGCGAAACTCAGCGTCGTCTGGATCGACATCACCTCGCCGGCCGTGGCCAGGGCGGTCAGGAACATGCGCAGGATGGCGCCGATGATGATGCCCACCATGATCTCGTGGACCACCGCCCCACCCAGCGCGCCGACGGTGGAGGGCACGGTCTTGACCCCCATCGACACCACCGGTGCGAGCGCCATGGAGATCAGCAGGGCCAGCGACAGCCGGATGCGCGGCGGCACCGCCGCGTCGCCGAGGCCTGGGATCAGCATCACCATCGCCCCCACCCGGGCGAAGACCAGGCCGGCCGCGTAGATCTGCAGGGCGCTGGCGTAGGCGCTCACGCCTACATCGCCGAGATGCGGGCGGCGATCTGGTGCATGAAGCCGCTCATCAGCGCGCCCATCAGCGGCAGGAACAGCAGCAGCGAGATGAAGATGGCCACGATCTTGGGCGCATAGACCAGGGTGGCTTCCTGGATCTGGGTCAGGGCCTGCATCAGGCCCACGCCGACGCCGACCACCAACCCCACGATCAGCACCGGGGCCGACAGCTGCAGGGTCAGCCAGATGGCGTCGCGGGCCACGTCGAGCACTTCGGCGCCGGTCATGAAAAGCCTCTCATACTGGGAACAGGGCGAGGCTGGGAGCGTGGCCTATTATGGTTAACGGGCCTTTACGAAGCGGGGCTTTGGCCGCTCGTGCGCTATCTCATATCCAGCGGCGAAACCCGGTTGCGCGCCGCCCGCCGGACCCTGAAGGCGTTCAACCAGCCCAGGCCGATGCCGACCAGGCCCACGGGTACGAAGAAGACTACCGAAGCAGGGCTGAAACCGGACTTGGCGACGAGCGCCAGCACCACCACGGCGGCGATGCCGGTGGCGTACCACAGGGTGGAGTTGTCGCGCTTGCGCTTCGGCTGTTCTTCGCTCATGTCCGCCCCGCGATCCCAACCGCCACCATGACCTGAGAGAACGGCCAACTCAACGTGCGATGCGCTTGGCCAACCCCCTGGCGGCCTGCGCCGGGCTCTGTTTCTGGGGTCCGTCGCGGTCGACCTGGTAGTTGGCGTCCTGCATCGCCTCCACCGGGATCGCGCCCACCAGCGGCCGCAGCGCCGCCAACAGGCGCGCGTCATGGGCCCGCTTGGGCGAGATCAGGATCACGGCGTCATAGGGCGGCAGCGCATGCTTGGGGTCGCCCAGGATCACCAGGTGGTCGGCGGCGATGCGCCCATCCGACGAGAAGGCCGAGATCACATCCGCCTCGCCGCCACTCAAGGCGCGGTACATGAAGGTCGGTTGGTACTGCTTCTTGGTCTTGAAGTTCAGGCCGTAAGCCCCGGTCAGCGCCTTCCATTCCGGCCGCGCGAAAATCTCCAGGTCGCCGCCCATGGTCAGTTCGCCCGCGTGGCGGTTCAGCCCTTCGATGTCGTGGATGCCGAGTGCATCGGCCCGGTCCTTGCGCATGGTCAGCGCATAGGCGTTCTCAAAGCCCAGCGAGCCCAGCACCACCACCCCGTCGCGCTTCAACAGCTCCGTGGTCAGCCCCGCCAGCACCGCCTCGCGGCCCGGGTTGTCCTTGCGCCCCAGCACATTGGCCCAGAGCGTGCCGGAATAGTCGACATAGACGTCGATCTCGCCCGCCGCGAGCGCGCGGTAGGCCACGTCGGAGCCCATGTCCTCGCGACGGCCCACGCGGGCGCCGTCGGCCTCCAGGCGGTCGGCCATCAGCTCGGCCAGGATGAACTGTTCGGAGAAATTCTTGGCGCCGACCACATAGTCGGGCTTGCCGCCGCCGAAGACGACAAGGGGGGCCAGGGCGGCCATCGTCCCGATCAGCAGGCCGGCCAGCCCGATCCAGATGCGCCGGGGCCGCCGTTTCGCCGCGCCGGATTCCACCAGCCCCAGCAGGGCGTCGGCGCTCAACGCGAGGCCCGCCGACAGCGCGCAGCCGGTCAGCACGAAGACCCAGTTCTCGGTCTGCAGCCCCGTGAAGATGTAGTTGCCGAGCGAGGTCTGCCCCACCGGCGTCGACAGGGTCGCCGCGCCTATGGTCCACACCGCCGAGGTGCGTACGCCGGCCATGATCACCGGCGCGGCCAGAGGCAGCTCCGCCTGGAACAGCCGCTGGCGGTCGCTCATGCCCACGCCCTTGGCCGCCTCCACCGCCGCCGGATCGACCCCCGCCAGCCCCGCCACGCCGGTCCTCAGGATCGGCAGCATCGAATAGATGGTCAGGGCCAGCAGCGACGGCAGGAAGCCCAGGGCCTGAAAGCCCACGCCGATCGTGGCCTTGCTGAGCGCCGAGACGGCCAGCAGCAGCGGATAGAACAGGGCAAGCAAGGCCAGGCTCGGAATGGTCTGGGCCAGGCTGGCCAGGGCCAGGGCCGGCGCCCGCACCAGGGCGCTGCGGCTGGCCGCCACCGCCAACGGCAGGCTGATCGCCAAGCCCAGCGCCAACGCCGAGGCCGACAGCGCCACGTGCCAGCCCAGATATTCGGGCGCCAGCTCCAGGGCGGCGCGAAGCTGCTCACCCATGACGCAAGGCCTCGACCCGTTCGGCCTGGCGGCGCGGCACGTCCATCAGCGCGGCGACGCCGGGGTCGGGATGCCCGGCCAGCAGGGCCCGGGGCGTATCATCCGCAGCGATCCGTCCCTCGCGGAACACCACGATGCGGTCGGCCAGCAGCACCGCCTCCAGGATATCGTGAGTGACCATCACCGTGGTCAGCCCCAGCTTCTCATGCAGGTCGCGGTAGTCGCGGGCCAAGCCCTCGCGCGTCACCGGATCTAAGGCCCCGAACGGCTCATCCATCAGCATGATCGACGGCCGCGCCGCCAAGGCCCGCGCCACCCCGACCCGCTGGCGCTGCCCACCCGACAGGGCGTCGGGCATGCGGTCGGCATAGGCCTTCGGCAGGGCCACCAGCTCAAGCAATTCATCCACCCGCTTGGCGATGTCGCTCGGCGACCAATCCAGCAGCCGGGGCGTGACGCCGATGTTTCCCGCCACCGTCATGTGCGGAAACAGCCCGATCTCCTGGAAGGCGTAGCCGATCTTGCGCCGCAGCAGGTGGGGGGCCACGCCGCTCACCGCCTCGCCCGCCACCGTCACGCGCCCGCTATCGGGCCGGACCAGGGCGTTGATCATCTTCAGCAGGGTGGTCTTGCCCGCGCCCGAGCCGCCGACCAGGGCCACGAACTCGCCCTCACTGATCGACAGGCTGACGTCGGCGAGCGCGGGGTTGGCCCCCGCGCCATAGGTCTTGCCGACCCCCTCGATCTCGATCAGCGCAGCAGCCATCGCCGGCACGATAGCCTATTCGCGCGACAAGTCCTGCCTGACGAAGAGGGCGGCGGCCAGCGCCGCGGGAACCGCCAGCCAGGCGACCAGCACCGCGATGGCGCCGGGCACGCTGACCGGCGAGGCCAGCATGGCCTGTCTCGGGATCGCGCCGATCAGCCCCATCACCCCGGCCATCAGCCGGTCATAGGCGATGCCGGGCAGGATCTGCTGGGCCCAGGTCACCTGATGCATCATCGCCTGGCTCTCGGCGAAGACCAGCACCAGCAGGAAGACGATGATGCTGATGATGGCGCCCGTCAGGGTGCGGCTGACCACCGAGGCCACCGCCACCAGGGCGCCGACACCGGCCAGGTCCAACAGGGCAATCCCGAAGGCGGCCAGGATGGCGGCGCCGGCGCCCTTCGGGAAGGGCTGCATGGCCACATGGGTGAAGGCGGAATCGACGCCGGCCACGATCAGGCCGCCCAGCATGAAGGCCAGCAGGCAGATGGCGCTCAGCAGCACGAACACCGCCAGCTTGGCGGCCATCAGGTTCAGCCGCGTGTTCCTCACCAGCATGTAGCGCCAGGTCAGCCAGCGGTATTCGCCGGCGAACAGGTTGGCCGCGCCCATCACCAGGAACAGGATCACCACCGGATTGCGCGCCACCCCGCAGCCGTCCATCAGCGCCTTCATCGGCGAGGGCGCGCTCATCGCGGCCATGGCCGGGTTGGTGGAATAGAGCCAGATGAAGCCGATCAGGCCGATGACCAGGCCGGCGATGGGCGTGAACCCATAGGCCCAGAACAGCCCGCGCTTCTGGCGCAGGGCCTTGACCCATTCGGAGGAGAAGGCCTGGCCGATCATCGCGTGGCCCCCTTGGTCTGTGCGAAGAAGAAGGCTTCCAGGTCGGCGCCCGCCCATTTGGCCTCGGTGATGTCGACCCCGCCCTCGACCAGGGCGCGGATCACGCCCGGCGCGTCGGCGCGGGCAGCGTCCACGGTGATGGTCCCGCCCTCCCCGGCCCTGGCCTTGGCGCCCAGGATGGTCAGGGCCTTGTCGACGGGCGACACGGTCAGGGTGAAGTGCTCGCCGGCCGAGGCCATGTCGGCCACCGCGCCTTCGAAAGCCAGGCGGCCATGGTCCATGATCGCCACGCGGTCGCAGAGGCGCTGGACCTCGTCGAGGTTATGGCTGGAAAGGATGACGGTAACCCCGTCGGTGTCGGCCAGTTCGCGCAGCAGCCGGCGCATCTCGGTCACGCCGTTGGGGTCCATGCCGTTGGTGGGCTCATCGAGGATCAGCACCTCGGGCCCGGTCAGCAGGGCCGCGGCCAGCCCCAGCCGCTGCTTCATGCCGACGGAGAAGCCGTGCACCTTGCGGTCGGCGGCGTCGGCGATGCCCACCCGCTCGAGGATGGCGTCGATCGGCTTGCCCCGGTCGGCCTGGCCCGAAAGCCGCCCTAGCGTGTCCAGCACGCCCCGCGCCGTCAGCGACGGCCAGAAGTTCGGCGTCTCGATCAGCGAGCCCGTGCGGCGCAGCAGGGCCGGGCTCGTGCCCGCCTCGCCCAGCAGCTTGACCTGGCCGTTGTCGGCCCGGATCAGGCCCAGCACGATCCGCAGCAGGGTGCTCTTGCCCGCGCCGTTGGGTCCCAGCAGGCCATAGACGCCGCCTTCGGGGATGCTGAGGGAGAAGTTCGACAGGGCCTGTGTGGTCCCGAAGGCTTTGGAGACGTCGGCGATTTCTAGGACGGCTGTCATGGGGGCCCTTGGGCGACTCGGAGTTCTAAGCGGAACCCTAGTCGCTCCCGCGCGCAAGCTTGCATTAAGACGGCGCAATATACCCTGGGATCAATCGGACCCTGCGCCTCAAAGGAGGACCGCGTGTCGACGACCCGCACCAACAGCTTCCGCCGCACCAACAGCGATCACTTCGAACCCGAGGTGGCCGACGATCCGCAGGCCCAACGGCGCCTGCGCGGTCAGCTCGAGCATATCGACTACACCGCCTTCGCCTCCAACCGCGAGGTCATCGGCCAGGTGCTGGGCAGCGCCGACGCCGGCAAGTTCCAGCGCCTCGCCGTCGCGGCCGCCCTGGCGCGCAGCCGCTGGGTTTCGGAAGCCCTCGCGGTGAGCGGACCCCAGGGACTATCCGCCGAACAGGTGGCCAAGCTCAGCCAGCTACGCGGCGCCTATGAAGAACTGACCGAAGCCTATGAGGCCATGCGCCGGATGGTCGAGCGCGGCTACCTCACCTACAGCACCGATGGCTCGCGCTAAGCGAGGCCCTCGACGATGATCACGCGGTAGTCGGCGCCGGCCAGCCGGTGCTGCAAGGCCGCCTGATAGGCCGGGCTGCCGTACCAGGCCTTGGCCGCGGCGGTGTCGGGGAATTGCAGGATCACCATCCCCTCGGCGGGCGCGCCCTCCAGGGTCTCGATGGCGCCATAGAAGGCCAGCGGCGTGATCTCGTGGCCGGCCCGGGCGCCGGCGGCCATCTTGCCGTAGGTGGCGAATTCTTCCGGGTCCTTCATGCGGTCACGGATCAGGACGACGTAGGCGCTCATGGATAAGTCCTTCTGGGAGGGGATCAGCGGGTCTTGATCAACGCCACCGCGTCGACGCGCGCATCCTTGGCGAAATCCGACGGCGCGATAAAGCCCAGACCGTCCCACGGCGCCTTCAAGTCCAGCCGCTCATAGCAGCCGGCCACATATTCCGAGCAGATGAACTCCTTGTCCGGGACCAGCATGCGCGGCAGCTTGCGCCCCAGCTTGTGGGCGATGATGCGCAGGACGATCTTGACCATCTCGCGGTTGGAGAAGGGGTCGCCCAGCCGATCGAAGGCGAAGCCGGCCATCTTCTTCATTGGGTTTGAACGGCTCTTGGCGCCCATGCCCTGGTGGCGGGCCAGCAGGATGTGGCCGGGATAGGGATGGATGCCGCCGCTGGTGCGCGCGATGAAGGTCGACAGCGGCACGGCGCGGACCCCGATCTTGGCCACGGCCTCCAGCACCATCACCCGGTCGATCTCGTTAAGGCGATAGGCGATGCCGATGTGGCTCCACTGGCTGCCGGTGGCCCAGCGGATCAGGCGCGACATCGGATCGGTGGCCGAGCACAGCAGGATGTCGCCGTCGCGCACCTCGTCGCGCACCGCCTTGTAGGAGGTGGGCTTCATCACCGTCAGTACGTCGTCGTGGATGGTCATTGAACCGTTGTCGCCCCGTCAGTCGCTCAGGCCGACAGGTGAACGCAACAGTGACGCTTCCGATGCAGCCTAGATCGGCATCCGCATGATTTCTTGATAAGCCGAGATCACCTGGTCGCGGACGGCCATCACCGTCTCCAGGCTGGATTCCGCCGAGGAGATGGCGGTGACCACGTCGATCAGCTCGGCCTTGCCCTGCACCTGGGCGGCCATCATGCCCTCGGCCTTCTTCGACGCGTTCATGGCGTCGCCCATGACGCTCTTGAGGACATCGCCGAAGCCGCCGGCCGCCGCGGGCCCGGCGTCACCGCCCAGGCCGCCGATGCCGCCGATACCGCCCAGCCCTCCGAGCGACCCGCCCTGGGTGGCGGCATAGGCCTTGGCGGCGGAGAGTGCGGTGATCACGGCTCAGCTCCTATTTGCGCAGCAGGTCGAGGGTGCGTTGCTGCATGGCGCGCGCGGTCTCGATGACGTTGAGGTTGGCTTCGTAGGCCCGCTGGGCCTCGCGCATGTCGAGCGCCTCGATCAGCGGATCGACGTTGGGCATCTTCACATAACCCTTCGCATCCGCCGAGGGATTGCCTGGATCATACGCGGTCTTGAAGTCGGTGCTGTCGGGGATGACGCGCGCCATCTTCACCCCCTGGGCGCCGTCCAGCGCCTGGGCCTGGAAGACGGGGATTTGGCGGCGGTAGGGATCGCCGCCGGGGGTGCGCGAGGTGGAATCGGCGTTGGCCAGGTTCTCGGCGATGACCCGCATGCGCGCCTGCTGGGCGCGAAGGGCCGAGGCCGCCACGCTCATGGCCGCGCCGGAGGCGGACTTGATCTCACCCATGGGTCAGGCCTCGTGTCTGAAGGAGGAAGCGGTCATCGGCCCGGCGCCCGCGCGGCCATGCGCAGCAGGCCCAGAGCCTTCTGGTAGAATCCGACGGCGGCGTCGTAGTCCATCCGCGCCTCGGTCATCTTCATCATCTGATCTTCCAGCACCACGCCGTTGCCGTTCAGCGTGGTTTCGGAATCGGCGGAGCGGGTGACGTTGGAGCCCATCGCGCCACCGCCGCCGAAGGCCGGCATGGAGGGCAGAGCCATATGGCCCGACTGCGATTGGGTGGGCGTCAGCATCCCGCCGCCGCCCATGCCGCCGCCCTGGCCGCTGAGCGCGGAGTGGAAGTTGAAGGGCTTCATGTCGCGGGCCTGGTAGCCGGGGGTGTCGGCGTTGGCCACATTCTCGGCGATGACCCGCTGGCGCTCGGCCAGATAGCCCATGCGGCCCTTCAGCATCGAGAACAGGGGGATGTCGTCGAGGTTCATACCCTAAAGGTGAACAAACAGGGTTAATCGGCCCTTAAGACTTGCCGCGCAGAGCATAACGCATGGGGGCGAGGCCGCCTCCGACAGTTCAAAAGCGCACGCCGACCCATGGGTTTTCTCGATTTCATCCGCGCCGTCGCCGCCCTGGCGGTGACCCTGGGCCTGGTCGGCCTGGCGGCGGTGGTCATGCGGCGATATGCGCCGGCGCTGATCGCGCGCCTGCAGTCCGGCCGGGCCGAACGGCGCCTGCAGGTGCTGGAAAGCCTGGTGCTCGACCCCAGCCGCCGGCTGGTGCTGGTGCGCGTGGACCAGGAGGAACGGTTGATCATCCTGGGCGACGGCCACCTGCTGGAAGGCCCCGCCCCGCCCCGCCGCCTCGCGCCCAAGCCCGCGCCTCAGAAGGGCCTGGTCCGATGAAACCCGCCAAGCCGTCCGTGATCAAGCGCCTGCCGCTGTTCAAGCGCCTCAACGGCGAGGACATCCGCCGCGCCGCATCCCTGTCGCTGCTGGTCACCCTGGGCAGCCTGATCTGGCCCGCCATCGCGCTCGCCCAACAGGTCAATGTCGATCTGGGCACCGGCGCGGGCCTGACCGAGCGGGTGGTCCAGCTGGTCGGGCTGATGACCGTACTGTCGCTGGCCCCGTCCATCGTCATCATGACCACCAGCTTCGTGCGCATCGTGGTGGTGCTGTCGCTGCTCCGGACCGCGCTGGGTCTTCAGCAGAGCCCGCCCAACGCGGTGATCATCAGCCTGTCGCTGTTCCTGACCGCCATCGTCATGCAGCCGACCTTCCAGCAGAGCTACGACCAGGGGGTCAAACCCCTGCTCGACAAGAAGATGGAGCTGCCCGCCGCCTTCGACGCCGCCGGCCAGCCGCTCAAGAAGTTCATGCTGGCCCAGGTCGAGCCCGACGACCTGGCCCTGTTCGTCACCCTGTCCCACATCCCCAAGCCCGCCACGGCGCTGGCCACGCCGCTGCGCATCGTCACCCCGGCCTTCATGATCAGCGAGCTGAAGCGCGCCTTCGAGATCGGTTTCCTGCTGTTCATCCCCTTCCTGGTCATCGACCTGGTGGTGGCCAGCGTGCTGATGAGCATGGGCATGATGATGCTGCCGCCGGCCGTGGTCAGCCTGCCCTTCAAGCTGATCTTCTTCGTGCTGGTCGATGGTTGGCGGCTGGTGGCGGGGAGTTTGGTGGAGAGCTTCCACCGGGTCTCGAGTTAGACGGCGAGCGGCCGCGCCAGCCGCCGCGCGATCATTGGCCACAGGATGTTGACCGCCAGGCCGCTCATCACCAGCAGGGCGGCGCCGATCTTCCAGGCGGGCAGGGACTCGGCCAGCAGAAGGGCCGAGGCGGTCATGCCCACCACCGGCACCAGCAGCGACATGGGCGCAACCGTCGCCGCCGGATAGCGGCCCAGCAGCCAGCCCCAGGCGGCGTAGCCGAACAGGCTGTTGCCCACCGACTGCCAGGCCACGGCGGCCCAGGTGGTGAGGTCGGCGTGTTGCAGGCCGGCGGCGATGGCGGGCCAGCCCTCGAACACCAGGGAAGCCACGATCAGCGGCGGCACGGCGAACAGGCTGGACCACACCACATAGCTCAGCATGTTCACGCCAGGCGTGGAGCGGGCGACCAGATTGCCGCCGGCCCAGCTGAGCGCCGCCAGCAGGGTCAGGCCCAGGCCCAGCGGCGTGGTGGTCTTGTCGGCGTGCCACAGGATGATGCCGATGCCGGCGGTGGCCAGCACCAGGGCGCCGATCTGGAAGCCCTTCACCCGCTCGTTGGACAGCCAGATGGCCAGGCCGATAGTGAAGAAGACCTGGGTCTGCACCACCAGGGACGCCAGCCCCGGCGAGATGAAGTGGGTCATGGCGATGTAGAGGACGCCGAACTGGCCGGCCCCGATCATCAGGCCATAGGCGGCCAGCTTCGCCCAAGGAACCTTGGGCCGCTTCAGGAAGAAGACCGCCGGGAATAGCGCGAACCCGAACCTGAGCGCCGCGAACAGCAGCGGCGGCAGGTGGTTCAGGCCGATCTTGATGACCACGAAGTTGGAGCCCCACACCACCATCACGGCGATCGCCAGCAGCGCATCTCGGGGCGAGAGCGAGGTATGGACGGGTGCGGCGGGAACGGCGGTCATGCAGGCCAGATAGGCCCATGCGGCGGCGCTTGCCATAGCGCCCCGGCCCATTTCGGTTGAGGGCGGGCCAACATTTTCTAACGCGGCGGGCGCCTAGCCCTTCGACGGCCCGAGCGCGTCCGAGGCCTGGCGGCGCGCCAACGGCGGCAGCGCGGCCGGCGGTTCGCGGAAACGCTGCTTCATGCGCCCGACCCAGCCCACGAAGGCCTCGTCGTCGGCGGCCACGCGGCTGAAGTCGGTGACGTTGATGGCCCCGCCGCTGATGCCGGCCAGGGCCACGCGCAAGGCGTCCGGGTTATGCGACTGGTCGATGAAGCCACCGTATTCGGTGCGCAGGCGGGTCAGCGAGGCGTCGTCGCCGGCCAGGCTGTAGGACACCCCGGCCCGCAGCAGCCGGCCTTCCTCGTCGCCGCTGAGCGCAGCGGGCGTCTTCCAGCGCTCACCCAGCAGGGCCTCGAACTTCGGGCCCGCCGACGTCCAGGTGCGGCCGCGCCAAGCGATGTCGGCCTTGATCTCGGCGGCTTCGGGCGAGGTGTCGGAGTCCAGGATCTCGTCGGCGGCGTCCAGGCGGCCGATGCCGACGAGGGCGCGGGCGGTGACCAGCCGGCGCTGGGCGTTCAGCGCCGGCGGCAGGATGGTGGTGCGCGACGCATTGATGGCGTCCAGCGCCTGCTCGGGCTGACGGTTCATCAGGTAGATGATGGCGAGATCGGTGGCGACCTGGGCCTTGGGCACGCCGTCGAGGCGGTTATCGACCTGGTATTTCAGCAGCTCGGCGGCCTGGGGCAGCAGGTCCACGTCGACCAGCCGGCGCACCAGCTTGCGCACCATCAGGTCGCCATCGGCGCCGATGGGAGTGAGTTCCTTGAAGTCGTAGAACAGCGCCAGCGCCTGGATGGGCTCCAGCCCGTCGGCCTGGCCGTCGAGGAACAGCGCCTTGAAGGCGGCGCCCAGGTCGGCCTGGAGCTGAACGGCCTGGGGCAGGTCGGGCAGGCGCTGGCCGGCGGAGCGCAGGGCTTCGAGCGCCTCGCGGTAATGGCCCTGGCTCAGATAGAGCTGGCCCAGCAGGCGGATGGTCTCAAGCTCTGTGGCGTCGCCGCGCCAGCGGTAGCGCAGGCCGTCGAACACGGCGGCGGCCTGGAGCGGGGTGATCTTGCCCTCGTCCAGCTGGATCTGGGTGGCGCGCAGGGTGGCCGGCGCGGCCAGCTGGTCGAGCGGCGCGCGGGCAATGGCCTTGTAGACGCCGAGCGCACGGTCCCTCTGGCCCAGCGCCTCCATCAGCCGGGCCTGGATCAGGCGCGAGGCCAGTTCCTCTTCCGGCGGCACGCGTTCGCCCAAGGCAGCCGCGATGCGCTTGTTGCAGGTGGGGTAGTCGCCGAGCGCCAGGGCGGCCTCGGCGTCGGCCCGGGCGAAGCGGGATTTCCAGAGCGGCGAGAACTGGCCCATGGCCGCCGCGCCCGAGTCGAAGGCCTTGCGGGCGTCGGGCCACTGGCCCTCCTTGGCGGCGATGTAGCCGCGCCACAGCGTGCTGGCCGGATCGTCGGCCAGGATGCCCACGGAGAAGTCGGCGTCGGCCTCCTTGTAGCGGCCGGCCATCACCCGGGCGATGCCGCGCAGGCCCCGGAATTCCGCGTCGCCCACGACGGAGGGGCGTTCGCGCGCCACGTCGTTGAGCACGCCGATGGCCTCGTAGCTCAGCTCCTCGCCGACCAGGAAGCGGGCGAGCGCCATGCGCGCGGCCACGGGACCGTTGGCGCCCTTGTCCTCTTCCTCGGAAACGGGCGCGAGCAGGGCGCTGTAGCGGGGCAGGAAGCCGCCCTCGCCGGTCTTGGCCCAGTCGGCGCCGATCAGCCCGGGCAGGCCGGCCGGCTGGGGCGCGCCGAGCGCCGCCTGTTCATGGGCCTGAAGGGCGGAGCGGGGCGACAGCGCCAGGCCGGCGGGGCGACCGATATGGACGAGGTCGCCGTCGGAGGCGACGGCCAGGTCGCCGGACCGGGGCTCGATGGCCAGGCCCTGGACCGAGGCCAGCATGGTCAGGTCCACATAGTCGCGCTGTTCGGGCAGGCCCTTGTTGGGGCCGAGCGCGGTGACCACGGCGAAGCGGTCGTGCACGGCGGGATCGTCGACCCAGATGGTCTTGGTGGCGCCCGACAGGGAGGCGGTCAGCGACGGCGGGCCGCCGGAATCATCGCGCATGATCCGCACCATGCCGCGCGGCGTCGGCTCGGCCGGGCCCAGGATCACCGTCCAGCTGGACCCGTCGGAGAAGGCGTCGAACAGGGTGGTGTCGGGCGCGATGATGCGGATTGCCGACCAGCCGGGGCCCTGGACCGTCTCGACGTGGGAATATTGGGTGACGCCGATCGGCAGGGCCGAGACATCCAGCTTGGCGGCCGCATCGAACACCACCCAGATGGTGTTGCCGCGCCGGAACACGGCGGCGGCGGCGGGATTGCGCCAGTCGAAGCGCATCTTGAGGATGGCTCCGTCCGCCTCGGCCGCCACCTTGACCACCCCGCCGGGGGGCGTCGGATCGGGCCGCGCGGGACCGCTGGCCACCGGCTCGGGCGCCGTCTGGGCGACCTGCGCGGGTGCGGGCGGCGGGGCGGGCTTTTCGAAGATGTTGATGAAGTCGGAGCCGTCGGCGTTGCCCAGCCGCACGTCGGCGCCGTCGGCCAGGGTCAGCACGATCTCCAGCGCCCCGCCCACATGGCGCGCCTCGGCGGCGCTCACCCACTTGGGCGGCAGGGCGCGCAGCATGCCGATGTCGGGCTTGGCGTCGCGGCTGAAGCGCAGGGTCAGCACCTGGCCCTCCCGGCGCTGGGTCATGCGCGCGCCGCCGGCCCAGTGGAACTCGATGCGCGAGAAGTCGTCGCTCTGGCCGACGCGGATTTCCAGAGGCGTTGCGGCGGCGCGCGGCGGCTGGGCCGCGTACCCCATGGGCGCGACAAGACCGGCGATGGCGATCGCCGCCACGCCGGATCTCAAGAGTGTGCGCAAGGTCACCGCGCCTGCCCCATCGGCCGCTGCCTATCCCCCGGTCATTTGGCCGGCGCGCTGAGCGGCGGCGCGGCCTTGGAGGTGTCGCCGGAAGCGGCGGCCGTGGCGGCGGGACTTTCCGGCGGCGAGGCGCCGGCCTTGGCCGGAGCCTTGGCGGCCAGCTTCGGCGCGGCCTTGGGCGGCGGCGCGCCGGCCAGGGCCTTTTGCTTGGCGGGCGGGACCTTGCGCTTGGCCGGCGCGGCCGAGGCGGTCTT
>JAQGIP010000020.1 GCA_028291055.1 Caulobacter sp.
CGCCGAGGGGCCCGCCGACGCCGCCGCCGCCAACACCACCAGCCTGACCGCCGCCGCCTGGTCCGCCTTCGGGCGCGCCGAGACCGGCTGGGAAATCTATGCGCCCCGCGCGGCCGCCGAGATCGGCGCCCCGGCCTGCGCGCCCACCTCCCCCGGCTTCGCCGCCGCCCTGGCCGGGTGGCAGGGCTCCCATGGCCTCGGCAAGAGCGGGATCATGGACGAACCCACCCTGGCCGCCATGAAGAACACCTGGGCCATGCAGCGGCCCTTCGTGCTGGTCAACAAGAAGGGCGTCTGCCCCGACGCCCCGCCCGAGGTGGCCCTGGAAACCACCACCGCCGCCGACACCTACGGCTCGCCGCTGAAGCTGCGCACCGGCGCCCTGGCCGCATGGCGGCGCCTGATGAGCGACGCCCGCGCCGAGGTCCCCTCCATCGCCGCCGACCCAAACCTGCTGAAGATCATGTCCGGCTACCGCGACCCGGTGTCGGACGCCGTGCGCTGCGTCACCGAGATGAACTGCCAGAACATCACGCGCTCCACCTGTTCGGCGCACAGGACGGGGTTGGCCGTGGACGTCTACCTGGGTTCCGCGCCGGGGTTCGATCCGGCCTCGAGCGAGGACGTCAACCGGCTGTTCCAGTCTCGCGGCCCGGCCTACCGGTGGCTGGTGGCCAACGCCGGGCGCTATGGGTTCGTGAACTATGCCTTCGAGCCCTGGCACTGGGAGTGGACCGGTGAGCCGGTGGTCTGGCAGGCGACGAACTGACTCTTTCCCTCCCCCTATCGGGGGAGGGTGACGAGGCGCAGCCGAGGCGGGTGGGCGGGCGCCCGCTAAACTCGATAGGTCGGTGCTGACGAAATTGGGCGGTGCTTCACGTGCGTTGCTTAGGGCGCCCACCCACCCGGTCTTCGCTTCGCTACGACCACCCTCCCCCGATAGGGGAAGGGAAAGAGAGGGTGCTAGTCCGCCGAGCTCGACCGCGAGCTCACCGCCGCCACCTGGGTCTTCACCAGCGGTCCGCCGTGCGCATCCTGCCAGGCGGCGACGACGGCGCGGGTGACGGCCTGCATGAAGGCCAGGCGCGCGGGGACGCCCTGGCGGGTCTGGCGCATCATCACGGCCACGGCATAGGTGTGGCCGTCGGGGGCGGTGATCAGGGCGACGTCGTTGATGCCGACCGAGCCGGTCTTCCAGTCGGGGCCGGTGCCGGTCTTGTGGGCGATGGACCAGCCGTCGGGGAGCCCGCCTTTGAGCCGCATGCGCCCGGTGGTGGCCTGCGACATGATGCCGAGCATGGTCTGGGTGGAGTCGGCCGACAGCAGCTGGCCGCGGCGAAGGGCGGTCAGCGCGGTGGCGATGGCCAGGGGGCTGGCCCCGTCGCCCGGCTTGTCGAGATAGCTTTTCAGCGCCACGTCGCGCACGGCGTCGGGCAGCAGGGCGCGGGCTTCCTTGAAGTTATTGCCCCTCCCGTACTCCTCGCGCCACATCATGCCGGCGGTGCGGGCCTGGAGCTCGTGCTCGGTGGCCCCGACCGCGATGCCGGCCAGGCCCTTGCGCTCGATGGTGGCGGTGACGACGTCGATGCCGCCGACGGCCTTGATCAGCCGGTCATTGGCGGCGTTGTCGCTCTCGATCAGCGCGCGGCGGACCAGGTCCTCGAGCGTGGTGACATAGCCGTCCTTGCCGATGCGCGAGGCGAGCGGCTGGTAGAAGACGCTGCGGTCGGACTGGTCGAGGCGGACCTCGTCGGTGAGCTTCAATCTGCCCTGGTCGATGGCGTCGAACACCGACAGCACGACCCACAGCTTCGACACGCTCTGCTGCGGATAGCTGTCGACCGCGTCCACGCTGGCCACCCAGCCGGCGCTCACGTCGGTGACGGCGACGCCCACCGGCTCGCGGTAGCGTTTGGCCAGGTCGTCAAGCCGCGCCTGCAAGGCGGCGGGGCCGGGGCGCGAGGGGAAGGAGATGTAGGTGGGCGCGGGGCCCGAGGTCAGGTTGGCGGTTTCGGCCGTGGCCGCCGAGGCCGAGCCCATGGCGGCGCGCTTGAAGCCGTGCGCGGAAAGGGCATTGGCGCCGAAGCCCAGCAGGACGGCGGCCGCCAGGACGATGCCCAGGCCCAGTCCATGACGATGATGCGGGGTGCGCGGGTCGAACGGCTCGCTGCGGTAGGCGATGACGCCGGAACGCTTGAGGACCCAGGACTCGGATGGCGAATGACGCGACTGCAACGAACGTCTTTCCTGAACAAACGCTTCGGCCGAAGCCGACAGGATGAACGCTAGCGGATTCTTTTGGGTTAACGCGATGCGGTAATTGGACTTTTTCAGCTGCGGCCTTTTAGCTCGACCGTATTGCCCTCCGGATCGCGGATGTAGAGCGAGGGGCCGTTTCCCTGGGCGCCGTAGCGTTCTCCGGAGTCGATGATGGCGATGCCGCTTGCCTTCAGGTGATCGCGCAGGGCCGCTTCGTTGAACGGCTCCACCCCGAGCGCGAAGTGATCCAGGTTGCGGCCTTCCGAGCCCGGTCCCGCGCCGCCCATCTTCCCCAGCATCCCGCTCAGCGTGATCAGGTCGATCAGCGAGGCGCCGGCTCTCAGCTGGGTCAGGCCGATGGCCGCCTGCTCCCGCTCCACCGTGCAGCCGAGGACGCCGACGTAGAAGTCCAGCATCCGCGGCAAATCGCAGACGCGCAGGACGATATGGTCCAGTCCGGTCAGAACGGGCGCGGGCACGGGTCGGCTCCATAAGCTACTGAAAGCGGGGCGATAATGGCGGTTCCGAGACTTCCCTCCCCTTTATGGGGAGGGCAGCGGCGAAGCCGCGAGGGTGGGGTAACCATTATGCGTCCGCCGCGCCGAAAGGTTAGGCGCCCCTCAACGCCGCGCGGGGCCAATTTCTGAGTCAGACGGGTCACAACCCTACACCAACGGGCGCTTCGCCTTTGGAGGTGGGGAGCCGCATAACCCAAACCCCACCCTCGGGCCTTCGGCCCTCTTCCCTCCCCATAAAGAGGAGGGAAGGGCGCCTGGGATCAATACGGCGGGTTGTTCTTCTCGAGGAAGGCGATCGCGGCGTCGAACACCCGCTGGCGGCTGGCGCTGCGGGCGTCGATGTAGTGGTCGTCCTCGGGCAGGATCACCAGGGTGACGTCCTTGCCGGCGCGCTTGAGGGAGTCGGCGTAGTCCTGACTCTGCTCCACCGGCACCGTGTAGTCCTGCTTGCCGTGGATCAGCAGCATCGGCACCTGAACGCGCGAGGCTTGGCGGGCGGGCGACACGGCGTCGAGGGACTCGCTCTGCGGACGCGAGCCGAACATGAAGCGCTTCCAGAAGCGCACCACGATGCTGTCCTTGGACGAGCGGTCACGCTCCCACGCCAGCATCTTGCCCAGGTCCGACACGCCCGCGCCGGCCACGGCGCAGCGATAGACGCCTGGGTCGATGGCGGGGCCGGCCATGGCGGCATAACCGCCGTAGCTCCAGCCGAAGATGCAGACGCGCTTGGGATCGATGGTGCCCTGGGCCGCCAGATAGCGCACGCCGTCCGACAGGTCGGTCTGCATCTTGCGGCCCCACTCGCCGTAGCCGGCTTCCAGGTGGGCCTTGCCGTAGCCGGTGGAGCCCCGGTACTCGGGCTGCAGCACCGCATAGCCTCTGGAGGCCACGGGCTGGGCGAACCAGTCGAAACCGCCTTCGTCGCGCGCGCCCGGGCCGCCGTGGGGCAGCACGATCAGGGGCAGGTTCTTGGGGTCACGGCCGTTGGGCAGGGTCAGATAGGCCGGGATGATGGTGCCGTCGGCGGCCTTGTAGTGGATGTACTGGACGGTCGCGACATCCTCGGGCTTCAGGTCCGGATAGGCCGAACCGATCTTGATGGCCTTCTTGGTGGCCATGTCGACCAGCAGATAGGTGCCGGGGTTGTGGTTGCCGTTGGTGAACACCACGATCTTGGAATAGTCGGGGGTGGCCGAGACGTAGCGGACCTTCTCGTCCGGGAAGCCAGCGACGATGGATTCCCAGGTGGCTTCCTTGTCGGCGTCGAGCCAGTAGGCGTTGTAGTCGTCTTCCACCAGGCCCTGGAAGCCGAGCAGCTTACCCGTCAGGCTGTCGTAGATGGGCTCGGCGTTGTCGCCCAGGTCGGCGATCTTCAGCTTCTTGCGGCTGCCGTCGGCCAGTTGGACTTCCCATAGCTCCTCGCCGTCGCCGACCGGATAGCCGACCAGAACCGACTTGTCGGTACGGCCATAGCCGAGCAGGTTGGGGGCCTCGATCACGAAGCCGCCTTCGCTCCACAGCTCCTTCATGGCCGGGCCCTCGCGCTTGACCAACCGCCAGGTGAAGGCGCCGCCGGCGCCGCTGTCGTGCTGCTCGTCCTTGGCCACCCAATAGCCGGTGGAATCCATCACGCTGTCGGCGTGGTCGCGCGGCGTGCCGACCCCGGTCTCCAGGTCGATGGCGTAATATTCCTGCTCGCCGGAGACGTTGATGCCCAGGGCCAGCACGGTGCGCTTGCCGTCGATCATGCGGATGATGGGCGGGCCCAGCACGGCGGTCAGGCGCGCGGAGTTGCTGGCCGTATTGGCCTGGGCGCCGCCGGAGGAGTGGCTGTCGTTCAGCACGGTGGCGAACTTGTGGGTCGTCACATTATAGGACTGGGCGGTGTAGTAGTCGCCCTTCACCGCCATGCCCTTGAGGTCGCCGTAGTAGGCGGTGGTGATCAGCACGTGATCTTCATCGCCCCAGCGGATGTCGCGCACCTTCTTGACGCCCAACTCCACCTGGCCGAGGGCCTGGCCCGTGATGGTCTGAACCGCCAGGCGGCGCTTTTCACCCACCAGCAGGATGTAGGCGATCTTGGTGCCGTCGGGGGAAAGCTTGACCTGGCTCAGCGCCGCCAGGTGGGTGTAGGCGGTCAGCGGCGCGGCCGCCTTGGCCACTGAGGCCGCCGCCACCATGGGCGCGGCCATCGCCAGCGCCATCAGCGCCGGCAGGAAACGTCGAAACATCGGGTAGAGCCCCCAAGGAACATTACAGTTTGCCCGACCCTATCCGTCCCCACCGGGCCGCTCAAGCGCGCTCGCTTGCGGGGCGGCAAGGAATTGGGGGCTATTTTCTTTTCCTTCTCCCCTCGCGGGAGAAGGTGTCGGCGCAGCCGATGGATGAGGGGGTGAAAGTTGCCCGACCTCGCCTGAGCCGTCAGTCCCAGCCCGAGAGCCCGCTATCGGGATCGACAGGCGCCGCGGACACCGCATCCAGGATGATCTCCAGCACGCGCTCGGCCTTGTTGATGATCAGGGCGTGTCGAAACGCAGGATGCGGAAGCCTTGGGCTTCCAGCCATTCATCGCGCTTGCTGTCGTCATCGTGGAACGGACCATCGGCTTCGATGATCAGCCGGTGACGCAGGCAGGGGAAGTCGACGACATAGGGGCCAAGCGGAACCTGGCGTCGGAATTTCAGACCGTCGAGGCGGCGGCCTCGCAACAGGCGCCAGAGGTGGTTTTCGCTGACGCTCGGGTTGGCTCGCATGCGTTTTGCGAGCTCGCGTTTCGGAGGCGGGGTTTCGGTCATTGCGTGCGGCCGGCGTTGTGCACGGGGTCAGGCGTCTTTCGCCCCCTCATCCGTCCTCCTTCGGAGGCCACCTTCTCCCACGAGGGGAGAAGGAGAAGGCAAGGTTTAGTAGGGCGGATTGTTCTTTTCCAGGAAGCCGATGAGGCTGGTGAAGGCCGTCAGCCGGCTAGCGGGCTTTTGCAGGTTGTGACCCTCCGCCGCGATGGCCACCAGCTCATAGGGCCGGCCCGCCCGATCCAGGGCGCGGGTCATGGTCAGGGTCTGCTCGTAGGGAACGTTCATATCGCTCTGCCCGTGCACGATCATCAGGGGGATGGTCATGCGTTCGGCGTGGCGGGCGGGCGAGATGTCGTCCAGGCGGGGATCGTTGTCGCCCTTGGCGCCCATATAGCGCGCTTCATAGCGCAGGACGGGGGTCTCGTGGGCCCCTTCGCGGCCGCGTTCCCAAAACAGCATGGCGCGCAGGTCGGACAGGCCCGCGCCGGCGGCGGCGCAGCGATAGACGCCGGGCTCCTTGATCGGCGCCCACAGCGCCGCATAGCCGCCATAGCTCCAGCCGAAGATGCACACGCGCTTCGGGTCGATGATCCCCTGGCCCGACAGATAGGCCACGCTGTCGGACAGGTCGGTGATCATCTTGCCGCCCCACTCGCCGTAACCCGCATGATAGTAGGCCGCTCCGAAGCCGTCGGAGCCGCGGTACTCGGGCTGCAACACCGCATAGCCGCGCGACGCCAGCATCTGGGCCCAGCCGTCGAAGCCCGGCTCGTCGCGCGCCTGGGGTCCGCCATGCGGCATGACGATCAGCGGCAGGCTCCTGGGATCGCGGCCGATGGGCAGGGTCAGGTAGGCGGCGACCTCGAAGCCGTCGGCGGCCTTGTATTTGATGAAGCGCTGCTCGGCGACCTGGCCGGCGGCGATGTCCGGGTGGGCCGAGCCCAGGCGGGCGGCCTTGTGGTCCTTGGCGTCCACCAGCCAGTAGGTCCCGGCATCACCGGCGCCCGTCGTATAGACCACCAGCCGGGCGAAGTCGGGCGTGCGCGAGGTCAGGGTCACCTGCTTGCCGGGGAAGCCGGCGGCCGTGGCGTCCCAAAGCGCCTGGAGGCTGTCGTCGAGGAAGTAGGTGGTGTGGTCGTTGGCGCCGGTGAAGGCAAACCCCAGCAGCTTCTGGGTCTCGGTGTCGTACATCGGATCGACCTCGCCGCTGGCTTCCGGAAAGCCCAGGCGCTTGCGCGCGCCGCTGGTGGTGTCCACCTCGAACAGCGCCTCCTGGCCCTCGACCGGCGTGCGCACCAGCACCGTGTTGGCGGTGCGCCCGTAGCCGAGCAGTTCGGGGGTTTCGATGCGGTTGCCGTGCAGGCTCCACAGCCCCGTCCAGTCCATCCCGGAGCGCGACGCCAGCCGCCAGGTGAAGGTGTTGTCGCTGGCCTTCCAATAGAATTCAGAGCGCACGGTGGCGCGCCCCGACGCATCGGTGAGGCCGTAGTACTGGTCGCGCAGCACGCCGTCGCCGGTATCCAGATCGACTTCCCAGCTGCCGCCGTAGGAGTTGACGAAGGTCTTGCGCTGACCACCGACCACGCCGACGAAGGGCGCGCCGGCCACATATTTCAGGCCGGGCTTGCGATCGAGCAGGCGCACGATCTTGTGGGTCTCGATGTTGTAGGCATGGGCGGCGGCGGCGTCGAAGCCGATGTAGCGCTCGCCCGCGAAGCGCTGGAACTGCGAGGCGGTGACCAGCACATGGACGCTGTCGGCCCAGTGCACGTCGACGACGATCTGGAAGCCCAGGTCGACCACGCCCAGCACCTCGCCCACGGCCAGGCCGTTCAGGCGCCGCACCACCAGCCGGCGCTTGTCGCCGACGTTTTCCACATAGGCGACCTTCTGGCCGTCGGCGGACAGGTCCACGAAGCCCAGGGCCGGCGCGCGGGTATAGGCCTCGATGGTCGGCGGGACGAAGGCCCGGGCGGGGGCGGCCGGATCCGCCGCGGCGGGCGCCGGCATCGGCGCGCTGAACGCCAGCGCGGCGACAAGGACCATCAACAGACGACGAAGCATGGATTTACTCGCTCAGATCTTCGCGCGCCTGGAGCGTTGTCCGCTCCGATAGAATCGGAGTGGCGCTCCAGCTTTTTGTTTTGTCGCGCTTTTCGGCGGCGAACCGGTATCCACTTCGCCGGAAAGCGCTCTAGTAGGGCGGATTGTTCTTTTCCAGGAACGGGATGATGGCGTCGAAGGCCTGGCGGCGCGTGGAGTCCTTGGACAGGTGGTGGTCCTCGTCGGCCAGGGTCACGAAGTCGAAGGGCTTGCCGGCGCGTTTGAGGGCGTCGGCCATTTCCACGCTCTGGGCATAGGGGACGTTGCTATCCTGCTTGCCGTGGATCAGCAGGATGGGGATGTCGACGCGATCGGCCATCAGGGCCGGCGACAGGGTGTCCAGCTTGGGGTCGTTGATGTTGTCGATGCCCAGGTAGCGCTTCTCGTAGCGCAGGCCGGGGCTGTCGTTGGAGCCGTTCTCGCCCTTTTCCCAGACCAGCAGCTTGCGCAGGTCGGTCACCGGCGCCCCGGCGGCGGCGCAACGGTAGACGCCCTTGTCGATGGTGGCGCCGGCCAGGGCCGCGTAACCGCCATAGCTCCAGCCGAAGATGCACACGCGCTTGGGATCGATGGTCCCCTCCTTGGCCAGGTAGCGCACGCCGTCCGACAGGTCGGTCTGCATCTTGCGGCCCCACTCGCCCTGGCCGGCCATGAAGTAGTCGCGGCCCCAGCCCTCCGAGCCCCGGAACTGGGGCTGGAAGACCGCATAGCCGCGGCTGGCGATGACCTGGGAGAACCAGTCGAAATCGGAGTCGTCGTGGGACTGCGGGCCGCCGTGGGGGATGACGATCAGCGGCAGGTTCTTCGGGTCGCGGCCCACCGGCAGGGTCAGGTAGCCGTAGAGCTCCATGCCGTCGGCGGCCTTGTAGTGGACGAAGGTCTTGGCCGCCACGTCGCCGGGCTTCAGGCCGGGATACTGGCTGCCGATCTTGAAGGCCTTGTGGGCGGCGGTGTCGGCCAGCCAATAGGTGCCGGGGTCCTCGTCGCTGGACGTGAACACCACGAACTTGGTGTAGTCGGCGGTGTGGGAGCCCACGGTGATGGTGCTGCCGTCGAAGGCGGCGGCCACCGACTGCCAGGCCTGTTCGCGCCCGGCGTCCAGGAAGATGACGTCGCCGCCGCCCTCGCCGCCGAAGGTCTCATAGCCGATCAGTTCGTCGGTCAGGCTGTCGTACATCGGGCTGATCGAGCGGGGATCGCCTTCGAACTTCAGCTTCTTGCGCGCGCCGGTAGCCATCGAGACCTCGTAGAGGGTGCCCCGGCCGTCCTCGGGCAGGCGCACGAAGACGGTGTCCTTGCCCCGGCCCCGGCCGACCAGGTCCGGCGCTTCGATCTTGTTGCCGTCCACCCGCCATAGCTCGCGCCAGCCGACGCCGTCGCGGGCGGTGAGCCGCCAGGTGTAGGTGGCGTTGGTGTTGTTCCAGTAGCCCTCCTCGCGCACCGGGGCGCGGCCGTCGGCGTCCTGCACGAAGCCGGCCTCGTCGGCGGGATAGGCGCCGCCCGTGTCCGGATCCACGGCGAAGGTGCGGGTGTCGAAGTTGCGGTCATAGCCCACCGCATAGATCACCGTCTTGCCGCGCACCGTATGCATGAAGGGCGCGCCGCCCAGGATGGTGAAGCGCGGGCGGTTGGCGTCGCCGGCCATCGAGGTGCCGTGGCCGACGCTGAGCAGGGTGACGATCTTCTTGGTGACGATGTTGTAGGAGACCGCCTGCAGCAGGTCGGACTTCTCCGAGAATGCCCCGCCCGCGTCGCCCCAGGTGGCGGTGGTGATCAGCACATGGGTGTCATCGCCCCATTGCACGTCACGCACCTTGGTGTCGCCCAGCCGCGCGCCGCCCAGCGCCTGGCCGGTCAGGGTCTGGACGATGATGATGCGGTCGTCGCCGCTCTGGCCGATGTAGGCGAGCTCGGTCCCGTCCGGCGAAATCGCCACCTGCTCCAAGTGGGGCAGGTGGGTGTAGGCGTCGATGGCCGGCGGGGTATGGGGGATATCGGCGGCCTGGGGCGCGGCGGGCGCGACGAACAGGCCAACGGCGGCGACCAGCGCCCCGGCGAGAATGGAAATGCGAACGGTCATGGCGCCCCCCGGCGGTTACTGTCGCCACCCTAGCGCGAGGGGGTGTGCGTTCTCAAGCGTCGCGCGGTGTTTCAGGCGCTAAGCCGCACCCGGCGTACGGCGGCGCTCGCGCGCCAGGCGAAGAAGACCCCGGGGATCATCAGCAGGGCGCCGCTCAGGAAGGGCGAGGAGGGGCCCAGCAGCACATAGACCGGCCCCGCGATCAGCGGCCCGACGATGCGCGCCAGGGCGCCGCCGGCCAGGTTCAGGCCCAGCATCGACCCCTGCCGGTTAGGGTCCGTGGCGTGGGAGATCATCGCCGAGACGTTGGGGAAGGCCAGCGACTGGCCCGTGGCGACCAGCACCATGATGGCCACCGAGACCGGCCAGTTGGGCGTGAACGGCTGGGCGGCCATGCCCAGCGCGACCAGCGTCAGGCCGCCGGTCAGCACCCGGCCCTCGCCGAAGCGCCGCGCCAGCCGGCCCGTGACGAAGCCCTGGATCAGCACGGCGGTCACCCCGATGCCGCCGAAGCACCAGCCGATCTGCAGTGGGCCCCAGCCGTAACGCTTGGCGGCCCACAGGCCGAAGATGGATTCGATGCCGGAAAAGGCGGCCACCGCGATGGCGTTGACCAGGATGGTGCGCGAGATCACCGGGCTCTTGATCGCCTCGCGCAGGTGCGACAGGCGGCCCGGGGCGGGGGCGTCGGAATGGGCGTGCTTGCGGCTCTCGCGCACGAACATCACCACACCCAGGCCGGCCAGGATGCAGAAGCTCATCGACGCCAGGAAGGGCAGTCGGAAGCCCTCGACCCCCATCGAGGGATTGGCCAGGGCGCCGCCGATCCACGGCCCGGTGATGAAGCCCAGCCCGAAGGCCGCCCCCAGCAGTCCCAGCCGCGCCGCGCGGCGGTCGGGCGGGGTAATGTCGGCGATATAGCCCTGGATGGTGGAGATGTTGCCGGTCAGGACGCCTCCGGCCATGCGGATCGCGCAGGCCAGCCAGAAGTTGTGGGCGAAGGCCAGGGCCAGGAAGGCCGCCGCATTGCCGAAGATGGTGATCAGCAGCACGGGCCGGCGCCCGATCCGGTCCGACATCCGCCCCCAGAAGGGCTCGGCGAAGAAGTTGCCGAAGCTGTAGGCCGCGAACAGCAGCACCACCATGGCCGCCGAAAGATGGAAGGCCTGGCCGTAGAAGGGCAGCAGGGGGATCACCACCCCGAACCCCGCCATGTTGATGTAGACCACCGCCAGCAGGGTGAAGAGCGCCCGGCGGTCCTCCGTCGGCGGCGTATCGGTTGGCGCGGCGGTCATCTGGCGTGGTGGTCTAGCGGGGGCCGGAGCGCGGGGCAACTTTCCCTCCCGCGAAGTCGGGAGGGAAAGAGCGCCTACTTCTCCGCCGCCAGCCGCGCGCGGAAGCTCGCCTCGCCCCGGTCGATATAGGCCTTGCAGCCCGCCGGATCGATGAAGGGGTTGGCCGCCTTCGGATTGGCGGCCAGCGCCGCGCGCTTGCCCTGCATGCCGTAGAAGCCGCCGTGCGAACCGAAGAACAGCTCGCAGGGCAGGGCGTGCAGCACCTTGTAGGTCTGCTCGAAGTCGCCCGCGACGCCCGGCCAGGAAGCTTTCGGCCCGCTCAGATGCGCCATGGGCAGAACGGTCAAGCTGCAGATGAACAGCGCCTGGCGCGTCTTGCCGTCGACCTTCACCGCCATCGACCAGCTGGTGCAGCCCGGCGTGTGGCCGGGCGTCAGGTGCGCGGTCAGGCTCACGCCGCCGAGGCTCACCTGCTCTCCATCGCGCAGGACATGGTCGACCTTCACCGGCGCGAACAGCAGCGCGTTGCCCAGCACCGGGTCATCATGGCCGCCGTTCTCGAGATAGGGCTTGTCGCGCGCACTGGCGAACAGCGCCGCGCCGCTGGCGGCCTTGATCGCGGCCAGGCCGCCGGCGTGATCGGCATGGGCGTGGCTGTTGAGCAGGATCTTTATCCTGGCCGGGTTGAAGCCCAGCTTGCGGATGTTGGCCAGGACCTGGGGCCCGGTCTTCCCATAGCCGCCGTCCAGCACGATCAGCCCCTGGGGCGTGACGATCAGGTAGACCGCCAGGTCCTGGTCGCCGACGTAATAGAGGTTGTCGGCGATGCGGAACGGCTCCTGGGGAATGCCCCAGGTCGCGTCGAAGGATGCCGCCGCGCTCGCCGTCGGCGCGGTCGGGGGCGCCAGGTTCAGCGCGAAACCCGCCCCCGCCAGGATCAGGGCAAGACAGGCGGTTTTCGCGGCGCGGATCGACGGCGTCCGGATCATCATGGGCCTTTCAGGTTTGCGGCACTGTCGCGTTGCCCGACCGGTACGGTCAAGGCAGACGCCCGATCACCGGGGCGGGTTGTTGGCCTCCAGGAAGGCCACCACGGCGTTGAGCATCTGAAGCCGGGTGGCGCCGCGCGAAAGCCAATGATCTTCGCCGTCGAGCGTGACCAAGGTCACCGGCTTGCCGGCCTTCTTCAGCGCGGTCTCCATGATCCTGCTCTGCTCATAGGGCACGACGGTGTCGTCCCTGCCGTGGATCAGCAGGATGGGAATGCTCACCGCGTCGGCGTGGCTGGCCGGCGAAATATCCGCCAGGTCCGGGTCCTTGATGCCGTCGACGCCCATGAACTGGGTCCAATAGCGAAGGCGTGAGTTCTGCGATGATGTGAAGTCCTGCTGGCCCCATTGCAGGAAGCGGCGCAGGTCCGCCGGACCGGCCACCGAAACCGCGCAACGATAGACGCCGGGGTCGAGGGTCGCGCCGGCCAGCGCCGCGTAGCCGCCATAGCTGCCGCCCACGATGCAGACCCGCTTCGGATCGATGATCCCCTTGGCGGCGAGATCGCGCACCCCGTCGGAGAGATCGGTCTGCATCTTGCGGCCCCACTGGCCGAAGCCTGCGGACATGAACTTCCAGCCGAACCCCTCGGAGCCGCGGAAGTTGGGCTGCAGCACCGCGTAGCCTCGTGACGCCAGCGCCTGGGCCCACCAGTCGAACCCGGGCTCATCGCGCGCCGCCGGGCCGCCATGCGGCAGCACCACCAGGGGCAGCCCCTTGGGGTCGCGGCCCTTGGGCAGGGTCAGGTAGCCGGTGATTTCCGTGCCGTCGGCGGCCTTGTAGGAGATGGCGCGCTGCTCGGCGACGCCGTCAGGGCCCAGGCCGCCGTAGATCTCGGCCAGCCAGACGGCGCTCTTGGCGTCGAGGTCGACCAGGCCGAACGCGGGACCGTCCGCCCCATCGATCCGCACGACGATCTTGCGCCGGTCGTCGGACCAGGAGGCCAGGCTGACGCGATTGCCGGCGTAGGCCTTGGCGACGGTGCGCCATGCGGACTGGGTCTTGGGATCGAAGAAGGTGTAGCGCTCCTCGTCGCCTACCAGGGCGCTGCCCCCGATCAGCAGTTGTGTGACCGGGTCGTGGATCAGGGTGTCGAAGTCGTCCTGCAGCGGAGCGGCGGCCCCGGTCTCGGTTCCCGTCGAATACTCGCCATAGGTGGGCTGGCCATCGGCGTTCAGCGCGCCGGCAACGATCGCGTGGCTGTCGCGGCCCAGGCCGTAGAGGCTGGGGGAGCCGGTGGGAACGATGCGGGAGTCGCGCGTGCGCCAGCTGCGGCCGGTCTTCAGCTTCAGCGTCCAACGACCCGACTTCTGATCATATTCCGACTGGGCGATGACTTCGCCGCTGGCGTCGATCACCCAATCGTCGACATCTTCCAGCGGGCTCTCGACGATGCTCGATCCCCCGGTCTTCAGGTTTATCCGGAACAGGGCGAGGCGGCCGTAGCTCCCGTCGGAGAAATAGATGCCATGCAGGAAGGCGATCGGCGTTCCGTCAATGATGCGCACCTCGGGAAGGCCATAGACGACGTTCATGGCGCCGGCCTGCTTTTCCATCAGCGCCCGCTGCCTGCCGGTGGCGATGTCCATGTCCTCGACCATGAAATATTCGCGCCGGCGGCCAAGGACGCCCTCGGCGCGGGTCGTCACCGAAATGGTGAGCAGCACGTGGCCCGACCCTGCCCACCGCAGGTCCCTGACCTTGGTGTCGCCGGCGTTCAGTCCGCGCACCATGCTCTTGTCGGAGGTGCGGCGGATGACGACCGCGCGCTTCTCGCCGTCCGTGACGACATAGGCCAGCATGGTCCCGTCAGGGGAGATGGCGACCTGTTCGATGGCGGGCAGGCGGCCATAGGCCTCGATCGGCGCCGCCAGGGCGGGCGCGAGCCAACCCAGGGCCATCAGGACGGCCAGGGCCGCCGCGCGAACTAAAGCCATCATGCCTTCCCCCGACAACTCAAACTAGCGACGGGGGAATGCACGATCAAGACGTGTAGGGCGGGATCGGTTTAGCGCGGCGCCAGGATCATGATCATCTGGCGGCCTTCCATGCGAGGCTCATACTCGACCTTGGCCATCTCGTCGAAGTCGCCCTTCACCTTGAGCAGCAGCTTCATGCCGAGCTCGGGGTGGGCCATTTCGCGGCCGCGGAAGCGCAGGGTCACCTTGACCTTGTCACCCTCTTCGAAGAAGCGGGTCATCGCCTTGGCCTTCACGTCATAGTCGTGAATATCGATGTTGGGGCGGAGCTTGATCTCCTTGATCTCCACCACCTTCTGCTTCTTGCGCGCCTCGTTCTTCTTCTTCTGCTCCTGGAACTTGAACTTGCCGTAGTCCAGGATCTTGCAGACGGGCGGATCGGCGTTGGGCACGATCTCCACGAGGTCGAGACCTGCCTCTTCTGCCGCTTCCATCGCGGCGGTCGTAGGCATGATCCCCTGTTTCTCGCCGTTCTGATCGATCAGCAGAACCTTGGGGACTCGGATCTCGTCATTGATGCGCGGACCGTCCTTGACGGGGGGCGCTTGCATTGGGCGGCGAATAGGCGGTGCTCCGGTGTTGTTTCAACGAAAGACGCGGCTCACGAGACGTGTTCCGGGTCAGGGTGGATATATGACCCTCGCGCCCCACGCGATCAACTGCGGCGCCAGTGGTTTCGGTCTGGTTTAGGCGGGTTTGCCCACCTTTGTGTCCAAAGGAACCCAAATCGGCGGGCGGGGGTTGGATCAGGAGCGGCGCCGACGCTGTCCCGCGCCCCCAAAACCGCCACCCCAAGCGATCTGGAGAACCGACATGGCCGACGACAACAGGTGGAGCGACCGCGACCGCGACTGGCGCGACGACCGCAATACGACCGAGCCCGGCATGGGCCGCGACGGCCGCTGGCATGACCGGCCCGATCAGCGGGCCTATGGGGATGCCAAATCCTACGGAGATGGCGGCAGGGATTCGCCCGGCTACAACCCCGGCGGCCCGGCCCAGGGCGGCTATCGCCGAGGCGCGGACGACGACCGCGGCTACGGCGCGCGCGATCCCGGCCGGGGCGGCGCCCCGCGCGGCGACGAACAGCCCTACCGCAACGCCGCGCGCGCCTATCAGGAAGGCGACCCCGGCTTCCCGGCCCGGGGCGGACGCGGCTATCGCGGAAACGCGGGCTCCGGCGGCTATAGCGAGGCCCGCTTCGCCCCCGGCGACGGCTATGGCCGCGACCAGGGCGGCTACAGCCGGGGCCGCGAGGACTACGACTACGGCCCCTACACCCCCTACGGCGACATCACCGAAGGCGAGACCAGCGCCGACTACCGCCGCGCCGCGCCCCAGGCCTGGCGCGGCGACAGCGCCGATCGTGGCGGCGAACAGCGCAGCTGGATGGAGCGCACCGGCGAAAAACTCGGCCACTTCGTGCGCGACCTGGCGCCCGGCGAACACCATGGCCGGGGCCCCAAGGGCTACAAACGCTCCGACGAGCGCATCCGCGAGGACGTCAGCGACCGCCTGACCGAAGACGGCTTCCTCGACGCCTCCAACATCGACGTCAGCGTCGACGGCGGCGAAGTCACCCTGAACGGCACGGTCGCCGACCGCCAGGCCAAACGCCGCGCCGAAGACCTCGCCGACGCCGTCAGCGGCGTCACCCACGTCCAGAACAACCTGCGCACCTCCGCCGGCCAGGTCCCCGAAACCGAAGCCATCATCGACGGCGCCGGCGTGGTTCCGGAGGGGTAGTAGAGAGGGACATGATACCCATTTCCCCAAACCCCCGGCCGATCGATCCAGCGCCGGCGCCAAGGGGAAATGGGTTTCGTGTCCCCTAGCTCGCACGCGGTTTCCCTGGGGCGCTGTGCTTGCGGTGGGCGATGAGGGTTGGGGGAAATGGGTATCATGTCCCCCCACGCTACCTCGGCAGCAAGCTCACCGCCGCGTTGGCCACGGTGCTGACCGGCAGGTCCTTCAGCTCGTTGGACTGGATCACGGCGACGTGGCCGCGCGGTGCGGTGAGCAGGGGGTCGCTGGCGCCGGAGAACAGCGCGATGGTCGGGGCGCCGGCCGCCGCGATCAGGTGCAGGGGGCCGGTGTCGTTGCCGATGGCCAGGGCGGCCTTGGCGCCGAGCACGGCGATCTGGGCGAAGTCGGTGCGGCCGGTCAGGTCGCGGGCCTGGCCCACGGTCTTCTGGATCTGGCGGGCCAGCGCGCTTTCCTGGGGTCCGCCGATGATCACCACGTCGAGCCCCTTGGCGCGCAACAGGCCGGCCAGCTCGGCGAACTTCTCCACCGGCCAGCGCTTCTCCAGCCGATGCGCCGAACCGCCCGGCACCAGCAGGGCGAAGGGCTTGGGGGCCGGCACGCCGGGGCTGACCCGCGCGATCGGGGCCTTGCGCAAAATCCACGACAGGTCGGGCTTGGGGGCCATGCCGGACTCGGTGGAGACGTCGTCCCAAATACCAGCTTGCTTCAGCTGGTCGGCCTGGCGCTCCAGGGTGTGCATCTGATTGCGCTGGGGGTTGCGGTGCTTGAGCTTGGCCCCGAAGGCGATGCCCGACCATTCCGGCGGGAAGGGGCGCAGGAACTGGAACAGGGTGTCGGTGCGGTTGGAGGTCTGCAGGTCGTAGACCCGGTCGTACTTGGCCTTGCGGATGCGGCTGACCATGGAAAACCAGGAGCCCAGGCCGTTGATCCGCCCATCGGTCTCGACTTCGTTCACATAGCCGCTGGCCTTGCCGAGCGCCTCATAGGGCGGGGTGGTCAGCAGCGTGATCTTGGCGCGCGGGTGGGCCTTGCGGATCTGCTCCATGGCCTGGAGCGCCAGCACGAAGTCGCCCAGCGCCCCCAGCTTGATCACCAGGATCTTCTTGATCTCACGACTCATGCCCGCATCTCCAACACGCGAGCGTAGACCTTGAGGGTGGCCTCGCACATGGCGTCCACCGAATAGAGCTTGATGGCGCGCAGCCGCCCGGCCGCCCCCATCGTGGCTCGCCGCCCGGGCCCGACCTTGCAGGCGACCTCCAGGGCTTCGGCCCAGGCGTCGACGTCGCCGGGGGCCACCAGCCAGCCGGTCTGGTCGCGCACCACGGTCTCGCGCGCCGCGCCATGGTCGGCGGCGATGACGGCGCGGCCCATGATCTGGGGCTCCACCGCCGTGCGCCCGAAGGCCTCCGGCGTGAGCGAGGGCGCCAGCGCCAGGTCGGCGATCAGATAGGCGGCCGGCATGTCCTCGCAATGGCCCAGCAGCTTGACCGCGTCCTGAAGTCCGGCCGCGGCGATGGCGGCCTCCAGCTCGGCCCTGTAGGCGTCGCGCCCCTGGTCGTCGCCGACCAGCAGCAGCAGGTAGTTCTCGTCGCCCAGGGTCTTCAGTTTCGCCAGCGCATCGATCATCAGCCGCTGGCCCTTCCAGCGGGTCAGCCGCCCGGCCAGCAAGATCTTCAATCGCCGCTCGCCGGTCGACACGCCCCAACTGGCCCGCAGCCGGTCGACCCGCGCGCCCGACACCAGCCCCGGCTCGAAGCGCGTCAGGTCCACCCCGCGCGGGATGGCCACCACCTTTTCCGGCGGCATGTGGTGTTCGCTGATCACGTGCTGGCGGGTGAATTCGGAGTTGGCGATGACCAGATCGCCCTTGGTCATCACCGCATTATACCAGCGCTTCAGCGCCGACCTGGCATTGTAGACCCCGTGGTAGGTGGCGATGAACGGGGTCTTGGTCGCATGCGCCGCCCACAGGGCCGAGAAGGCCGGGGCGCGCGAGCGGGCGTGGACGAGGCTCACCTTCTCGCGCCGGATCAGGTCGATCAGCCGCGCGGCGTTGCCCAGCATGGTCAGCGGGTTCTTCGACTGCAGCGGCATCTGGGCGAGGCGTCCGCCATCCGCCTCCAGCCGCGCCACCATGCGCCCGCCGCGGGCGGCCACCAGCGCCGTGCCGCCGGCGTTCACCACGGCGTGGGCCACGTCGATCGTGGTCTGCTCGGCCCCCCCGGTCTCGAGTTCCGGGGTAACCTGCAAAAGCGTGAAGTTGGGCGGAAGGATGGACAAGGAAGCGGGAAACCGGTGAGGAGCACAGGACTAAGGGTATGGGGCTTAACTATCGGAACCCCGGAGCGGACGCCATGACCGAGACAAAAGGCAATCTGGTTCGCGAAGACGGCGAAGAACTGGCCTGGCGCCGTGTCGGCGGCAAAGGCCCCACGCTCGTGTGGCTGGGCGGCTTCAAGTCCGACATGACGGGAACCAAGGCGCAGGCCCTGGCGGACTGGGCGGCGGCGTCCGGGCGGGGCTATCTCAGGTTCGACTATTTCGGCCACGGCGCGTCGGGCGGCGACTTCTCCCGGGGCAATATCACCCGCTGGCGGGCCGACTGCCTGGCGGTGGTGGATGAACTGACCGACGGGCCGCTGGTGCTGGTGGGCTCGTCCATGGGCGGGTGGCTGGCCTGCCTGACCGCCATGGCGCGGCCGGAGCGGGTCAAGGGCATGGTGCTGGTCGCCCCCGCCGCCGACTTCACCGACAAGCTGCTGAAGCCCGGTCTGCCCGCCGAGGCCCTCACCGCGCTGGAGGAAACCGGCGTGTGGATGCGCCCCTCCCTCTACGACGACGGCGGCTATCCGATCACCGCCCAGCTTCTGGAAGACGGCGCGCGGTGGTCGATCCTGCCCGGCCCCGTGCCGATCGACATGCCGGTGCGCGTGCTTCAGGGCGGCGCCGACCCAGACG
This sequence comes from Caulobacter sp., assembly GCA_028291055.1. Taxonomy (GTDB): domain Bacteria; phylum Pseudomonadota; class Alphaproteobacteria; order Caulobacterales; family Caulobacteraceae; genus Caulobacter. The sequence continues at coordinate 18,808 of JAQGIP010000020.1, forward strand.
TGCCCTGGACCCATGCGCTCGAACTGGCCAATTCCATGAAGGGCGAGGACGTCGTCTTCACCCTCATCCGCGACGGCGACCACCGCCTGTCGCGCGACCAGGACATTGCGCGCCTGATCGCGGCGGTGGAGGAGCTGTAGCCAGGGACACGATACCCATTTCCCCTTGGCCGCCGCGATCAAGTCAGGCGCAGGGGGTTTGGGGAAATGGGTTTCATGTCCCCTGTTGCTGCGCGTCGAAGAACTCATCCGGGTCCTCCACCTCGATCAGCTGCCCCCGCCTGATCTCAACGAACCGCGTCGCCGCGGCGCGGGTGAAGTAGCGGTCGTGGCTGACGAACAGGCAGGAGACGTCGCCGCCGTCGAGTTCGGCTTCCAGGGCCTCCTGGCCCTCGATGTCCAGGTGGTTGGTGGGTTCGTCCAGCAGGTAGAGGTTGGGGGTCATCAGCCGCATGCGCAGGAAGGCCAGCCGCGCGCGTTCGCCGGGGCTCAGGGTCCCGATCGCCTCCTCCAGCCGCCGCACGGTGAAGCCGGTCTGGACCAGCAGGCGGGTGGCGTCCTGGTGGGTGACGCCGTCGATGTCGGTCAGGTAGCCGATGATGGCCTCGTCCAGCGGCAGGTCGCTCATCGACTGGTCGAAATAGGCCAGCCGGGTGGCCGGGTTGAAGCGCACGGCGGCGTCGCGGTCATAGTGGGCGCCGGGCTGGTAGGCGGCCGCCAGCGCCGTCAGCAGCGTCGACTTGCCGGCCCCGTTGACGCCCAGCAGCGCCACCTTGTCGCCCGCCGCCACGGTGAAACTGGCGATCTTCATCAGCGTCCGCTCCCCGCCCGGCGTCTTCACCTGCAGGTCCCTCAGCCGCAGGGCGACCTTGGCCTCGATCTCGCCGTCGGACAGCTCCAGGCGGCGTTCACGCTGCTGATAGACCTGGGTGTGGTTGGCCTCGATGCGCGCCACCCGGCTTTCGATGGCGTTCTTGCGCTTGTTCAGCGCCGGGTTCTTCACGGCCCAGACCTTGTAGCGGGCCGCCGCCTGTTCCAGCCGCTTGACCTCCTTCTCCTCCAGCTTGCGGTGGACGGCGTTGGCGGCGTCGCGGCGCAGCAGCTCCTCCCGGGCCTGGGAGAAGGGGGTCTTGAACGGATGCATGCCGTCGGCGCGCATGAACAGGGTGCGGTCGGTCACGGCGTTCAGGAAGGCGCGGTCGTGGGAGACGATCAGCATCGGAATCTTGAAGTCGAGCGTCAGCCACTTTTCCAGCAGGGCGATATTGGCCAGGTCCAGATGGTTGGTGGGTTCGTCGAGGACGAGAATGTCCGGCTCTTCCAGCCGCGCCGCCCCGGCGATCAGAATCAGCCGCCGCCAGCCGCCGGACAGCGCGCCATAGCGGTGCTCGGCCATCTCCGGCTTGAGGCTGATCTCATCCAGCAGCACGTCGATGCGCCAGTCCTCGTCCTCGGCGCCGATCCGGGCCAGGGAGCGCTGCAGCACCTCGCGCACGGTCAGATCACTTAAGGCCTCGTCGGTCTCCTGGGCCACCGCGCCGACCCTCAGGTTGCGCGACTTGACCAGCTTGCCCTGGTCCAGCTCCAACGCGCCGGACAGGCATTTCAGCAGGGTGGACTTGCCGGCCCCGTTCTCGCCGACGAGCGCCGTGCGGGCGTCGTCGAGCATGAAGCTTACGCCCTTGAATACGGTGGTGGACCCATAGGCGAACCGGCCTTCGTCCATGCCTAGGACCGCCTGCCGGGCCGCCATCGTCCTGCCTCCCGCCTAGATTCCAGCGGGGGTTTTGACGGCGGCGCCCGACCCGGTCAAGGCGGGTGCGGAATTGGCCGGCGGCCTGCCGGAACGCAAACGCCAGCATGGCCGTTGCACCAGCCTCAAGCATTGGAGGCTGGTTATGGGACGTGGAATTCTGTTGCTGCTTCTGGGGGTGCCCCTGCCGATTGTGATCCTTCTCGCCCTCTTCTTCCATTGAGCGGGGCGGTCATGACCGATTTCACACTCACCGACGGCGCGCCGGCGCGCTCGTCTTCCGCCGTCTCCTGGTCGGCCGTCCTGGCCGGCGTGGCGGTGGCCATGGCGACCACCTTCATCCTGTTCAGCCTGGGCGCCAGCTTCGGGTTCGCGGCGGCCTCGCCGTGGGGCGACGCGGCCAGGCACGCCGGCGCGGTCGGCGCCATGGCGGCGGTCTGGCTGGTGATCGTGCAATGGCTGGCCTCGGCTATCGGCGGCTATCTGACGGGGCGGTTGCGCACCCGCTGGATCGGCACGCACGATCATGAGGTCTTCTTCCGCGACACCGCCCACGGCTTCATCACCTGGGCCACGGCCACCGTCCTGGTCGCCGGCATCGCGGCGCTGGCGGCCACCGGCGCGGCCAACAAGGCGGCGGATACGGCGGCCACGGCGGCGGTTCCGGCCTATGCCTATGACGCCGACGCCATCTACCGCACCTCCACCGGCGACGTGGGCGCGACAGCGGCGGCGCGCACGGAAGCCGAACGCATCCTGACGGCGGCCACGGTCGGCGGCGGCCTCTCGCCGGAAGACCGGGGCTATCTGATCACCTCGGCCTCGGCGCGCGCCGGGATCGACGCGGCGGAGGCTTCCAGGCGGGTTGATGCGGCCGTCGTGCGTGAGCGCCAGGCGGTCGACGCGGCCAAGCAGGCGGCGGACGCGGCGCGCAAGGCGGCGGCGAAACTGGCCCTGCTGACGGCCTTGTCGCTGCTGGTCGGCGCCTTCATCGCCAGCGTGGCGGCGGCGCTCGGCGGCCAGGAACGCGACAAGCATCCGTAGGCCTTGGCGTTTGGGCTCTGGCGGACGTCCCGCGCCGGGATCATGGTGCGGGACGCCCGTTCGCGGGAGGTGATTCAAGGAAACGCCCATGCTCGACCGCCGCAACCTTCTCGGCTCAGTGGCCGCCGTGGGCATGGGTCTGGCGGCGGGTGACGCCCTGGGCGCCGGCAAGCGCAAGGCTGTCTCTCACGCGGCCGGCGGCAATGTGAAGGGCCTGAAGGCGCTGCTCGACAAGACCACCAACGCCCTGCTCACCGAATATCCGGACGACGCCACCTTCCTCGGTCTCGACACCGGCGCGCGGGCGGCCCTGCACGGGAAGCTGACCGACCGTTCCATCGCGGCGGACAATGCGCGGGCCGCGTCCTGCGCGGCGCGGCTGAAGGAACTCAAGGCCTTCGACGCCAAGGGGCTCTCCGGCATCGACGCCATCAATCTGGAGACGACGATCTACGGCCACGAACTGGCCGAGGAGGGCTATCGGGCCTTCCACTACGGCGACAACGCCGTGCTCAACGTCTGGCAGGCGGAGAGCAACACCCCCTATGCGGTCAGCCAGGGCACCGGCTGGTTCGCGGTGATCCCCGACTTCCTGGACAGCCAGCACAAGATCGAGACGGTGGCGGACGCGGAGGCCTATCTGTCGCGCCTGTCGGCCATGGCCAAGGGGCTGGACGACGAGAACAGCCGCATGAAGCGCGACGCGGCCCTGGGCGTGATCGCGCCGGACTATATCCTGGACACGACGCTGAAGCAGCAGACCGGCTACCGGGCCAATCCCATCGGCCAATGGGGTCTGGTCGCCTCCATCGCGGGCCGGACCGCCAAGCTCGGGCTGGCCGGCGACTGGAAGGCTCGCGCCCAGAAGATCTGCGAAGCCGAGATCGCGCCCGCGCTGGACCGCCAGATCGCGGTGCTGAAGGACCTGCGCGCCAAGGCCACCCACGACGCGGGCGTGTGGAAACTGCCCAACGGCGACGCCTACTACCGCTGGCTGCTGAAGGTCGGCACCACCACGCCGATGACGCCGGAGGAGGTCCACCAGCTGGGCCTGGCCCAGGTGGCCTCGATCACCGCCGACATGGACGCCATCCTCAAGAAGCAGGGGTTCAGCCAGGGTTCGGTGGGCGAGCGTATGACCGCGCTCGGCAAGGACCCGCGCTTCCTCTTCCCCAACACCGACGCGGGCCGGGCCGAGCTGCTCGACTATCTGAACGGCGTGATCGCCAAGATCCGCGCCAGGCTTCCCCGGGCCTTCGCGACGCTGCACAGGGCCGACCTGGTCATCAAGCGCGTGCCGGTGGACATCGAGGCCGGCGCGCCAAGCGGCTACGAACAGGACGGGCCCATCGATGGGTCGCGCCCGGCCAGCTACTACATAAACCTGCGCGACACCGCCAACTGGCCCAAGTTCAGCCTGCCGACCCTGTGCTTCCACGAGGGTATTCCCGGGCATGTGCTGCAGGGGACCTATGTCCACCAGCTGCCGGAGATCCGCTCCCAGCTGATGTTCAACGCCTATGTGGAGGGTTGGGCCCTCTACGCCGAACAGCTGGGCGACGAACTGGGCATGTATGACGACGACCCGGTTGGCCGGCTGGGCTACCTGCAGTCGATCCAGTTCCGCGCCTGCCGCCTGGTCGTCGACACCGGCATGCACGCCAAGCGCTGGACCCGCGAGCAGGCGATCAAATACATGGTCGACAACAACGGCGACAGCGTCGACGACGCGACCTCCGAGATTGACCGCTACTGCGCCTGGCCGGGCCAGGCCTGCGGCTATCAGGTCGGCCACCTGGAGATCGTGCGCCTGCGCGACAAGGCCAAGGCCGCGCTGGGGCCGAAGTTCGACCTGCGCACCTTCAACGACGCGGTGGTCACCTCGGGCAGCCTGCCGCTGACCCTGCTGGGCCGGGTGATCGACGGCTATATCGCGCGTCAGAAGGGCTAGGCGCAGGGGACAGGATACCCATTTCCCCCTTGCGCCGGCGGGACGGCCATCCCCTGCGGGTCAGGAGAAATGGGTATCCTGTCCCTCGGCGCTAAACCGCCGTCAGCGGGTCCTCCGCCACCGTCTTCAGCACCCAGTCCCGGAAGGCCGCGATCTTGGGCGAGCGGCGCCGGTCGGTGGGGTAGGTCAGCCAATAGCCCTTGCTGAACGGGATGGCCGTCCTGAACGGCCGCACCAGCCGGCCCTGGGCGATTTCGGCGGCGAAGAAGATGGGCGAGCCGATGGCCGCGCCCTGGCCGGCGAGCGCCGAGGCGATCTCAAGGGTCTGCATGTCGGCGACCAGGCGAGGGGCGGCGTCCTCGCCGGGCGCGGCATCGACGCCGGCCGCCGCGAACCAGGCGCTCCACTCCGCCGCCGACCCGACCCGGGGCGCGCGCAACAGGTCGCGCGGCTCGGTGATGGCGTATCGGCGCATCACATCCGGCGTGCATAGCGCCGTGCCTTCCGACGGGAACAGCAGGTGGCTGGTCAGGCCAGGCCAGTCGCCCGGCCCGGCGCGGATCGCGACGTCGACGTCTTCGCGGCTCAGGTCGACCAACCGCCCCGTGGTCTCCAGCCGCACGGCGATCTTCGGGTGCGCCAGCTGGAAGCCGCCCAGGCGCGGCGCCAGCCACTGCTGGGCCAGGCTCTGCAGCGTGGTGATGGCCAGCACGCCCTCGCCGGTCTCGGTGATGTCGGCGAGCGCGGTGCGCAACAGGGTCACGGCCTGGGTGGCGGCGCGCGCCAGGCGTTCGCCGGAAGCGGTGAGCACCACCTCGCGTGGCAGGCGCGAAAACAGGGTCTGGCCCAGCCGCTGCTCGATCGCCTTGATCTGCCAGCTGACCGCCGCCTGGGTGATGTTCAGCTCCTGCGCGGCGCGGGTGAAACTCTTCAGGCGCGCAGCGGCCTCGAAGACGCGGATGGCGCTGAGCGGGATGGCGGCGAGGGGGTCTGACATAAGCGTGGCTTATGTATAGAGCAGGAGGACGCGTTTGTCACCCGCTCGCTGAAAGCCGATTCTGCCATCACGAATTGGCTCCAGGGACGGAGAGATGTGATGGAAGACGCCTACAGGGCCCATAAGGGCAACGCGAGCTTCGGCTGGGTGGCGATGCTCCAGGACTATCTGGCGGCCCGCAAGGCCCGGCGCCTGGAAAGCGACCTGACCGCCTGGCGCGAAAGCCGGGCCCGGGCGAAGGAACGCTCGCGCCATGTGCTGGATGACCTGCACGCCCCGGCGGGGCCGCATTAGGCGCCGGGGACATGATACCCGTTTTCCCTGACCCTCGATGTTTGAACCCGCTCGGGCGGTAAGGGGAAACGGGTTTCGTGTCCCCTATCGCCGCGCCCGTGACGGGGACACGAAACCTATTTCCCCTTACCGCCTGAGTGGCGTTTTAGCGGGGGTGATGGGTGGAAATAGGTATCATGTCCCCAGCGCCCGCAACCCCTCGCGGTAGGTCGGATACATTGGTCGCCAGCCTAGCTCCGCCTTGGCCAGCGCATTCGATACCCGCTTGTTCTCCGCATAGAAGCGCCGGGCGGCGGGGGGCAGGTTGGCCTCGTCGTAGGCCACCTCGGGCGGGGCGGGAATGCCCAGCAGCTCGGCCGCATAGCCGGTGACGTCCTGCGGCGGCGCCGGCTCGTCGTCGCAGAGATTGTAGGCCGCGCCCGCCCGGGGCCGCGCGATCGAGGCGGCGAGCCCTGAGGCGATGTCGTCCACATGGATGCGGCTGAACACCTGGCCCGGCTTGGCGATGCGCCGCGATTCCCCGGCCCGCATGCGATCCAGCGCCGAGCGCCCCGGCCCATAGATGCCGGGCAGGCGGAAGATCTGGACGGTGAGCCCCATGCCGCGCCCGACCTCCAGCCAGTCTCGTTCGGCGCTGACCCGCCGCGCGGCCTCGGGAGACCGCGCCGACAGCGGACTGTCTTCGAACACCCAGCCGCCCTCGCGGTCGCCATAGACGCCGGTGGTGGACAGATAGCCGATCCAGTCGGGGAAGGCGTTGGCGTCGGCCAGCGCCGGGATCAGGGTGTTCAGGCCCGGACAGCCGTCGGCCCCCGGCGGGGCCGTGATCAGGATGGCGCTGGTCTCGCGCAGCGCCTGCGCCAGGGCCGCGCGGTCAGTGGTCAGGATGGGGGTGACGCCCAGAGCCGCCAACTCGGCGGCCTGCTCGGACGTCCGCGCCGTGGCGGTGACCTGCCAGCTGTCCAGCCGCCGGGCGAGAGCTTGTCCGACATAGCCGTGGCCGAAAACGAAGAGGCGCATGAGCCCTATTTTAGAGCAGGCCGCGCACCACGTCGCGCGCCGCGTCGCCTTCCGCCGCGATGGCCATGGCCACGTTGGCGCGCAGCAGGCCCATGCGGTCGCCGCAGTCGTAGGTGGTCCCCTCATATTCCAGGGCGTGGAAGGCCTGGGTCTTCATCAGCTCGGCCATGCCGTCGGTCAGCTGGATCTCGCCGCCGGCCCCGCGCGGGGTCTTTTCCAGCAGGGAGAAGATGTCGGCGCTGAGCACATAGCGGCCGGAGATGAAGAGGTTGGAGGGCTCGGTGCCCTTCGGCGGCTTTTCGACCATGCCGGTCATGCGGTTGAGGCGGCCGTTCTGGCCGTCCAGCGCCACGATGCCATACTGGTGGGCCTGGCCCTCGGGGCAGGGTTCGACCACGACGATGTTGGCGCCGCCGGTCTTCTCATGGGCGTCGATGGCCTGCTTCATCGGTGAGACGGCCGCATGCATGATCATGTCGGGCAGCATCACCGCGAAGGGCTCGTCCGGCGCGATCAGGTCGCGGGCGCACCACACGGCGTGGCCGAGGCCCAGGGGCTGCATCTGGCGCACGAAGCTCATCTCGCCGGGCTTGGGCAGCTCGGCCAGCAGGGCCGCCAAAGCCTCGGTCTTGCCCTTCTTTTCGAGCTGCGCCTCCATCTCCGGATGGTGGTCGAAATAGTCCTCAATGGACTGTTTGCCCCGGCCGGTGACGAAGATGAAGTGCTCGATGCCGGCGGCGCGGCCCTCGGCGATGATGTAGCTCAGCAGCGGGCGGTCGAAGACGTTGAGCATCTCCTTGGCCGTGATCTTGGTGCCGGGCAGGACGCGGGTCCCGAGCCCCGCCACGGGCAAAACCGCCTTGCGGACGCGCTTCATCATAGTTCCCCACAGACACAAGAGTTGGTTTTGGCAGGCGTTGGACCGCCATACCCTGTCCCGGGCATGACCTCATCGGCTTATCGGTACGGGGTTACTCGACCGTGACGGATTTGGCCAGATTGCGCGATCCGTCCGCATTGACTAGCGCGACAGGAAGCAGCCCACCGCATCGCCTCGTATATTGGAAAGCGCCGGCCCCTTTTCGTGGCGCCAGATGAGAGCGAAGTCGTTAAAGGGCCCAGGATCGAAGGCCAGCAGCGTGGAGTCGCCGTCGTCCGCCACGATCCAGACCTCACGCTCGATAACCGCGCCGGGCTGGCTGTCGTAGTCCAGCACCTGGAGCGGATAGGGCGGGACGAGCGCCTCGCGCATTTCCGCCACACCCGCCTCGAACCACTCCGGCGGCAGAGCCACGCCCAACTGCTTGGGATGACGCGGCGGCGGACGGAAGGCGTCGATCTCGCGAAGGACGTTTTGGGCCAGTTGGTTGGCATCCTGCATCGCGCGGACCGCTACTCGACCGTCACGCTCTTGGCCAGATTGCGCGGCTGGTCCACATCGGCGCCCTTTTGCACGGCGACATGGTAGGCCAGCAGCTGCACCGGCCCGGCCATGACCAGGGCGGCGATCAGCGGGTCGCAGGCCGGGGCGATGATCACCCGCGCGCCCTCCGGCGCATGGGCGGCGCCGGCCGCGTCGGTGATCATCACCACGCGCCCGCCCCGGGCCACCACCTCGCTCATGTTGCTGGCGGTCTTTTCGAACAGGGCGTCGGAGGGGGCGATGACGATGATCGGCGTGGCTTCGTCGACCAGGGCGATGGGGCCGTGCTTGAGCTCGCCGGCGGCATAGCCTTCTGCGTGGATGTAGCTGATTTCCTTCAGCTTCAGGGCGCCTTCGTAGGCCAGGGGGCACATGGCGCCGCGGCCCAGGTAAAGCACGTCGCGGGCCTTGGCGATCTCCTGGGCCAGCTCGCGGATGGCGTCCTCGCAGCCGAGGCTCTCGCTGATCAGGCGAGGGGCTTCCAGCAGCACGGCGGCCAGGCGCGCCTCTTCCGTCGCGTCGATGCGCCCGCGCGCGGCGGCGGCGGCGACGGCCAGGGCCAGCAGGGCGGTGATCTGGCTGGTGAAGGCCTTGGTGGAGGCCACGCCGATTTCCGGTCCGGCATGGGTGGGGAACAGCACATCGGCCTCGCGCGCCATGGTGCTCTCATGGCTGTTGACCACGGCCGCCGTGGTCAGGCCCGCCGCCTTGCACCAGCGCAGGGCGGCAAGGGTGTCGGCGGTCTCGCCCGACTGGGAGATGGCGATGGCCAGGGTGCCGGGGATGACCGCCGGGTTGCGGTAGCGGAACTCGCTGGCGATCTCCACGTCGCAGGGCAGGCCGGCCAGGGACTCAAACACATAGCGCGCGATCATGCCGGCATAGCTGGCGGTGCCGCAGGCCACGATCTGGATGCGGGTGACCTCGGCGAAGTCGATACCGCCGGGCGCGCTCACATGGCCGGTGACCGGGTCCACATAGGCCGACAGCGTGCGCTGGCAGGCCTCGGGCTGTTCATGGATCTCCTTTTCCATGAAGTGGCGGTAGTTGCCCTTCTCCACCAGGGCGGCGGCGGCCGAGACGATGCGGATGCCGCGATCGACGGGGTTGCCGTCGCTGTCGAAGACGAAGGCGCTGTCGTGGTCGATGGCGACGAAATCGCCCTCTTCCAGATAGGTGATCTTGTTGGTGAAGGGCCCGACCGCGAGCGCGTCAGAGCCGATGAACATCTCGCCCACGCCGTGGCCGACGACCAGGGGGCTGCCTTTGCGAGCCCCCATGACCAGGGTATCCTCGCCCTCGATCAGCACGCCCAGCGCATAGGCGCCGGTCAGCCGGTCGAGCGCCGTCTTGAAGGCGGCCAGAGGCGGCTGGCCCTTGCCCAGATAGTGGTCGACCAGGGCGGCGATGACCTCGGTGTCGGTGTCGGAATTGAAGGTGACGCCCTGCGCTTTCAGCTCGGCTTTCAGCTCGGCGAAGTTCTCGATGATGCCGTTGTGGACCAGCGTCACGCGGCCGACCGTGTGGGGGTGGGCGTTGCGGGTGGAGGGCCCGCCGTGAGTGGCCCAGCGGGTGTGGCCGATGCCGACCATGCCGCCGAGCGGCTGGACGTCGAGCAGGTTCTCCAGCGCGCGGATCTTGCCCGCTTCCTTGCGGACCTGGACCTTGCCGTCGACGATCGCCGCGACACCCGCGCTGTCATAGCCCCGGTACTCGAGCCGCTTGAGACTATCGATCAGCCGTTCCGAAACGGGCTTTGTACCGACGATGCCGATGATGCCGCACATATTCGGAAATTGTCCTTGATTTGGCGCTAGTTGAGGCGGGCTTTACCACCCTCTCGGATTTCGACGCTATAAACAGTCGATTGCGGAATATTTCGGACCCGATCCTAAATGACAAAGCGCTCCTACTTCGGCACGGACGGCATCCGTGGCCAGGCCAACAAGTATCCGATGACGGCCGAGGTCGCCCTGCGCGCCGGGCTGGCTGCCGGAAAGTTGTTTCGATCCAGAGACGACCGCCGCCACCTGGTGGTGATCGGCAAGGATACCCGCCTGTCGGGCTATATGATCGAGCCGGCCCTGGTCGCCGGCTTCACCTCCGTGGGCATGGACGTGCGCCTGTTCGGCCCCCTGCCGACCCCCGCCGTGGCGATGATGACGCGCTCCATGCGCGCCGACCTGGGCGTGATGATCTCCGCCAGCCACAACAACTTCGCCGACAACGGCATCAAGCTGTTCGGCCCCGACGGCTACAAGCTCTCCGACCAGCAGGAACTGGCCATCGAGTCCCACATGGACGAGGGCCTGCAGGAGGGTCTGGCCGAGCCGCGTGAACTGGGCCGGGTGTTGCGCGTCGACGACAGCCAGGCGCGCTATGTGGAGATCGCCAAGGCCACCTTCCCGCGCAGCATGAGCCTGGCCGGCCTGCGCGTGGTAATCGATTGCGCCAACGGCGCGGCCTACAGGGTGGCGCCCGTCGCCCTGTTCGAACTGGGCGCGGAAGTGATCCCGGTCGGCGTGTCGCCCAACGGCACCAACATCAACGAGGAATGCGGCTCCACCCATCCGGCCGCCATGCAAAAGGCGGTCAAGGAATACCGCGCCGACATCGGCATCGCGCTCGACGGCGACGCCGACCGGCTGGTGATCTGCGACGAGAACGGCCGCGTGGTCGACGGCGACCAGATCATGGCCATCATCGCCGCCGCCTGGGCCGCCGACGGCCGGCTGAAGGGCGGCGGCGTGGTCGCCACCGTGATGTCCAACCTCGGCCTCGAACGCTTCCTGACCGGCAAGGGCCTGACCCTGGAACGCACCGGCGTGGGCGACCGCTATGTGGTCGAGCGCATGCGCGAAGGCGGCTTCAACCTCGGCGGCGAACAGAGCGGCCACGTGGTGCTGCGCGACTTCTCCACCACCGGCGACGGCCTGATCGCGGCCATGCAGGTGCTGGCGGTGATGGTCAAATCCGGCAAGCGGATGAGCGAGCTGGCCCGCCAGTTCGAGCCCGTGCCCCAGAAGCTCGAGAACGTCCGCTTCTCCGGCGGCAAGCCCCTGGAGAGCGACAAGGTCATCGCCGTGATCGCCAACGCCGAGGAAAAGCTGAACGGCTCCGGCCGCGTGCTGGTGCGCGCCTCGGGCACCGAACCCCTGATCCGCATCATGGCCGAGGGCGACGACGAGAAGCTGGTCGCCCAGCTGGTCAAGGAGATCGCCGGCGCGGTGAAGCTGGCGGCGGCTTAAAGCGCAAATGGGGACATGATCCTATTTCCGTCCACGCCCTCTCCGCGCCAGGCCATCAACCGGAAATGGGATCATGTCCCCATTTCCCGCGTCGCGGTTCGTGGGCCGTCAGCGCCAGTCCAGCGAGGCGCGCACGATCTCCGGCCGTTGCAGAACCTCGGCCAGCTTCTCGCCCTCGACCACGCAATCGCCGCGCCCCTTGGCGTCGATGACGCAGGTGGCGTTCTTGCCGAAGGCCGCCGCCATCAGCCGCGAGCGGGTCGGCGCGGGGGCGGCCAGGGTCACGGCAACCCAGGTGGTGGGCGAGCCGGCCAGGGCCACGCAGACGGTCTTGTCGTCGATGACGTTGAGGATGGGGCCGTGCACGCTCTGGCCGGCCTGGACGGCGGGGCCTTCGCAGCGGGTCTCGGCATGGGCGCCCGACGCGGCGCCTACAACGGCCATCGCCAAACATCCCACAACCAGTAGAGCCGACAGCCGCATGATCCACCCTCTCATTCCCATAAGGGATTGAGACAACAGTCGTTCCGACGGCCACGCTTAGTATTTTAACCTTCCGCTAACCATGAAGGGCCAGCAGCGCGAACGACGCCAGCCAGTGCTCGCCCATATAGTCGCCCGCCACATGCGCCAGGCTGGCGGCCAGGTGGGTTTCGGCGGCTTCGAGCGCGGCGGTCCGCGCGGGCCCCTGGGCGAGGGCGCCGGCGATGCCGCGCCAGCACCAGGCGCGGCTGAGGTTGACGCCGTCCAGGTGGGCGATCTTGCCGTCGGTGCGGTCCGACACGGTGGCGGGGGTGAAGAGGGTGGCCGGTTGACGCTCCGCCACGCGCGGCAGGAAACGCGCGAACCACGGCCCGAACGCCTCGTGCGGCATGAGCCGCCGCATGCACTCTGCCTCGATCAGGGCCGAGGACAGGAAGTCGTCGCCGCTCGGCTCCCAGGCTTGGCAGTCGGCGTCGCCGCCATACCAGCCCAGCGCCTTGTCGGCCAGCAGCGCGCCCAGCGCCTTGTCGCCACAGGTTTCCGCATAGTCGCAGGCGAGCCGCAGCGCGAAGGCGGTGTTGGAATGCACCCCCGCCCGGACCGGATAGGTGGCCTTGGGCAGATAGTCCCGGAACCGGTCGGCGAAGGCTTCGGCCAGGGGGCGCAACGCCGCCGCCCACCGGTGATGCTCATGCTCGCTCAGCTCCGCCTGCAGCTTCAGCAGCCAGGCCCAGCCATAGGGCCGCTCGAACCCCCGCGCCGAGGGCCGCGCCAGATAGGCGACCTCCGCATGCACCATGGCCGGGGTGAAGCGCGCGTCGAACAGGGCGTGGATGTCGGCGGCCGCCGGCATGTCCGGATACAGGCGCAGGGTGCGGGCCAGCAGCCAGAAACCGTGCACGCATGAATGCCAGTCGAAGCTGCCATGGAACAGCGGATGCAGCTCGCGCGGCGGAACGGCGTCGGCGTCGCAGGTCAGCACATGGTCCAGCTTCTGGGGATACTCCTGCGTCACATGGCCGAGCGCGATGCGCGCAAACTGCTCGGCCAACTCGGGCGTCAGGCGGGTTTCAGGCGTGGCGGAAGGCGAGGACATACATCAGCACCGTGTTGGCGATCAGCAGCAGGAAGGCGGTGGGGGCCTGGGCCTTGATGACCCCGTTGCGGTCCTTCAGTTCTAGCAGAGCCGCCGGCACCACGTTGAAGTTCGCGGCCATCGGCGTCATCAGCGTGCCGCAGAAGCCCGACAGCATGCCGAGAGCCCCCATCACCGCCGGGTCGCCGTGGAACCTGCCGACGATCAGCGGGATGCCGATCGCCGCCGTCATCACCGGAAACGCCGCGAAGGCGTTGCCCATGATCATGGTGAAGGCCGCCATGCCGACGGTATAGGCCGCCACGGCGGCGGCCGGCGTGCCCAGCGGAAGCCAGTTGGTGGCGATGGCGCCCACCGCGTCGCCCACCTTGCCGAGCGCGAACACCGCGCCGAGCGAGGCCAGCGCCTGGGGCAGGATGGCGGCCCAGCCGACACTGTCCATCAGCCGCCGGCCCTCGCGTAGCGGCGCGGCGGGCGGCGGGCGGAACAGCACCAGCGCCACGAGGCTGGCGATGGCGATCCCGGCCACCAGCGAAATGACCGACACCTGCTTGGGATTGGCGATCAGCGGGTGCGGCCCGCTGGTCAGTCCGCTCGACCACAGGGTCCCGGCCAGGGTCACCGCCGGCACGATCAGCACGACGGCGAACAGCCACTCCTTCCACCGCGCCGCGCCCGCCTGGCGTTCCTCGGGGCTGGTGGTGGCGATCTCGGCGCGCCCGGTAAAGCCGAGCCCGGCGACCAGCGACAGCGCGATGACCACGCCCCCGACCCACAACGCGGGCAGGGCGGGCAGATGCAGCAAGGGGTGGGGCGACGCGAACAGGAAGACGACGGCCAGCAGCGTCCAGAACAGGCCATTGCCCCAGCGCTTGGGGTTGGCGGCGTCCATCGCGCCCGCAATCCCGAACACCAGGAACATCAGCCCGGCCAGCAGATAGAGGGTGTCGTAGGTGATCACCTCAAACCCCCGCGCTCGCAGGAGCGGCGTGACGCGGGAAATGGGGACATGATCCTATTTCCGGACGCGGCTTGACCGCCCTCCGGAGCGTTGGCTGGAAATGGGTTCGTGTCCCCAATTCCTGCCGCCCCAGACCTTCAGGCGCAGCGCCCGCAAATCGGGGACACGAACCTGTTTCCGGTCGATGGCGTTGGGCTGTGAGGGCGTGACCGGAAATAGGATCATGTCCCCATTTGCGCAGGCTGCTGTTCATGCCGCCTCACCCGCGCTCTCCGCCGCTTCCCGCTTCAGCCGCCCATCCAGCCGCAGCAGGCGGAAACCGTGGATCAGGAAGGCCAGGATCGCCGTGGGAATGGCCCACAGCGACAGCTGCAAGGGCGCCACCACGATGCCGGCGGTCTCCAGCGAGGCCTTGATCAGCAGGATGGAGGAGATGGCGATGAAGATGTCCTCGCCGAAGAACAGCCCGATGTTGTCGGCGCTGGCGGCGAAGGCGCGCAGGGTCTGGCGCGGCTTGTCGGGCAATCCGCCCAGTTCGGTTTCGGCCGCCGCCTCGGCCATGGGCGCGATCAGCGGGCGCACCATCTGGGCATGGCCGCCCAGCGACGTCAGCCCCACGGCGGCGGTCACCTGCCGCGCCAGCAGATAGATCACCAGCAACCGCCCGGCGGTGGCGGCCCGCACGCGCCCGATCAGCTGCCGCGCCCGCTCCTGCAGTCCCTGGCGCTCCAGCAGCCCGATCAGCGGCAGGATCAGCCACAGCACCGAGACATAGCGGTTCTCGGTGAAGGCCTTGCCGAACGCCTCGACGGTCTGGCCCAGCGAATGCCCCGAGGCGATCCCCGTGGTCAGCGCGGCGGCCACCACCACCAGCAGCGGGTTCAGCCGCACCAGGAAGCCCAACACCACCACGGCGATACCGAGCAGGCTCCAGAGATGATCCATGCTTTCCCTTCTTCCCTCCCCGTCTGGGGAGGGACAGCGCGCGAAGCGCGCAGGGTGGGGCAAGTGGCTATGCGGCTGCAAGGGTGGAAGGTTAGGCGACCTGGAGCGGGCGCCTAACCGGTGGGCGTGGGGAGCCGCATATTGACCTGCCCCACCCTGACCGCTGCGCGGTCTGTCCCTCCCCAGACGGGGAGGGAAGGATGCCTAGACTTCCTGATTATACGCCCCGACTTCCGGATACTTCGCCAGCCTCGGCTTCACTTCCTCGCGGAACAGCGCGCGCATGTCGTCTTCGGAGCGCGTGCTCTCGACCACCACCACCATCTCCGGCTTGTTGGACGAGGCGCGCACCAGCACCCACGACCCGTCCTCCAGCGCCACACGCACGCCGTTGACGGTGATCACATCGACGATCTTGCGGCCCAGGATCGAGCCGCCGGCTTTGCCCAGAGCCACATATTCCGCCACCACCTGGTCGACGATGCCGTACTTCTTCTCGTCGTCGCAGTGGGGGCTCATGGTCAGCGAGGTGAAGGCCACCGGCAGCGCCTTCTTCAGGTCGCTCAGCTTCTTGCCCGGGTTGCGGTCCAGCATGGCCAGGATGGCGGCCGCGGCGGTCAGCGCGCAGTCGTAGCCGTAACCCAGCGGGTCGTTGAAGAAGAAGTGGCCGCTCTTTTCAAAACCCGCCAGCGCGCCCAGCTCGGCGGTTTTGCGCTTGATATAGCTGTGGCCGGTCTTCCAGTAGACCACCGTGCAGCCGTGCGCTTTGAGGATCGGGTCGGTGGCGAACAGGCCCGTGGACTTCACATCCACGATGAAGGTCGCGCCGGGATGCAGGGGCGCCAGGTCGCGCGCCAGCATCAGGCCGATCTTGTCGGCGAAGATCTCCTCGCCCTCATCGTCCACCACGCCGCAGCGGTCGCCGTCGCCGTCGAAGCCCAGCACGATGTCGGCGCCCTGGGCCTTCACGGCCTCGGACATGGCATGCAGCATGACGCTGTCTTCGGGGTTGGGATTGTATTTGGGGAAGGTGTAGTCGAGCTTGGTGTCCATCTCGATCAGCTCGTCCACGCCCATGGCCTTCAGCGCCTTGGGCACGAAGGCGCCGGCGGTGCCGTTGCCGCAGGCGGCGATCACCTTCAGTTTGCGCTTCAAGCTCACCCGCTTGGCGCAGTCGGCGATATAGCGGTCCTGCACCCCGTCCACGCGGATCAGCTTGCCGCCCGGCCGCTCGACGAACTTGCCGCCCAGCACGATGTCCTTCAGCCGGCCCATCTCGTCGGGGCCGAAGGTGAGCGGCCGTTGCGCGCCCATCTTCACGCCGGTCCAGCCGTTCTCGTTATGGCTGGCGGTGACCATGGCCACGCAGGGGATATCCAGGTCGAACTGGGCGAAATAGGCGATCGGCGAGAGCGCCAGGCCGATGTCGTGCACCTCCATGCCGCCGCTGATCAGGCCCAGCATCACGGCCTGCTTCACCGACACCGAATAGCTGCGGAAGTCGTGGCCGGTGACCACCTTGGTCTGGCCCATCTCATGGAACAGCGTCGCCATGCCGAGGCCCAGCGCCTGTAGCCCCAGCAGGTTCAGGTCCGGCCCCATCAGCCAGCGCGCGTCATACTCGCGGAAGCCGGTCGCCTTGATCAGCGGCTCGTTCTCATAGTCGGCGGTGTTGGGGACGAGGTCGGTGCGGGGGACGTGGAACATCAGGCGCTCGCTCATGCTGGGTATGCCGGGAGGCTATAACGCCGAGAAACCCCGAACGCATGTGCGAAGCGTGAAACTTTCGGGATTTGGCCCGGTTGGCGCGGATTTCAGCGCCCCGGATTGGGCGCGCGCCAAGGGGCTGACTCAGCAACAATAGTCCCCCAAAACATCCGCTCATCCTCGCGAACGCGGGGATCCAGGCTTTTTGGCTGCGCAGGCAAGGCCCATAGGTCCGGTCATTACGAAGTGTGGCCACTGTCGGCGCAGCCCTCAGCGCCGGTAGAATTGTCCACGAACCACACGAACCACACCAACGCCTTCCTGACAGGCTCCGGTCTTCATCGACGCAGTCGATAATCAAATCCCCGCCAACCACACCCCCATCGCATCAGGATAGCGTTGGTGTGGTTCGTGTGGTCGTGGACAAATTCTTCGGGCATCAGCGGCCCTCCGCTTCGCTCCCCGACCGGTCACCCGTATCGGCCACCCCTGGCTAAAAGGCCTGGATCCCCGCCCCCTCAGAACTTCGGCGGCCAGCCGGGCCGGAAGCCGGCCGTGTGGTCCGCCCCCCAGCCCTTCTGATTGGGCGTGAAGGCCAGCGCGTCGAACACGTCATGGCAGAATTCGCCGACGTCCTGGCGCTTGGCGCTCCAGCCGTTGGGCAGGGGCGGCACGGCCTTGGCGCCGTCCGGCAGATAGTCGCCGTGGTCCTGGCCGATGCCGGGCTTGATCTCATACCACTCGGTCTTGGCGGGGCCCGGCGAGCCGGCCTTGAAGGCGGGGCCGAAGCGGCCCAGCGCCCGGGTGGTGGTCTTGTAGTTCCACCACAGCGCGCCCTCGACGGCCGAGCCGATGGTGAACAGGTTTTTCAGCACATCGTCCTTCATCGACGACAGGATGACGATGCGGCGCAAGGCCTTGGTGGCGGCCGCGAAGTCGGGGGAATCCAGCGCATTGTCGTCCACCGCCGCCGCCGTCAGCACGGCGGTGTCGAAGGGGAAGTCGGGCCGCCTGGCCACCGTATGGGCGACGGTTTCCAGCACCACCCGCGCGCCCAGGCTATGGCTGACGAAGGAGACCTCCGACGCCTGGACAGCGGAACTGAGCAGGAAGTCGGCGAACCGCGCCCCCGTGGTCTCGGCGGTGTGGAAGGCGTTGAACCAGCTCCAGCCGATCAGGCCGTCTCCGGGCCACAGCACCGGCACCACCACGTCGGCGGCGGCCACGCTCATGGCCAGCTTGCCCAGGCCCGCGAACTCCTGGGCCATGGGCCCGCAGCTCCTGATCCCCGCGCCGGTGTTGACGTTGAAGCCGTGGATCACGAAGCAGACCCGCCTGCCCCGGAAGATGTTGGCCACATTGGCCCAGGGCACCCAGTCCGCGCCGGCCAGCCTGGCCGTGGGCCAGGCGGTGGCGGGCCCCGCGCCCGGCAGCGAATAGACCTCGCCCGCCGTCACGCCGACGCTGGTGGTGAGGATGTCGCGGAAGGACAGGAAATAGAGCGGCATGGCGGTCTACTTGCCGCCGCCGCGCAGCTTGCCCAGCGCGTCCAGCGCGTCGGACAGCGAGCTCGACAGGTCCTTGGCGACGGGCGCCAGCGGCACGGCGACCAGGCCCACCAGCAGGGCGACGGACCAGTCGCCGAGGGTCTTCAAGCTGGGGACCGCCGTCCAGTCGTTGGTGGCGGCCTGATAGCCGAGGGACAGGCCGATGGCGATCACGGCGGCCCACAGCTGGGCGCGGGTCTGATAGACGGCGTCGGCGATGTCGAAGGCCGCCTGCACGCGGGTATCCAGCGCGGTGGCGAAGCGCGCCGCCAGGGCCTGGGCCTGCGAGGGATCGTCGGGCGCGGCGGCCCTCGAAGACGGCCGCGGCGGCTGGCGGTTGGTCAGCGCGGCGGCCAGCTGGGCGGCGGCCTCGGGCGGCAGGCCCCACAGATTGGCGATCACCCGCGTGGCGGCCTCCATATCCAGGAAGGGCAGGCCCAGCCGCACGCCCTGGCGAATGGTCTCCGGCGCCTGGCCCTTGCCCCGCCCGGCCCGGTATTGCTGCAGCAGGATGTCCCGGTAGGCGTCCCCATAGGAGGCGCGCATGGCCGGATCGACCAGCTTCAGCAGGGGATCGATCTTGGCGAAGCCCACATAGGGCAGCCCCGCCTTCTTGCCGCCCGGCAGGTCGAACACGAACAGGCTCTTGCCCAGCGCCTCGACCACCCCGAAGGCGGCGATGCCCAGCGCGCCCACGGCGGCGATCAGCACCGGGATGTGGTTGATGACGTCTTGGGGCATCGCGAAGCTCCTCTTGTCCGCCATCGAACGGGGCGGTGAGACAGGCCGGAACGCTGGAAGACTGGACCATGGATCGGCGCGGGGTGGAATGGGGGCGGCTACGCACCCGCGCCCTCCGACGTCGTTCGCCGACCCGATAATACCTAGGATTTCAGAATACAATCTGACCGATAGTCCGGCGCGAGACGCCTCCTATCTCCGCTCATCCCGACGAAAGTCGGGATTCATGGGGAGTCCGGTGATTACCCCGGAGGCCGCGTGCGGGCGCGCGGGCATGCACCTTTCGCGTCGCCCAACCTTTCCGCGGTCTATGGATCCCGACTTTCGTCGGGACGAGCGGTATGGGGGGAGGTCATCCGGGCCCTAGACCACGCCCGCGCCCAGCACGTCATGGACGTGCAGCACGCCCACCGGCCGGCCGTCCTTGACCACGAACAGCACGGTGATGCGGCTTTCGTTCATCATCCGCGCGGCCTCGCCGGCCAGGGTCTCGGCGGTGACCGACTTGAAGTTGCGGGTCATCACCTCGCCGACGCTGCGGGTTTCCAGGCCGTGGAAGTTGCGCCGCAGATCGCCGTCCGTGACCACGCCGATCAGGGCGCCGTCCGGGCCGGTGACGCCGACGATGCCCAGCCGCCGCTCGGTCATCACGCGGATGGCCTCGGGCATGGGGGTGGCCTCGCCCACCAGGGGCGCCTCCTCCAGCCGGTGCATCAGGTCGCCCACGGTGCGCAGCATGGCGCCCAGCTTGCCGCCGGGGTGGAAGACGTGGAAATCCTTCGGCGTAAAGCCGCGCCGTTCCAGCAGCGCCACGGCCAGGGCGTCGCCCAGCGCGATCTGCAGGGTGGTCGACGTGGTCGGCGCATTGACCTCGCCGGTGGCCTCCGGCGCGTCGGGCAGTTGCAGCAGGATGTTGGCCGCCGCGCCCAGCTGGCTGGTCGCATTGACGGTGATGGCGATCAGCGGAATGGCGAAGCGGTTGGCATAGGCGATCACGTCGGCCAGCTCGCGCACGTCGCCGGACCGCGACAGGGCCAGCACCGTGTCGTCGGCGCCGATCATCCCCAGGTCGCCGTGACTGGCCTCGGCCGGGTGGACGAACATGGCGGGGCTGCCGGTGGAGGCCAGGGTGGCGGCGATCTTGCGCGCCACATGGCCGGACTTGCCCATGCCGGTGCACACGATGCGGCCCTTGCAGGCGAACAGGGTCTCCACCGCCTCGGCGAAGGACGGGCCCAGGCCGGCGGCCATGGCGCTCAGCGCCTCGGTCTCGATGGCCAGGGTGCGGCGGGCGGAGGCGACCGCGTCGAACGCCGCGCTCATTGGGCGGGCCTCAGGCCGAGATCGCCAGGCTTGGCGGGGGTCTTGGCGGCGGGCTTTTTCGGTTCGGCTTTTTGGGGCTCGGCCTTCTTCGGCTCGGGCTGGGACATCGCGCGCAGGGGATCGAAGCTCGGCGCGGGCGTCGCAGCCTCCGGCGCCTCCAGCGGCGCCAGCGGTTTGGTGAAGGGCGCGGGCGACGGCGCCCCCTGGCCCTGCGGCCAGACCATGGAAAGGGCGATCATGCCCAGGCCCGTGAGCACCATCAGCGGCAGGAGGAAGCGGTCGCGCATGGCGGGGGTATAGCAAGTCCTCCCCCGCAAGCGAAAGCGAAGACGGGGGGAGGTGGCCCAAAGGGCCGGAGGGGGCGCTCTTGACGGCGCGGGCGCGAGCCCCTAGCCGGTCCGTCCATGTCAAAGCTCGTTCTCCTCCGCCACGGCCAGAGCCAGTGGAACCTCGAAAACCGCTTCACCGGCTGGGTGGACGTCGACCTGACCGCCGAGGGCGAGGCCCAGGCGCAAAAGGGCGGCGAACTGCTCAAGGCCGCCGGCGTCACCTTCGACATCGCCTATACCTCGGTCCTGACCCGCGCCATCCGCACCTGCGAGATCGCCCTGGTCGCCGCCGGCCAACCCAACGTCCCCACCATCCGCGACTGGCGCCTCAACGAGCGCCACTACGGCGGCCTGACCGGCCTCAACAAAGCCGAGACCGAACTCAAGCACGGCAAGGACCAGGTCCACATCTGGCGCCGCTCCTATGACGTCCCTCCGCCGCCCCTGGCCCCCGGCGGCGACTACGACTTCGCGTCGGATCCGCGCTATGCGGGCGCCAAGCTGCCCGACACCGAGAGCCTGAAGACCACGCTGGAGCGCGTCGAACCCTACTGGGCCGCCGAGATCGCACCGAAGCTCGCGGCCGGCGAGACGGTATTGGTCGCCGCCCACGGCAACTCCCTGCGCGCCATCGTCAAACTCCTGTTCGGCGTGCCGGACGACGCCATCGTCGGCGTGGAAATCCCCACCGGCAACCCGCTGCTGATCGAGCTGGACGGATCGCTGAAGCCGACGGCCGCGCGATACCTGGACGAGAGCCGGGCGCAAGCGCTGCCTAGCGTCTCCTAGTCCTCTCAAACGTCCGCTCATCCCCGCGAAAGCCGTGGCGGAATAAATGGGGACACGAACCATTTTCCGGCCAAGGTCGCGGATGTGGCCTGGGCGGTTGCCGGAAATTGGTTCGTGTCCCCATTTATTCCTCAGGGAGCTGCCCGTGCCGGAACACGATGAAGCCCACATGCGCCAAGCCATCGCGCTGGCCACCCCCAACGTCGGCCTGACCGCCGACAACCCCTCGGTCGGCTGCGTGATCGTGGCGGATGGCGTGGTGGTGGGGCAGGGCGCCACCGCCCCCGGCGGCCGGCCTCACGCGGAGGAGCAGGCGCTGGCCATGGCCGGGGAGGCCGCGCGGGGCGCCACGGCCTACGTCACCCTCGAACCCTGCGGCGCGCGTTCGAAGGGCGGCAAGTCCTGTTCGGAGCTGCTGGCCGCCGCCGGTGTCGCCAGGGTGGTGGTGGCCTGCGAGGACGCCTCTCCCTATGCCTCGGGCCAGGGCGCGGAGCGTCTCGCGGCAGCCGGCATCCCGGTGGAGCTGGGCCTGCTGGCGGGCGAAGCGGCGGCGGTCTTGAGCTACAAGCCTCTGGAAAGACAACCTTAATCCCCCGTCGCGCATAGCTACCGGGACCGGAGTTGTTGCCGGGGAGTTCCAGCCATGGCCGCCCAGCCGGCGACGAGTGACCGCTACCGTCGCCTGACTCAACAGGAAGTTGACCTGATCTGCGTCAAGCATGATCGGCTGTGGTCGGCGCGCATGGGCGGCGCGCGGGCGGTCTTCAACTTCTGCGATCTCCAGGGCCTGAAGTTCATGGGCCGCAACCTCTGCGACGCGGACTTCACCGGCGCCCTGCTGGGCGAGGCCAACCTGGTCGGCGCGCGCCTCGACAACGCCTCCTTCTTCGGCGCCGACCTGCAGAACGCCAACCTCACCGAAGCCTCCCTGCGCCGGGCCGACCTGCGCGGCGCCAGCCTGCGCGGCGCCAACCTGACCGGCGCCGACCTCTTTGAATGCGACCTGAGGGAGGGCTCGATTGCCGCGGCCGACTCCAAGGCCGGCTACAAGATGATCGAGCACACCAACCGCGCCGCCCAGGCCCAGGAGACCATCCTGGTGGGCGCCAACCTGGAACGCTCCAGGATGAGCGGCATCATCGCCGTGCGCGCCGACTTCACCGACGCCATCCTCAAGGACGCCAAGCTGGTCCGGGCGAACCTGAAGCAGTGCAACATGACCGGCTGCAACCTGGCCGGGGCCGACCTGTCGGGCGCCGACCTGTCGGGCGCTGACCTCACCGACGCCGTGCTGATCGGGGCCAAGACCTTCGCCTGGACCGTGGACGAGGCCACCATGGCCGGCGCGCTGACCGACAAGCCGTCGGGCAAGGCGCTCGAAGACCTGCCCTTCGAACAGATGATCCACGACCACGCCCGCTGGTGCGAAACCGGCGGCGTGGAGGGCAGCCCGTCGATCTTCGACAACGCCGACCTCAGGAACCTCAAATCCCTGCGCGGCTTCAACCTCACCGCCCTGTCGGCCAAGGGCGCCACCTTCTACGGCCTGGAGATGGAGGGGGTTCAGCTTCAGGGCGCCCACCTGGAAAACGCCGACCTGCGCGCCTGCAACCTGCGCCGCGCCGACCTGCGCGGCGCGCGCCTGAAGGGCGCCAAGCTGACCGGCTCCGACCTGCGCGACGCCCAGCTGGGTCCGCTGATGATCGGGCCCGAACGCCTGCTGCCCTGCGACCTGACCGGCGCCATCCTCAAGAACGCCGACCTCACCCGCGCCGACCTGCGCGGCGCGCGCATGGCCGGCAGCGACATCAGCCGCGCCAACTTCTCCGGCGCGACCATCAAGGACGCCGATTTCACCGGCGCCATCCGCGAAGGCGCCCACGGGCTCGGATCGCGCCCGGGCTAGCGTTCCGGGGCCTCGCCACAGCTGGTGGTAACTACTCAATTATCCACACACTCATAACGACAGCCGCGACATTCCGCCTCGTCCTTAACCGTTCGGTGGGACGCGGCGGGTTAGTGTTCGTCGAACGGCATTCGGGGGAATGATGAGCGGCGCGACGGCAAGCCTGGCAGGACGCAAGAAGATCAGCCAGGCGGAGCTGGACGTGATGATCACCGCCCATGAGCGCTTCATCGCCGGCAAGCCGGGCGGCAAGGGCCTGTCGACCCGCTTCCTCGACCTCTCCGGCCTGAATTTCACCGGCCGCAACCTGTCGGACGCCGACCTTTCCGCCTCCATCTTCGACGGCGCCAAGATGGTGGGAACCCGCCTGGAACGGGCCAATCTGTTCGGCTGCGACCTGCGCGGGGCCGACCTGCGCGAAGCCGTCCTGATCCGCGCCGACCTGCGCGGCGCCTGCCTGCGCGGGGCCAACCTGGCCAGCGCCGACCTCACCCAGGCCGACTTCCGCGAAGGCCAGATCGCCGTGCCGCATCCGCGCAAGGGCTTGAATTCGCTGATCCACCAGAAGCGGGCCGGCGACATCGGCCACGCCAACCTCCAGGGCGCCACCCTGGCCGACACCCAGCTCGACAACGCCCACGCCTTCGCCGCCGACTTCACCGACTGCTCGCTGAAGGGCGCCAAGCTGACCGGCGCCAACTTGAAGGAAGCCAACCTGGAAGGCGCCAATCTGGAGGGCGCCGCCGTGGCCGGCTGCAATCTGGAAGGCGCCAATCTCGAGGGCGCGGTGATGAGCGGCGTCGACGTCTCCTCCGCCAAGACCACCGGCGCCAAGATGGGCCACATGGTCGCCGCCCCCTCCGACGACGCCATCGCCCGCGCGCCCGACCTGCTGCGCGCCCTGGTCGCGAACAACCACTGGGTCACCACCGGCGGCAAGAGCGGCGTGCCCGCCCGCCTCGACGGCGCCGACTTCCGCCCGCTCGGCGAGCATATGGCGCGCCTCAAGCTCTCGTTGCTCAGCGCCAAGGGCGCCTGCCTGGTCGGCATGAACCTGTCGGACCTGCACCTTCAGGGCGCCAATCTGGAGGGCGCCGACATGCGCGGCGTGAGCCTGCGCGGCGCCGACCTGCGCGGCGCGCGGCTCACCGGAGCCAACCTCACCAAGGCCGACCTCACCAACGCCTGCTTCGGCCCGCTGCCGCTGGGCGGAAACCGCTCCAATCCCACCCACCTGGAAAACGCCAAGCTGCGCTATGCCATCGCCCGCGGCGCCGACCTGACCGGCGTACTGCTCGACGGCGCCGACCTGCGCGGCGCGGATCTCACCGGCGCCAGGATCGACGAACGCAGCCTGGCGGGCGCCGACATCACCAACGTGGTGGGGCTGGAAGACTAACCCATCATCCACCGTGATCGGAAGCGAACGGGGGAGGTGTCCGCGCATGCGGACGGAGGGGGCATACTTCGCCAGAAAATCAAGGAGGGCGGATGGGCTTGCTCAGCTTGCCCCCTCCGTCGGCATTCGCCGACACCTCCCCCGCACGCTGCCGCTTTGCGGTGGAGGATGGAAAAAGGGCGGCGCATCGCTGCGCCGCCCTCTCGGATCGCTCCGATGCCTTGAAGGCTTATGCGGCCTTCTGACCTTCGATCAGGCTCGGCTGCACGCTGGTGGAAATCTCCACCTTGCGCGCCTTCAGCGCTTCGGGAAGCTCACGCTTCAGGCTGACGGACAGCAGGCCGTCGGCCAACGCCGCGTCGGTCACCACCACATAGTCGGCCAGCTGGAAGCGGCGCTCGAAGTTGCGCTCGGCCAGGCCGCGATGGAGGAACTTGCGCGGCTCGTCGTTGGCGCTCTTGCGGCCGGTCACGGTGAGGAGGTTCTCCTTCACCTGGATGTCGAGTTCCTCGGGCTTGAAGCCCGCGACGGCCAGCTCGATGCGATAGGCATTCTCGTCGGTGCGCTCGATATTATAGGGCGGATAGCCCGAGGCGCTGTCCTGCTGGGCGGCGCTGTCGAGCAGGGCGGCCAGCCGGTCGAGGCCGACGACGGAGCGGTACAGGGGGGCGAAATCGGTCGTACGCATGGTCAACATCCTTCTTTGCATAAGCAAGGTTGCATCATGGAACCGGAGCCAGCATCCGAGCCTGTTCAGGCCTCGGACTGTCCGGGACGGCCCGGGATCGGCGCCGTCGAGACGATAGGTGGTGGCGGTTTTCGGACGTTCAAGGGGCGAAAAATCAAAGTTCCATGCCTTGTTTTGACCCCACCCGTCTGGCGGTCTAAGCCGGTCAGGCACGCTTCGGGGGCGGGTTATCCAATGGCGAGCGCATGAGCCAATTGCCGGCCCAATGGTCCCGGCGCACGCTGCTGGCGGCCTCGACCAGCGCGCTGGTCGCCTGCCGCGCCAAGGCGCCGGACGGCGCGCCCGCGCGCAAGGGGCCCAGGACGCTGGAAGACGCCATCGCCGGCGACTGGCGCCGCGAGCCCGATCGTGCCCGCGACAGATACCGCCACCCCCTGGAGACGCTGAAGTTCTGGGGCCTGGCCCCCGGCATGACGGTGGTCGAATATTGGCCCGGCGCCGGCTGGTACACCGACATCATCGGCCCCTTCCTGACCGCCACGGGCGGCCGCCTCTACGAAGCCAACCTGCAGATCGACGACCCCACCGCCGAACCGCAAGCCAAGGCCGCCGTCGACGGCTTCGCCCGCAAGATGGCCGACAAGCCCGACCTCTATGGTGCGGTGGAGCTGACCCGCTTCGGGGCCACCAGCGGCCCGGTCGCGCCGGCCGGCTCGGCCGACCTCGTTCTTTTCGCGCGCAACATCCACAACTGGATGGCCGCCGGCATCGTCGACAAGGCCTTCAAGGACGCCTTCGCCGCGCTCAAGCCCGGTGGCGTTCT
This sequence comes from Caulobacter sp., assembly GCA_028291055.1. Taxonomy (GTDB): domain Bacteria; phylum Pseudomonadota; class Alphaproteobacteria; order Caulobacterales; family Caulobacteraceae; genus Caulobacter. Next base: position 45,274 of record JAQGIP010000020.1, read on the forward strand.
GGGCGTCGAAGAACACCGCGCCGACGCCGGCGGCCTGCCCGACCTGCTGGCCAAGGACGGCTATGTGCAACAGGCCTATGTGGTGCGCCTGGCCAAGGACGCCGGCTTCGTCCTCGACGGCGACAGCGAGATCAACGCCAATCCGAAGGACACCAAGGACCATCCCTTCGGCGTCTGGACCCTGCCGCCCACGCGGCTGTCCGCGCCCCGGGGCGAGCCCGCGCGCCCCGACTTCGACCACACCACCTATGACGCGATCGGCGAGAGTGATCGCATGACCCTGAGGTTCGTGAGACCCCGATGAGCAACCTGATCGCCCGCCGCGCCCTGCTGGCCGCGCCCGCCGCCCTGTTGATGGCGCGCCCCGCCCTGGCCGACGAGAAGCTGGTCCCCGCCGTCAAGATCTACGCCTATCTGGAACCCTTCCTGAAGGTCCCGCCCACTGAGCGCTCCCGCGTGCGCCTCGACTACTTCCTGATCAAGGACGGCAAGCCGGCCCAGGGCGTGCTGGCCTGGTTCGTCACCGCCGACGGACGCCGCACCGCCGCCCCCATCGGCGCCGACGGCCGGCTGCTGCGCATCCCCAACCTGGCCGAGTTGCAGGGTGGGGTGAAGGTGGCCTTCAACCTCGACGCCACCGCCAAGATGGGCGTGCGCCTGGAGCTCGGCCCCGCCATGCATCCGGCCCAGGAGATGGAGGCGCTGGAACTGGCCCGCTCCATCGACGAGGTGAACCGCGTGATCGCCAAGGCCGCCGGCGCCATGGCCCTGGTGGCGCCCAAGATGGCCCAGATCGTCTGCATCGGCGCCCCGTCCGGCGTGGCGGTCATGCCCAACGGCTCCACCCAGCCCCTCGGCATCGTGCGCGGGAGCGCCAGCTACAACCCCTTCGTGGTCAAGGGCGCGGTCAAGGTCAGGCTGGTGAAGGCCCCGTCACGGCTGGCGTTCGCGCCCGCGAAGTAGCTTCCCCTACGTCGCCCTTTCTCCCCCATCCAAACACTGTTCACTTGCCCGCGCATCACCGCCAAGCTATCGGGGATTAACGAGGAAAACAGGGAGCCCTCCATGAGCCAGCTGCAAGAACTTACCGACCGCGTCAAAGCGGCCGTCGGAACCGACTCCGGTCTCGGCAAGAGCCTGAAATTCGACCTGAAGGGCGAAGGCTTCGTCTTCATCGACGGTGGCACGGTCACCAACGAAGACAGCCCCGCCGATCTGACCATGACCATCTCCATGGAAGACCTGATCGCCATGGGCCAGGGCAAGCTGGACGCCACCATGGCCTTCATGTCCGGCAAGCTGAAGCTGTCCGACATGGGCCTCGCCATGTCCCTGCAGCCCAAGATGGGCGCCCTGTTCGCCAAGATGCAGTAATGAGCTCACCGCCTCTGGTGGCGATACCCGAGGCGCCCGTTCCGGATCATGGGACGGCTGAGTGGTTCAGCGGCGCGGGGGGGCTCACCCTCCGCGCCGTTTTATTTACGCCTGAGGGCGTTGCGAAGGGCTCGGCCCCCAAGGGCACTGCAATCGTCAGCCCCGGCCGCACCGAACCGATCGAAAAGTATTTCGAGGTCGTCCAGGATCTGTTGGATCGCGGCTTGGTCGTCCTGGTCCACGACTGGCGAGGGCAGGGCTATTCGCCCCGCCTGCTGGAGGTGCGCCTCAAGGGCCACGCCGACGGCTTCAAGGATTTCGTCAAGGATTACAGCCTGCTGCTCGATCATTTCGAGAGCCGGCTGCCCAAGCCCTGGGTGGCCGTCAGCCATTCCATGGGCGGCGTGCTGACCCTGGCCGCCCTGGCGAAAGGCGAAAAACGCCTGGCCGGCGCCATCCTCACCGCCCCGATGATCGCCGTGAACACCGGCGGGCGGCCCTACGCCCAAAGCCGCGCCATCGCCTGGACGGCGGCCCACAGCCCGCTGCGCACCAAATTCCTGTTCGGCGCCCGCGGCGACCCCTCGAGCCTCAGCTTCGAGACCGAAGGCCTCGGCCACGACCGCGCCCGCTACGACCGCTACGCCGCCCTGCTGAAGGCCGACCCCGAACTGGCCATCGGCAACATCACCTGGGGCTGGCTCAACTCCGCCTTCGCATTGAGCGCCTGGCTCAAAGGCTCCAAGGGCGTCGAAGCCATCGACATCCCCATCACCATCCTCCAGGCCGAACTCGACGACCGCGTCTCCAACCCCGCCCAAAACACCCTCGTCAAACGCCTGAAAAAGGGCCGCCTGATCGAGGTGAAGGGCTCCTTCCACGAGATCCTCATGGAAACCGACCCCCTCCGCGCCGTCTTCTGGCAGGCCTTCGACGCGCTCTGGGAGATCGTGGGGGCGTAAGGGGCGTAAATAAGGGGACACTATACTTAATTCGCAAGGCGACTCTAAAGCGGACCCTGCGCCGGCCGAATTAAGTATAGTGTCCCCTTATTTACGCCTGCGCCGACGCCTCACCGCGCCGCCGTCTCAACAATCGCCAACGTCGCCTCCAGCCCCGCGCGGTCGCCGGCCACGATCATCTGGCCGCCGTCCTTGCCGATGGTCTGGCCGCGCCAGTCGGTGACCAGCCCGCCCGCGCCTTCGATCAGGGGGATGCAGCTTTCCAGGTCCCAGCACTTCAGGCCGGACTCCACCACGATATCCATGGTTCCGAGAGCCACCATGGCATAGCCATAGGCATCCTGGCTGGTGCGCGCCAACCGCGTGGCCTTTCGCAAGGCGCGCCAGGCCGCATATTCATCCGGATTGAAACAGGCTTCCGGATCGGTGGTGGCGATCAGCGCCGTGCTGAAATCGGGACAGGGGCGCGTCTTCAACACCCGGCTCTGCCCCCGCGACATCAGCCGCGAGCCCAGGCCCTGGGAGCCGATGAACAGTTCGCCGATATAGGGCTGGCCGATCGATCCCAGCACGGGACGGCCTTCGTGCCGCAGCGCGATCAGCGTGGTCCAGCCGGTCAGGCCGGAGATGAAGGCGCGCGTGCCGTCGACGGGATCCAGCACCCAGACGAACTCCGCGTCCGGCTGGTCCTCGCCATATTCCTCGCCGATCACCCCATGCGTCGGATAACGCTCGAGGATCAGCCGGCGGATGGCCGCTTCCGCCCCGCGGTCGGCTTCGGTGACCGGGTCGAAGCCGGCGGCCCCGCCCTTGTCGACCATGCCGCTATCGCCGCGGAACAGCGGCAGGATGGCGGCCGAGGAGGCGCGGTTCAACTCGACCAGGAAGGCGTCGAGCTCGGTCAGGGTGTCGGTGCTGAGCATGGGGCCGGGATAGGCCGGTTCCGCCATTTGCGCAAACCATCCTCCACCGTGAACGGCAGTGAACGGGGGAGGTGTCCGCGCATGCGGACGGAGGGGGCCAGCAGCGCCCGACAGCCATCACCCATTCAGATCGATCGCCCGATGCCCCCTCCGTCGGCATTCGCCGACACCTCCCCCGCGAGCGGTGGAGGAAGAGAGGGGTGGGGTACTGAATATGCGGCTCCCCACGTTCGAAGGTGAAGCCTTCAAAGGGGCGCATACTGACGCCGCGCCCCGGCCGCATAACCAATTCCCCACCCGTCTCGGCGTTCGCCTCGCCACCCTCCCCGTAAAGAGGAGGGAAGGCCGTCCTAGGCCGCTTCGTGGTCGCCGCCGTTCAGGCTCTTGGCCAGGTCCAGCAGACGGCGGCGCGGACGCTCGCCCAGCTGGTAGTAGGCGCGGATCAGGTCGAGGGTTTCCTTGCGCGCGAACATCTCGCCGCCGCTTTCGTTTTCCTCGGCGCGCTGTTGGGTGCGTTCCGCATCCGACAGGCCGTCATAGAAATAGCCGACCGGAACTTCCAGCGCTTCGGACAGCTGCCACAGGCGGGCGGCGGAGATGCGGTTGGCGCCGCACTCATACTTCTGGATCTGCTGGAAACGCACGCCCACCGAACCGGCGAGTTGTTGCTGCGTCAGTCCAAGCAGGCGGCGGCGGCGGCGCAGGCGCTTGCCGAGATGCACGTCGATACTATCGTTGCCCATGGACATGGAAATCACCCCTCGTCCTTCTGATTATTCAAGCTGTGCCAGAACAGAACAGCCTGGTGGTAAGACAAAAGGCGAGTTGCAGATCGCGTGCCGGGCGAGAAAGTCTTGGTCATGGTTAAGCTTAATATCTCAGACCACCTGTACGGTGAATGAACGCCGTGCGCAGGCGCCGTTCTACTTACGTTAACCGACCGGTTACGGTTCACCACAACCTTGAGTGTGGGGGCGCCGCGACCGTTGCGCGCAGGCGCCCTCCGCGCCTACTTAAGCGCCATGGATGACAAGCGCATTTCGCCTGGCCAGGACCTGCTTTGGCGGCTGGAGGCCCTGGGGTTCGACCTCTTCACGGCCCTTTTCCGGCTGCTTCCGGTGGATTGGGCCAGCTGGATGGGGGGGGCGGTGTGCAGGCTGCTGGGACCGCTGACGCCGAGCCATGAGGTGGCCCGCAGGAACCTGAAGCTGGCCTTCCCGGAAAAGGACGCGGCCTGGCACCGGGCCATGCTCAAGGCCCAGTGGGAGAATGTGGGGCGCACCTTCGCGGAGTTCCCGCTGATGGACCGCATCCGGCCCTCCACGGGACGGGTCGAGATGGTCAACGCCGAGCGCCTGCGGGAGATCGCCCGCAACAAGGAGCCGGCGGTGTTCGTCTCCGGGCACCTGTCCAACTGGGAGGTGATGCCGGCCGCCATCGTCGACAGCGGCGTCGTCTGCCAGATGACCTATCGCGCCGCCAACAACCCCTATGTGGACGAGCGGATCAAGAAGAGCCGGTTCCGCTATGGCGTGCGGCTGTTCGCGCCCAAGGGCGGCGACGGCGCGCGGGAACTGCTGGACGCGCTGGGCAAGGGCGAGTCGGTGGCGTTGATGAACGACCAGAAGTTCAACAATGGGGTCGAGGCCCCCTTCTTCGGCCACACGGCGCATACGGCGCCGGGGCCTTCGCGGCTGGC
>JAQGIP010000021.1 GCA_028291055.1 Caulobacter sp.
GGTGCCGGAGCCGGTCTGCCAGACCACCAGCGGGAAATGATCGTCGAGCTTGCCGTCGATCACCTCCTGGGCGGCGGCCACGATGGCCTCGGCGATCTTCGAGTCGAGCTTGCCCAGCGCCAGGTTCGCCTCGGCGGCGGCGCGTTTGACGACGCCGAGGGCCTTGATCACGGGGATCGGCTGCTTTTCCCAACCGATCTTGAAGTTCTGCAGCGACCGCTGGGTCTGGGCGCCCCAGTAGCGGTCGGCGGCGACCTCGATGGGGCCGAAGGTGTCGGTTTCGGTGCGCGTGGCGGTCATCACTGAAGTCCCAGGTGGCGATGCGGCGGGTCTAGCTCCGCAACCTTTGCGCGGCAACGGGGCGGCGATATAGGTTTGGCGTCCAAGCCGGAGCCAGACCCATGCTCGTCGCGACCACCAACGACCTCGCCGGATACAAGATCACCGCCCACGTCGGCATGGTGCGGGGCGTGACCGTCCGCTCGCGCAGCGTCGTCGGCAACCTGGGCGGCGCGATCCAGTCGATCTTCGGCGGCAACCTGTCGATCTACACCGAGCTCGCCGAGCACGCCCGCCAGGAGGCCTACGAGCTGATGGTCAATCACGCCAGCCGCGCCGGCGCCGACGCGGTGATCGCCGTGCGCTACGACGCCAACGAGATCATGGACGGCATCACCGAGGTGCTCTGCTACGGCACGGCGGTGAAGGTGGAGCGGGTCTAGCCCGCCCGGATGGACGACGACTGGACCCATCACGGCAAGGTCCGCGCCCGCGAGGCTGAGGGCGTCATGGAGGTGGTGGTCGATGGCCTGACCACCCAGGCCAAGTACTACAAGCCCCTGATCTACGAGTTCTTCCGCAAGGCGTGGCGCGGCTCGCGCCCGGCCTGGGGCGATTTCAACGTCGAGATCGGCATGGAATATGTGGGCGACCCGCCCTGGCTCGACCTCGACAACCTGGCCAAGGCCCTGCTGGACGCCATCAAGGGATACGCCTTCCACGACGACGCCCAGGTGGCGCGCCTGCTGGTCGAGCGCCGGTCAGGCGAGCGCGAGCGGATCGTCATCCGGGTGACGAAGATGGGAGGCTGAGGCGGCATGCTGCTCGCGTTGCCGAAAATCCTGGCCGTGATCGTCGGCGTCATCGTGTTGATGCGCGGGGGCCGCTACGAGCGGCTGGTCGTGGGTTTCATGGTGGCGCGCGGCGCGATCCAGGTCGCCGAGGCGCTGACCTGGTGGCCGCATCACCGCCCCGCCGGGGCCCACTACTATGTCCTGGCGTCATTTCCCCAGGCCGCCCTGCTGGCGGGGCTGGCGTGGCTGGTGTCGCGTCACAGGGCGCGATGGCTGAAATTGATGGTGGTCTTTCAGGCGCTGCATGTGGCCGCCGACATGGCGATGATCTTTCACCCGGATCTGTCCGGGATTTTGACGCCGGTGATCCATGCCCTGTCGCTGGCCAAGACGGCCTGTCTGGCCTGGGCGCTGGTGCTGCGTAGCGCCGGACCTCCGGCGCCGGTTCCTGGCCAGGCCGCCTTCGACGCCTACCGCGCGGATGCGGCGCGCCGCGGCGGGGCGAAGGATTAGCGGATGCTGGTGAGTCTGGAGTTCGACCTGATCGCCGTGGTGATCGGCCTGGCGCTGTTCGAAGGGGGCCGGGGCGTTCGGCTGGCGGCCCTGATCTTCACCGCCCACTTCGCCGTCTATGTGATGGCCATGGCCGCGATCATACCCGACAGCGAAACCCTGCGGCTGGTCAACGCCATCCAGATCGCCGGCCTGCCGGTGTTCGCGTGGGTGGCGTGGCGTTACCGGGCGCGCTGGAGCCTGGCCCTGCTCATCCTGCAGGCCTTGCTCGTGGCCGTCTGGCAGATCACCACCCTGCACAATGGGCTGCAGGACCTGCCACACCGGCTGGTCTTCTTCAGCCTCGACGCCGCCAAGGCGGGTTGCCTGGGATGGGCGGCGGCGCGGCGCTGGCTGGCGGCGCCGCATCAGCCTCCGGCGGCGGGTCAGCCCGACCTGGACCTGTATGAGACGGCGCGCGCGCGCTGGCCGGGGAAGCTCTAGCCCAGGCTCTTCTCGGCCCGCTCCATGGCGCTCGCCAGCATCAGCGCATAGCCGAACACCAGGAAGGCGCCGTAGCGGCCCACGCTCGCAGGCTGGGCGCCGGGACACAGGCCGGCGAAGTTGATCAGGGTGGTCGCGCCGCAGATCAGGCCGGGGGCGATGAAGATCAGGGCCGGCGCAATGCGGCGGCCCTTGGGGATGCGGCGAATGCGCGCGACGCTCAGGAAGACGAACACCACACCGCCCGCCGCCAGGCCGGCGTTCAGCACATAGAACCAGAAGGCCGCCTCAAGCAGGCCCGCGCCGAAGGCCAGGTAGAAGGCGCTCGCCGCCATCCAGGCGAACAGGCCCGCGAAACCGAATACCGCCCCGTCTTCTTTTGACACGCCACGCACCCCAAGCACTGCCGAGGAGGGTGAGACTGCAAATGTGACACCGTCGATGGGGCGAAATGACTTTTCCCCATTTTCCTGATGCGGTCAGGCGACCCAGGGCAGGATCGCCCCCCAGATGGCCAAAAGACTGCCGAAGGTGAAGAAGATCAGGGTGGTGGCGGTGAAGCGCAGCTTGCGCCCGGCCGTCCAGCTGTCGACGCGCCGCCCGCCGCGCCAGACGAAGGGCAGCAGGATCAGGGTCACCACGGCCAGCGCATAGCTGACCAATGAGAGGGACGAAGCCGTCAGCACCCAGCCGCCGGGCCAGTCATAGAGCACATGGGCGCGATCGCCGGTGCCCGCCGCCCACAGGCCGAAGAGGGCGATGGCGGCGATGAACATCACCGCCTGGGTGGTTTGCATCAGGCTGGCGCGGCGCTGCATCTGGGTTTCGCGGAACTCGCGCCGGTCGCGCAGGCCCAGGCCCACCAGGGTGAAGACGGCGGCCGCGATGGCCAGCACGCCCATGGTCTCCATCAGGCCCAGGCTGAACAGGGGGCCGGCCCGCTCATAGGCCTCGCCGCCCCAGGCCGCCACGAAGCGCCCGGCCCGGCCATGGGACACGTCGAAGACCAGCCGGTCGGGACTGTCGACGCTGCGGAAGACGCCGCTGTTGGCGCCGCCCACGGGAACCCAGCGACGCACCGCGTCCTCGCCGGCCGTGGTCAGGTAGCCGTCGGGGGTGGCTCGCACCCGCTGGCCGGCCACGAACATGTCGATGAAGCCCTCCAGCCGCCCATAGGCGCGCCGGGTGGTCAGGTAGTTGCCCTCATAGAGGCCACGCTCGGCGTAGAGGTCGGGCGAGGGGGCGGGCGGAGCGTCCGCCGTGGGCTGGTAGAAGCGCTCGACGATCTTCTCCGGCAGCCGCTTGGTCAACTTGCCGCCGGTCTCGGTGTTGGTGGAGATGAACACACCCAGGCCCAGCGACGGCACGATCACCAGGTTGGAGCGGAAGGAGACCGAGACGCCGCGATGGCCGAAGCCGGCGACGCCGCCCGGCAGGCGGATCTCCTGGAAGCCCGCGTTCCAGCCCGTGGCGCCGGGCAGGGGGCGCGACAGGGGGGTGGCGAAGGCCTGGGCGGTGTTGGGGTTATAGATGGTCACCCCGTCCAGGGTCCCGCCGCCCAGCAGCAGCATCATGTAGCGGGCCATGTCGCCGGCGGTGGAGGACAGGGCGCCGGCCGGCGCGATGTGGCCGATGAACTCGGGCGGACGCCGCTCGAAGCCGCCGTTGAACCAGCGGTAGCCGTCGGAGAAGTCGCCAGCCATCGGGCCGGTCAGCGGGGCCGGCAGGCCCTGGCGGGCGTCGCGCGGTTCGCGGAAGGTGGTGTGGGTCAGGCCCAGCGGCCGGGTGATCTCATCCTCGACCAGGGTCTCGAAATCCTTGCCGGTGACATTGACCACGGCCTCACCGGCCAGGGCGACGCCATAGTTGGAATAGGACGGCATCTGGCCGGGCTCGCGCACCCGGCGCGGGCTTTCCTGGCGCAGGTAGAGAGCCAGAGGGCGTTCGCGCGCGGGGTTCTTCTCGAACAGCTGGCCGAGCGCCCGGTCCTCGAAGCCCGAGGTATGGGTCATCAGGTCGCGGATGCGCACGGGCTGCTTGAAGCCCTGGTCCTTCACCCGCAGGTCTTCCGGCAGATAGAGGTTCACCGGCCCGTCCAGGCGGATGCGGCCGGCCTCGACCTCCTTCATCACCGTGATCCAGGTGAAGGTCTTGGAGATGGACGCCAGGCGGAACAGGGTGCGGTCGGGATCCACCGGGCGGGTGGGCGACAGGCTGGCCACGCCATAGCCCTTCTTCAGGATGACCTGGCCGTTCTGGACCACCGAGACGGTGACGCCGGCGATGTGATCGCTCGACATGCCCCCCGACACCAAGCCGTCCACATAGGCCTCCAGCTCCGCGGGCGGCAGCGGCTGGCCGGGCGCCAGGCGCACGCCGGGCGGCGCGGCGACGGGCGCGGGGGCGAGCGCGGGTGCGGTGGCGTTGGCGACGACCTGGGCCACGCCCAGGCTGGCGGTCAGCCCGATCACGGCGAGGCAGGCCCCGGCTAAGGCGGCTTTGACGGTTAGGCGCGGCAAGATGATCCCTCGAGAAGAATCTGCCTTCTAGACCATGTTCCGGCGGAAGGGCAGACCGCCGGTTGGAAGCAGACGAACAGGCCGCACTTGTTTGCGGAATGTACCAAGGCTTGGTATTGTTCGTTCGAAGGAGCAAAGCCCATGAGCCGCAACACCTCCGTCAGCTTGAACGACCATTTCCTGACCTTCATTGACGAGCAGGTATCGGGCGGCCGCTACAGTTCCGCCAGCGACGTCGTGCGCGCGGGCTTGCGCCTGCTGGAGGAAGAGGAGGTCAGGCTGTCAGCGCTGCGCGCCGCTCTGATCGAAGGGGAGAACAGCGGACCCTCCATGCCCTTTGATGTCGAAGACTTCATCGCCGAGATGCGCGCGGAAGACGCCGCCGCCTGATGGCTCGACACGGGCTTTCGCCTCGCGCGCGCGAGGACCTCAAAGCCATCTGGCGCTACAGCAGAAACCGTTGGGGCCTCGATCAGGCGGACAGCTATGTGCGCGCGATAGACGTCGCTTTAGACGCCTTGGCGCAAGGCCGCCGTTCGGGACTTGCCTGCAATGATATCCGGCCCAGCTATCTGAAGCTCTCCGTCCGCTCGCACGTCATCTTCTACCGCATCAGTGGCGATGACATCGACGTCAGTCGCATCCTGGACCAGCGGATGGACTTCGCCCGCCACCTCTAGGCGGCGGCTATCTTCGTGGGAAGCTGTAGAGCGGGAGCACGGGGGCCAGGGCCGGGCCGATCGACATCTGGGGTTCGGAGGGCGGCGACATGCCGGTCTCGGTCTCCTTGTCGGCGACGCACTTCTGCACGGCCGTTCCCAGCGAAATGAAGTCATGCGCGCTGGGCGCTTCCTTCAGGAAGCAGGTGTCGAAGAAGGGATATTTGTCGCTCTCGCTGCAGCCGAAGGAGGTGCGGTCGCTGCGCGCCGCGGTCAGGATCATGCGGTCGGGCTTGGACAGGATCGGCACGAAGACGCCGGAAAAACAGGCCGAGATGATCACGATGCTGGGCTTGCCGGGACAGGCCTGGTCGATGACCTCGCCCATCAGGTCCGGCGGCAGCAGCTTGTCGTCGAAGACGATACCCTGGGGCGCGCCGTGGGTGGTGAAATAGACCAGGCATCCGCCCGGCGAGGCGGCCGACAGCTCCTTCAGCCCCGTATAGACGGCCTCCAGATCGGTCTTGCCCGGCTTGGTGTCGCTATAGCGTTCGGGGCGCACCGAGAACTGGCGGATGTTCTGGTGCTGGAAGCCCAGCTTCTCCAGTTCGGCGGAGACGTCGCGCCGGGCGTTGTCGAAGGCCTCGGTCGGCCCGCCCGAGTGGGCGTGGAAGTCGCCCGCCACCACGACGGCGACCCAGTCGCCGTAAGCCGGCTTGGCCTGGGCCGTGGTGAAGGCCAGCAAGGCCAGCCCCAAACCGAAAAGTGCCGAGAGCCCCCGCCGCATGCGCTGAAATCCTATTTGAATGATTTGAAGGGTGTGGGCAGGGCGGTTGCGGTGGCCTTGGCCACCAGCCGGTCCTGGTCGTCATAGAGCTCGCCCTCGAGGAAGGCGATGGAGCGGCCCAGCCGGACCACGCGGCCGACGCCGCGCAGGGCCCCGGGCTTGGCGGCCCGCAGATAGCTGGTCTTCATCTCAAGGGTGGAAACCACATGGGTCATGCCCGAGGCGACGAGCCCCGCCACCGACATGCATTCGTCCAGCATGGCGCTGATATAGCCGCCCTGAACCTGGCCCATGGGGTTGGCGACGATCTCGGCCGGGGCGTTGAAGGCGACCTCGACCTCCTTGTCCGCCTGGCTGACGCGGGTCATGCGGAAGCCGAGCGTGCGCGAGCTGGGGGGCTGGTTCTTGGTGCTTTGAAAGCGCGCCAGCAGCTCGTCGTCGCTATAGACGCGCGGTTCGGGAGCGGCGGTGTCGCTCACGCGGTCACTTCTTGCGGAAGTGGTCGAGGGAGACCACCTCGGCCCCGCCCTCGGGCGGATCGGCCTTGGCGGCGGGGCCGTCGGCTTCGGCCTCGGCGTCCGCTTCTTCCTCGAACGCCGGCTCCTGGGTCTCGAACTGCAGCAGGAACTGCACGCTCGGATCATAGAAGCGGGTGATGGCGGCGTAGGGGATCGACAGCTTGCGCGGCGTGCCGCCGAACTTCAGCATCACCGAGAAGAAGGTCTCGCCGGCGGCCAGGTCCCAGTACTGGTGCTGGATGACGATGGTCATCTCGTCGGGGTATTTGCCCAACAGCTCCGGTGGCCCCTCGACCCCGGGCGCCCCGGTCTTGAAGGTGATGTAGAAGTGGTGGTCGCCAGGCATGCCGCCCGTGACCTTGCGCAGCGCGGTCTTGATGACCCCGCGCAGGGCCTCCTGGGCCATCGCCTCATATTGCATGAGGTCTTCGGTCGGCGTTTCGTCGGCCATGCGATCCATACTGTGCTTACTTGGATCGGACCCTAGCCGCCTGGGCCACAGCCGCAAGAGTGCGCACGCCGCGCGGCGTGCAGATTTGCGTGAAAGGGGAGGGATAGGTGGAGGGATTCTGTTGCCAGGCTCCCTCCGGGCCCCGCCAACGGATGCTAAACCCGCAGGACTTCTAGGCTGAGTTTACCAGAACCGCATTACGCGGCGACGGCGAACTCTTGAGCGAAGTTATCGTTCGCATTTAGTTTAAAGGCCCGAAACGGTGAGCCATGCCGGGAAAAAGCAAACACCTTTACACGTCTGTCGATGCTGATCGGCCCCATGCTTCCGGCGATGACCCGGGAAGATGTTGGTGGAGCCGCCGGGAATCGCACCCGGGTCCAGTCCGCTTATTACGCGCGCGTTTATTTCCATAGTCAGACCGAGGCCTGACCCGCTCAATATAGGGCCCAAAGGCGGCCAAAGGAAGAAGCCGTTGGCCGATCAGCGTTTTTGTGAACGCCGGCGGTCAGGACTCTTCCTCGAAGGTCACGGCCACGTCGCCGTTGGCCGACAGCCGCACCTTGCCGTCCTCGATATCGGCGACAAGGCCGCCGTCGATCCAGTGGTGGTGGTCGTGGGTGGTGCTTTGCTTGGTGAGCTTGATGCGCGTGCCGTCGACGGAATCGACGGTGCCCACATGCACGCCATCCGCTCCGATGACTTCGGCGTGTTCCTTGATCTGGCTGAGATCGGCCATGGGTGACTCCCGTTTCTGGTCGAGAGCCACTAACGCATGAGAAGCCACGTGGGGGGCGCCTCTACATCCCCTGCGCGCCGCGCTCGATCGAGAGCACGCCGGTGCGCGACATTTCCACCAGGCCCAAGGGCCGCATCAGCTCCACGAAGCTGTCGATCTTGGCGGGTGCGCCGGTCAGTTCGAAGACGAAGCTCTCACGCGTGGTGTCGATCACCTTGGCCCGGAAGATCTCCGAAACCCGCAATGCCTCGACCCGGTCCGTGCCCGTCCCACGCACCTTCACCAGGGCCAGCTCGCGCTCCACGCCGTTGGGATCGCGGGTGACGTCCTGCACGCTGCGCACCGACACCACCTTCTTCAGCTGGGCTTCGATCTGTTCCAGCACATGCGGCGCGCCGCGGGTGACGATGGTGATGCGGCTGGTGTGACTGCGCTTGTCGGTCTCGGCCACCGTCAGGCTTTCGATGTTGTAGCCGCGCCCGGCGAACAGGCCGACCACCCGGTGCAGCACGCCCGGCTCGTTGTCGACCAGCAGCGCGAAGGTGGCGGCGCCCTCGACCTCGGTGGAGGGCGAAAGGTCGTAGGCGGAGGCGGGCTGAGCCGAGTCGGGAGTGGTCATGAGATCCATTAAACCAGACGCCGCCCGGCTTCGTCGATGACGGAGCCCATGTCTTCCACGTCGCCCAGGATCATCTCGTTGTGGGCCTTGCCCGAGGGGATCATCGGCAGGCAGTTCTCGTTCTTCTCCACCCGGCAATCGACGATCACCGGCCCCGGCGCATCGATCATCGCCTGGATGGTGGCGTCCAGATCGGCGGGGTCATCGACGCGGAAGCCGGTGGCGCCGTAAGCCTCGGCCAGCTTGACGAAGTCGGGCAGGCTTTCGCTGTAGGACTGGCTGTATCGCTCGCCGTGCAGCAGCTCCTGCCACTGGCGCACCATGCCCATCCACTCGTTGTTGAGGATGAAGATCTTCACCGGCAGCCGGAACTGCACGGCGGTCGAAATCTCCTGCATGCACATCTGGATCGACGCCTCGCCGGCGATGTCGATGACCAGGCTGCCGGGATGGGCCAGCTGCACGCCGACAGCCGCCGGCAGGCCGTAACCCATCGTCCCCAGGCCGCCGGAGGTCATCCAGCGGTTGGGCTCCTGGAAGCGGTAGAACTGGGCCGCCCACATCTGGTGCTGGCCGACCTCGGTGGTGATGTAGGTGTCGCGGTCCTTGGTCAGGGCGTAGAGCCGCTCGATGGCGTGCTGCGGCTTGATGACGGTGTCGGAGCCGCGATAGCGCAGGCACTGCTTGGCCCGCCAATGGTCGATCTGGCGCCACCAATCGTCCAGCGCGGCCTTGTTCGGCTGATGGCCGGCCGACTTCCACGCGGCGATCAGGTCTTCCAGCACCGAACCGGCGTCGCCGACGATGGGCAGGTCCACACGGACGTTCTTGTTGATCGACGAGGCGTCGATATCGATGTGGATCTTCTTGCTGCCCGGCGAGAAGGCGTCGAGGCGCCCCGTCACCCGGTCGTCGAACCGCGCGCCGATGCAGATCATCACGTCGCAGTCGTGCATGGCGTGGTTGGCTTCATACATGCCGTGCATGCCCAGCATCCCCAGCCAGGCCGGGTCGGCCGCCGGGAAGGCGCCCAGGCCCATCAGGGTGGAGGTCACCGGAGCCCCGGTCATGGCCGCGAACTCGCGCAGCAGTTCGGCGGCGCGGGGCCCGGCGTTGATGACGCCGCCGCCCGTGTAGAAGATCGGCCGCTTGGCGCGCGCGATCATCGCCGCGGCCTCCGCCACCTTGGCCGGATCGCCCTTGGTGCGCGGCGCATAGGCGTGGCTGAACGTCACCTCGTCGGGGCCATAGTAGTCGGCCTTGGAGAACTGCACGTCCTTGGGGATGTCGATCAGCACCGGGCCGGGGCGGCCGGTGGTGGCGATCTTGAAGGCCTCGTGGATGATGCGCGGCAGGTCGGCGGCGTTCTTCACCAGGTAGTTGTGCTTGGTGCAGGCGCGCGTGATGCCGACCGTATCGGCCTCCTGGAAGGCGTCGGTGCCGATCAGGTGGGTGGGTACCTGGCCGGTGATGACCACCAGCGGGATGGAGTCCATCAGCGCGTCGACGATGCCGGTGATGGCGTTGGTGGCGCCCGGGCCGGAGGTGACCAGCACCACGCCGGGCTTGCCGGAGCTGCGCGCATAGCCCTCGGCCGCATGGGTCGCGCCCTGCTCGTGGCGCACCAGGATGTGCTGCAGGCGCGGCTCATGGAACAGGGCGTCATAGATGGGCAGGACCGCCCCGCCCGGATAGCCGAACAGGGTGGTCACCCCCTGGTCCACGAGGGCGCGGACCACGATCTCGGCGCCGGTCATCGAGCGGCCGGTCGTTTCGGCGGGGGCGGTTTTGGTGTTCTGCGAGGCGGTCATCGGATCAGTCCAGGAGGAGGGCTAGGATGGCGGGCAAGAAAAAAGGCCCTCGAGGGGCCCTGCGCATGCGACCGGCAACGGCGTGACGAGATCGTCAAACCGAGGTCGGCCGCTCCATAAGTACGATCAGGCTGCGCACGAGTATTGCTCCAAATCCACATCTGAAGAGATGCCACGCTACGGGGAATCCGTCAAGGCGGGCCGTGGCGCAAGAAACGACCCTTTTCAGGATGTGAGGGCGCGCAGCAACAGGTCCAGCGCGCCGGCCGTGAAGGCGTCCATGTTGGCGGCGCGGTCGTTTTCGCCCGTCTCGATGGTGATGGCGACCTCCAGCGGCCCCGACAGGGCGATGCAGCTATGGCCCGCCGCGTCGCCGTAGGGATTGCCCGTGGGGCCCGAGGCGCCGGTCTCCGAAATCCCCCAGTCGGACCCCAGGTTCTCGCGCACCGTGCGGGCCAGCAGCAGGGCATAGGGCTCGCTGGCCGAGCGCATGCCCTCCAGCGCTTCACGCGGAATGCCCATCAGCGCGGCCCGCGCCTTGGCCGTATAGACCACCGCCCCGCCCCGGTAGTAGGCGCTGGCCCCCGGCACGGCCAGCAGCGCCGCCGAGATCAGGCCTCCGGTCGAAGATTCGGCCACGGCGATGGTCTCGCCCCGGGCCTTGAGCTGCTCGGCGATGGCGGCGGCCAGGTCAGCGATGGCGGTCATGACAAATCCCTTCTGTGGCGCTCAAATAAATGGGGACATGAACCCATTTCCGGCCAAGCCCGAGCGGTAACATTGCCAGCAAACGAAAATGGGTTCGTGTCCCCATTTATTCGTCAAGCGCGGCTGCTAGGTCAGCACGGCCAGCTGATCTTCAAGTGTCGCGGGCAATCGGTCCCAATCCGGCGTCTGGTTGCGCAGCCAGGTCAGCTGGCGCTTGGCGTAGTGGCGGGTCTCCTGGCGGGCCAGGGTCAGGGCGCGCTCCAGGTCGATCTCGCCCCTCAGATGGGCGGAGAATTCGCGCACGCCGACGGCCTTCATCACCGGCAGGTTCTCGTCCAATCCGCGGGCAGTCAAAGCCGCCACCTCGTCCAGCGCGCCGGCCTCCACCATCTCACCCAGCCGCGCGTCGCATCGCGCATAGAGGCCCTCGCGCTCCGGCTCGATCACGGCGGCGCGCCAGCTGCCCTCGGGCAGGGCCGGCTTCTGGTCGTTGTGCCAGTCGGTAAGCCCGCGCCCGGTGGCGATCAGCACCTCCAGCGCGCGGATTAGCCGCTGTTTGTCGGCGGGCGCGATGCGCGCCTCGCTGACGGGGTCGCCCTTCAGCAGCCGGTCGCGCACGGCGCCCTCGCCCTCGCGGCGGTAGAAGCTGGTGGCGGTGGCGCGCGAGGCCGACGGGATCGGCGGAATCTCGGCCAGCCCCTCGGTCAGGGCCTTGAAATAGAGGCCGGTGCCGCCGACCACGATGGCGTCGCGGCCGCGCGCGGCGATGCCCTCGAGCACTTCCGTGCAGGCGCGCAGCCACTTGCCGGTCGACCAGCCGTCGGCCCCGTCCACCACCCCGAACAGGTGGTGAGGCGCGCGCGCCTCCTCCTCCGCCGAGGGCCGCGCGGTCAGCACGCGCAGGTCGGCGTAGAGCTGCATGGAATCGGCATTGACGATTTCGCCGCCCAGCCGTTCGGCCAGGGCGAGGGCCAGGGGCGACTTGCCGCTTGCGGTGGGGCCGGTGATCAGCCAGATGCGGGGCGCCATGTTGTTCGCCATTACCCTTGTCAGCCCCGATACGCGGGCGTCGTCCGCCGCCATTCCGACGGTGGGGGGAGCGGTCGCAGGCGTGGGCGGCCGCGTCAAGGAGCCCCGCATCCTGGGGCCGGGCGCCGTGGACCTCCTGGTCGAGGGCGGCGAGGTCGCCGCCCTGCGCGCCGCCATCGATACGGCCCTGGCCGGCCAACCCATCGACGTCTGCGTCCAGCCCTGGGAGGGGCGCAGGAAACGCCTGCTGATCGCCGACATGGATTCCACCATCATCGGCCAGGAATGCCTGGATGAGCTGGCTGATTTCGCCGGCGTGAAGGCGGAGGTCTCGGCCATCACCGAGCGCGCCATGCGCGGCGAACTGGAATTCGAAGGCGCGCTGCGCGAGCGGGTGGCCATGCTGAAGGGCCTGCCGCTGAAGGCGCTGCAGGCCTGTTACGACGAGCGCATCACCCTCAATCCCGGCGCCAAGACCCTGGTGGCCACGATGTCCGCCGGCGGCGCCCGCTGCGCCCTGGTTTCCGGGGGTTTTAGTTTCTTCACCAGCCGGGTGGCCAAGGCGGCCGGCTTCCACACCCAGCGGGCCAACAGCCTGATCGAGAACGGCGGCCTCCTGGCCGGCCTGGTCGGCGAACCGATCCTGGGGCGTGAGGCCAAGCTGACGGCGCTGAAGGACAAGGCGGCGGAGCTGGCCATCGATCTTTCCCAGACCCTGGCCATCGGCGACGGCGCCAACGACCTGGCGATGATCGAAGCGGCGGGCCTGGGCGTGGCCTACCGCGCCAAGCCCGTGGTCGCGGCTCGGGCCGACGCGCGCGTGGATCACGCCGACCTGACGGCGCTGCTCTATTTCCAGGGCTATCGGGCCGACGAGTTCGCGGGCGCGTAGGTCCCTGGCGGCGAGCCCGCCTTAGCCGAGCGGGCCCAGCCGGAAATTGGTCATCTCCGCGTCGCCGTAGCTGGGCGCCGGCGCGGACCATTTCACCCGCGCCTCCTCGACCAGCCGCGCCAGGGCGTGCTTGTCCATGCCCCAGCCTGACGCCAGCCGAAGCGGCCGGCCAGAAGCCAGGGCCAGGCTGACGCCCATCTCGCGCCCGTTGTGGCTCCAGAAGCCGACGCCGCGCACCTCCCGCCAAGCCAGCCTGCGTTCGGAGAGCATCAGCCGGTAGCCGATGCCGGCGGGAGAAAGGGTCAGCCGGCCCGGCCGGATCATGCCCAGGGCGCCGAACAGGATGGTCAGGGCGCCGCCGGGGATCAGCACCCATTCGGCCGGGATCAGCCCGTCGATCATGTAGTGGTGTTGCGGCATGTAGAAGCCGAAGGCCAGGACGGGCAGGCCGATCAAGCCTATGGCGCCCAGCATCAGCCGCGACTGCGTCAGCACGATCGGCGGCGATTGAAGGCTTCCGGTCATTGTCTCCCCCTGGGCGTATCAACCGGCATGGTAGCGCGGTGGCAAAGTTTCATGCATCGCTTAGCGTCGGCATAACGGAGACGGTCATGGCGGACGGCGCGGGAAGCAAGGACGACCCCTGGAAACTGACCACGCCCCCGGGCTCGTCGGCCTATGAGGCCTGGCGCGACGAGGCCTCCGATCCGCCGTCGCTGGTGGTCCAGGTCGGCAAGACCCAGCTGCGTTACGATCTGCGCTGCATCGACGATCTCGCCGCCATGCTCAAGGACCACGGCGACTGGATGGCCCTGGGCGGGACCGATGAGCAGAAGCCGGCGCCGGAGGCCACGGTCGAGGCCTGGGGCCGCGCGGCGGACAATCCGGTGGGTGGCTGGTATGGCCTGAAGAAGGGCCTGCGTGGCCGCTTCGGCGTCTATGTGCCGCCGGTGCTGGAAGCGCTGGGACTGGCCGAGGTCGAGCACGAGCCGCGCAACAATCGCATGCGGGCGGTCTGATCACGCTAACTGTGCGGGCTTGTGGCCGCCGCCGCTGGCCTGTCCGGCGCCGCGGCCTCCACGCTCCAGCCGCTGACCCCGAACATGTAGGCGGTGAACAGCAGCGCCAGACCCGCCGCCTGCGCCCGACGGTCGGCCACGAAGGCGACCAGGGCATAGACGCCGAGCAGGGCGAGGGTCAGGCCGGCGTTGAAGCCCCAGAAATCCAGGGTCATGGGTAGGCGCCCGCCATGCCGCGCGGCGTAGGTCGCCAGCAGCCTTGCGAAGTCGGCCGTCGTCGCCAGGGCCAGCACGGCGAACAGGTAGCGCCGGTTGCGCTGGTAGAAGTCACCCAGGTCCAGCCCCTCGTCCGGCACATGGTCGGGCAGCACGGAGAAGGCGGCCAGCGCCGTCAGGGTCGGCACCGCCAGCAGGCCGACAACGCCGAAATAGGTGATGCGGGTGATGCCGAAGGTCAGCGTCAGGGAGAAGAATTCCGAGACCACCAGGATGAAGACCAGCACCGCTGAAACCAGCGGCAGGACACCCCAGCGCACGCGGCGGCGCGCATCCAGCAGCCGGTGCAGGCTCTGGATCATGTCGCCCAGCCCCAGCGCCAGGACGATGGTCACGAAGGCCGACAGGTAGGAGAAGAGGTCCGATGTCTGCATGCCGCCCCACGCTCCCGGGCGCCGGAATCAACCCCTGAGGCCGCCCAAGCCCAGCATAGCCGTGCGCCCCGCGCGGATGTAAACCCTCGCCAACCCACGCGAGAAACCCATGACCGCCGACACCGACACCATCGCCCGCGACGCCGCCCTCGAGGCGCTGGACCAGGTGATCGACCCGGTGTCGGGCAAGGGCCTGTCGAGCGCCGGCCTGGTCCAGGGACTGGTGGTCCGGGGCGGCCGGGCCGGGTTCATGCTGGAGGCGCCGGCGGGTCATGCCGCAGCCTATGCGCCCGTCCGCGAGGCCGCCGAGAAGGCGCTGGCCGCGCTGCCGGGCGTGGAAAAGGCTCAGGTCGTGCTGACGGCCCAGTCGGGCGGCTCGGCCAAGGCGCGGGACATCGCCCAACCTCCGCCACGAGGTGGAAAACTGAACGCCGACCCGCAGGGGCAGGTGGGGCCTCAGGCCGCCGCCGAACGCCCCGCCAATGTGAAACGCGTGATCGCCGTGGCCAGCGGCAAGGGCGGGGTGGGCAAGTCCACCGTGTCGGTGAACCTGGCGGTGGCCTTCGCCCGGATGGGCCTGTCGGTGGGCCTGGCCGACGCGGACATCTTCGGGCCCTCCGCGCCCAAGATGCTGGGTATTTCCGGCCAGCCGCAGTTCGAGAACGACAAGCTGCAGCCCTTCACCGCCCACGGGGTGAAGGTGATGTCGATCGGCTTCATCGCCGAGGACAATTCGCCGATGATCTTCCGCGGCCCGCGCGCCTCCGGGGCCGTGCGCCAGATGACCCACGGGGTGAACTGGGCCAGCGAGGCCGAGCCCATGGACATCCTGGTGATCGACCTGCCCCCCGGCACCGGCGACATCCACCTGACCGTGATCCAGAGCGTCAAGCTGGACGGGGTGGTTCTGGTCTCCACGCCTCAGGAAGTGGCGCTGATCGATGCGCGGCGCGCGGCGACCATGTTCCATAAGACCGGCACCCCGATCCTGGGCCTGATCGAGAACATGAGCTTTTTCCCCGACCCGACGACGGGCCGGCCCATCCCCATCTTCGGAAGCGGCGGCGGCAAGACGGAGGCCGCCCGCCTGGGCGTGCCCCTGCTGGCCGAAATCCCCATCGACATCGCCTTGCGTGAAGGCGGTGACGCGGGAGCGCCGATCACCGCTCAGGGCGGCGGTGGGGCCGCCGCCGAGGCCTTCCGCTCAGCGGCCAGGAAGCTGGCGACCTAGGCCGTCTCGATCGCCGAGATCGGCGGCACGGGCGGATCGAGATGCACGCCCAGGGCCGCGTCGCGCGCGTCCAGCTGGGCGCGGATTTCGGCATGGCGCGTGCGATCCAGCCGGTAGGTCAGCATCACCAGCCCGCCCAGCGCCACGGCCACCACCGGCAGGGCGACGTAGGTCAGCACCAGCGCCTGCATCGCCTGGGGTGTGTTGGCGGCGCCCAGCTTGGCGTCGAAGCCGAACAGCGACAGCAGCGGGAAGGTGACCAGCGAACTGGCCGTGCCGATCTTCACCGTGGAGGTGATGAAGGCATAGAGCAGGCCGGCCCGCTCCTTGCCGGTCTGCAGCCGCACCTCGTCGGCCACGTCGGCGACCATGGCCCGGATCAGGAAGCCGAAGGCCGCCGCGATGCCGCCGGCGAGGAACATCGCCCCGGTCATCGGAAGGATGCTGTGGGCGGGAACCAGCATGACCAGCGCCTGCGCCAGCGCGTAGAGCAGCGCCGAAACCAGCAGGGTGCGGTGCTTCTGCAGGCGATTGGCGACCAGCGCCCAGAGCGGCGCGGCGACCACGCCGGCGACGATATAGACCACGAGCAGGAGGCCCGCTTCCGCGTCGCTGTAGCCGCGCGCGGCCTTGAAGAAGAACAGATAGAGGGGCGCGGTGAAGCCGGGGCCCAGGGTCAGCAGCAGGTCGGTCGCCAGCAGGCGGATCATCGACGGTTGCAGGATCAGGCTGGGGATTTCGCGGATGTTGATGCGGTCCGCGCCCTCGCGCCTCGGCAGCACGGGCTCCCGCACGCCGAACGCCACGATCAGCACGCAGATCGGGATCATCACCAGGATGATCCAGCCCATGGCCTGAACCGTGGCGGGGCCCTTCAGCCCCATCAGGGTGGGCGCGACCAGCACGCCCGCCGCCCCGATCGCGCCGGCCACCGCGACGCCCGCGAAGACATTGGATCGCTCCGCATAGGTCCGCGCCAGCACGACGCCCCAGGCGGACTGCGACAGCACCAGCAGCGAATAGCCGATGTAGAAGACGATCAGCCACAGGGTCAGGTATCCGGCGCCCGCGCCCTTCGGCGCCAGGAACAGCATATAGACCCCGAGCATCAGCACCGGCGTGCCCAGCAGCAGCCAGAAGCGGTAGCGGCCGACCCGTGTGCGGGTCTGGTCCATGAACATGCCCGCCGTGGGATCGAAGATCAGGTCCAGCACCTTCACGGCCATGAAGATCAGCCCGACCGTGGCCAGCGGGATGCCGATATAGGCGGCGAAGAAGTTGGGTAGATAGACGACCAGGGGCGTGGCCAACGCTCCCACCGGCACGCCCGCCATGGCGAAGGCGGCCAGTGCGGACGTCTTCAGCTTGCCTGACGGCGCGTGATTGCCGGTATGGGCCATGGTCATCTCCCGAAGCGACGTCTCTTTCGAACGCCTGTTGGGATCAGACCTTTGGAAGGTCCGGTATGCAAGGCGGATTCAATCGGCGAGGCGCTACATCCCGTGGAAGTCGCTGAGGATGTGCCAGCCGCTCGGCGTGTTCCCCAGGCCTTGGCCCACGAAACCCACCGCGCCCGTATCGTTGGAGTTCCACAGATAGACGTCGCCATTGCCGTTGCGCCACAGCACATCCGCCCGACCATCGCCGTCGAAATCGCCGAGGGCGGCGACCTGCCAGTCCAGGGAGACGACGCCCAGGGATTGCCCGACGAGCGAGACTCCGGCGCCGGTCTGGGAATTCCAGACATACATTTCGCCGTCCGTGGAATGACGCCACAGGATGTCCGAGCGCCCGTCGCCGTTGAAGTCGCCGACGCCCTGGATGACCCAGCTATTGTCCACCTGCCCCAAGGTCTGGCCGGTCAGCGCCACGGGCCCGTTCGAGGCCGAGACCTGCAGATAGACCTCGCCGCGTTTGAGACGTTGGTCCCCGAGCCGCCGCCGGACCAGAACCCGTATGCGACAGTGACGCCGGTGGCGTTCACCTTCAGGGTCGCGCCAGCCTCGTTGGAGAACAGCGACGGCGTGAGATAGACGTTCGATCCGTCCTTTACCCCCATCACGTAGCCGGCCACCTGGGTGCCGCCCGTCGCGTTGGAGGTGAGCGTGATCGTGCCCCTGTTGGTCAGGTTGGGATGCTGGTCGCCATAAGGGTCGTAGAGGTAGAAGCCTGTGGTGTCGGTGAAGGACACCGTCTCGCCGACATTGACGGTGCGGTCCTGCGACAGGGTAAGCGTCACGCGTTGAAATCCGCTGGAACTGGATCGCAGCCCCGATGCGGCAATCTAGCAGCGGTTGTAGATTTGGCCTGTTCGCCTGTCCAGAGGGCTACCCGCCCGCTCGCAAGCCGGAATCGATGAGTTTCACCACCCGCTCCAATTCTGCCGAACGGTCGGCGGCCCCGTTGGCCTGGACGATGCCCGGGTGGCTGAAGCTGGAGATGGCCGCGAACACGTCCATCGCGGCGGTGGGGGTGGGTGCGGGCCATACGCCCTGGGCCCTACCATCCGCGATGATGGCGCTCAACTGGCGCTCCAACGCTTCCAGGTGGGCCCGCACGGCCCCGCCCGCATGCTCCGCCGCCTTGTCGAAGGCCGCGAACATCTCCGGTTCGCCCGACACCTTCTCCCGCTTCTGGCGGTGCAGGGTCAGCGCCCAGCGCTTCAGCCGTTCCGGCGCGGGCCCATCCTCGGCCGCGATCTTCGACAGCGGGCCTTCCAGCCGCCCCAGCCAGCGCCGGACCAGGGCGTCGAACAGGGCGGCCTTGTTCTCGAAGAACCGGTAGACGTTGGCGTGGCTCATCTTCAGCGCCCGGGCCACGTCGGTGACCGCCACCTTGTCGGGCCCGTGCCGGCGCAGCAGGGCCTCGGCCGCATCGAGGATGCGGGTCCGGGCTTCGTCCTGCGGCGTGGCGGGCTCGGTGGTCATCCCGTCCGTATGGGGCGCTTGGGCCTACTGCTCAAGGGCGCCCATCTGCGCCGCGGGATAGCGGTCGCCCAGGAAGCCGCTCCTGGGCACCGCCGCCTCGATGGCGGCCAGGTCCGCCGCCGTCAGGGTCACGTCCAGCGCCGCCAGGGCGTCGGCCAGCTGGGTGCGCTTGCGCGCGCCGGCCAGGGGCACGATGTCGTTGCCTTGAGCCATGGCCCAGGCGAAGGCCAGCGTCGCCTTGCTGACGCCCTTGGCCGCCGCCACCGCGCCGAACGCCTCGACCATCTTCAGGTTGGCCGCCAGGTTGTCGCCGCTGTAGCGGGGCAGGTGGCCGCGATAGTCGCCCTTGCCGGAGGTATCCACGGGCCCCGACAGCAGGCCGCGCGAAAGCACGCCATAGGCGGTGATGGAGACGCCCATCTCGCGGCTGGTCGGCAGCAGCGTGTCCTCGATCCCCCTGGTCGCCACGGCGTATTCGATCTGCACGTCGCGGATCGGGTGGACGGCGGCCGCCTTTCTCAGCGTCGCTGCCGAGACTTCGGACAGGCCGATATGGCGCACCCAGCCCGCCTTCACGCACTCGGCGATGGCGCCGACCGTTTCCTCGATCGGCACATTGGGGTCGACACGGGCGGGGCGGTAGAGGTCGATATGGTCCACGCCCAGGCGCTGAAGCGTGTAGGCCAGCGCCGTCTTCACGGCCACCGGGCGGGCGTCATAGCCGATGAAGGCGCCGGTGGGATCGCGCTGGCCGCCGAACTTCACGGAGAGGAAGGCCTGGTCGCGGCGGCCCTTCAGGGCTTCGCCGATCAGCATCTCGTTGTGGCCCATGCCGTAGAAGTCGCCGGTGTCGATCAGGTTGATCCCGGCGTCCAGGGCGGCGTGCAGGGTGGCGATGGATTCGGCGCGGTCGGAGGGGCCGTACATCCCCGACATGCCCATGGCGCCCAGGCCGATC
The DNA here is from genome assembly GCA_028291055.1 of Caulobacter sp. Lineage (GTDB taxonomy): Bacteria > Pseudomonadota > Alphaproteobacteria > Caulobacterales > Caulobacteraceae > Caulobacter. The sequence continues at coordinate 19,587 of JAQGIP010000021.1, forward strand.
CGCGAAACCGTGGGACCGTCCTTACCGAGTTGAACCGTTTGCATGGTGTTTCTCCTGTCGTTGAGAGCAGCAGATAGACCCGTTAGTTACAGATTTCAAGTTTTGTAATTAGAAAATATCCGGATGTCACGGATCGGCGCTCGAATGCGGGGCGAGGAGGAAGGCGCCTAGTAGTGCACCGTCGGCGGCACGTTGGCGACGCAGAAGAAGCGGCCGTCCCGCGAGAGGGGCGCGCCGGTGTTGAACATGGTCACCGCCCGCTTCTGCTCGAGGTCATAGGCGTCGCAGGAGGTGATCCAGATCTGCACGGGCTGGGTTTCGCGGTAGGGCTGGGACTGGGACGCCGTCTTGCGCGCGCCGGCTGCCAGGGGCACGTCGCCATCGACCTCCATGGGCTGATAGTCGGCCCAGGCCGGCGCGAACTTGCTGTTCCAGAGCGGCCAGCCGTAGCCTGCATAGATGAAGGGGTCCGGCCTTGAGGCGTCGGAGGCGCCGATCGGCGCGGGGCCGGTGTAGGTCTCCGTGTACCAGACCACCGACCGGTCGCAGCGGTTCTCGAGCACGATGGTGTAGAGCCAGCGGGTCATGTCGTTGATGGCGTCCGGCGGATCGGACAGGTGAATATCTTCCAGGTGCGCTTCCAGGCACCGGGTGCCGTAGTTCTCCTGCACGATGAGCACCGGCTTGCTGATCGGGGCCGTGGAGTCGCCGGGCTGGCGGTCGGCGGCGGTGCGGAGCGTGCCATAGCCGACGGGAATGTCGGTGACGCCCTTGTCGGCGGCGGCGACCGGGGCTGGCGCGGTCGCCGCGCCGTTCAGGGCCGCCATGCGGGCGTTGACCAGACAGGTGAAGAACTCCTCCACCACGGGCCAGTGGCTCGCCACAGCGGTTTGCTTGCCGAACTGCAGCATCTGCGCCAGCGCCTGGCTGTCCGCTGTGGACGCCGCCTCAAAGGCCGGGCGGAACTCCCCGATCGATTGGTCGATGGAGACATGCTCGAAGTTCGCCTGGGCCCTGATCAGCCGCGAAGACGGATCCATGCAGGCCCGCCAGATCCTCTCGGCGGCGGGCGAGAGGCCGGCGATGGCCACTTGGCCGCCGTCGGCGCCCTGGGCGTTGGCCGCCATCGGCGCGGCGAGGGTAGCGCAGAACAGAGAAAGCGTGACGAAGAGCCTGTACCAGGTTTTCATGCGTGCAGTTCCCGAATGAGCGCCTTCTCGAAAGGTTCGGTCAGATACTGCGCAGGCATTGACGCCTTGAACAACCGGGCGTGGACCGTGCGGCGCCCGGAAATGGGTAGGGCGCAACAAAAAACGCGGCGCCTTGAGGGGCGCCGCGCTCTTCTGATTTCAATCCCGCGAGGGCTGGACTAGCCGCCCGCCATCTTGCGGAAGAACTTCTGGCCCTGTTCGCCGCCGGCGAAATAGTGCTGCTGGCCGGCTTCGTCGGAGATCTTGGCCCAGTTGTCGCGGACCTCTTCCACCGACAGGCCGCCTTCGCCGAGATAGACGCCCTCGGTCTCATAGATGCGCGACAGGGCGAAGGCGCCCGCGCCGGCGGTCAGGATGGCGCCCGTGGGGGCTTCGTCGGAGGCCAGGTAGACGACGCCGGGGGTGACGTATTCCGGCTTCAGCTTCTCCAGCACTTCCGGCGGCATCAGGCCCTCGGTCATCCGCGTCGCGGCCACCGGGCTGATGGCGTTGATGTGGATGTTGTTCTTCTGGCCCTCGAGCTTGATGGTGTTCATGAAGCCGATGATGCCGAGCTTGGCCGCGCCATAGTTGGACTGGCCGAAGTTGCCGTAGAGGCCCGACGAGGAGGTGGTGACGACGATGCGGCCATAGTTCTGGGCGCGCATGATTTCCCACACGGCCTTGGTCGGCTTCACCGTGCCCAGCAGGTGGACGTTCAGCACGAACTCGAAGTCGGCGATGGTCATCTTGGAGAAGGACTTGTCGCGCAGCACGCCGGCGTTGGCGATCAGCACGTCGATGCGGCCCCAGGTGTCCATGGCCTGCTTGACCATCAGCTCCACGCCGGCGTCGTCGGTGACCGACGAGCCGTTGGCGATGGCCTCGCCCCCGGCGGCCTTGATCTCGGCGACCACGGCTTCGGCCGCGGCGGACGAGCCGCCCGAACCGTCCATGGAGCCGCCCAGGTCGTTGACAACAACCTTAGCGCCGCGGCGCGCCAGTTCCAGCGCGTGCTGGCGGCCGAGACCCCCGCCCGCGCCCGTGACGATGGCGACCTTGCCGTCGAAGCGGATGTCCGACATTTGCTAAACCTCTTGCGCAGCGCCGGGCCTAAACGCCCGTTTTGTCGGCGCGGTTTGTGCGGTGCGGCAGAGCGTGCGTCAAGTCTGGGGGCCTTGCCCTCTTGCGATAACCACATAGTGTCGCGGCAGCGGTTGTAAGAGAGATCGATGAGACTCTGCCTTTTTCCTGTCATCGCTCTCGCGATGTCGGCGACGGCCGCGTGGGCGGCTCCGGGACCGATGCCGCCCGCGCCGATTCCCGCGCCCGATCAGGCGGTCATCTACATCTATCGCCCGCCAGCCTTCACCGAAGCGGTGCGGGGCTTCGGTTTTTCCATCGATGACGTCAGAGTGGTGACTCTGGGAAACGGCGGCTGCACCGTGATGCTAGCGCCCGCCGGAGACCACCTGTTCGGCATGATATCGCCGATGGATATCTTCAGCCACACAACTAAGGCACAGGTCCATTGGGACTCGGGCGCAACTTATTACTATCGCCTGGGTGTGAGTTCTAGTGTGCGTTTTCGGCAGATGACCTTCAGCTCGGGCGTTGACGTAGTTGGCGCCGACGAAGCCGCCGGCGCCCTTTCCAGCTGCCGCTTCACGCCCGCCAAACCTCTGGGTGCGGCGCCAGCGCACTAGATAGCCCTACTTCGGCGGGGCGACCGCTTTGGGCGCCGGACGGGCCGCACCCGCCACGGAGCCGGGCTTCATGAACTTCACCAGCACGCGCTGGCCGATCAGGAAGGGGGCGCCGTCGGCGCTGACCACGACCTCGACCACCCGCTCGTCGGTGCGCTCGGAGGGGTCGTCCGACTGCAGCCTGCGCGCGCCGAACACCGCCGCGCGGCGGATCACCTTGCCCACGAACACCTTGGTCGGATCGGCCTCGGGGGTCAGCTCCACGGCCTGGCCCTCGGTCACCACGGGAACGGCGCTCTCCGGGATCTCGGCGCGCACGATGCGCTGGGTGTTGGGCTCCAGGTCGAACAGGGCGGTGACGTTCAGGGTCGAGGCGCCGGCGCCGGGGTTGGCGTAGCGGCGGATGATGCGGCCGTCGGCCGGGGCGCGGATGACGGTCAGGTCGAGGTTGTACTCGGCCTCGCGCAGGCGGGCGGTCGCGGTGGTCACGGCGGCGCGCTGGGCTTCCAGACCGGCCTGGGCGGCGTCGATGGCGTCGCGGGCGGTGTCGAGCTTCTGGGCGGCGACGTTGTTGGTGGCGGCGAGCGCCTTGTAGCGGGCGTATTCGCGCCGGGCGGTGACCAGCTGGACCTCGGTGGCGGCGATGGCGCTGCGGGCCTGGGCCACCTCGGCGCGCGAGCGGATCACGGTCAGCCGCGCGTCGTCGTCTTCCTGGCGGGCCAGCACCTGGCCCTTGACGACATTGTCGCCTTCCTGGACCAGCACCTGGCTGATGATGCCCCCGCGCCGCGCGGCGACGTTGATGATGCCGCCTTCGACGTCGGACTTGCCGTTGGCCACGGCCGCATAGGGGCTGGGCGGGGCGGCCTTGGCCACCGCCGCCTCATGGGCCTTCTTGGCCTTGGCGGCGCCCTTCATGACGACGAAGCCGCCGGCCAGGACCAGGATAATGACGGTGATTACCCAGAAGGTCGGGCGTCGCAGGAAGCGGAACATGGCTCTTTAGGCTCCCAAGAGGGTCTGTCCCGTGGCGGCATGGACGCCGCCCTCCGGGGTGCGACGGCGATCGTCGAGGATACGGCCGTCTTCAATGTGGATGATGCGGTCGGCGAAGCTTTCCAGGCGCGGGTCGTGGGTCACGCAGATGACGGCGGCCCCATGTTCTTTCGCTGCGCGCTGAAGAAGCCGGATAACGATCTGGCCGTTCTCGCCGTCGAGGGCGGAGGTCGGCTCATCGGCGAAGATCAGCTGCGGATCCTTGGCCAGGCACCGGGCGATGGCCACCCGCTGCTTTTCGCCGCCGGACAGTTCGCTGGGCCGCTGGTTGATGCGCGGACCCATGCCCACCTCTTCCAGCGCCGCGCGCGCGCGGGCCTTGGCGGGGCCGGCGTCCATGCCCTTGAACTTCAAGACCATGCTGACCTGCTGCAGGGCGGTCAGGGCCGGAAACAGGTTGAAGCCCTGGAAGATGAAGCCGCAGTAGTCGAGGCGGAACTTGTCGCGACGGCCGTTCGAATAGGACCAGATGTCTTCGTTCAGCGCCGAGACGCTGCCGGCGTCGGGGGCCAGCAGGCCCGACAGCGCCGCGATCAGGGTCGACTTGCCCGAGCCTGACGGGCCCATGACCATGGTCACGTCGCCGTGGCGGGCGTCGAAATCGATGTCCTTCAGCACGTCGATGTACTGGGTGCGGCCGGTCTTGAAGCGCTTCTTCAGACCTGTGGCCTGGATGGCGCAGCCGCCGTTCTTGCCTTGGCTCACATACTTGGGCGCGCTCATCGCAGCAGGTCCGCCGGTTGGCTCTTCTTCAGGATGCCCATGGAGAGCACGCCGGACAGCAGAGCGATGATCATCAGGAAGATCGAGACCAGGATCACGATCGGTAGCGGGAAGCTCATGGGCAGGCCCGCCGCGCCCGACAGGGCCGCGACCCCGCTGACCAGCAGGAAGGTGACGCCGAGGCCCGCGATGCCGACCCAGAAGCTGAGCTCGACGACCAGCCGGCGCAGGGAGCCCATGGAGACGCCCAGGGCGCGCAGGGAGGCGAATTCCTTGATGTTGGCCAAGATGGCCCCGCGCAGGGTCTGCCAGGTGATGACCAGGCCGATCAGCGACCCCATCACCAGCGAAGCGCCGAGGATCACGGCGATGAAGCCCTCCTTCAGCATCGAGGACTCGTTGGCCTTGGCCAGCTCCTGGCGGGTCCAGGCGCGATAGGCGCCGTTGGCCCCGGCGTTGAGTTCGTCGCGCACGATCTCGGCCTCGGCCGGGTTGCGCACCTTGACCATCAGCGGGCCGGTGCGGTCGGCGGGGGGCGACATGCCCAGCAGCCGCATGCTGTCGCGTGACATCACCACGGTGGACTGGGCGACGTTGGGATAGGTGGTCAGCACCGCGCCGATCTTGATGGTCTTGCCGTTCAGCGAGGCCTTGTCGCCCAGCTTGACGCCCAACCCCGCCAGGGCCGAGCGGTCGACGGCCACCGCATAGGGCTCCATCAGCGCGACACGGACGTCTTCCGGATAGTCGACGGGCAGGGTGACCGAGCCGGGTTGGACGTCGACGGCGAACACCTGGACGAAGGCGCGCTTCTTCTTCAGGCCCGGACCGGGGTCGTTCTGGAACATGCCGCCGCCGCCCATCAGGTCGGCCACCGCCACCACGTTGGGGTTCATATAGACCTGGGGCTTGATGCGCGCGGGCAGGCCCGCGCCGCCGTTGAACAGGTCTTCGGCCTTGGGGCCCAGGACCATCACGTCGGCGGGCGAACGGTCGATGTTGGCGGTGAAGGCCTTGCCCACCCCCATGAACATGCCGACGAAGAACAGCACCAGCAGCCCCGCGAAGGACAGTGCGATCATCGCCGCCATATAGCGGCGCCACTCATAGATCAGCGTGGCCAAGGCCAGCGACATACGCCCACTCCCAAGATACTGCCCCAGCCTATGAGGGCGAGGACCGGCCGTGGCCAAGTTAATTCCCGGTAAGGGCCCGCTTGCCCGGCCCGGTGTGACCTGAAGGCCCCGGCTCAATTCGCTGTAGGGCCTCCCGTTGCGGTAGTCTCAAGCCTGCCGGCCGCCTTCGATACAGCGCGCTTTCGCCGCAGCCCCGATCGCTGCGCCGCGCCGCGCCGCGACCGCCGCCGTCTAGCGGTCTGCCCAATGTTGCGGCCTCGGCGCCGTTTGTTTCACCGCGGTGTCCTGCCCGAGATCAAGGCGGCTCGGCCACAATCGCGGACCGCTTCTGGCTTGGCGCGGCCCAGGCGCCGATCCACGGCGCCCACCGCACCCGCTTGCCGGGCGCGGCCAAACCGCAAGGAGGCCAGGGCATGTCCCTATCCAGTGTAAGCGGCTCATCGCTGATGCAGCAGTTGCAGCAGGCGATGTTCAAGTCGGCCGACGTCAACAACGACGGCCAGCTGTCCAGCGACGAATTCTCGGCGATCGGGCAGGATCTGCAGGGCGGCGGCAAGAACAGCCAGGTCAGCACGACGCTGAGCGCGCCTTCGCCCGCGCAGAATTTCAGCAGTGACATGCTGTCGTCATTGCTGAGCGCCCAGCACGACAGCCACGCCGAGAAGATGTTCGCCTCGGCGGACGCCAACGGCGACGGCCAGGTCACCGCCGAGGAACTGACCGCCGACCTCACCGCCCATGCCCCCAAGGATGCTTCCGGCGCGCCGCCTGCGTCCGACGTGGCGGCGGCGATGATCAAGGACGGCGACACCAACGGCGACGGCTCCCTGTCGCTGGACGAGATGAAGACGATGAAGCCTCATGGCGGCCACCACGGCGGTCATGGCGGCGCTCCGCCGGCGGAGGCGTCCTCGTCCTCCTCGTCCTCGTCGTCGGCAAGCTACGATCCGGCCGATGCCAACAAGGACGGTACGGTGTCGTCCAGCGAGCTGATCGCCTCGCTGCAGACGGCGTCATCCGGTTCGGGGGCGCAGGCCACGGCCTCCAGCAGCTTCAACCTGTTGGCCCAGCTGCTGTCGAAGCTGACGGCGGCCACCACGACGGCGGCGTCCCAGGCGGCGACCGTCACGGCCTGACCGGCCGGGTGGGTCGGGCAGAAGGCCCGACCCGATCCGTGCCCTGATCGGCGCATTCCGCGATCGGCTCTTGCCTAACGCCTTGGCTTCGTTGTCAATCGATGCCCAACTCGGACGGGGGACCGGATGTTTTCAGCCTTGAACGCGCAGAGCCTATTGGGGCCGCTGGTCATCATGCTGATCTGCTGGGGGCTGTCGGAGAACAAACGCCGCTTCCCGCTGATGCTGATGCTGGTCGCCGTGGCGCTGCAGGTCGTGCTGGTCCTGGCCCTGTTCGGCATTCCTATCCTCCAGGCTGGGCTACAGGGCGTGGGCGTGGCCGTGCGCGGCCTGGCCGACGCCACCCACCACGGCTCGGCCTTCGTGTTCGGCTACCTGGGGGGCGAGGGCGCGCCGCCCTTCACCGCCACCAATCCCGACGCCCTGTTCGTGTTCGGCTTCCAGGTGCTGCCGGTCATCCTGGTGGTCTGCGCGCTCTCGGCCGTGCTGTGGCACTGGGGCATCCTGAAGGTGCTGACCAAGGGCTTCGGCTTCCTGTTCAGGAAGACGCTGGGCCTGCGCGGCCCGCCCGCTCTGGCCACCGCCGCCACCATCTTCATGGGCCAGGTCGAAGGCCCGATCTTCATCCGCGCCTACCTCGACAAGCTGACCCGTTCGGAGCTGTTCCTGCTGCTGGTGGTGGGCATGACCTGCGTCTCGGGCTCGACCATGGTGGCCTATGTGGCCATCCTGTCGCCGACCCTGCACAACGCCGCCGCCCATGTGCTGACCGCCTCGATCATCTCCGCGCCGGCCGGCGTGCTGCTGGCCCGCATCCTGGTGCCGCCAGACCTGGCCGAGCGGGGCGGCGACATCGACCAGATGGCCGACAAGCATTACGACAGCTCCGTCGACGCCCTGATGAAGGGCACCGGCGATGGCCTCCAGGTGGTGCTCAACGTGGCCGCCAGCCTGATCGTCTTCGTGGCCCTGGTGGCGCTCGCCAACCAGCTACTGGCCGCCGGCTCGCATGTGGTCCACTGGGCCGCCGCCCTCGTCAACGTCAACATCCCCGACCAGTATCCGCCCACCATCGAGGGCACGCTGGGCTACGTCTTCTCGCCCCTGGCCTTCAGCCTCGGCGTCCCCTGGCATGAGGCCGGCAAGGCCGGCGCCCTGCTGGGCACCAAGCTGGTGCTGACCGAGTTCATCGCCTTCATCAAGCTGGGCGCCGATCCGGCCATATCCGACCGCACCCGCATGATCATGACCTATGCCCTGTGCGGCTTTGCCAACGTGGCCTCCGTCGGCATCAACGTGGCCGGCTTCTCGGTCCTGGCGCCGCAACGGCGCGAGGAAATCCTGGGCATGGTCTGGAAGGCGATGATGGCCGGCTTCCTGGCCACCTGCCTGACCGCCTCCATCGTGGGCATCATGCCGATCGGCCTGTTCGGCCACTAGGAGCACCCGGCTCATGAAACTCTACGACAGCTTCCGCGCGCCCAACCCGCGCCGGGTCCGGTGGTTCATGGCCGAGAAGGGCATCGAGGACATCGAGGTGGTCAACCTCGACGTCTTCAAGGGCGAGCACCGCGCGGTCAACTATCTCAAGAAGGCCGGCCTGCCCAACGTGCCGGCGCTGGAGATCGACGACGAGACGACCATCACGGAGTCGGTGGCCATCTGCCGCTATCTCGAAAGCGTCTATCCCGAGCCCAACCTGTTCGGCCGCGACGCGAAAGAGATCGCCGTCATCGAGATGTGGACCCGGCGCGCCGAGATGATGCTGGCCACGCCGCTGATGATGACCGTGCGCCATTCGCACCCGGCCCTGGCGGCGCTGGAAAAACAGATCCCCGAGATCGCCGAGGTCAATCGCGCGGGCGCCGAACGGGTGCTGAAGGTGTTCGACCGCCGCCTCGCCGACAGCGAATTCATCGCCGCCGGCCGCGTGACCATCGCCGACATCCTGGTCGTCACCGCGCTCGATTTCGCGCGGATGGCCAAGTTCAGGGTTCCGGAAAACTTCGCCAACGTCACCCGCTGGTATGCCGCCATGCTGGAACGCCCGGCCGCCAAGGCGGGCGTCTAGCCGCCTAGCTTGGAAGCAGGCTGCTCGACGTTCCCGTCTGGCTGATCACCGCCGAATTGTGGCCCGGCGCCGTCATCATCAGGCTCACGGCGCCGATCAAGGCGGCCAGCGGCCAAATCAAAATTCCGATCTTCTTCATCACTCCAATTCCTCAACGAGGTGCGGAAGTGGTGTGGCCCAGCTTGGTTCGCAAGACGCGTTAACTCGGCTTCATGCCGATTAATTCTGCGACAGGGTTGAGCGCCGCTGAGGGTTTGAGTTCGGCGGGCCGCGATGCACGCGAGTTGCGCCCTCCCTCACAAATCTCCGCTCATCCCGACGAAAGTCGGGATCCATAGGGCATGGGAAGGATAGGTGTGGGCGAAGGGGCGGACCTGTGCTTTTCACAGCAGGGCCAGGGTCTTCGTATCAGTCAGTATGGATCCCGACTTTCGTCGGGACGAGCGGAGCGTGGGGTCCCGCTACAGCCGGTGGCCGACCTTCTTGATGACGCCGGAAAAGCTCATCATCGGCTCGCCGGCGGTGGAGATCAGGCCGCGCAGGAAGACCATCGACTTGCCCGCCTTGATCACCTCGCCGGTGGCTTCGATCAGGTCGCCCTCATGCGCCGTGCCCACGAACTCGCCGTTCAGGCTGACGGTCACCGCATGGCCCTCGCCCAGCACGCCCTGGGCAAAGGCGAACAGGCTGTAGTCGGCGAAGGTCATCACGCAGCCGCCATGCATGAAGCCTCCGCCGTTCATGTGCTTCTTCTGCGCCCGGAAGGCGCAACGCATGGAGCCGTCCGCCTCCGCGCGCATGTAGAAGGGGCCCGACTGGGTCTCGAACGGGTCGGTGCGCCACTCGCGCCAGCCGGCCCACTCGCCCGCCTCGATCAGGTGGTAGCCCCGTGTGATCTCGCCGCCGCCGTCCATGCTTGGTCTGCCCATCCCGCTGCCTGAAGCCTGGCGCTGTTTAGCGGTGATGGGGGGCGGATGCGAAGCGTGGATTTCTGCCGGGCCCCGCCAGGGCCGCTGATGACAGGCGCCGGCCTTTGCAGGCGGGCCGCGGGACCGTACAAACCCCCCATGACCTCGCCCATCGAAGACACCATCCTGAGCCAGCTGGCTGAGCTGCCGGCCGGCAAGTCCATCGACCCGTCGGCCGTCGCCAAGGCCGTCGACCCCGAGGGCTGGCGGCGCATGCTGCCCCAGGTGCGCTCCACCGCCGTGGGCCTGGCGCGGATCGGCAAGCTGGTCATCACCCGCCACGGCAAGCCCGCCGACCCGGACAGCTTCAAGGGTGTCTATCGCCTGCGGCTTCCCACATAGGGGCCATGAGCCTCGACCGTATCGTCGCCGATATCGCCGCCTGCCGCGCCTGCGCGGGCGAGCTGCCGCATGAGCCCCGGCCCGTCACCCGGGTCACGACGCAAACCCGCCTGCTGATCTGCGGCCAGGCGCCGGGACGGCGCGTGCACGAGAGCGGGCTGCCCTTCGACGACCCGTCCGGCGACCGCCTGCGGAGTTGGCTGGGCGTGGACCGTGAGACCTTCTATGGCCACCCGGCGTTCGGCGTGGCGGCCATGGCCTTCTGCTTTCCGGGCACCAACCCAAAAGGCGGCGACTATCCTCCGCCGCCCCGCTGCGCCCAGCTCTGGCGGCCCCAGTTGCTGGCCGCCCTGCCCAAGGTCGAGCTGACCCTGCTGGTCGGCTCCCATGCCCAGACGTGGGCCCTGGGTGATCGGATGGCGGGGAACATGACGCAGACGGTGGCCAATTGGCGCGCCTACCTGCCGGCCTATCTGCCCATGCCGCATCCGTCGTGGCGCAACACCGGCTGGCTGAAGCGCAACCCGTGGTTCGAGGACGAGGTTATTCCCTTTCTTCAGGCGCGGGTGCGCGCCATGCTGGAGCCATGAAGCGCCGAGCCTTCCTCGCCTCCGTCGCCGTCCTGCCGCTGATGACCGCCTGCGCGACGCCGATGGTGCAGAGGCCGGCCAAGCTGATCGACGGCTTCCAGGGCGCGGGGATCGATGGCGACGCCTTCATCTCCTTCGACGGCGCGCGCCTGGGCATGACGCGGTGGCCGGCCGAGGGCGACGCCGAGCCCTGGGCGGTCATCGTCGGCCTGCATGGCATGAACGACTATTCCCAGGCCTTCCACCTAGCCGCGCCCTGGTGGGCCAAGCAGGGCATCGCCACCTACGCCTTCGACCAGCGCGGGTTCGGCCGCTCGCCCAACCGCGGCATCTGGGCGGGGCAAGACCTGATCGTGCGCGACATCCGCACCTTCACGGCCCTGGTGCGCGCCAGACACCCGAACGCCATCATCACCGTGGCGGGGGTCAGCATGGGCGGCTCCGACGCCATCGCCGCCTTCTCCTCCAACGACCCGCCCGCCGCCGACCGGGTGGTCCTGCTGGCGCCCGGCGTCTGGGGCTGGAGCGCCCAGCCGCTGCCCTACAAGACCGCCCTGTGGTTCACGGCCCACACCTTCCCCGGCTCGGTGGTCCAGCCGCCGGACTTCGTGATCCGCGAGAGCACCCCCAGCGATAACCGCGAAGAACTGGTCGCCATGGGGCGCGACCCGCTGCAGACCTTCGGCGCGCGGCCCGACACCATGTACGGCCTGGTCAGCCTCATGGAGACGGCCTGGGCCAGCGTCGGCAAGATCAAGGTCCCCGTCTGCTACCTCTACGGCGATCACGACCACATCATCCCCAAGGCGCCGACCTGGCAGGCGGCCAGCCGGCTGAAGCCCACCGACCGCTCGGCCTTCTACAAGGACGGCTGGCACCTGCTGCTGGTCGATCATCAGCGCGAGACGGTGTGGCGCGACGTGGTCGGCTTCATCCGTGACCCGTCGGCGCCGCTGGTCTCGGGCGCGCCGGCCATCCCGGGCGCGCCGACGGCGCCGAACAAGCTGACAGCGTAAATCCAGGCTTCCGACTTGTGAGGGCCATCTTTGCGGCGTAGAGGCCTGCGCGCGCAACAACCTTCCCCAAAACCGGACGTCTTCAGCATGACCCTGTTCGATTCCCCTTCTTTCGAGGATCACGAGGGCGTCCACGCCTTCTTCGACGAGAAGACGGGCTTAAAGACCATCATCGCCGTCCACTCCACCGCGCGCGGCCCCGCCTCGGGCGGCTGCCGCATGTGGGACTATGCGTCGTCGGAGGCCGCGCTGGACGATGTGCTGCGCCTGTCGCGGGCGATGTCGTTCAAGAACGCCATGGCCGACATCCCGCTGGGGGGCGGCAAGTCGGTGATCATCGGCAATGCGCGCACCGACAAGACGCCGGAACTGTTCGAGGCCTATGGCCGGGCCGTGGAGACCCTGGGCGGCAAATACTGGGCGGCCGAGGATGTGGGCGTCTCGCCCATCGACCTGGCCCATGCGCGCAAGACCACCCGCTACGTCGCCGGCCTGGAGGGCGCGGCCAGCTCGTCGGGCGACCCGAGCCCCGTCACCGCCGAGGGCATCTTCCGGGGCATCGGCCTGACCGTCCAGCGCGCGCTCGGCCGTGACCTGAAGGGCGTCACCGTCGCCATCCAGGGCGTGGGCCATGTGGGGGCTTACCTTGCCGAGAAGCTGCACGCGGCCGGCGCCAGGCTGATCATCGCCGACGTGAACCAGCAGGCCCTGGACGAGGTGGCGATGTCCACCGGCGCGCGCATCGTCTCCACAGACGAGATCTTCGCCACCGACGCCGAGGTGTTCGCGCCCTGCGCCCTGGGCGGCGCCATCAACCCCCTGACCCTGTCGCGCCTGAAGGCCAAGGTGGTGGCCGGCGGGGCCAACAACCAGCTGGCCGGCCCGGCCATGGGCGTGGCCCTGTTCGAACGCGGAATCGCCTATGCCCCCGACTATGTGATCAACGGCGGCGGCATCATCAATGTGGCCGCCGAAATCCAGGCCCTGGCGCAGGGCGGCGCCTATGACGCCGCCTGGGTCGAGACCAAGCTGGCCCGGCTGATGGTCACCCTGGGCGAGGTGCTCGACACCTCCTTCGCCGAACAGCGCCCGCCGCACGAAGTGGCGGATGAAATGGCCAAGGCGCGCATCGACGCGGCGAAGGTCTAGGGACTCTCAGCCTCCCCTCACTCTCGTTATCCCCAACAATCCGCTCATCTTCCCTTCGGGTCGCCGGGATGACTAGGCGCGGGGGAAAATCGTTGCGCGGTGTTCTTATAATGTTCTCATCCATGCATGGCCTTCTTCATTGACGGGCTGGCCGGCGCTTGATGGTTGGTAACATTTATGGCACTAATGGTCATGGACGTTCGGGAGTACCTGACGCCGGCCGGCGATAGCCCGTTCGGGGCTTGGTTCGACGATCTCGACGCCAGGGCAGCCGCAAAGGTGACGATGGCCCTGGTGCGGATCGGGCAGGGCAATCTCTCCAACGTCAAGGGCGTCGGAGCAGGCGTCTTCGAGTACAGGATCGATTTTGGACCCGGCTACCGGGTCTATTTCGGAAAGGACGGCGAGACGATTGTGGTCCTCCTCGCCGGTGGGACGAAGAAGCGGCAGCAGCGTGATATCGAGGACGCCCAGGCCCGTTGGCAGGACTACAAGGACCGAAAGAAGGGTGGTGCGTAGGATGGCGCTTACACGTTCATTCAGGGAGACGGTCCAGGCGCGCGTACAACGCGACGTGGCCTTTCGCGAGGCGCTGCTGGCCGAAGCGGTTGACGCCTTTCTGGCCGGAGACGTCGAGGCCGGAAAGTCGATGCTGCGCGACTATATCAACGCGACCATCGGCTTCGAGAAGCTGGGCGCCGTGACCGGCACACCGCCAAAGAGTCTCATGAGAATGTTCAGTCCGGCCGGCAATCCAAACGCCCGCAATCTCTTCGGTGTGCTGGGTGAATTGCAGCGGCAATCCGGATTCCACCTTCACGCCCAAAGCGTGAGAGGAAGTCTCGCCGCTAACCCCGCCGCCCGCTGATGCTGGAGCCCGCGTCCGGGGCCAGCATCCAATAGACGGGGATGGCCAGCAGGGTCGTGGCGCCCACCGCCAGGTAGGGCACGATGAAGCGGTCCGGCGTCAGCACGCCGCCGGCTCCGCGCGCCACATGCAGCATGAAGCCGCCGAAGCTGACGCCCAAAGCGAGACTGACCTGCTGGCTGACGGCGGCCAGGGTGGAGGCGGCGGCGACCTTGCCCTGGGGCACATCGGCGTAGGCGATGGTGTTGGCGGCGATGAACTGGTTGGAGCGGCAGAAGCCGGCCAGTAGCAGCAGGACCATGATCAGCGGCACCGGCGTGCTCTCGCGGAAGAAGGCGGGGGCGGCGCTGAGCAGGCCGGTGAGGAGCACGAAGGCCACCAGCTGGATGCGGAAGCCGAACTTGCGCAGGGTGAGGGCCGCGAAGGGCCGCGCGCCCAGCACGCCGACGCCGCCGGCGAAGGTGACCGCGCCGGCGTGGAGGGGGCTCCAGTGCAGCCCCACCTGCAGCAGCAGCGGCATCAAAAAGGGCCCGGCCCCGATCCCCAGCCGCACGAAGGCGCCGCCCAGCAGGCTGGCGCGGAAGGTGGGGAAGCGCAGCAGGGTGAGGTCGAGGATCGGGCGGCTGCGGCGGCTGGCCTGGCGGATATAGACGACCAACGCGATGGCGGCGGCGATCAGGGCCACGACCTTGGCCCAGTTGGGCAGCAGCGGCAGGCCCGCCGTCTCGGCCACCACGACCACGCCGGTGATGGCCAGGGCGGAGAGGAAGAAGCCCACCCAGTCGAAGCCGCCAGGATCGGGCGAGGTGATGCGCGGCACAAACTTCACCACCGCCGCCATGCCGAGCAGGCCCACGGGCACATTGATGAAGAAGATCCACGGCCAGTCGGCGACGCCCAGCACGAAGCCGGCCAGGGGCGGGCCGATTAGCGGCCCGATCAGGGCCGGCATGGTGAACCAGCCCATGGCCTGGATCAGGCGCTCGCGCGGGGCGGACCCCACCACGATCAGACGGGCCACGGGGGTCATCATCGCCCCGCCCAGGCCCTGGACCAGGCGCGAGGCGACCAGCTGGGGCAGGGTGGTGGAGAAGCCGCAGAGCACCGAGCCCAGCAGGAAGACGGCCATGGCCGACATGAACACCGGCTTGGCGCCCAGCTTCTCCGCCGCCCAGCCGCTGATCGGCGTGAACACCGCCAGCGCCAGGATGTAGGAGGTCAGCGCCAGCTTCAGGTGCACCGGGTCCGCATGGAAGGCGTGGGCCAGGGTGGGCAGGGCGGTCGAGAGCGCGGTGGAGTCGATGAACTCCATGAACAGCGCGCTCGCCACCGCCAGGGACGCCAGCCGCTGAGCGGTCGGCGATATGGCGGGCGGTGCGGCTTCCGCCGTCAGGGCGGCGGTCGGGGACGTCTCGTCCGTCCCCATCAGGCTATCGGCATCGGACACGGGCCGGGTTTAGGCCGGGGTGACCTGGGTCGCAAGGCGCTCGGCGATGCTGAATGGGCGCGGCCGTCGAGCGCGCCACTCATGATTGCAATGGCGACGCAACTCGTGTCTCTTCGCCGAGTCGGGTCGGGGGGATCATGCAGCGCGCCATGAGATGCGGAATCGTGGGTGCGGCGCTGGCGGCGATCACGCTGGGTTCGGCCGCCCGGGCCGATGAGGCGCCGGCCGCCCCAAAGGCCGATGCTCCCCAGCCGAAGGACGCCGCCAAGGCCCAGCCGGCCGTCGCCGAAGTCACCGTCACCGCCAAGCGTCCCGAGGTGGTCGACCGCATCGACCGGCGCACCTACGACATCGCCGGCGATCCCCAGTCCCAGAGCGGCGTGGTCACCGATATCCTGCGCAAGCTGCCGTCCATCACCGTCGCGCCCGACGGCGGCGTGGCCCTGCGCGGCGATACGAACGTCACCATCCTGATCGACGGCAAACCGCCCCTGCGCGGGGTGCTGTCGCGGCTGCCGGCCAACCAGATCGACAAGGTCGAGGTGATGACCAACCCGTCGGCCCAATACGCCCCCGACGGCACGGCCGGCATCATCAACATCATCACCAGGCGCAAGGGCCCGCCCGGCCTGTCCGGGGGCGCCAACACGGGATGGGACACCGACGGCTCGGGCGGCGGCGGCTCCACCGCCAATCTGAATCTCGGCAAATGGACGCTGACGGGCGGCATGAGCGGGGCCGTCTTCCACCGCGACGACGTCAACACCAGCCATCAGGAAACTCTGGATGGCCATGGCGGCGTGACCGGAACGCTGGATGAGACATCGCGGACACGGGCGCGTTTCGATTTTGGCCAGGGCCAGCTGCGCGCCGCCTACCGGCTCTCCGAGCACGCAACGCTAAGCCTGACCGGGGAGTATTCCGCCAACCGGGGTGAGCGCGACGGCGAGGGTGATTACGACGGATCGATCGGCGTCTTTTCGGAAATCACCCACAGCCGCCAGACCGGAAACCAGGGCAGCCTCGATGCGGCCTATGACTATGTCGGCCCTCATAACGGCGAAACCTTCAGCCTGGACGTCAAGCATACCGAGGGCGACGGCGGCCAGGCGCGCGACTCCGCCACCGTCTATTCCGCGCCCGGCCCGTTGACCGCCACCAGCCGGATCGTGACCGATACCCGCGACGTCACCGACTTCGTCAAGGGCGACTATGCGCGCGGCTTCGGCGGCGTCACCCTGCTGACCGCAGGGTTCCAGTGGCGGCGCGGGTCCAGCCGGGCCGCGAGAAGTCTGGTCAGTTCCGATCCGGCGCTGAACGGCTACGACACCCTCTTCGAGGGCGTGCAGACCCAGTCCGACCTCTATGCGACCTATCAATTCCCCCTCGGCAAATGGTCGGTGTTGCCCGGGCTTCGGGTGGAGGAGGTCACGCGCCGGTTCGCGGCGGGGGCGCCCGGCTCAAGCGAGACCTACCTGTTTCCCTCCCTGCATCTGGGCCGGGACCTGGGCGGCAAGGGCAGGCTCAAGCTGAGCTACAGCGGCCGCCTCGACCGCCGCTCGATCCAGGACTACGACGCCACCATCCACTACGCCGGCCCCCGCAGCGCCTATCGCGGCAACCCGGGCCTCAAGCCCCAGACGGTGGATTCCTTCGAAGCCAGCTACAGCCGCGAAGCCAGAGGCGCGGGCTACATCGTCTCGCTCTACTACCGCGCCAAGCACAACACGACCGACAACGTCAGCACCGACCTGGGCGGCGGCGTGATCCTGTCGACCTGGGTCAACGCCGGCGACAGCCAGACCGGCGGCGCGGAGCTTACCCTGCATGGGCCGTTCGCGCGCGAGGGTTGGGCGGCGCACTGGAAGTACAGCGTCAACGTCAACCTCTACGATACCCGGCTGTCGGCCGCCGGCGGGACGGGGACGGGCCGTGAAGCGTTTTCCTGGTCGGGCAACGCCACGCTCGAATATGCCGCCATTCCCAACGGCTCCGGTGGCGACCGGCTGCAGTTCGACCTCAACGCCAGCAGCCGTCAGATCGGTATCGAGGGGTCCTACGGCGGCTATGTCCAGCTGGACGCCAGCTACCGCCATCCCTTCAACAGCCATTGGTCGGTGGTGGTGTCGGTGAACGACCTGCTGAACAGCACGGCTTCGGGGGCGGACCTGTCGACGCCGCTGCTCAGAATCCACTCCGACTACAGCAGCCCGGCCCGAGCCCTGAAAGTCGCCCTGGTCTGGAAATTCGGCGGCTGAAGGGAGCCCCCTACTTGCCCGGTTTGACCGAGAAGCTGAGGCCGATGACGGTGTCTTCGCGGCTGATGCCATAAGCGCCGATTTCGCGGCGCGACGCGGCGACGGAAACCTGGGTGGGGCCCTTGCGCCAGCCCAGGCCCAGCTGGATCTTGCCGAACTCGGCCAGCCGCTCGACCGACCACCCGGCGCGTCGCCAGCCGGCGACCGGGTCGCGGACCATGTTCAGCCCGAAGGCCTTGCCCGACCCGGCGGCGAAGATGAACCAGCGCCCGCGCTTGGCGTCGGTGGAGGTGGGGCCGAAGCGGACCATCAGGGCCTTGGCGTCGATCAGGCTGTCGGCCTTGGGCGTCGACGGGGCCGCGCCGTTGCGGCCGGTGAAGTGGCTGCTTTGCCGGTCCCGGGGCGGGGCGCCGATCGGCCAGTCGCCCACCGGGCCGCCGGCCAGGGTCAGCGCCATGCGCTGGCGCGGCGCCTCGGAGACTTCGCGCAGGGTGACCGGCGCGGCGTTGGCCAGCAGGACCGGCGGCGGGGCGCCGGCGCCCACGGTGCGGTAGGCGTCGCCCGCTTCGGCGTTCATCAGGGCCGCGCCGGTGGGTTCTTCTCCATAGCGGGCGGTGGCGATGGGCAGGTCGGGATCGTCGGTTCCGTCGCCGCGTCCGGCGCCGGCGAAGGTCCGGCCGATAGCGGCGTCACGGGTCATGGCGGCGGAGTCGAGTGAGCCGACGCCGGCCCCCCCGGCCGCCGCCGCCAGAGCCGCGACCCCCATCGCGACCCCCGTGAATAAAGCTACGCTACCAACCCGCATGCTTCCCCCGGGCGTGTTCCCCTATTCCGCCCTTGGGTCACGTTAACCATTTGCACGGGTGTCGCAACCGCCCTCGCCGGTCGCGCGACAAGAGAACCGCCCCAAGTTGGGGGTGAGCGGCGCCGAAGATGGCTGCCTAGTGGCCCGGCCGCGGCTCGAAGGAGCGGGGCTCCTTGCGTTTGATGGTGTCCTTGTCCGCCTTCTTGCCGTGCTGCGGCTCGGGGAGCGATCGGGTGAAGCCGAAATTATTCAGCGGGGCCTGTTGCGGAAAGCCTGTGGGCATGGCGCGCACTCCAACACTGGGAACAGTCTACGCCGCCTCCGGCAGCGGCGTCTCGTGGGTGACCTTCACATCCACGTGCAGGCTGACCTGGCCGGGGTCGCCCAGGATGGTCCCGGAAACCGGCGCCGCCTGGGTCGGGGTGCGGGCCACGGCCACCGGGATCAGGTCGGGCGATTCCGCCAGGCCGTTGGTGGGGTCGAACTCGGTCCAGCCGAGGTCGGGCAGGAAGACCTCGCACCAGGCGTGGGTGGCCCCCGCGCCGCGCAGGCCGCCTTCCAGTTTGGGGCTGTAGAGATAGCCGCTGACGAAGCGCGCCGCGAAGCCCAGCCGGCGCAGGCCCTCCACCATCAGCCAGGCGAAGTCGCGGCAGGTGCCCGACCCGGTGGCCAGGGTCTCGTGCGGGGTCTGGACGCCCTCGGCGGCGCGGGCCTTGTAGTCGAAGCCCTCGTGGATGGCGCTGTTGAGGCGCAGCAGGAAGTCCAGCGCCGGCTCTTCCGAACGGCCGGTCTGGCCGCGCAGCCAGTGGAGGAACTGGGGCTGTTCGTCGTCGGTGGCCGGCGACATGTAGGGGGCCAATGCGACCCGGTCCTCGCCGCCATAGATCAGCGGCATGGCCGATTGGGGATCGTCCGCCTCGGGCTCCGACAGCGGCGCGGGGAAGCGCGCTATGGTCAGGTGGCTGGTGATGATCAGCCGTTGGGCGGGGCCCTGCGGCGTGAACCAGCATACGCAGTTGCCGAAGGCGTCATAGGTCCAGCGCGTGGCGCCGGGGGGAGACAGCGACAGGCTGGCGTCGACCAGCCGGCTGGCGTGGCTGTCGCGCGGGCGCAGCATCAGCCGCTGCGGGCCGAAGGTGACGGCGCGCTCGTAGCTGTAGCGGGTCTCGTGGACGATGCGGAATTGCGCCATGGGGTCGCCGTAGGCCTTATCCGGGCGGGGGTCTCGTGAAACCGGGAAGGGGACGGAAGGTTCCGCCCGGATTCAACCGCCCGGGCGTGGACGGAACAAAAGAAGAACATTAGGGTTGCCGCCTCATGGCAGCCCTCACCCTCAAGCGTAAACTTCAAATCCTCTCCGACGCCGCGAAATACGACGCCTCCTGCGCCTCGTCGGGGTCGTCGCAACGCTCGTCGATGGACGGCAAGGGGGTGGGGTCCACCGAGGGCATGGGCATCTGCCACGCCTATGCGCCGGACGGCCGCTGCATCAGCCTGTTGAAGATCCTGCTGACCAACTTCTGTATCTACGACTGCGTCTACTGCATCAACCGGGTGTCCTCCAACGTCACGCGGGCCCGCTTCACGGTCCAGGAGGTGATCGACCTCACCCTGGGCTTCTACAAACGCAACTATATCGAGGGGCTGTTCCTCTCGTCGGGCATCATCCGCGACGGCGACTACACCATGGAGGAGATGGTGCGCGTGGTGCGCGGCCTGCGCACCGACCACGATTTCCGCGGCTACATCCATGTGAAGCTCATCCCCGAGGCCTCGCCCGCCCTGGTGGCGGAAGCGGCCCTCTATGCCGACCGGGTGTCGATCAACATCGAACTGCCCCGCGACGAGAGCCTGGCCAACCTGGCGCCGGAAAAGGACGCCCACACCATCAAGCGGGCCATGGGCGGGGTGCGGTTGGGCATCGAGGGCGGGGCGCAAAAGCCCGCGCTCGGCGGCAAGCTCCGGCCGCCGAAGTTCGCCCCCGCCGGCCAGTCCACCCAGCTCATCGTCGGCGCCGACGCCGCGCCGGATTCCGAAATCCTGGCCCGCAGCGAGAGCCTCTACGGCTCCTATGGCCTGCGCCGGGTCTACTATTCCGCCTTCAGCCCGATCCCCGATTCCGCCGCGCGGCTGCCCCTGTCGCGACCGCCGCTGATGCGCGAGCATCGGCTGTACCAGGCCGACTGGCTGATGCGCTTCTATGGCTTCACGCGCGCCGAGATCATCGGCGAGGGCCAGGACCTGGAGCTGGACGTAGACCCCAAGACCGCCTGGGCGCTGGTCAACCGCGAGCGCTTCCCGGTGGACGTCAACACGGCCGAGCGCGAGATGCTGCTGCGGGTGCCGGGCCTGGGGGTGAAGACGGTCGAACGGCTGATCGCCATCCGGCGGCTGAAGCGGATCGTGCTGGAGGATGTGCGGCGGCTGTCGCGGGGCCTTACGCGGGTAAAGCCCTTCATCGTCACCGGCGACTGGCGGCCCACCGTGGCCCTCGACAGCGCCGACCTGCGCGCGGCGCTGACGCCCCGGCCCGTGCAGCCGAGCCTGTTCTAATGCGCGTCGTGCGGCTGGCCACGGAGACGGATTTCGAGGGCTGGCGGGCCGCCGCCAGGGCGCTGCGGCTGGAAGGGCTGAACCCTGAGGCCGTCGTCTGGACCGTGGACGGGGCCGAGCCGGACCTGCTGAGCGGCGGCATGGCGGAGGCGGGCGCGGCGGCCCCTGGGCTGGGGGCCCCTCAAGCCGCGCTCACCGTGCCGCGCGGCTTCATGGAGTTGGCCGGCGCGGTCGTCCTGCACCGCTCGGCGGAGCGGTTCGCGCTGCTCTACCGGCTGCTGTGGCGGCTCCAGAAACAGCCGCGCCTGCTGGAGGTGACGACCGATATCGAGGTGGCCAAGGCGCGCGCCTACGCCCACGCCGTCGGCCACGCCGCCCACAAGATGAAGGCCTTCGTGCGCTTCCGGCTGGTTGAGGACGCCGCCGCCGCGCCGGACGGAATCGAGACCTTCGCCGCCTGGTTCGAGCCCCCACACCGGGTGGCGGAGCGCACCGCGCCCTTCTTCGCGCGGCGGTTTTCCAACATGCGGTTTTCGATTCTGACGCCGGATGCCTGCGTCCACTGGGACACCGAGCGGCTGCGCTTCACCCCCGGCGCCGACCCCGCCGACGCCCCGTCGGATGACGCGTTGGAGGATTATTGGCGCACCTACTATGCCTCGACCTTCAACCCGGCCCGGCTGAAGGTGAAGTCGATGACCTCCCACATGCCCAAGCTCTACTGGCGCAACCTTCCGGAGGCTTCGCTCATTCCCGAATTGGTCGCGGGGGCCAACGACAGGACCGCCCGCATGGTTGCCGCCGCGCCCACCCCGCCCTCGATCCGCACTCCTTCGCAGCAAGCCATGAAGGCCGCCGCCCGCATCGCGCGCGACGGCGCCTGGGAGATGGATGCGCCCGGGGATCTCGAGGCCCTGGCCGCAGGCGTGCATCATTGCCGCCGCTGCGACCTGTGGCGCGACGCCACCCAGGGCGTGCGGGGCGAGGGGCCCGATCACGCCCCGCTGATGTTCGTGGGCGAACAGCCCGGCGACCAGGAGGACCTGGCCGGGCGGCCCTTCGTCGGTCCGGCGGGGCAGGTGTTCAACAAGGCGCTCGCGGAGGCGGGCGTGCCTCGCGACAAGGCCTATGTCACCAACGCGGTGAAGCACTTCAAGCATGAGCCGCGCGGCAAGCGACGCCTGCACAAGACGCCCGACCGGGGCGAGGTCCAGGCCTGCCGCTGGTGGCTGGATCATGAGCGCCGCCTGATCCGCCCCCGTGTCGTGGTGGCCCTGGGCGCCACGGCGGCCCTGGCGGTGTTCGGCAAGACCATGCCGATCGGGGCCAACCGGGGTCACGCCATCCAGCTGCCCGACCAGTCCCAAGGCGTGATCACCTGGCACCCGTCCTTCCTGCTGCGCACGCCCGACCCTGAGGAAAAGGCCAAGGCCTATGCGGCGTTCGTCGATGACCTGAAGTTCGCCTGGGGGCTGGTGGCCTAAAAAGTAGGACACACAGCTATTTCGCCCCGGAAAATCGAAGCGCCTTCGAAATAGGTGTGTGTCCCTACTTTCGCGCTAAGCCAGGAACCCCGCCTCCGCAAAGTCGACCATGCGCTTCAAGAGGCCGTCGATGTCGTCTTCGCGGGTGATGCCTTCGGACAGCACGTTCAGGCGGTCCAGTTCGGCGAAGCGGTTCTGGTGGATCATGCCCAGCGCGAAGTGGACGCGCCAGTAGACCTCCTCCGGCGGCAGTTGCGGCAGGGCGGCGATCAGGGCGTCGGAGAAGCGGCGCAGGTGGGAGACATCCGTGCGCAGGACGTCGCGCATCTCCTGGGTGCCCTCGCTGCGGGCGCGGATCAGGAACTGAAGCGAGACGCGGCGCTCGTGACCGGGCGACAGCCAGCGCAGGACGGGGGCGAACAGGGCCGTCAGAATCTCGCGCACCGGCGGATTGCCGCCGTGGCGGTCGGCCGCCTCGTGCAGCATCTTGGCCCGGTCGCGGCTGAGCTCCACCGTGCGCCGTCGAAAGATTTCGAACAGCAGGGCGTCCTTGGAGCCGAAGTGATAGTTGACCGAGGCCAGGTTGACGCCGGCCTCGGCGGTGATGTCGCGCACCGAGACGTTCTGGAATCCGTTCAGCGCGAACAGCCGCTCGGCGGCGTTGAACACCAGGTTCTTGGTGGCGGCTTCCACTTCCGGCGCTTCCGCGCCATCGGCCGTTGCGGGGTCTGTCGGACTCAACGCGATGGTTCCCTTTACGAAGGGGAAAGTCTTACGAGGCTCACGGCGTTACGCAAGCGTCAAGAAACGCGCGTTTGAAGCGGGCGCGCGGGCCGGCGTTGACGCAAACGGCGCCGCCCAGCATACCGGCGCAAACAATCAAAGCGGGAGGAAAGCGCATGGGACGTCTATCGGGCAAGGTCGCCCTGATCACCGGAGCCGCCAGCGGCATCGGCCGGGCCAGCGCCAAGCTGTTTGCCGCCGAGGGCGCCTCGGTCGTGGTGTTCGACCGCGCCGACGAGGTGCGCGAGACCGCCAGGATGATCACCGACGCGGGCGGCAAGGCCATTGCCATCCTGGGCGACGCCGGCGACGAAGCCGAGGTGGCCGCAGCGGTCGCCAAGGCGGTGTCCGAGTATGGCGGCCTGAACGTCGCCTGGGCCAACGCCGGGGTTTCGGGCGGTCGCGCGACCCTGCTCGACGCCACCGAGAATGAGTGGATGCCGCTGCTGCGCATCAATCTGTTCGGCGCGGCCATGCTGATCAAGCACGCCGCCCACGCCATGATCGCCGCCGGAAAAGGCGGCTCGATCATCGCCACCGCCTCCGTGGCCGGCCTGCGCTCCGGCGCCGGCGGCACGCCCTACAGCGCCTCGAAGGCCGGGGTCATCAACCTGGTCCAGACCTCCGCCCAGCAGCTGTCCGGCCAGGGCATCCGGGTCAACGCCATCTGCCCCGGCCTGATCGAGACCGGCATGACCCAGACCATCTTCGAGGGCGCCCGCGCCAAGGGCACGGAGGGCAAGATCGGCCAGCTGAACCCGCTGCGCCGGGCGGGTCAGCCGATCGAGATCGCCAACATGGCGCTGTTCCTGGCCTCCGACGAAGCCTCCTACGTCAACGGCCAGGCGATGGTGGTGGACGGCGGGCTGTCCAGCTCCCACCCGGTGTCGCGGCCGGGCTCCATGGCCTAGCCCCATAGCCAAAAGCCGGGCGTCCGCCCCCGCTGAGGAGAAGACGCCCGGCTCAAAGCTCTAGCATTCCGAGGCTCGAAAGCCCGGGATGCCTACTTGTGGTCGCCGTCGGCGAGGTCGGCGATCAGGCCGCTCATCACAATGCCGCCGGCCGTGGTCACGTCGTGACCTTCGTCCTTGACGCCGACCTTGGCTTGCTTGGGCGTGTTGGAAGCGGCGATCTCTTCACCCTCGGGGGTGACTTGGTCCTTGTCCGACATAGCGGTAACTCCAAACCTTAAATCTGAATGTCTGGGGCTCCGTCCCCGGGCCCTGGAACGCACCATGCCATGTGAACGGGGTTCTGTCAGCCTTCCGCACGTCGCCAAGTGCAGATGCGGCGCAAACACGCAGCCCGCGCCGTCGGAAAGGGGAACAGGATTTCCCCAAAACGGCTGAAAGCGGCAATCCGTCGCCCGTAGGTTTAACGGCTCATTCAGTGAAACCTGAAACGGTCGCCGCGTCGGCCGCCGGAATTCCTGGCGGAGGCGGGAGTAACGAGTGTCCGAGCGTAAAAGCACCAGCAAGGATGGGGGCAGGGACGGCGGCGTGCTTGAGGGAGCCGGCGCCTACTTCCACAGCATCATAGACGCCAGCCCCAACTGCATCCGGGTGCTGAGCGTGGATGGGCGCGTGGAGTTCATGAACCGCCGCGGGCTCGAGCTGTTCGAGATCGACGACTTCGAGGCCAACCGCAATATGCTGTGGGCCGACACCTGGCCGCAGGAGGCGCGCACCGCCCTGCTGGCCTCGATCAGCGACGCCGCCCAAGGTCTGACCGCCAACTTCCGGGCCGTCTGCCCGACCACCCGCGGCGAGCGCAGGGTGTGGGACACCACCGTCTCGCCGGTGTTCGGCGACGACCGGGCCGTGGTGCGCCTGATGGCCACCTCGCGCGATATCACCCGCGAGCTTGAGACCCAGGCCTTCCTCGACACCGTGGTCCAGCTGCTGCCCAGCCCGCTGCTGGTCAAGGACGCCTCGAGCGGCCGCTATGTGCTGATCAACCAGGCGGCCGAGGATGTGTTCGGCCTCAACGCCGACGATGCGCTGGGTAAGAATGCCCACGACCTGTTCACCCAGGAAGAAGCCGACTTCTTCGCCGAGGAGGACGCCGAGGTCATCGCGTCCGGCCAGATGCGGGTCTCCGAAGAGGAGCCGATCACCACGCGTGACGGCGAGGTGCGCTACTTCACCACCAAGAAGCTGGTCACCTACGACGACATGGGCCCGCGCCACATCGTCACCCTGGGCGAGGACGTCACCGACCGGCGCGCCGCCACCGGCTCCATGCGCGAGGCCCTGGCCCAGGCCGAGCATGCCAGCCAGGCCAAGAGCGTCTTCCTGGCCAATATGAGCCATGAGATCCGCACGCCGCTGAACGGCATCATCGCCGGCGCCGACATGCTGTCACAGTCGAGCATGACGCCGCGCGAACGCGAACTGGTCGACATCATCCGCGCCTCGGGCGTCAGCCTCGAGCATGTGCTGTCCGACATCCTCGACCTGGCGCGCATCGAATCCGGCCAGATGGCCATGGAATCCTCCACCTTCCAGGCGGGCGAACTGATCCGCTCGGTGGCCGCCCTGTCGCGGCTGCGCGCCGACGAGAAGGGCGTGTCGCTGACCGTCGAGATCGCGCCGGACATCGAAGAGGCGGTCAGCGGCGACCCGGTGCGCCTGCGCCAGGTGCTGACCAATCTGCTGAGCAACGCGGTGAAGTTCACCGACCGGGGCCGGGTGACGCTGGAAGCCGGCCGCACGGCCGATGGGACGGCGCGCTTCCTGGTGCGCGACACCGGCGTGGGCTTCGACGCCGAGAGCAAGGCGCGGGTCTTCGCGCGCTTCCAGCAGGCCGACGATTCCATCACCCGCCGCTTCGGCGGCACGGGCCTGGGCCTGACCATCTCCCAGGAGCTGGTGTCGCTGATGGGCGGCGCGCTGGATTGCGACAGCGTTGTCGGCGAGGGCTCCTCCTTCTGGTTCGAGATCCCGCTGCCCCCGTCGAACGAAGCGGTGGAAACCCTCCACGAAGCCGCCGCGCCGCAACGGCCCCTGCGCATCCTGCTGGCCGACGACCACCCCACCAACCGCAAGGTGGTGGAGATGATGCTGGCCGGTCTGGCCGAGCTGGTCAGCGTCGAGAACGGCCTGATCGCCGTGGACGCCTTCGCGGCCGAGCATTTCGACCTGATCCTGATGGACATGCAGATGCCGGTCATGGACGGCCTGACCGCGCTGACCGAAATCCGCCGCCGCGAGGCGCAAACCGGATCGGGCCATGTGCCGGCCATCATGCTGACCGCCAACGCCCTGCCCGAACATGTGGCCGCCAGCCGCGCGGCCGGGGCCGATCATCACCTGGCCAAGCCGATCACCGCCGCCAGCCTGTTCAGCGCCATCGATACGGTGCTGGGCGGCGATGAGGGCGAGCAGGCCGCCTAAGCCCGCTACCTCTTCTCCAGCAGCAGCTGGCCCTGCTTCTGCAGCGCGCCCTTGATCTTGCCGGCCATCATGCCGAGCAGGCCCGGCAGGTCGAGATCGACCCGCACGCTGCGCTCCAGCACATGCAGCCGCCCGGCGATCGCCTGGCCCATGACCAGGGCCGAGAAGCTCAGCACATCGCCCGCCCAGCTCTGCTGGAGGTTGGAAAGACCGCCGGGAACCTGCGAGCCCAGGCCGGCCAGGCCGGACTCCAGCCGCCGCCGGGCCTCGGCCGCGCCCAGGTCGTGGTGGATGTCGACGGTGATGGTCTTGGCCATGGGAAAGGTCCTTGCGTGACGGCCTAACGGTTGAAGGTGTGCTCCCGCTCCGTCTTTCCACGCAAGCGGGAAGGGCAGTGCGATCCTGAAGAAGCCTTCACTTGCCGCAGCACACGCTCGCGCCTACGCCTTCGCGTAACCCGTTTCCTATCCGGAGCCGCTCCCATGACCGCCAGCCGCCGCGACCTGCTCGCCACCGCCTCCGCCGCCGCCGCGCTTGGGCTGGGAGGCCAGGCCTTCGCCGCCGCCAAGCATGCCGCGCCGAGCGCCAACGCAGCGTCCGACGCCCTGCTCAACCGCTTCGCCAATCAGATGATCGACAACAGCCCGGAGACGGCCACCTCGCTCGGCCTCGACCACGGCGCGCGGGCCGCGCTGAAGGGAAAGCTCTCCGACGCCTCCTGGGCCGGCGTGGAGAAGGACGACGCCGAATGCGCCGCGCGGCGCAAGCAGCTGGCCGCCATCGACCGGCGCAAGCTGACCGGCTCGGCGGCCATCGACTATGACTCCATGGCCTATGCGCTCGACCTCGGCATCGAGGGCGGCAAGTTCGGCTTCGGCAACACCTCCTTCCAGGCGGCGATGAGCGAAGGCGCCTCGCCCTACGTGGTCAGCCAGCAGTCGGGCTCCTACGGCAGCGTCGGCGAATTCCTGAACTCGCAGCACAAGATCGACACCAAGGCCGACGCCGACGCCTATCTGTCGCGCATGGAAGCCTGGGCGCGGGTGCTGGACGAGGAGACCGCGCGCGTCACCCGCGACGCGGCCTTAGGCGTCATCGCGCCCACCTACCTGCTCGACAACGCCCTCGGCCAGCTGAAGGGCCAGCGCGGCGCGCCGGTGGCCACGGCGGGCGTGGTGCGCTCGCTGGCCGACCGCGCCAAGGCCAAGGGCATCGCCGGCGACTACGCCGGCCAGGCCGCCAAGATCCTCGATGGCAAGATCAACCCGGCCCTCGACCGCCAGATCGCCGCCCTGCAGGCCGCCCACGCCAGGTCGGGCCAGGAGGCCGGCGTCTGGCGCTTCAAGGACGGCGAGCACTATTACAACTGGTACCTGAAGGTCGGCACCAGCACGCGGATGACCGCCGAGGAGGTCCACCAGATGGGCCTGGAGCAGAACCAGGCCATCCAGGCCCATATGGACGCGGTGCTGAAGAGCCAGGGCATGAGCCAGGGCACGGTGGGCCAACGCCTGACCGCGCTGACCAAGGACCCGCGCTTCGTCTATCCCAACACCGACGAGGGCCGCGCCCAGCTGATCGACTATCTGAACGGCTGCATCACCGCCGTGCGCCCCAAGCTGGCCCAGATGTCCAAGCTCGCCATGAAGGCGCCGGTGATCGTCAAGCGCGTGCCGCCTGACATCCAGGACG
This sequence comes from Caulobacter sp., assembly GCA_028291055.1. Lineage (GTDB taxonomy): Bacteria > Pseudomonadota > Alphaproteobacteria > Caulobacterales > Caulobacteraceae > Caulobacter. The sequence goes on from JAQGIP010000021.1 coordinate 47,955, forward strand.
GCGCCGGCCTGGGCTACATGAACTTCGGCGCGCTCGATGGCTCACGCCCGTCCATCTACTATGTGAACCTGAAGGACACCGGCAACTGGCCGAAATACACCCTGCCCAGCCTCACCTTCCACGAGACGGTCCCGGGCCATGCCTGGCAGGGGGCATACCTGGCCGAACACAAGGCCCCGCTGATCAAGTCGCTGATGGGCTTCAACGCCTTCATCGAGGGCTGGGCGCTTTATGCCGAACAGCTGGCCGACGAGCTGGGCATGTATGACGACAACCCCTTCGGCCGCCTGGGCTACCTCCAGGCGCAACAGTTCCGCGCCTGCCGCTTGGTGGCCGACACCGGCCTGCATGCCAAGCGCTGGACCCGCGAACAGACCATCACGTGGCTGGCCGACAACACCGGCCGCGCGGTGGGGGCCATGACCAGCGAAGTCGACCGCTACATCGGCACCCCGGGCCAGGCCTGCGGCTACAAGGTCGGCCACACCGAGATCGTGCGCCTGCGCGAAAAGGCCAAGGCCAGCCTGGGCCCCAAGTTCGACCTGCGCGACTACGACGACGTGGTGGTCCGCTCCGGCGGCGTGCCGCTGACCGTGCTGGAAACGGTCGTCGACGGCTATGTGAAGTCGAAGGGCTGACCATTTCCATTCCGCTCACCCCGACGAAAGTCGGGGTCCATACTGAGTCGGCAGGAGAGCACCTCGTTCACACCGAGGTGCGCACCTACGCACTCCGTTGAAGGTTCAAGCATCCCATGGATCCCGACTTTCGTCGGGATGAGCGGAATTGTTTTGGGATTTGCGCGTTCCCCCTCCGAACCCCAACGGAGCCCATCCCCATGGCCGAGAAGAAGAAGTGGATCGCGGGCGCGACCAAGCACAAGGGCGCGCTGCACAAGGCGCTGCATGTGCCTCAGGACGAGAAGATCCCCGTCTCCAAGCTGCATGCGGCGGAGAAGAAGGGCGGCAAGGTCGGGCGTGAAGCCCAGCTGGCCGAGAACCTCAGCCACCTGCATAAAAAGTAGCGGCCCGCGCGCGGAGCCAAACGGCGCGACGGGTGTTTTGGCTAGGCGTGCAGAGCTTGGCCGTCCGGCCCTCGCCACGCGTGTTTGCGTGAGCGCCCTGCATGACCGATCCGCCCCACCGCATCGCCCTCGTCACCGGGGCGGAGTCCGGCATCGGCGCGGCCTGCGCCCTCGCCCTGGCCCAGGACGGGGCGGACGTCGCGGTGCTGTTCCATAGCGACGCCCAGGCGGCCGGCATCACGGTCGCCGCCATCGAGGCAACCGGCCGCCGCGCCATCGCGGTGCAGGCCGATGTCGGCGACGAGGCCCAGGTCGGCATGGCCTTCGACGAGACGAAACGCCGCCTCGGCGTGGTCGACATCCTGGTCAATTCCGCGGGCCTGAACCAGTCGGGGGTCAAGGTGATCGACATGGACCTGGCCCAGTGGCGCCGCCTCCTCGACACCGACCTCACCGGCGGCTTCCTCACCTGCCGCCGCTACCTGCGTGACCGCCGCGAGGCCGGCATCGGGCCTGAACGCCCCGGCCGCATCATCAACATCACCTCCATCCACGCCCACGACGTGCGCACCGGCGCGGCCGACTACTGCGCGGCCAAGTCGGGCCTCGCGCGGCTGACCGAGACCCTCGCCCTGGAAACCGCGCTGGAGGGCGTCACCGTCAACGCCATCGCGCCCGGCATGATCCTCACCCCGATGAACAGCCGCGCGATCGCCGACCCCCTCTACCGCAAGGGGCTGGAGGACAACGTCCCCGCCGGCCGCGCCGGTACGCCGCAAGAGGTCGGCGCCATGGCCGTCTATCTGGCCTCCGACGCCGCGGCCTATGTGACCGGCGCCAGCCTGGTCATCGACGGCGGCCTGTCCCTGGTCCTGGCCTTGGGAGCCTGAGGTGCCCAACATAGATTTCAACGTCGAGGGCATCGACCACGTGACGCTGCACGCCGGCAAGGCGCTGGCCGGCCGCGACCTGATGAGCCCCTATGTCTGGGAACAGAAGGACGGCGACTTCGGGATCCTGGTCCGCGCCGTGCCCCAGGTGGTCAGCGAGGCCAGCGATACGGGCGCCATCTACTACGGCGTCGGCAAGGACGGGCTGAACTTCCACATGGACTCCAAGCCCGTCCTCTCCCCGGGCCCGGACGCGCTGGATATCGGCGGCTGCGAGGACCCCACCCCGGTGATGTGGGACGGCCAGATGATCGTCTACTACACCGGCGTCGACGCCACCCGCGCCTCGGGCAACATGCTCTACGCCGTCGGCCCCGACGTGCGCCGGCTGGAAAAGATGGGCATCGCGCTGGCCTCGTCCAAGACCGCCGGCAACACCAAGGAAGCCACCATCAGCCGCACCGCCGACGGCCACTGGCGGCTCTTCTACGAATACGCCCGCGACGACGCCTCCCTCATCGGCCTGGCCATGGGCGACGGCGTGGCCGGCCCCTGGCGCGAAAAGCCCGCCCCCTTCGCGCCCCGCCCCAAGGCCTGGGACAGCTGGCACCTGTCCACCGGCCCGATGCTGACCACCAACCCCGACCGCCCGGTGATGTTCTACAACGGCGCCACCCAGGACGCCCGCTGGCGCATCGGCTGGGTCGCCTTCAACCGCGACTGCACGGCGGTCGTCGACCGCTGCATCGAGCCCCTGATCGTGCCCCCGCCCCCCACCGAACGCACCGGCGTCGACATCGCCTTCGCGGCCTCGGTGATCCACCGGGACGGCATGGCGCATCTCTACTATTCGCTGGGGGACAAGGTGCTGAGGCGGGCGATGATCAGGCGCAGTTCGAGCTAGGCGCGAGCGGGCGCGGCGCTCCCCGTCTTCACCTCCTCGTCTTCGCCCCCGTCGTCGCCAAGACCTGCCAGCCTGATTTCCAGGATGACAAGCGTGCCAGCGCGGCAAGGCCTGGGCAAGCCAACTTAGTTTGCGTTGCGCGGCCCCCACCCCCGGGAGATTCAGCGTCCTCTCAACGGCAGGAGCCTTCCATGGCCTGGGGTCAATCGAGCGATCCGGAGCGCGCGGCTCCGAACATCATGAAAACGACGCCCGAGAACCAGGCGGCGACCTTCCGCAACCAGGACCAGATCTGGCCGCACCGCACTATCCGGCGCGGCGAGGCGGTGCGCCCTCTCGCCCCGCATGCCCGTTCGCTCGCGGACCAGACCTTCGCGGTGGGCGAGGTCCGCGTCGGTGTCGACGACTTCATGGCGCGGCGCCGCACAGCCGGGTTCCTGATCCTGAAGAACGGCGAGATTGCGCTGGAACGCTATGGCCTGGGCAACGGCCCGGACAGTTGCTGGACCAGCTTCTCCATGGCGAAATCGATCACCGCGACGCTCCTCGGCGCCGCGCTGCGCGATGGCGCCATCGCCAGCCTGGACGATGGCTGCGACCTCTATCTGCCGGGGCTGGCCGGCTCGGCCTATGAAGGCGTGACGGTGCGCAATGTCCTGCGGATGTGCTCGGGCGTGGCCTGGAACGAAGGGGACAATTCCAACGGTCACGACATCCGGCGCCTTGGCCAGGCCATGGTGAGCCGGCGGGCAGGCTCCGTCCTGGACCTCATGGGCGGCCTCCCGCGCGCCGAGCCTCCGGGCGCGGTCTTCAACTATTCGACCGGCGAGAGTTGCCTGCTGGGCGCGGTGGTGGCCGCCGCCACGGGCCGGTGGCTGGCCGACTACGCCGCCGAGAAGATCTGGGGTCCGGCCGGCATGGAGGCCGACGGGCGCTGGCAACTGGAGTCGCAAGACGGGCTGGAGTTGGGCGGGTTTGGCGTCAGCCTCTGCCTGCGCGACGCGGGCCGCTTCGGCCTGCTGGCGCTGGAGAACGGCGAAGGGTTCGGCCGCCCGGGCGTCCTTCCGCCCGGCTGGCGAGATCTCGCCGGCCAACCCGATTGCGCGGCCACCGCCTTCGGCACGCTGACGCCCGGTAGCCCCGCGGGGTACGGCTACCACTGGTGGGCGCTGCCGGGCGCGCCCTACGCGGGCGGCCTCCACACCGGCGCCTTCGTGGCCCTGGGCGCCTTCGGCCAGCGCATCTACGTCAATCCAACTGAGCGGTTGGTCGCGGTCATCCAGAGCGCCTGGCGCCAGCCGAGCGACGCCGAGGCCGAATTCGAAACCGTCATGCTGCTTCGCGCCATGGTGCGCGCGCTCCAGTCGGACCCGACGCCTTAGGGGCAATCACGCCAGATGGGGGGCGGCATGGCGCTGGTTGGGTTGAGGGTGGCTGCTTTGGCGGCGGGACCATCCGGCCAATAGATCACTGTGACCCTCTTTTCTTCGACCCTATTCGCTGGGCGAAGGTGTTGCGGCGGGCGAAGGTGAGGCGGAGTTCGAGTTGAGGCGTTTAGGCCGGCTACAGCCTCCCCCCTTCTCCGCCCATCCCGGCGAAAGCCGGGACCCATAGGGCCTGCTTCGGTGGCAGCGCACCTTGTCGGTCGCATTTGAGGGGACACTATACTTAATTCGCCCGCGCCAGCTGAAGGCGTCGAGGTGGGTGCTGAATTAAATATAGTGTCCCCTTATCTCCCCGGTGATCCACCGGGATGGCATGGCGCACCTCTACTATTCGCTGGGGGACAAGGTGCTGCGGCGGGCGATGATCAGGCGCAGTTCGAGTAAGAGGCGGGGAGCGAAAGATCGTATCGGGATACCGAGGCGCGCAATTGCATTGAACAGGCTAGGGCGGCGCGTGCTGACGGGCCGTTCGGTGAGCCTGATCTGGAGCTGGAGCTAATCGCTAGCGCGGTTGCGGCCGACACGGGTGATGCGGTGAGCTTGCGACGGGCGCTCGCGGCTGCTTGCGAGGTGCTGGATTCCGGTCTGGCAAGTATCTTCCGACTTCACCACCGACGGGGCTTTAGAGAAAGGTACTTGAGTCGGATAGAGAACCTCATGGCATCGTTGCCCGACGCGGGTGCTGCCGCCTATATTATTCCCCTGATCGCCACCGTCCACAGTGGCCTCGTCGCTGATTGGATGGCTGTTCAAGCCTGGGCCGACGAGCTCGACCAAGGCGACGCAACAGTGCGAACATTGCGAGGGGCCAGGGGCTCAAGCCATCGGGACACCTGTGGTCCGTCTCGCGTCTCGCGACCATGTCAGCGCACACGCCTCAAATCCCGAAAACCGCGTCCGCCTATTCCAACGGTCCAAGCCTTTGCGCTTGATTGCCCCATGCTCACCGGCCCCGACATCCCCCAGGCCCCGACGCCACCCCCGGCCCCCGCCGCCCCCGGCGCGGACACCGCCGGCGCGTGGCGCGACCGCCAACTCGCCATCCTCTCCGAACTCGCCGAGGCCGGCCTCGAAATCGCCCTCGCCCTGAAGACCCGGATCGTGGAGACGGCAGCGGCCGAGCCCGGCGCGGACTCCGCCCGCGCCTGCGCCGACCTGGCCCGGGCCTTTGACCGGGCTTCGCGCGCCGTTCGCATGAGCATCGCCCTGCGCGAGCGGGTGTTGAAGGAGGCCGCCGCCGGCGGCCAGGCCGCACGGAGCGCGGCCGATGACGCTCGCAGCCAGCGCGCCGGCCGCGTGCGGCGCATCGTCGGGCGGATCGCCAAGGTTCGCTGCACCGACCGCTTCAGACGCGAGGCCCTCGACAGCCAGGCGTCCGAGCGGCTGTACGACCGCGACATCACCGGTGACCTGGAGGGCCGCCCGATCGGCGCCCTGGTCG
>JAQGIP010000054.1 GCA_028291055.1 Caulobacter sp.
CGCCCGGGTCCGTGCGTTGAAAGGGGCCGCTTTCTCGGCCTGCGATGTCAATATCCCCGTAGAGGTGAAGTAATGGACGCTGAAAACACCCTGATCCTGGAACTGGACACCGGCCCGGTGACCATCAAGCTGCGCCCCGACCTGGCGCCCGGCCACGTCGAGCGCATCAAGGAACTGGCCCGCGAGGGTTTCTACGATGGCGTCGTCTTCCACCGCGTGATCCCGGGCTTCATGGCCCAGGGCGGCGATCCCACCGGCACCGGCATGTCCGGATCCAAGAAGCCGCACCTGAAGGCCGAGTTCTCCAAGCAGCCCCACGTGCGCGGCGTCTGCTCGATGGCCCGCTCCAGCGACCCCAACTCGGCCAACAGCCAGTTCTTCATCTGCTTCGATGACGCCACCTTCCTCGACAACCAGTACACCGTGTGGGGCGAGGTCATGGACGGCATGGAGAATGTCGACGCCCTGCCCAAGGGCGAGCCGCCGCGCGAGCCCGGCAAGATCGTCTCGATGAAGGTCGCGGCTGACGCGTGATCCAGTAGGCGGCCGTGCGCGTTAGGCTCGCATGGCCGCCAAGCTGAAGGTCTTCGTCACCGGCAACGGTTTTACCGACTATGTCGTCGCGACCAGTTCGCGGCCGAAGGCGCTCGCCGCCTGGGGGGTGTCGCAAGACCTGTTCAAGGAAGGGGTAGCGCGGGAAACCGACGACCCCGACCTGATCAAGGCCGCCTTGGCCGAACCGGGCAAGGTGCTGGAACGCAAGGGCGGCTCGCGCGACGCCCTGACCAAGGTCGCGCCGGCTTCCAAACCCAAGGCGTCTGGCCCCTCCAAGGCCGCCCTCAAGCGCGTCGCCGACCTGGAAGAGCGCCTTTCCAGCCTTGAAGCCGACTTCGATGAGCGCCTGGCCCAGGTCGCCGCCGACCGCGAAGCCCTCGACCGCCGTGAGGCCAAGCTGACCGCCGAGCGTCAGGCCGCCCGCGACGACCTCAACGGGCGGCTACGTCGCGCCCGCGCGGGCTGACTGGTTCCAGCACGACCACCACCGGATAATGGTCCGAGCCCAGCTTGGGCCCCCGCGTCACGCTGACCGTGCGCCAGCCCGCCCCCGCATAGACCTGATCGATCGGCAGCACCGGGAAGGGCTGGGTCGCCGGCCAGGAGGCCAGGGCCCTGGTGCGCCGGATCAGGCCCGAGCGGCGGTCCATGCCCCGCAATGCGAACGACCAGGGGGTGGAGTTGAAGTCGCCGGCCAGGATCATGCGGTCCTTGGGCAGTTCGTCCAAGGTGGCGTTCAGGCTGGCCAGCTGCAGCTTCTGCAAGCCCGGCGGCATCATCGGCCAGGTCAGATGCAGGGCCACCACCGTATAGGGCCCCGCGGGATCGTCGAACCGGGCCCAGGCGGCGGCGATGGGGCGTCGGCCGGGGATGTCGCGGGTCTGCAGGCCCTTGAAGTCCACGGGCGGCTTCTTGCTGAGGATCATGGTCGAGCAGGGACCCGTGCCGGTGCAGGTGACGCGGTAGGGGTAGGCTTCGTAGAGGCCCAGCAGGACGGAGCGGGAGCGGTGCTTGCTCTCCTCCAGCACCACCACATCGGCGTCCTGGGCCAGGATCCAGGCGAGGGTGGCGGCGGGGTCGGTGTTGTCTTGCCAGACGTTGAACTGGAGGACCTTGAGGGTCGGGCCGGTGGAGGGGTTGATTTGGGGGTTGATTTTGGTCGGGCGGAATTCGGGGGCCATGAGGAGGATGGCGGAGGTGCAAGTCACGATCGCGGCGAGCAGGGGTATCGTTCGGTAACGATCGGGGGTCAGGGCGGCGGCGGCGAGGGCGCTCAGGACGCCGGCGGTGAGCCACAGGGGGGTGAGGTGGGTCAGGACGTCGAGGCGGCCGCTGAAGCGGCCGCCCTGGGCGGCGATGGCCACGCCGGCGCAGAGCAGCGCGGCGATCAGCAGCAGGGCGCGCAGGATCAGGATCAGAACTTGGCTCACGTCTCGCCTTAGCACGGCGCGGGGCGGATCAATCGCCGGCGAAGTAGGTGAAGGCGACGTTCTTGAATTCCGTCTGGCCGATGCGCAGCGTGCCGCGCAGGACGACAGCCTCGGCCGACCCGCCCCCCTTGGAAGCCGCCAGCGCCTTGGGATCGAAGACGCCGTCGAAGGTCACTTCGCCCAGGCCTGCGGCATGGCCCCGGAAGCTGACGCCCTTGGCGTCCATGCGGTAGCTGTCGGGCAGGACGCGGATGGCGCCGGTGTGGGCCTCGCCGCCCATCTCGTTGGTCTGGGTCGCGCTGGTGACGTCCTCGAACTCGATCAGCACGGGGCCGTAGGTGGCCATGCGCTTGTCGGCCTCCCATTGGGAGAAGTCGCTGGGCGCGCCGAGGGTCAGGTTGGTCAGGCGGAAGACGCCGACCTTCACCTCCGAGGCGGGCATGTAGTAGCCCTGAACATCGACGTGGGCGTCGTGGACGAAGCCGCTGAGGGGCGGCGGCGCGGGCGGCGCGACGGGGGCGACGGGGGCGACGGG
>JAQGIP010000058.1 GCA_028291055.1 Caulobacter sp.
CTGGAACAGCGCGATGCCGACCACGATGTTGACGGCGATGGAGACCAGGGCGAAGCGCATCGGCGACCTGGTGTCCTGGCGCGCGAAGAAGGCCCGCGAATAGAGCTGCTGCAGCACGAAGGCGGGCACGCCCAGGCCGTAGAACATCAGCGCGCCGGCCGTCTGCTGGGCGTCGACGACATGGAACAGCCCGCGCACATACAGCGCGTCGGACAGGAAGAAGGGGATGGCGACCATGGCGGCGGCGGCGGGCAGGGTCAGCGCCATGGCGAAGGTGATGCCCTGGTCCATGGCCATCTGGGCGTCGTCGGTGTCCTTGGCGTGGACGGCGCGCGACAGGCGCGGCAGCAGGGCCACGCCGATGGCCACGCCCACCAGGCCGAGCGGCAGCTGATAGAGGCGGTCCGCCGTGGCCAGCCAGGTCTTGCCGCCCGCCACGAAGCTGGCCAGGTACGACGAGACGAAGATGTTGACCTGCACGGCGCTGGCGGCCACCGCGCCGGGTACGGCCTTGCCCACCAGGGCGCGCACTTCCGGCGTCAGCCGTGGCAGGCGCCAATGCACCTTGGCGCCCGACTTGGTCACCCCCCAGGTCAACAGGCCCGCCTGGAAGATGCCGGCGATGACCACCGCCACCGACCCGGCGATGGAGGCCGAGCGCGCGTCATGCTGGGGCAGGATGGCGATCAGCATGCACAGGTTCAAAAGGATCGGCGCACCGGCCGACAGCACGAACCGGCCCCGGGCGTTCAGCACGCCCGACAGGTGGGCGACGATGGCCATGCAGGGCAGGTAGGGCATGCTGATCTGGGTCAGCAGGACGGCCAGCTTGAACTTGACGGGGTCGGAGGCGAAGCCCGGGCTGATCAGATACATCAACCACGGCATGGCCAGCTGGCAGATGATGGTGAGGCCGATGGTGGCCGCCGCCAGGGTGGCCATGGCGTCGCCGGCCAGCTTGTCGGCGACCTCCTCGCCGTCGGTGGCGAGCGACTTGGAATAGGCGGGCACGAAGGCCGCCGCGAAGGCGCCCTCGGCGAAGATGCGCCGGAACAGGTTGGGGAACTGCAGCGCCGTCTGCAGGGCGTCGGCGGCCGGGGTGATGCTGGCGCCGAGCCGGGCGGTGATCACCAGGTCGCGGGCGAAGCCCATGAAGCGGCTGACCAGGGTCAGGCTCGAATAGATCATCGAGGAGCGCAGCAGCCCGCCGCCCTTGGCTTCGCCCTCCGGTTTGGCCGGCGTGGGCTGCACCGAAGCTTCGGCGACGGGATCGGTGGAGGGTGTGGTCTCGGTCACCGGCGGCTTGTGCGCTGGCCTTTTGGCGTGGTCAAGGCGGTGATGATGCTGACCAGCGGGGCTGCTTGTTTCCGGGCTAAGAGCAGATATGCACTGATTTCTAATTTAGCATCGATTCCATTTCCATTCTCCAAATGCCCTACTCAGATTTGCCATTGACTTTCCATCAAACAAAGCGCCTTTTGACTGCACTACAAGCATTTTGTGAAAGGAAATTTCAATGACGAATGTTAGCGGGCCGAACAAAGTGGCCATCCGCAATTTCTTGCGAGCACGAGCGATCCAGGAACTAGAAAGAAAGGGCTACAAGGTCGAACGCATTCCGCGTGCGGGTAAGGGGAGTTTGCGACGGATCACGAAGGACGGCGTGTCCCAGAAGGTAACGATACGCACATCGCAAGACACCTGGATCGCCTTCCCCCGGAATACCGACGATACCGGATGGTCCACGTTGGAAGACGCCGATCTCGTTCTCGCGGCGTCTCTGGACGAGAAGGGCGGCAGCTACGCGAACTTCCACCTAATGGACGCGACTGAGATTCGCTCTCGCTTCGACCGCGCCCGAAAGGCGCGTCTAAAGGCAAACCACGTTATGCCCGCTGAACGCGGTATCTGGATTTCACTGTATAATGAAGAGGCCACCGATCCGGTGTCCATGGTGGGCGCGGGCGCTGGGCTCAAGTTCCCGCCCTTCGCTAAGAATATACCGGTCCTCCTTGATACCACGATCCAATCTTCGGTCGACACTGGGGAGGACGATGACACGATCGGCGAATTTCCGGCGCTTGCCCAGTCGTCTGGAGGCCTGGCGCCTGACGATAGTCCGCTGACGATTCCCGAAGCGAAACGCCGCCTCGCGTTGACCTTTGGTGTGGACGTTAGCGCGATCAAGATCACCGTCGAAGGCTAACCGGTAGCTTTCGGACAGTGCGGGCTGACTGGAAATTTTGGCCAGTCAGCCCTTCTTTCTTCCCATCGGAGGAGAGCCTACCTCGCCGCGCTGGCTCGCGCGCGTTCGACCTTGCGGCCTTTCGACGCCGCGCCGCCATCTTCGGACTCCAGCACCGTGGTCAGGGCCGTCTTCAGGCTGTTCACGCGCCGCGCATCGGTGAGCTTCTGGTCGTCCGCCTGCTGCACATAGAAGACGTCCACGGCGCGCTCGCCGTAGTTGTCGATATGGGCCGACTGGATGGAGAGGTTGGCTTCCGACAGGGTGCGGGCCAGGGCCTCCAGCAGGCCGGGCCGGTCGCGGCCCGAGGCCTCCACCACCGTGGCGTCTTCCGAGGCGTCGTTGTCGAAGGTGACCGAGGGCGAGATCGAGAAGGCCGCCGCCCGCCCGGCGTCGGCCACCCGGCGAGGCTCCGCGGCGATGGTCTCGCCCCGCCCGGCCGCCTCCAGGGCGTCGGCCAACCGGCGCAGGGTGCGGGGGTTTTCCGCTCCGAAGGGGGCGCCGGTGACGTCCTGCACGAAGAAGACGTCGAGCGCCTGGCCCTGTTTGGAGGTGAAGACCCGCGCGCCCAGCACATTGCCCCCCAGGCCGGAGATGGCCAGGGCCAGGTCGGCGAACAGGCCGCGCCGGTCATGGGCGGCCACCACGACCTCCGCGGCGTTGCGGTCGGCCCGGATGCGCCCCTCGGCGGCCGCGCCCCCGTGCAGGCTGGCGCGGCGCGACAGCTCCGCGTGGGCCGCGTGCTCCTCGCGCGGGAAGGCGGTGAAATAGGCGTCCTCCATGGACACGGCCCAGCCCTTGGCCGCCGGATCGGCCTCGATCAGGGTCTCGCGGGCCTGGGCGGCTTCCGCCGCCAGATGACGCTGGGCCAGGCCCAGGTGGTCGTTGCCGCGCCCGCCCCGGAACACCGCCTCGGTGGCCGAATAGAGCTCGCGCAGCAGCTGGCCCTTCCAGCCGTTCCACACGCCCGGCCCGACGGCGCGGATGTCGGCAACGGTGATCACCAGCAGCAGGCGCAGGCGCTCGGGATTCTCCACGATCTGCGCGAAGGCGGCCACGGTGCGCGGGTCTGAAACATCGCGCTTCTGGGCGAAGTCGCTCATCACCAGGTGATGCTCCACCAGCCAGGCGACCAGCTCGACCTTGGCCCGGTCGACGCCCAGCCGTTCGCAGGCCGAGCGCGCGGCGCGGGCCCCCGCCTTCTCCTGGCCGCCCACCCCGCCCTTGCCGGTGTCGTGCAGCAGCATGGTGAGGAACAGCGCCTCGCGGTCGTCGATCAGCGGCATGATCGCGCTGGCCAGGGGGTGATCCTCGGCCAGCCGTCCGCCGGCCAGGTCGTTGATGATGCTGACGGCCCGCAGGGTGTGCTCGTCGACCGTATAGGAGTGGTACATGTTGAACTGCATCTGGGCGACGATGCGTCCGAACTCCGGCAGGTAGCGGCCCAGCACGCCGCTCTCGTTCATCAGCGCCAGGGTGCGCCCGGTCTGCTTGCCCCGCGCCAGGATGTCGAGGAAGGCCTTGGCGGCGTCCGGGTCGCGCCGTGTCTTGGAGCCGATCAGCGGCAGCGAGCGGGTGACCAGGGTGAAGGTGTCGGGATGCAGGTCCAGGTCGCGGCGGTCGGCGATGCGGAACAGCCGGATCAGGTTGACCGGATCGTCCTCGAACACCTGGGGACTGTCCACCGCGAGGCGCCCGCTCTCCTCGTGGAAGCCGGGCACGTCCAGGGGCTTGCGCACCACCCGCGGCTTGCCGGGGAAGAAGCGTGACAGCCCCTTGGGCGCCTTCTTCAGATGCTCGGCCTCCAGCTTGGCCGACAGGGCGCGGGTCAGGGCGCCGACCTCCTTGGCGATCAGGAAGTAGCGCCGCATGAAGCGTTCGACGGCGGGATTGTCGCCCCGGTCGCCATAGCCCATCCGCCGCGCGATCTCCGGCTGCAGGTCGAAGCTGAGGCGCTCCTCCGGCCGCCCGGTGGCGAAATGCAGATGCGCGCGCACCGCATGCAGGAAGTCGAAGGCGCGGATGAAGGCGCGCACCTCGCTGCGGTCGAAATAGTCCTGGCGGAAGACGTCCTCGGGCTTGTCCACCGGGGTCAGATATTCGGCGATCCACATCAGACTGTGCAGGTCGCGCAGGCCGCCCTTGCCCTCCTTGACGTTGGGCTCGACCATATAGCGGCTCATGCCGGCCCGCTCATGGCGGTCGTCGCGCTCCTTCAGCTTGGCGGCGACGAATTCCGGGCCGGTGTTCTTCACCACCTCCTCGCGGAAGCGCTTGATCAGGTCGGCGCCGAGCCGCTCGTCGCCGGTCAGCCGCCGCGCCTCCAGCAGCGAGGTGCGGATGGTCATGTCCTCGCGGCTCAGGCGCACGCATTCCTCGACCGTGCGCGAGGCGTGGCCCACCTTGAAGCCCAGGTCCCACAGGGCATAGAGCATGAACTCGATCACGCTCTCGACGTGGGCGGTCTGCTTGTAGGGCCGCAAAAACAGCAGATCGAGGTCGCTGTAGGGCGACAGCACGCCGCGCCCATAACCGCCCACCGCCAGCAGGCACAGCCGCTCGCCCTCCGTCGGGTTGCGGGCCCGGAAGATATGGACGGTGGTGAAGTCATACAGCGCGGTGACCACCTCGTCGGTGACCCCGCTCAGCAGCCGCGAGGTCTCCACCCCGCCCGCGCCGTTCTCCAGCCGCTCCTTGGCGATCATGCGGCCCCGGAACAGGGCGGACTTGAGGATTTCCAGCGCGCGGCGGCGCTGTTCGGCCTGATCGCCCTCCGCTTCGAGGGCGGCGCCGGAAAGTCGGGCTCTCAGGGCTATGCCGTCGACGACATATTCCAGGCGGGTCGGTTTGAGGCGGGCTGACATCTGCCCTCAATATGGGGGATCAGCGGCCCGGGAGCATCCCCTTCAACCGATAGAGGGCCTCCATGGCCTCGCGCGGGCTCATTCCGTCGAGATCGAGGGCTTCCACCGCCTTGTCGAGCCCGCTGGATGGCGCGAAAGCGGGCGTTGCGGGCGCCGCCATGGCGAACAGCGGCAGGTCGTCCAGCCGCGCGGGTGATTCGGCGTCGCGCTCGAGCCGCTCCAGGACCTCGCGGGCGCGGGCCACCACGGGTGCGGGAACCCCCGCCAGCTTGGCCACCTGCACCCCATAGCTGCGGTCGGCCGGCCCCGGTCCACACTCATGCAGGAAGACCAGGTCGCCGTTCCATTCCTTGGCGCGCAGCGAGAGATTGGCCACGTGGGCGAGGCGCTCCTCCAGCTTGGCCAGCTCGTGATAGTGGGTGGCGAACAGACCCCGGCAGCGGTTGGTGTCGTGCAGCGCCTCGGCCGTGGCCCAGGCGATGGCCAGGCCGTCCCAGGTCGCCGTGCCGCGCCCGATCTCGTCCAGGATCACGAAGGACCGGGGCGTCGCTTGAGTCAGGATCGCCGCCGTCTCGACCATCTCGGCCATGAAGGTGGAGCGGCCCCGCGCCAGGTCGTCGCCCGCGCCCACCCGGGAAAACAGCCGGTCGACGACGCCGAGGGTTAAAGCGCGCGCCGGCACGAAACAGCCCGCCTGGGCCAAGATGGCCATCAACGCATTCTGGCGCAGGAAGGTCGACTTGCCGGCCATGTTGGGCCCGGTGACGATGGCCAGGCGCGGCCCCGCCTCGCCGCCCGCATCGAGGATGCAGTCGTTGGGGGTGAAGGGATCGCCGGCCCGCTTCACCGCCGCCTCGACCACCGGGTGGCGCGCACCCTCGGCGCAGAAGCGGGTGGAGCGGTCCACGTGGGGGCGCACGGCCGCGCAATCTTCGGCCCATTCCGCCAGCCCCGCCGCCACGTCCAGCCGCGCCAGCGCCTGGGCCGCCGCCTGCAGCGGCTGGGCCACCGCGCGGGCCTCCTCGCGCCAGGCCTCGAAGGCGGCCATCTCGATGGCCAGGGCGCGTTCGCCTGCCTGGGCGATGCGCGCATCCAGGTCGGCCAGCTCCACGGTGGTGAAGCGCACCTGGTTGGCCAGGGTCTGGCGGTGGATGAAGGTGGCGTTCAGCGGCGGCTGGAACAGCGGGTCGGCCTTGCCCGCCGTGGTCTCCACGAAATAGCCCAGCACCGCGTTGTGGCGGATCTTCAGCGGCACGCCGCTCTCGGCCGCCAGCCGCGTCTCCAGCGCGATGATCACCCGGCGGCTGTCGTCGCGCAGCTGGCGCACATGATCCAGCTCCGGCTTGGCGCCCGAAGCGACGAAACCGCCGTCGCGCGCCTGGGCCGGCAGCTCGGGGCCCAGGCCCTCCTCCAGCATGGCCAGGAAGGTGGAAAGCCCCGGTTGCGTGCTGGGCGTCAGGGCGAGTAGCGCCGCCTCGATCTCGGCCGGCGGCGGGTCCAGCGGCTCGGGCTGGCGCAGCGCCATGGCCGCGATCGCCTCGCCGGTCTTCAAGCCGTCGCGCAGGCAGCCCAGGTCGCGCGGTCCACCCCGGCCCAGGGCCAGGCGCGACAGGGCCCGGGCCATGTCGCCGGCCCCCTTCAGCGCCCCGCGCAATTCCTCGCGCAACGGCCGGCGCTCCACGAACCAGCTCACCGCATCCAGCCGCGCGTCGATGGCGGCGGGGTCCAGCAGCGGCCGGGCCAGACGGGCCGACAGCAGGCGCGCGCCCGGCGCGGTGATGGTGCGGTCGATGGCCGCCAGCAGCGAGCCGTCGCGCCCGCCCGACAGGGTGCGTTCGATCTCCAGGCTGGCGCGGGTGGCCGGATCAATGGCCATCACATCCGCCTCGGCCGCCCGGCGGGGCGCGCTCAGCGCCGGCAGCCGCCCGGCTTGCGTCACTTCCAGATGCGCGGCGATCAGGCCCAGGGCCGAGATTTCCGCGCCGGTCAGCGCCCCGAACCCGTCCAGGGTGTCGACGCCGTACAGCCGCTTGACCCGCGCCTCGGAGGCCGACGGTTCGGCCAGCGCCGAGGCCATCGGCTGGATCACCCCGCCGGCCGCCTTCAGCGCTGCGTTGACGATCTCATCGGCGAACAGCCGGTCGGCGCACAGGGTCTCCGACGGCTGCAACGCCGCCAGCGCCGAGCCCAGGCCATCGCGCGCCACGGTGAAACACTCCACCTCGCCGGTGGACAGCTCCACGCTGGCCACCGCCGCCTGGCCGCCGCGCACGGCGATGGCCGCGAGGCGATTGGCCCCGCGCGCGTCCAGCAATCCGTCTTCGGTGAGCGTGCCCGGCGTGACGATGCGCACCACGTCGCGCCGCACGATGGATTTGGAACCGCGCTTCCGGGCCTCGGCCGGGTCCTCCATCTGCTCGCACACGGCGACCTTGAAGCCGGCCCGGATCAGCTTGGCCAGATAGGCCTCGGCGGCGTGGGCCGGCACCCCGGCCATGGGGATGGGCTGTCCGTTGTGGTTGCCTCGGAAGGTCTGGGCGATGCCGAGCGCGCCGGCCGCCTTGATCGCGTCGTCGAAGAACAGCTCGTAGAAGTCGCCCATGCGGAAGAAGACCAGGGCGTCGGGCTGGCGCGCCTTGGCTTCGAAGTATTGCGCCATGACGGGCGTCGCGCCGGCGGACTCCAAAGCGACGCTGGCCGTTGCCGACGCGGAATCGAGCTGTGGAATCGCTTGGACGTTCATCGCCGCGAACCTAGCGCGCCGCCGAGGGCCCGTTAAGTCTTACGGCGCGGAGACCCGCAAGCAGGGGGGCAAGGCGTCCAGCCGGAGCCGCTACCTGTTCAGGTGGCCTACTTGGTCAGGTGGCCTACTTGGTCAGGTGGAAGGACCGGATCACCCGCCCGGCGTCCTTCACCACGATGTCGCCGGCGTTGGCCCCATCCACCTTCACCGGCCGGTTCGCCGCCGAAAAGCGCGACGAGACAAAGCCTGGAGCGCGGCGCCAGGGCGTCGCCCTTGTGCGGGCAATCGCGGGCCAGGTGGATGTTAGCCTCTTGCACCCGTCCGCCAGAGGATCAGGATGGCGCCATGGACGGCCATCAGCTCGCCTCCGACTATCTGATCTTCCCACCGGGTCCGGGCGACGCCGAGGATCTGGCGCAGGTCCATGTGCGCGCCTGGCGCCAGACCTATCCCGGCCTGTTGCCCGACCTCTATCTGGCGCGGCTGTCGACCCCGCTGCACGCGCGGCGCTGGCGCAAGCGGCTGCTGAAAGCCACACCCGGCGAGGTGGATCTTGTGGCGGGCGACCGCTCGGGCCTGGTGGCCTATGTCTCCGGCGGTCCCACGCGGGGCGGAGCGGAAGACGAGGCCGAGATCACCACCCTCTATGTGCTGAAATCCGCCCAGGGCCAGGGGCTGGGACGCCGCCTGCTGGCCGGCGCGGCGCGGGCCCTGATGGCGGGGGGCGCCGGCGCTCTCACCCTGACGGTCCTGCGCGGCAACGACCGGGCGGTGGCCTTCTACGACCGGCTGGGCGGCATGGCCGGCCCGGCGCAGGTGCGGCGCGGACCCGGCGGCGGCCTGGTCTCGGAAATCCCCTTCCGCTGGCCCGAGATCGCCGAGCTGGCGGCCATGGACCTGGAAGACTGAACGCCTAGTTCCGGATCGACATTCACCGATTGGGTTCAATACCAACCGGCGTGGCTGGCATTTGGCTCAGCTTTGGACTCGGAAGGACGAGAAGGTAGGGAAGAAGCGGAAGGGGGCGGGGCTTCGTACGCCTTGCTGGTCTGACGCTGGCTTTTCTTTCTCAGAGGCGCTGCGCGCCTCGGTGAAGCCCCGACGCAGAGGCTTTTGCGCCAGCCTTGCCGCAGCCGCTGCCTCTTGCGCTTCTTTTTTCGTCCTTCTCTTCCTTCCAAGCCCAATGCGGAGTCAGAGCCGCCCGGGGCGCGGCCGGGCGCCGTCGGCATCGACGCATCCATGGATGTCGATCCGGCCCAAGGGTCTCAGACCCCGGTGACGCCGCCCCAGAACTTCTTGGCCTTGCCCACGAAGGAGGCGGACTTGGGGTGCTGCTGCTCGCCGCACAGGCCGGCCAGTTCGCGCATCAGTTCCTTCTGGCGCGCCGTCAGCTTGCTGGGCGTTTCCACGAAGATCTCGACGATCAGGTCGCCGCGTTCGCGTGACCGGAGCGAGGGCATGCCCCGTCCCTTCAGCCGTATGGTGCGCCCGGTCTGGGTGCCTTCCGGCACCTTGACGGTCTTGCGCGCCTCGCCGTCGCAATTGTCGCCGCCCAACAGGCAGGGCGCCTCGATGTCGCCGCCCAGGGCCGCCACCGTCATCGGCACCGGCACGGTGCACAGCAGGTCCAGGCCCTCGCGTTCAAAGATGTCGTGGGGGCTGACCGACAGGAAGATGTAGAGGTCGCCGCGCGGCCCGCCGCGCTGGCCGGCGTCGCCTTCGCCCGACAGACGGATGCGCGCGCCGTCGTCCACGCCGGCCGGAATGCGCACCGAAAGCGTGCGGTCGCGGCGCACCTGGCCATGGCCATGGCAGGCCTGGCAGGGGTCGAGGATCAGCTTGCCGGAGCCGCCGCAGCGCGGGCAGGTCCGCTCGATGGCGAAGAAGCCCTGGGAGGCGCGCACCCGGCCCTGGCCGCCGCAGCCGTTGCAGACGGTGGGATTGGTGCCGGGCTTGGCGCCGGAGCCGTGGCAGGCCTCGCAGGCCACCGAGGCCGGAACCGTGATCTCCACGTCGGAGCCGCTATAGGCCTGCTCCAGGGTGATCTCGAGGTCATAGCGCAGGTCGGCGCCCCGCGCGGGGCCGTTGCTGCGCCGGCCGCGTCCGCCGAACATCTCGCCGAACGCATCGCCGAACACCTCGGAGAAGATGTCGTTCATGTCCGCGCCGCCGAACCCTTGCGGGCCGCCGCCGCCACCGCCGCCGTTGACGCCGGCATGGCCATAGCGGTCGTAGGCGGCGCGCTTTTGCGGGTCCGACAGGATGGAATAGGCTTCGTTGATTTCCTTGAAGCGGCCGGTGGCCTCTTCGCAGCCGCCGTTGCGGTCGGGATGGTGCTCCATCGCCAGCTTGCGGAAGGCGGACTTCAGCCCGGCCTCGTCGCAGCCGCGTTGCACTCCGAGAACTTCATAAAAATCGCGCATGGCCGGATCAGACTTCGGTCACGTTAAGGAATGAAGGTGGGGCGACCTCCGCCCGCCCGCAAGCCTTGAACCCCATCCTTAAGAATCGGGGTTCAAGCTCAATCGGGCGGAGGCGCTTATCCGCGAAGTTGGCGGCGACGTTCCCCGAGGCGGGCTTGTGCATCAGGTGAACGCCGTTCGCCATGAGACAGAAGGTCACGCGGACTTCTTGTCGTCGTCCACTTCCTCGAACTCGGCGTCGACGACGCCTTCGTCCGACCCGCCGGCCGAGGGGCCTGCGCCCGCTTCGGCGCCGTCGCCGGCCTGGGCCTTGTACATGGCCTCGCCCAGCTTCATCGAAGCCTCGGCCAACGCCTGGGTCTTGGCGGTGATGGCCTCGGAGTCTTCACCGTCGATCACGCCCTTCAGGTCGGCGATGGCGGCTTCGATGGCGGCCTTGTCTTCAGCCGGCACCTTGTCGCCGTGTTCGGCCAGGGCCTTCTCGGAGGAGTGCAGCAGGCTGTCGGCGTGGTTCTTGGCTTCGACCACGGCCTTGCGCTTCTCGTCGTCGGCCTTGTGGCTTTCGGCGTCGCGGACCATCTGCTCGATGTCGGCATCCGACAGGCCGCCGTTGGCCTGGATGCGGATCGACTGTTCCTTGTTGGTGGCCTTGTCCTTGGCGCCGACGTTGACGATGCCGTTGGCGTCGATGTCGAAGGTCACCTCCACCTGCGGCACGCCGCGCG
>JAQGIP010000101.1 GCA_028291055.1 Caulobacter sp.
CACCGGCCGGGGCGCGGGGCGCGCCTGGGGCTGTTCGGGGGCCGGGGCGAAGGTGGGCTGGGCGGCGACCGGCGGCGCCTGGCCGGCCTCGGCGTGATAGATTTGCAGGCCCTGGGCCGGGTTGGCGGGCTGAGCTTCGGCGGGGGCCGGCGCCTTGATGTCGTTGACCGCCACGCCCACGGGCCGGGGTGCGCCATCCGCCGGGCGCAGGCCGCCGCGATAGACAAAGAACACCGCCGCCAGCAGCACCAGCAGCACCATGCCGCTGATGATCAGGGTCATGGGCACGGGGGCGCCGCCGCGCACGGGGCGCCGGGCGTCGAAGGCAAGCGGCGCGTCGCCGTTATAGCCGCGATCGTGGTCGGACATGGCCGAGGGCTCCAGGAACGTGAGCGGCGCCAATCAGGCAGCCCCGCTGCGGGTCAGAATGTCGAAGGCCGCCCACCGTCCGAAACCGGGGCGGGCGCCCATCGCGGACACTCCACCCCAAAGATACTCATAAACTCTTTATTCAGGACGTTTTCGGTCCCGATTTTCACTCAAACCCACCGCGTGTCAGTGCCAGACGTCCAGGTGGAACAGCTTGCGGTGCTCCTCGATGGCGAACCGGTCGGTCATGCCGGCGATGTAGTCGCACACCACCCGCGCACGGCCGAAGTCGTCGCAGTTCTGCGACCGGGCGAACCAGTCGGTGGGCAGCACCTCGGGCTCGGCCATGAATAACTGGAACATCTCGGCCAGAATGCGACGCGCCTGGCTGCGGGTGCGATTGACCTTCCAGTGGCGATACATCCGCTCCATCAGGAAGTGCCGCAACCGCGTCAGGTCCTCCATCATCGGCGGCGAGAAATCCACCAGGGCATGGCCCAGCACGCGGACCTCCTCCGGCGACGAAACATTATCCGCCTTCACCCGCCGCCCGGTCTCGGCCAGCACGTCGCCGACCATGGCCCCGATCATGCGGCGCACGGCCTCCAGCCGGATCAGCCGGTCGTCCAGATTGGGATAGGCCTTGCGCGCCGCAATCACCTGCGGACCGATCAGCGGGATGGCCTTCAGCTCATCCAACCCGAACAGCCCGGCCTGAACCCCGTCGTCCACGTCATGGTTGTTGTAGGCGATGTCGTCGGCCAGGGCCGCCACCTGGGCCTCAGCCGACGCCCAGGTATCCAGACGCAGGCCGTAGTCGGCGTCATAGTCGGAGATGGCCTTCCACGACGGCCGGTCCAGCTTGGCCGTCACCGGGCCGTTGTGCTTGATCACCCCTTCCAGGGTTTCCCAGGTCAGGTTCAGGCCGACGAAATCCGGATAGCGATGCTCGAGTTCCGCCACCACGCGGAAGGTCTGCACATTGTGGTCGAAGCCGCCAAAGGGCCGCATCTGCTCGGCCAGTTCGTCCTCGCCCGCATGCCCGAACGGCGGATGCCCCAGGTCATGGGCGAGCGCGATGGTCTCGGCCAGGTCGGCGTCGAGCCCCAGCGCCGTGGCCAGCGAGCGCGCGATCTGCGCCACCTCCAGCGAATGGGTCAGGCGCGTGCGGTAGTGGTCGCCCTCGTGGGCCACGAACACCTGGGTCTTTTCCTTCAGGCGGCGGAAGGCGGTGGCGTGGATGATGCGGTCGCGGTCGCGCGCGAAGGGCGTGCGCGTGGCGCTGTCGGCCTCCGGATAGCGCCGGCCCTTGGAATCCGCCGGGTTCTCGGCGAAGGGCGCGCGGGGCGGAGGCGTAAATGGCTTGGACGCCATGCGGTGATTTAAAACCTTAAGTCGCTCGCCCCTTCCCTCGGGGCGCGGGGGCACTCATATAAGGCAAGCGTGAGAATTCCCTAAGCGATGACCGAAATATCCAACCCCGCCTCCAACGCCCCGGCCTTCACCCTCGCCCCCTCGGGCGGGAGCGCGCCGCCGCTCACCCTGTCCGCCTCCGCCGCCGCGCGCATCCGCGCCATCGGCGAGAAGGAGGGCAAGGCCCTGATGCTGCGCGTCTCCGTCGAAGGCGGCGGCTGCTCGGGCTTCCAATATCTGTTCGACCTGGTCGAAGCCGGCACGGATGAAGACCTCAGGGTCGAATGCGACGGCGCCACCGCCTTGGTCGACGATGTCTCCCTGACCCTGCTGATGGGGTCGGAGATCGACTTCATCGACGAACTGGCCGGCGCGGAATTCAAGATCCGCAACCCCAACGCCAAATCCAGCTGCGGCTGCGGCGTCAGCTTCTCGATCTAAGAAGCGCGGGTCCTCCCCAGGATCGCCCAAGCGATCCGGCCGGGGGAGGTGGCCGGAACGGCCGGAGGGGTTTACCGACTCGGCGACTATTCGCGTTCTGGCGCCGGCGGCGATGACGGCACAAACCTAGGCGCCAGAACACGCCCACCCTTTGACTGGGTAAGCCCCACCCCCGCTTCGCGGTACCTCCCCCGCCGGTCCGCTTGGGCGGACCTGGGGAGGACTAAGAAGGCGCTTGCGCTTCCGCCCCATCTGAATATTAGTGTTTTTACTAATTAGTCCCGGAGCAAATCGATGCATGCGTCCGTTCTCGCCGGCCTGACCCTCGCCGCCGTGTTGGCCACTGCCGCTCCCCAAGGCCCGCCGCCCCCGCTCCCGCCCGGCCAACTCGGTGATGGGGTCATCACCTTTCCCATGCAGCTGGACGACCACGGCGCCCTCTACGGCTCCCTGACCGAACCCACCGACCCACGCCCGAACGCGCCCGTCGCCCTCTTCCTGGTCGGCTCCGGCCCCACCGACCACAACGGCGACAACCCCATGGGCGTCAAAGGCAGCCCCTACCGCCGCCTCATCGAGGCCCTGGGCGGCCAGGGCGTCATCACCCTCAGTGTCGACAAGCGCGGCATGTTCCGGAGCGCGGGCGCAGCCGCGGACGGCAACCGCGTCACCGTCGAAGACCTGGCCGCCGACGCCCACGCCTGGATCGCCGATCTGAAGTGGCGCACCGGCGCCAAATGCATCTGGCTGATCGGCCATAGCGAAGGCGTGCTGGTGGCCCTGATCACCGCCCAGGATCCCAAGGACATCTGCGGCGTGGTCTCCATCTCCGGCCCGGGCCGCCGCCTCAGCGACGTGATCCGGCAACAGCTCAAGGACAACCCGGCCAACGCCCCCCTGTTGCCCGACGCCCTGGCGGCGCTGGACGCCCTGGAGGCCGGCAAGGACGTCGATTCCACCAACTTCCACCCGGCGTTGCAGCCCCTGTTCAACCCGAAGGTCCAGCCCTTCCTGAAGGTGATGTTCCGCTACGACCCCGCCGCCCTCGCCCATGCCTACAAGGGCCCGCTGCTGATCCTCCAGGGGACCACCGATCTTCAGATCAGCCTGGACGATGCGCGCAGGCTTGAAGCCGCCCACCCCGGCGCGACCCTGGTCACCCTGCCTGGCGTTAATCACGTCCTGAGGACCGCGCCCCTCGACCGCGCCGCCAACATGGCCAGCTATGGCGACGAGAACGCCCCCCTCGCGCCCGGCGTCGCCGAGCCCATCGCGGCCTTCATGAAGGCGCACAAGCCCCGCTGATCAGCCCGCCACGAACTGCCACAGCGCCGCGCCCACGGAGACCCAGATCAAGGGCGCGGCCATGGCGGCCCAGGCGCGGCGTTCCTGGTTGCGGCTCCAGAACACCCAGGCCGCGAAGGGCGCCACGATGCAGCAGGCCCAGAACAGCACGACCAGCAGGAAGCAGAGCCAGGCCAGCGGGTTCAACATATTGCCCGGGCGGTCGAACACCAGCCACGCGAAGATGGCGCCCACGGCGGCGATCGGGGCCAATCCACCCCAGCCCATCGTGCAGATGACCAGCCAGAAGACGCGCCATCCGCGCGGTATCCCGGTCTTTGACTTGAGCGCTCGCGCCATGCGCCCTAGCCTCCCGGCCCGAACCGGAGCCGTCAATGCGTATCGCCACATGGAACGTGAACTCAGTCAACGCTCGCCTGGAGACTGTATCGCGCTGGTTCGAAGAGGCCCAACCGGACGTCGCCTGCCTGCAGGAAATCAAGTGCATCGACGAGAAGTTTCCCACCGAAGCCTTTGAACGCCTTGGCTATAACGTCATCGTCCATGGCCAGAAGACCTACAATGGCGTGGCCATGCTGTCGAAAACCCCGTTCGAGGACGTCCGCAAGGGCCTGCCGGGCTCCGACGGCCACGCGGAGGGCGAGGACCACGCCCGATACATCGAGGCGTTGATTTCAGGCCCCGTTCCGGTGCGCGTCGGCGGCCTCTACCTGCCCAACGGCAACCCGATCGGCACGGAGAAGTTCGACTACAAGCTTCGTTGGATGCAGCGGTTGAACGCCCACGCCCGCGACCTGCTGGCGCTTGAAGAGCCCCTCGTCCTCTGCGGCGACTACAACGTCATCCCCGAACCCGAGGACGCCGACAAGCCCGAGGGCTGGCTGGGCGATGCGCTCTTCCAGCCCGAAAGCCGCGGCGCCTATCGCGCCCTGAAGAACCTCGGCCTCACCGACGCCTATATGCAGGTCGACGGCGCGCCGGCCGGCTACACCTTCTGGGACTACCAGGCCGGCGCCTGGCCGCGAAACCACGGCATCCGCATCGACCACCACCTGCTCTCCCCCCAGGCCGCCGACCGCCTGAAGGGCGTCACCATCGAACGCGAGGTGCGCGGATGGGAGAAACCCTCCGACCACGTTCCGGTGGTCATCGAACTGACGCTGTGAACCCCATGATTAAACTCACTTTCTACCTGGTGCGCCGCCCCGAGTTCACCCGCGAAAGCTTCCAGAAATACTGGCTCGAAACCCACGCCCCTCTGGTCGCCGGCGTCAAGGAAACCCTGCGCATCCGTCGCTACGTCCAGACCCACAGCCTGGGCGTCGAGACCGAAGCCGACATGCGCCGCGTCCGGGGCGGCCCCGAAGGCTACGACGGCGTCGCCGAACTGTGGTGGGACAGCTTCGAGGACATCACCGCCGGCGCCGACGACCCCGCCGTCCGCGAGGCCGGACGGCTGCTCCTCGAAGACGAAATGAAGTTCATCGACCTGTCGAAGTCGCCCCTGTGGTGGGGCGTCGAACACCAGATCATCTAGCCGCCCGCCCGGCCTTCGCTCAGAAGCCGGCCCACGGCCTCGATCGTTTCCGGCGCGCGCGCCACCCGCCGATGTCCCAGGCCATCGACCATCAGCCTCGATGATCCCGGCCAGAGCCGTGCGAGCGTCTCCGCCGGCTTCGGCGGGCAGACCGTGTCGTCCTTGGAGTGCACGAACAGGGCTCGCGCGGTCATCGCCGCGGAGTCCCGGCGCATATCGTACGGCGCCAGCGCTACGCCCGACCGGGCCTCAAAGAGCGCGACCGCACGGTTGACCACCACATCCGCGATGCCGTTGGCCCGCTGGATATCCGCCCACCCGGGGTTGTCCTGAGGGACTGGCGGCGCGATCAGCACCGCGTTCTCAACGGCCAATCCGCTGCTGAGGGCGAACATGGCCGCCGCGCAGCCGAACGAGTGAGCCACCACGTCCCGGCTCCAGGGCGGCGGCCACCGCCAAAAGCGCTCGGGCGGCATAGGGATAGGAGCATTGCGTGGCGGTCGAAAAGCCATGGCCGGGCAGGTCCACCGCGATCACGGCGCGACCCAGGGCCGTCAGCTGATCAATCAGGGGCTCCCACAGGCGGTGATCGTCGTCCCACCCGTGGACCAGGAGCACGGCCGGCCCGGCTCCGATACGCCAGGCCGCGACCTCCGCGTCACCGCAGGCGATCATGCGCCGGCGAACGCCCACAAGGCGGTCGCTCAGTTGCGGGTCGGTCTTCGGCGAGCGGCGCAAACCCTCTAGCAGGCGCTCAGCCCGCGGCATCGTCTCCTCGTCGCCCAGGCCGCTCAAGCGACGGTCGCTTCAAGCCCGCGCGTCCGCGCCATCGCCCGTTCTGTCGTCAGCGCCCGGGCCAGCGCCTCGTTGCCGCCCCGGCTGGCCGCCTCGATCAGCGTCAGGTCGATGACGTCACGCTGAGCGTGGCTGCCGCCGAACAGGTGGGTCTGGCTGCGGATCGGGCGCAACAGGTCGGCCGCGTCGGCATGGCGGCCTTCCCCGAAAGCCTCCAGCGCCCGCATGGCCGGCAGGCCCACGGCGCGCACGAACAGGGCATTGTCGCCGGGCCGCTCCAGGGCCCCGGCCTGGGCCGCCATCAGCTCGCGCGCCGCCGCCGTCCGCCCCGCGCCGACAAAGGCCGCCATGGCGTGGAAGTCGTCGAAGGCATAGCCGCCCCAGCCGCCCTTGGCCTCGAAGGCGTCGGCCAGCACCGCCCAGCGTCCGCCCAGGTCCACGCCGCGCAGATGAAGCCGCCACAGCAGCGAGGCGGCGTCGTCCAGGTCGAACGCCATGCCGGACGGCTCGCCGAAGATCGGCCCGTCATAGAGGGCCAGCACCGCCTCGGTCTCGTCCAGGCCCAGGTGGAACAGCGACAGATGCCACCAGTTGTGGACCGCGAAGAAGCTGCCCTCCGTCCAGTCGGGGATGGAGCCGCGCATCCAGGCCACCCCGTCGGCGCGGCGATCCTGCATCTCCAGCACATGGGCCACCGCATGCCGGGCCCAACCGTTGCGGGGCTCCAGCGCGATCGCCTCGCGGCCCAAGGCCTCGGCGCGGCCATAGAGGCCCGTCTCCTCCAGCCCGAAGGCCATCATCCCCAGCACCGCGTGATAGTCCGGCGCATCGGGCGTCCACGACGGCAACGCCCGGCCGATGCGGTCGCGCAGCATGCGGGCGTCGCCCGTGAGGAAGTCGATCAGCTGGCCCACCTGCAGCGCCACGCTGTCCAACGGATGGGCCACCGCCACATCCTCGAGGATGCGACCGGCCGCCTTCAGCTCGCCTCGCGCCATGGCCTGGGCGGCAGCCAGGTGCGCCAGCTCCCGCGCCGTGCCCGGCAGGTCGCGCGCGGCGTCGAGCGCCGCGTGGCCCATGCGCGCGATCATGGGATTGGCGCCGTAGAGGGTCAGATAGCCCTTCAGCACATGGGCCATCAGGAAGCCGGGGCTGTCGGCCGTGGCCGCCTTCAACAGGCGCATCGGGTCGCCCGCGTAGCGGTGATAGGCGCTGACCGCGGCACGGAAGTCGCGCGCGGCCGCCGCGCTCGCGCCCGTCAGGGTCAATCCGGTGGCGTCGGTTTCGGCCATGCCTGCTCCATCCTTGTGCGCCAAGGCTAAGGGCTCGGCGCACGGTTCGCCAGCCGGCTATCGCGGGAGGCCTGTGACGGAGGCGGGACTCCCGCTAGCGTCGCCGCCGATGACCGAGACTGTTCGCCTTCTGCTGCTGCTGGCCCTGGCCGGCGCCCTCGTGACCTTCGTGGGCAGCGCCTTCCTGTGGTTCGGCGACGAGCAGCGCAGCCTGCGCCGGGCCCTGACCCGGGTGCTGAAAGGTCCGCCCGAGGCGATGATCATCGCCACCGGCCGGGGCCGCGCCGCCGGCTTCAACTTCGCCGCCGGGGTGCTGGCCGTGGCCTGGGACAAGGGCGCCTGGTGCCTGATCTACAAGCTGGGCGAGCTGATGGGCGGCGAACTCGTCGTCGACGGCCAGGTGCTGGCGCGCGCCTATCGCGGCGAACCGCGCCGGGCCCTGGAACAGCGGCTCTCCAGCGCCGGCCAGGTGACCCTGCGCCTGATCTTCGACGACGCCCGCCATCCCGACTTCGACCTCATCCTCTGGCTCACCGGCGACGAGGCTCGCCGCGAGGCCGGCAGCCCGGGCGACGCCATCACCGAAGCCAACCGCTGGCTGACCCGCATCGAGGCCATCCTGCGCCGCCCTTCCGAATCTCGCCCCCCTGAATCTCGCCCCACCGAGCACCGCGTCGCGACCCCCGAGCCGCCACCCCCGCCGCCGCCTCCCCCCAGACCGGCCCCGCTCGCCGCGCCCGTGGAAGACATCGACGACGAAGACGCCCCGCCCTGGCAGCCCGACCTCCTCGACGACGAGCATAATTGACAGTGTAAATTTATGGGCTCATCCTCCCCTCGTCCTGATCACGAGGCGCCCATGACCTCCCTCATCGCCGCGACCGCCTTCTTCGTCCTCCTCCACCTGCTGGTCTCCGGCACCCGTCTGCGGACGACCCTCACCGGCGTCATCGGCGAGGGCCCCTACATGGGCGTCTTCTCCCTGGCTTCGGTCGCCGGCCTAGTCTGGCTCGGCTTCGCCTACGCCGCCGCGCGCGGCCAGGGCGGGATATGGTGGGGCGCCACGGCGACGGGGAAATACGTCCAGCTCGGCCTCACCCTGCTGGCCTTCCTGCTGATCGTGCCGGGCCTGACCACGCCCAACCCCACCAGCGTCAAGCAGGAGGGCGCGCTCGATAAACCCGACGCCATCAAGGGCATGCTGCGCATTACCCGCCACCCCTTCCTGTGGGGCGTGGCGATCTGGGCGGGCGGCCATCTGCTGGTGAACGGCGACGCGCCCAGCCTGCTGCTGTTCGGCGGCCTGTTCGTCCTGGCCGTCTTCGGAACCGCCAGCATCGACGCCAAGCGCAAGGCGGCCCTGGGCGCCAAGTACGAAGCCTTCATGGCCCAGACCTCCAACATCCCCTTCGCGGCCATCCTGAGCGGGCGCCAGAAACTGTCCCTCGGCGAGATCGGCTGGTGGCGGCTGCTGCTGGCGGTCGTGATCTGGGCGGCCCTGGTCGGGGTCCACCGGATGGCGTTCGGCGTCTCGGCCCTGCCCTGATCTTGGGTTCCCTCCTCCCCGGCGCATCCCTATCTAGGCCGGGCCGACAGGAGCTAGACCGATGGCCCGCATTCTTCTGAAGACCACCATCCCGACCGTCGAGGACGACTGGCACATCGGCCGCTTCTCGCTGCTAGGCGAGCATCTGGCGGGCCTGAAGGCCGCCGACGGTGGGCCGCGCCACCAGGTGACCGCCCGCGACCGCCAGGGCGAGGCCCAGGGAGACGATCCCGACTTCGCGGCTCTGGCCGCCGGCGAATGGGACCAGCTGTGGCTGTTGGCGGTCGATGTGACCGGTGCGCTGACCGACACCGACGTGGCCAATATCGCGGCTTTCCAGGCGGCCGGCGGCGGGGTGCTGACCAGCCGCGACCACCAGGACCTGGGCGCCTGCATCACCCGGTTGGGCGCGGTCGGCCAATGCCAGCACTTCCAGACCCAGAACCCGGAGGCCGACCCCGCCCGTCATCGCATCGACGACACCGGCACGCCCCACATCACCTGGCCCAACTACCACTCCGGCCGCAACGGCGACTTCCAGGCGATCACGCCGCTGGTCTCCGGCCACCCGCTGTTGATGCGGGCCGATGGGCACATGATCCACTATCTGCCCAGCCATCCACATGAGGGCGCGGTGGACGCGCCCGCCGGCCTGTCGCGGGCCGTGGCGGTGGCCCGGGGCCGCAGCCTGACCACCCACGCGCCCTTCAACCTGATGGTCGCCGTCGAGCGGGAGGGCGCGGGCGGCCGGGCCGTGGCAGACTCCAGCTTCCACCACTTCAGCGACTGCAACTGGGACCCGGCCCTGGGCGCGCCCAGCTTCGTGGACGAACCCTGGGGCGACGGCATGGTCACCAATGCCGTGGCGGCCTCCGACGCGCGGCGCTATGCGGAAAACATCGCCGATTGGCTGGCGGCCTGAAAGACGGAGCGATGACGCCATGACCCTGGTCCTGCCCCTGACCGGCGGCTGCGCCTGCGGCCAGATCCGCTACGCGGTGACCGCCCAGCCCTTCATGGTCACCGCCTGCCACTGCACCGTCTGCCAGCGGCGCACCGGCAGCGCCTATTCGATGAACATGATGACGCCGAAGGACGGCTTTGAGATCACCCAGGGCGAGACCATGACCCGTGAAAATGCGGGCGTGTCGGGCCGCGTGGGCCGCCAGCACTTCTGCCCCAACTGCCTGATTCGCACCCACACAGAGCCGCTGGGGATAGCCGACCTGATCTTCGTGCGCCCCGGCACGCTCGACGACCCGCAGGCCGTCGCGCCCATCGCCCAGATCTTCACCGCCTATGGTCGGCCCGAGGCCTTGCTGGACGGGGTCGCCGCCTTCGAGGAAGGCCTCCCCGATTTCATGCCCTATGTGGAGAAGTGGCGGGCGGCCCATCCGGTCGCGCCCTGACGAGGCGGCGCCCTAATCCCACCAGAAGCCCCACCGCCGCAAGGTCATCAGTTCGGCCGCGATCTCACCGTAGCTGGCCACGTCCCAGGTGCTGTAGCCATGGAACAGCCGGGCCAGCGCCAGCGCTTCGCCGCGCGTGGCCGGCCCCCGCTCCACCCGCAGTTCGAGCGCATCGGCGGTGCAGCTGACCACCACCGCCCCGTAGCGCTCCGCCAAGGGTCGCAGGAAGGCGACGTGCTGGGCCGGCAGGGGCGAACCGTTGACGCCGCCGAAGGCCAGGAAGGCCGGCGCCGCGACCGGGTCATGAGTCGGCAACAGGGCGATATGCACCCGTGGCCGCACGGCGCCTTTCATGGCGGGCTCGAAGGTCCCGAACGGTGGTCCCGCGGCGACAGCCTTGGGCCAGGGTTTGTCCGGCAGCACCGCCTCAGGGTCCGGGTCGGAGGTATCCCAGGCCGCGCGGAAGGCGTCGGGCGGAAGGGATTGGGCCTTGAGCAGGCTGTCTTCAGCTTTGCGGCCCTTGATGCTGAGCTGTTCGAGGTGGGCGGCCAGGTCCTCGTCGCCGCCCAGTATGACCGGCATACCGCGCCCCTCCGCCAGCAGCCGCTCCCAGGCGGCCAGCGCCTCCTCGCCGGGCACGGTGATCAGCGGATAGGGGAAGGCCGCCGGGCGAGCGGTCTTGCGCCGCCGGGCCGGGCGCGGGGCGTAGTTGCTCTCGATGCGGGCGTTGAAGGCCTTGGGCCAGATCACGCCCCAGGCGAAGGTGACCAGGCACAGCCCGAAGAAGGCGCAGCCGGCTCCGCCCGCGATGCGCTCGCCGAGCGTGGCAGCCCTCATCGCCACGCCCGCGCCGATGACCACGAAGACCAGGGACACCGCCCCCAGGGCCGCCAGCGCGCCGCGCGAATAACCGTTCATGACCCGCGCGCCCTAGTCACCGAAGGCGAACTTCAGGGCCGCCGCCACATGGATCTCGGCGGTGTCGAACACCGGCAGCGGTGTCTCCGCGGGCGTGGCCAGCAGGCCCAGTTCCGTGCAGCCGAAGATCACCGCGTCGCAGCCCTGCCCATCGCGCGCCTCGGCGATCATCCGCAGCATGGCGGCCTTGGCCTGCGGCTTGAAGACGCCGACCACCAGCTCGTCGAAGATGATGCGGTTCAGCTCGTCGCGGTCCGCGGCGGGCGGCGTCACGCAGCCGACGCCGTGGGCGGCCAGGATCTCGCGGTAGAAGTCGAGCTCCATGGTGTAGCGGGTGCCCAGCAGCAGCGGCTTCCTGGCGCCGGCGGCCGCCAGCGCTTCGGCGGTGGCGTCGGCGATGTGGATCAGGGGCAGGTCGACCGCCTCGGCCACCTGGGGCGCGACCCGGTGCATGGTATTGGCGCAGAGCAGGATGGCCTCCGCCCCGCCGGCCTGGACCGACCGGGCGGCGGCGACCATGTGGAGGGCGACGGTGTCCCAGTCATAGGCGGCGGAAGCGGCCTCAACCGGCGCGAAGTCCACCGAATGCATCACCAGCTGTGCGGAATGGCGCCCGCCCAGCCGCTCGCGCACCGCCCGATTGAGCAGCTGGTAGTAGTAGGCGGTGCTCTCCCAGCTGACCCCGCCGACCAGGCCCAGGAGCTTCATGTGCGGATGCCGCGCCCGACAAAGGAATCGATCAGGCCGAATACCGCCGACAGGTCGCCGGCGACGCCCTCCACCCGGCTGCGGTCCACCAGGGTCTTGAACAGGCTGCCGATCTCGAAGCGATTGAGCCCCTCCAAGGCGATCAGCGCATAGCCGTCGGCGAAGCCGCAGCGCAGGCGCGCGCCGGCGAAGCGGGTCTCCAGCGCCGTCAGGTGTTCCATCAGGTCCGGCGTCAGGATGGCGCGGGCATCGACCTGGTCGGTGCAGAAGACCTCGAAGGCCTTTTCGAAGCGGGAATCTTCCAGGCCGGCCTTCGCCAGGCCGGGCGGACATTCGAAGCGGTTCATCCAGCCGGCGTCGCGCAGCACCACGGTGCGGCCGGTGAAGCGGCGCGGGAAGCGGATGCGCACCATCTGGCCCTTGAACACCACCGAGCGGTTCTTGCCCGACCCCGTGGTCCAGGTCGCCTCGCACAGTTCGAAGTCGCAGCCGCTGCGCACCCCGGCGAAATAGTCCTCATAGCTTTCGTCGTCGGCGCCGGGCAGCAGCTTCAGCGCCCGGAAGGCCGCCGGATCGGGCGGGGTGATGTTGGTCAGGCGGTAGGTGACGCCGAGCGGCGCGCACAGGGCCCCGATCACCGCTAGCTTGGCTTGGCGCCCCACCTCCATCAGCGGCAGGTAGCCCAGGAACAGCGCGCCCAGGATGGTGACGATCAGGAAGGCCGGATGCGGCGCGTAGTGTGCGCCCTGACTGAGCCAGGCGGTCAGCGTCACCTCGACCAGCACCGCGGCGCCCCCGGCCAACAGGGCCGTGTGGAAGAGGGTGACGGCCTTGCGGCGCGCGACCTCCGCCTTCACCAAGGCGGGTTCGATTTGACTGACGTACAGGGCGTCCAGACCCGCGCTGCTCAGCGGATCGATGGCGTCGATGCTCCCAACGGTCTCTGCGGATGAGTCTGCCCCCATCCGCCGAGCCTAGTCCCGCCTAGAGGTCCGCGTAAACGTGGGTCTCGCCCGCGAAGCCCGGATGGGTCACCGCCCCCAGGTGGGCCGGGCCCACGAGGTGGGCGAATTTCCAGATCGCGCCGGAGCCATAGTTGGTCACCTTCGGCTCCCAATGACGCTTGCGGTTCTCCAGTTCGATCGGATCGACCTCCAGGTCGATGGTCCCGGCGATGGCGTCTATGGAGATGATGTCGCCGTCCTTGATCAGGGCGATCGGCCCGCCCAGCTGGGCTTCCGGCCCGACGTGGCCCACGCAAAGCCCGCGCGTCGCGCCGGAGAAGCGGCCGTCGGTGATCAGGGCGATGTTGGTCATGCCCTGGCCGTAGATGGCGGCGGTGGTGGAGAGCATCTCGCGCATGCCGGGGCCGCCCCGAGGGCCTTCATAGCGGATGACCAGGACGTCGCCTTCCTTGTAGTCGCGCGCCTCCACGGCGGCGAAGCAGGCCGCCTCGCCGTCGAACACACGGGCCGGCCCGCGATGCTGCAGGTGGGCCAGGCCAGCCACCTTGACGATGCCGCCATCAGGCGCGAGCGAGCCCCACAGCCCGACGACGCCGCCGGTGGGCGACAGGGGGTTGGAGACGGGGCGGATCACGTCCTGGTTGTCGCGCCAGACAACGTCGGCCAGGTTCTCGGCCAGGGTCTTGCCGGTGACCGTCATGACGTCGCCATGCAGGAAACCGCCCTCCAGCAGGGTCTTCAGCAGCATGGGCACGCCGCCCGCCTCGCCCATGTCCTTGGCCACGAAGCGGCCGCCGGGCTTCAGGTCGGCGATGTAGGGGGTGCGCGCGGCGATCTCGGCCACGTCCTTCAAGGTGAATTCGATGCCGCACTCATGGGCCATGGCCGGCAGGTGCAGGGCGCCGTTGGTCGAGCCGCCCGTCGCCGCCACCACGACGGCGGCGTTCTCGAAGGCCTTGCGGGTGCAGATGTCGCGCGGGCGGATGTTCTTCTCGATCAGCCGCACCACCGCCTCGCCCGAGGCCACGGCATAGGCGTCACGGTCCAGATAGGTGGCCGGCAGGGCCGACGACAGCGGCAGCGCCAGGCCGATGGCTTCCGACACACAGGCCATGGTGTTGGCCGTGAACTGGCCGCCGCACGCGCCGTCGCCCGGACAGGCGTGCTTTTCCAGCTCGCACAGCCGCTCTTCGCTCATCGTCCCCGCCGCATAGGCGCCGACGCCCTCGAACACGTCCATGACGGTGAGGTCCTTGCCGTCCAGCCGGCCCGGCATGATCGAGCCGCCGTACAGGAAGACCGACGGCACATTGAGGCGCAGCATGGCCATCATCATGCCCGGCAGGGACTTGTCGCAGCCGGCCACCCCGACCAGGGCGTCATAGCCGTGGCCACGCATGGTCAGCTCCACCGTGTCGGCGATGGCGTCGCGGCTGGCCAGCGACGAGCGCATGCCCTCATGGCCCATGGCGATGCCGTCGGTCACGGTGATGGTGCAGAACTCGCGCGGCGTCGCGCCGGCGGCCTTCACCCCCGCCGCGGCCGCATGGGCCTGGCGCATCAGGGCGGTGTTGCAGGGTGCGGCCTCGTTCCAGCAGCTGGCCACGCCCACGAACGGCTGGGCGATCTCGCGGCTGCCGAGGCCCATGGCGTAATAGTAGCTCCGGTGCGGCGCGCGCTCCGGGCCTTCGGTTACATGGCGGCTGGGCAGTCGCGATTTGTCCCAGGTTCCGTCCGGCTTGCGGGCCATGTGCGCCTCCTACTGAAAGTGGCGCATCCCTACCCGAGCCGGCGGCTCAAGGCCAAGCCTTACAAGGCTGAATCAATGGCCTTTTTCATGTCCGCGTCGTCAGGGTCGGTGCGCGGGCCGAAAGCCTGGAGGGCCTGTCCATCCTTGCCGATCAGCAGCTTGTGGAAGTTCCACACCGGCTCGGCCGGTTCGCCGAGTTGATCCTTCGCCCATTTGTAGAAGGGGTGGGCGTTTTCACCCTTCACGTCGACCTTCTCGGTCATCGGGAAATCGATGCCGTAGGTCGTGGAGCAGAAGGTCTGGATTTCCTCCGACGTGCCCGGCTCCTGGCCGGCGAACTGGTTGGACGGCACGCCCAGCACCACCAGGCCCTTGTCCTTCATGTCCTTGTAGAGGGCTTCCAGCCCCTCATACTGCGGGGTCAGGCCGCACTTGGAGGCCACGTTCACCACCAGCACCACCTTGTCCTTGAAGGTCGTCAGCGGCAGCGGCGACCCGTCCAGGGCCTTGAAGTCGAAATCGTAGGCGTTGGACATGGGGCGGGTTCCGGAAAGTAGGGACACACACCTATTTCCACCCGGGCCGTCGCCATGGAAAGCGGAAATAGGTGTGTGTCCCTACTTTCCCGCGCT
Source organism: Caulobacter sp. (assembly GCA_028291055.1). Lineage (GTDB taxonomy): Bacteria > Pseudomonadota > Alphaproteobacteria > Caulobacterales > Caulobacteraceae > Caulobacter. Next base: position 15,081 of record JAQGIP010000101.1, read on the forward strand.
CAGACGTTCCGCATCGGCGATCCCGCCGGAAACCGTCTCAGCGGCCTCGTCGAAGCGGTCGCGCGCTTCCAGCACCCGGGCGCGGTTCAACTGCGCAAATTCGCCCAGAGCCCGGACCGGCACGGCCAGTTCGCGCCCGAGGTCCGTCAGCCGGTATTCCACCTTGGGCGGCACGGTTGGGTAGACGGTGCGGGTGATGAAGCCGTCGCGCTCCAGGCCGCGCAGCGACAGGGTCAGCATCTTCTGGGAGATGCCGTGCAGGGTGCGGCGCAGCTCGCTGAACCGGCGTGTCCCCTGCCCCAATTCCATGACCAGCATCACCGACCACTTGTCGCCGATGCGAGACAATATCTCGGCGACGGGGCGGCAGTCGTTGCCATGCAGGGTTCCCTTGAGGTGACCGGGTTTCAAGAAAGTGCCTCCTTACGCGGGCCTTAGACGGTCTCTATTCTAGACCAGGTCGCCTTTGTAGACCACCATTTCCTTAAGGAGCCCCGTCATGAGCAAGCCGCGCATCGGCATCGTCATCTCCACCACCCGCCAGGGCCGCTTCGGCGACAAGCCGGCGGCCTGGATCCGCGACATCGCCGCCGCACGCGGCGATCTGGACGTCGAGATCGTCGATCTTCGCGACTATCCGATGCCCCTGTTCGACGAGCCCGTTTCGCCCGCCTACGTGCCGCCCACCAACGAAGCCGCCCAGCGCTGGGGCCGCAAGGTCGCCGAACTCGACGGCTTCATCTTCGTCACCGCCGAATACAACCGCGGCCCGCCCGCGGCGCTGAAGAACGCGCTCGACTACGCCTACAAGGAATTCAACCGCAAACCGGCCGCCTTCGTCGGTTACGGCGGCGTCGGCGGCGCCCGCGCCGTGGAGCAGCTGCGCCTGATCGCCATCGAACTGCAGATGGCGCCCACCCGCTCGGGCGTCCACATCGGCGGCGCCGACTTCATGGGGATGTATATGCAGGGCAAGACCTTCGCCGACCTGCCCCACCTCGACGCCACCGCCGTCGCCCTGCTCGACGAGCTGTCCTGGTGGGCCCACGTGCTGAAAGCCGCCCGGGAAGCCACGGTCGCCAAGGCCGCCTAACCGCGCCCTCATCGTATCAAATTCAGGAGTTCAAAGATGACCCAAGCCGTCATTCTGGACGCGCGTTCCTCCGCCCTGGAGCCCGCGCGCCACATCATCCATCGCACCCGGGGCCGCCGCCACGGACCGATCACCCGGCTGATGAGCCCGGGCGACCTGGGCGAGGTGTTGAAGCCCTTCGTCTTCCTCGACCTGTTCGACATGGACAGCGCCGCGGCCTCGGGCTTTGGCCTGCATCCCCACTCGGGGATCGCCACCCTCACCTGGCTGTTCGACGGCGACATCTCCTATGAGGACACCACGGGCGCCACCGGCATCCTGCCCGCCGGCGGCGTCGAATGGTTCAAGGCCGGCCACGGCGCCTGGCACGGCGGCGGCGGCGGCAAGACCGGCCGCGCGCGGGGCTTCCAGCTGTGGCTGGCGCTGCCCGAAGAGCATGAACTGGGGGCGGTGGAGAGTATCTACCAAGCGCCGGACGACGTGGCCCGCGACGGCCCGGCGCACGTGCTGCTCGGCGCCCACGGCGGCGCGGCCAGCCCGCTGAGCGCGCCCGCGCCCATCAACTATCTGGCGGTGCGGCTGAAGGCCGGCGAGCGCTGGCGCTACCAACCGCCAGAGGGTCACACCGTGGCCTGGATGGCGTTGGCCGGCGGCGCGGTGAGCACGCCGGAGCGGGTGGATGCGGGTGAGCTGGTCCTGTTCGCGGAGGGTGGCGGCGCGATCGACATCACCGCCGAGACCGACGCCGAGTTCGTCATCGGCTCCGCCGCCCCTCACCCGCACGATCTGGTGACCGGCTACTATTCGGTCCACACCAGCGCGGCGACCCTGGCGCGCGGCGAAGGCCGGATCGACGAGATCGGCGCGCGGCTGCGGGCGGAAGGACGACTAAGGGCCTAGCCCCCCGCCGCCTGCTCCACGGCCAGCGCCAGGTCCAGCGCGCGGGCGGCTTCGGCCGCCTCCACCACCGGCTTGGGCGCGAGGCCCCGCACGGCGTCCAGGAAGCCCGACACGCTGGCGCCCAGTGGGTCCTTGCCGGCCGGTGTGTCCGCGAAGTCCTCGTTGAGCTGGAACGGCGTGGTGTTGACGAAGGTGCGGGCCACGAAGTCGATCTCCACCACGCCGGAGGGATAGACGATGCGCATGGTGCGCTCGCGGCCCTCGGCGACGCGGGAGGCTTCGAACACGGCGGTGAAGCCGTCGCCGAAGGTTGCCTCGGCCTTGACGGCATCCAGGGTGTCGTTGTTGATGAACGCGCCCTCGGCCTCGACCGTCAGGGGTTCGGCCGGGGTGAGCGCCAGCGCCAGATCGATGTCGTGGATCATCAGGTCCAGCACCACCGAGACATCCAGGCTGCGCTCCGACGCCGGGCCCTTGCGCACCGCTTCCAGACGCAGCGGGGTCTCCGGCACGTCGAACAGGCCCATGGCCTGAAACACCACCCGCTCCTGGTGGCCGCAGCCGACCGGCACGCCGTGTTTGGAGGCCGCGATCAGGATCTTGTCGGCATCCTCCAGCGAGGTGGCGATGGGCTTTTCGATATAGACGGGCTTGCCGGCCGCCAGCGCCGCGAGCGCATTGGCCGCATGGGTGCTGGCGGGCGAGGCCACGGTCAGCACATCGATCCTGGCCAGCAGATCGCCGAGGTCGGTAAAGGCTTCCACGCCCAGCGAGTCGGCCAGCGCCTTGGCGCGCGCGCCGTCGGGATCGAACACGCCCACCAGTTCGACGCCGTCAAGTTCCGCGTACTTCTTGGCGTGATAGCCGCCGAAGACGCCGGCTCCGGCAACGCCGGCTTTGAGGATGGTTGTCATGGCGCGGGGTTTACCCGCTTCGCCTGCCCCTGTGAACCGGCTGGCGGGTGGCGCCGCGCCGGGCTAAACGGTTGTTTGAACCACAACCTCATAAGAAAACACCGGGAGAAACGACCATGGCGCTGAACCGCGAAGTCCGTCTCAAGAGCCGCCCAGAGGGCATGCCGACGGCGGCCAACTTCGAGATCGCCTCCGTCGACCTGGGCGCGCCGGGCGCCGGCGAGGTGCAGGTGCGCAACCTGTTCATGTCGGTCGATCCCTATATGCGCGGGCGCATGTACGACCGCGCCAGCTATGTGCCGCCCTTCGAACTGGGCAAGGCGCTGCAGGGCGGCGCCATCGGCACGGTCACCGTCTCCAACGATCCCTCGCTCCAGGTCGGCGACCTCGTGCAGTCGATGTTCGGCTGGCGCGAAGCCTTCAACGCCCCGGCGTCGGCGTTGCAGAAGGTCGAGACCCACGGCCTGCCGCCCCAAGCCTTCCTCGGCGTGGCCGGGATGCCCGGCATGACCGCCTATGCGGGTCTGTTGCGCGTCGCGGCGCTGAAGGAGGGCGACGTGGTGTTCGTCTCCGCCGCGGCCGGCGCCGTGGGCTCGGTGGTCTGCCAGATCGCCAAGATCAAGGGCCACACGGTGATCGGCTCGGCCGGCGGGGAGGAGAAGACCGCCTTCCTGAAGTCGATCGGCGTCGATCACGTCATCGACTACAAGGCTGCGAAGGACCTGACGGCTGCGCTGATGGAGGCCGCGCCCAAGGGCATCGACGTCTATTTCGACAACGTCGGCGGCGAGCACCTGAACGCCGCCCTGGCCGTCGCCCGTCCCATGGGCCGCTTTGCCCTGTGCGGCATGATCAGCGGCTACAACGACCTGGACGCCTGCCCCGGGCCGTCCAACATCATCCAGGCGGTGGGCAAGAGTTTGCGGCTGGAAGGCTTCATCGTCTCCAACCACTACGACCTGCTGCCGGCCTTCCTGAAGGACATGTCGGGCTGGCTGGCGTCCGGCCAGATGAAGTCCACCGACACGGTGGACGTCGGTATCGAGGCTGCTCCTGGCGCCTTCATCAAGCTGTTCAAGGGCGAGAACCTTGGGAAGATGCTGGTGAAGTTGTCGTAACGCGGTCCTCCCCAGGATCGCCCAAGCGATCCGGCGGGGGAGGTGGCCGGAACGGCCGGAGGGGCTTACCGACTCTCCGATTATTCGCGTTGTGGCGCTGGGGTTGGTGACGGCATCGGCTCAGGGCGCCAGAACACGCCCAACCTTTGGCTCGGTAAGCCCCTCCCCGGCTTCGCCGGACCTCCCCCGCCGGTCCGCTTGGGCGGACCTGGGGAGGACTCGCGTTGGTGCGCCTTGCGAGAGTCAGCGCGCCTTCAGACTCGTCAGCTGATACCCGCCCGCCGCGTCCTTGCGGAAGGTGAAGGCCACACGCGCGCCGGGGTCGCCCGGCGCCTCGGCAACCACGTCGGCGAAGACGCGGAAGTCGTGGCGGCCGGCGGCGAGGCCCGCGGCGGGGACGGCCTCGGTGTCGATGGTCAGCACCGGCCACTTCTCCTGGGCCACCACGCCGACGCCGTTGAAGGTTTCGCCCACCTGGGCCGGGGCGCCGGGGACTTCGCCCTTGCCCATGTGCGGCTTGTCCTTGCCGGGCCCGCAGGCGGCGAGGCTCACGGCGGCCAGGGACAGCAGGGCCAGGGTGCGCAGTTTCATTTCGGTCACTCCGTCGGCGGACGAGTCGGGGCTTAGCACGCTTCACGCGGGAACTTGAGAGGGGCTAAGGGCGCTTTCGCCGCGCCGCTCCAGGGTCTAGAAGGCCCCCGCCCCCAAGGAGTTTCCCGGTGCCGCGCCTGTTCAACGCCTACATCATGGTCGACTGGAGCGCCGCCTCCGCCCCCAAGACGGGGAAGGATTCCGTTTGGATCGGCGTCATGAAGCGCGACGTGCGCTTCCGCCTGACCTTCGAGGCGCACAATCCGGCCACCCGTGAAGCCGGCATGACCATCCTGCGCGACATCCTGGCCGACCTGCGCCGCCGTTCCGAGCGCGCCCTGATCGGCTGCGACTTCCCGCTGGGCTTCCCGCGCGGGACCGTGGACCAACTGAAGCTGAACCCGGCCGACTGGTCGGGCCTGGCCGCCTTCCTGGTCCACAACGTGGTCGACAAGCCCAACAATGTGAACAATCGCTTCGCCGTCGCCGCCAAGATCAACCGGCTGATGACCGACGAGCCGCGCCCCTTCTGGGGTTGTCCGACCAATGACGCCCAGCGCTGGCTGACCACCACCAAGCCGGTGGGTGAGTTCACCGACATCCCGCCCGCCCTGCGCTACGCGGAAGCGGCGACCAAGGGCGTGACCAAGGGCGGCGCCAAGAGCGTGTGGCAGACCTTCGGCAACGGCACCGTGGGCGGCCAGGCGCTGGTGGGCATCCCGCGCGTCAAGCAGCTGGCCGACGAGCTGGGCGACAAGGCCAAGGTCTGGCCGTTCCAGACCGGCTGGCGGGCGCAGAAGGAAGCCGACTTCGAAGGGCTGGAGGTCGTGTTCGCGGAGATCTATCCGGCGCTGGGCGACGTGCGCCCCGAGCCCGGCGAGATCGTCGACCGCGCCCAGGTCCGCGCGCTCTGCGAACACTTCGCCAAGCTGGACGAGGCCGACAAGCTGGGCGCCGCCTTCGGGCCCCAGACCGCGCAATCCACCGACGTGCTCGACGCGGTGGAGCGTGAAGAAGGCTGGATCCTGGGCCTCTGATCCCGGCTGTGGCCTGACGGCCACGCTCCGCGTTCATTGCGGTTAAGGCGGCAGCTCCGGCTTGCCGAACGCGGATATCCATGGGAAACGCCGCGCCCTTCGAAAGGGAGTTCAACTCCGAATGACAACGAGCCGCCCGACCTTTGAGCGCTGCCGGAATTCCGGCCGCCTCGTCGCGCCGCCCTGGCAGATGCCGGGCTTGCGCGAAATGACCCCTACGCACTAGGTCGCGGCCGCCGCTCCGGTTGTCGCGTCGCGACCGCCTGGAGCCCTACGATGTTTACCTGGACGACCAAGGCGTCGCCCCCCGCCGAGCTGGGGAGCGCGACACCCCTTCTGACCCACCTGACCGGCGCCTTCGCGGCCCGGATCGCGGGCCTGTGGCCCCAGCCGCACGCGGTGTTCGTCACCGCCACAGCCGAGCGGCGCCACCTGGTCTGCATCGCGCTGACCCGAGGGGCGCTGTCCGTCGATCTGGCTGACGGCCTGCTCCACTGGCCTCTGCGCCGGGCCATCAAGGTGGCCCTGCCGGATGCGCCGGAGGGACTGGCGCGGGCGCTGGGCGTCCTGGGCGAAACGGCCTGGGGCGAGTCGGCGTATCGGGAACTGCTGGCCATGCTCGCCGAACCCGAGGCGGCCAAGCGGCTGCGCCACGCCGCGACGGTGACACCCGAGGCGGTCGCGGCCCTGGCCGCCACGCCCCTGCCCCTGCTGCGGGCCGGCCTTGATCGGCTGGGCCTCAGCGACGGCCAGCTGGGGATCGTGCGCGAAGCCTGGGACGTCATCGTCGCCCGCGACGGTGAAGCGGCGGCGGCGGCCGCCGCCGCTCGCTGGGGCGCGGCCCGGTCGCCCTCGCTGCTGCGCGAGCGGATCGGCGACGACCTGGTCCCGCCGCTGCCGCCCGCGCCCCTGCCCGGGGGTTCGTCCCTGCGTCCGCTGGCCACCAAGGCAGCCATGACGGAGGCGGCGAGCCGTTACCGCAACTGCCTGGTGTCGCAGATCCCCAACGCCGCCGAAGGGGATGCGGCCTACTTCGAATGGACCCCCGCCCCCGGGGCGATCGTCGAGGTGCGCCGCGACCGGCTGTACGGCTGGATCCTGACCCAGGCCAGGCTGGCCGGCAACGCCTCGGTGCCGGAGCCGATGCAGGGCGCCATCTGCGCCGAGCTGAAGGCGCTGGGCGTCCACGTGGGACGTCCGGCCTGGCAACTCGATCAGCAGCTGGAATGGGGCCTGGTCCACGGGCACGGGACCTATGCGCTCGAAGACCATGTCCGCGCCTGCTTCGTGGACTAGGACGACCGGTCCCCGCGCCCTTGGCGGCGCGGGGACCACCGCCTTTCGGTTGCGCCCGCACCGTCGGCAACCGGCCCCTGGGGCGCATCAAATTAACCGAGGCAAAACACCTGCGTGACAGCGCCCCCTCTAGGCGCCTAACCTGCCTGTAAGGAATCGCCTCCCATGGTGGGAAAGGCGACGCCTGCCTTCTATAAGTTGAGAGGAAGCCATAATGGCCGACGCCAAGAAGCCCAACGCCCTGCAAAAGCCGCTGACCCCGTCGGCCGAACTGGCCGCCGTCACCGGCCCCGGCCAGATCACCCGTGGTGAAGTGGTCTCCAAGATGTGGGAATATATCAAGAAAAACAACCTGCAGGATCCCGCGAACAAGCGCGACATCCTGGCCGACGCCAAGCTGAAGCCGATCTTCAGCGGCAAGGACAAGGTCAGCATGTTCGAGATGAACAAGCATCTCGCCCTGCACCTGAAGTAGGACTACGGGCCTTCGGGCTTAAGGGACCCTGGCCCCGGCGACACGCCGGCGGCCGGGCTCTCCCGCCGGTTCGGCCGGCGAAGTTGGGCCCCACGGGCGCTCCAAACGGCCTGAAATGGCTCGGGCGGCAGAGTTGCCCACAGGTTTTTCGTTAGCATTGACATCGCGCCACCGCGCTCCACCCTGCCCTCGATAACGAGTCCGGGGGGAGCTCATGAGCGCCATAGGCTTTGGGGCCGGGGAAGACCGCTACCAGTCCATCGACGCCGTGCGCGGGTTCGCCGTGCTGGGCATCCTGTTGATGAACATCGTCGGCATGGGCCTGCCCGCCTTCGCCTATCTGGACCCCACCTATGCGGGCGGCGCCACGGGGGCGGACCTGTGGACCTGGGCCGTCAACCACGTGCTGACCGACGGCAAGATGCGCGGGCTGTTCACCATGCTGTTCGGCGCTTCGGCGGTGCTGATCGCCGGGCGCGCGGAGGGCAAGAGCCCGGGGCCGGCCCAGACCCACTATGCGCGCATGTTCTGGCTATTCGTGATCGGCATGATCCACGCCTACTTCCTGTGGTGGGGCGACATCCTGGTCTGCTACGCGGTGGCGGGGCTGTTCATCTACCCTTTCCGCAAGCTGCCGGCCTGGGCGCTGATCGCGCTGGGGGCCGCCATCCTGGTCGGCGTGGTGGTCCACAACTTCCATGACCTGGAGACGCTGAAGGCCCTGCATGCGGCCGCGATGGCGCCGGGCGCGAGCGCCAAGACCCTCGCCGACTGGAACCGCGTCGCCTTCGTCCTGCAGCCCTCGCAAGCCATGGCCGCGGTGCAGATCAAGGGTTTCGGCGGCGACTTCTTCCAGTCCCTGGCCGCGCGCAGCCAGATGGCGATGATCATGCAGCTGGGCGTGGAGCCCACCGACGGCTTTCCCGAGGCCATCGGCCAGATGCTGATCGGCATGGGTCTCTTCATCACGGGCTTCTTCACCCTGAAATGGTCCACCCGCGCCTATTGGGCGGTGATCGTCGTGGGCTATCTGATCGCCGCGCCGGTGACCGCGTGGCTGACCTGGCTGATCTGGAAGGGGGGCTTCGACACCTTCACCCGCACGGCGCTGGAAGACTGGGGCGCACTGGCCCGGCCCTTCGTGGCCCTGGCGCACGGGGCGGCGGTGCTGCTGATCGTGCGCTCCGGGGCGCTCAAGGGCCTGGTGGACCGCTTCGCCGCTGCCGGGCGTATGGCCTTCAGCAACTATCTGATGAGCTCGATCATCACCATGATCCTGTTCACCGGGGTCGGTTTCGGCCTCTACGGCAAGCTGTCGCGCTCCGGTCAGCTATGGGTCGTGCTGGGCATCTGGGCCTTCATCCTGATCTGGAGCAAGCCGTGGCTGGCGCGCTTCCACTATGGCCCGTTCGAGTGGCTGTGGCGTTCCCTGGTGCGCTTCAAGCCGCAACCCCTCCTGCGCCGAGCCCCCGTATGAGCAAGATCATCCCCGAGCGCATGACAGCCGACATGGACGGCGAGTTCGTCGTCTTCCTGATCGGGGCGCGAATAAACCGCTGGTGGAAGATCGGCAGCTGGTGGCTCGTCTTCAGCGCCATGCCGCGCATGCTGATCGAGCTGGCCAAGAACCCCGGCATGGGCCTGCTCCACGTCCAGAGCCACTTCGGCTTCGGCACGGCCACCTCGATCCAATACTGGCGCAGCTTCGAGGCGCTGGAGGCCTATGCGAAGAACCGCGAGGCGGCGCACCTGCCCGCCTGGGCCGCCTTCAACAAGGCCATCGGCTCCAACGGAGACGTGGGCATCTGGCACGAAACCTATGTGGTCAAACCGGGCCAGCATGAGAGCGTCTACAACAACATGCCGCCTTACGGGTTGGGGCGCGCGGGGACACTCGTGCCCGCCACGGGCGCGCGCCAGGTGGCGCGGACTCGGATGGCAGGGAACGCCTAAGTACAATGTACGACCACGCAGACATCGACCAATTGGCCCTGGCGCATGGCTTCAAGCGGCGCGGCAAGCGCAACTGGCTGCGCCGAACTGATGACTTCATTCAGCTACTGAATCTGCAGGGCTCACAGTGGTCCAAGAACGACAACTACCTGAACTTCGCGCTCTGGCCGCTGGCGCTAGGCGAGCCGCCCGTGATCGCTGAACACAAGTTTCACATTCGCATGCGAGCCGGCAGCGCCAGCGCCGAGACCGTCGAAGACGTCTTCACGCTCCTCGACGGGCGAATGCGAACGCTCAAGGGGCTCAGATCCGAGGATCTTGCCTACGCCACTGTTCAGCTGCAGACGTTGCTCGCCACACGCCCCTAGGCCAACGCAGCCTTTGGCTCGGTTTCGCGCGCGTCCTTGAGCTTCTCGGCCACCAGGAAGGCCAGCTCCAACGCCTGCTCACCGTTCAGGCGCGGGTCGCAGTGGGTGTGGTAGCGGTCGGCCAGCTCACCCTCCGACAGGGCGCGCGCGCCGCCGATGCATTCGGTGACGTTCTGGCCGGTCATCTCGAGGTGGACGCCGCCGGGGTGGACGCCCTCGCTCTCGGCGATCTCCACGAACTGGCGCACTTCGCTCAGAATTCGGTCGAAGGGCCGGGTCTTGTAGCCGTTGTTGGCCTTCAGGGTGTTGCCGTGCATCGGGTCGATGGCCCAGACCACGGAGCGCCCCGCCCGCTTGGTCGCCTGCATCAGGCGCGGCAGACGATCGGCGATCTTGTCGGAGCCGAAGCGGCCGTAGAGGGTCAGACGGCCGGGCTCGTTGGCCGGGTTCAGGGCATCGATCAGGCGCAGCAGTTCGTCGCCCTCGACCGTGGGGCCGACCTTCATGCCGATGGGGTTCTTCACGCCGCGCATATATTCGATGTGGGCGCCGTCCAGCTGGCGCGTGCGCTCGCCGATCCACAGCAGGTGGGCGGAGGTGTCGTACCAGTCGCCCGAGGTCGAATCGACGCGGGTCATGGCTTCCTCGAAGCCCAGCAGCAGGGCCTCGTGGCTGGTGAAGAACTCCACCCGGTGCAGGTCGGGGTGGCTTTCCGGCGTCACGCCGATGGCCGCCATGAAGGTCAGGGCTTCGCTGATCTTGTCGCTGAGCTCGCGGTATCGCGCGCCCTGGGGACTGTCGCCCACGAACCCCAGCGTCCAGCGGTGGATGTTGTGCAGGTCGGCGTAACCGCCGCCGGCGAAGGCGCGCAGCAGGTTCAGCGTCGCCGCCGACTGGCCATAGGCCTTCAGCAGCCGCTCGGGGTCGGGGTTGCGTTCCTCGGGCGTGAAATCCATGCCGTTGATGATGTCGCCCCGGTAGGAGGGCATGGTGACGCCGTCGATGGTCTCGATGGGCTCGGAGCGCGGCTTGGCGAACTGGCCGGCGATGCGGCCCACCTTCACCACGGGCTTGCCGCCGGCGAAGGTCAGCACCACCGCCATCTGCAGGATCAGGCGGAAAGTGTCGCGGATGTTGTCGGCGTGGAATTCCTTGAAGCTCTCCGCGCAGTCGCCCCCTTGGAGGAGGAAAGCCTTACCCTCTGAGACGTCGGCGAGCAGGCCTTTCAGGCGGCGGGCCTCACCTGCAAAAACCAGCGGCGGCATGCCGCGCAGGGTCTGCTCGGCGGCCGACAGGGCGGCTGCGTCCGGATAGTCGGTCGGCATATGCTTGGCCGGCTTCGATCTCCAGGAAGCCGGCGTCCAGTGCTCAGTCATTGCATCCCACTCCGCGCCGTCAGGCAGGCTCCATGACGG
>JAQGIP010000104.1 GCA_028291055.1 Caulobacter sp.
CAGATTGTCGGGCAGGATCCGCGAATGAGCCAGACCCAGTTCGCCGTCAACTTCTTTGTGGCGCTGTTTGCCCTGATCGACCCCATCGGCAACGTGCCGATGTTCGCCGCCGCGACGGTGGGCGCCCTGGCCACGGGCCGCCGCCACCTGGCCTTCTACATCGCGCTGTTCGTCTTCGCCTTCATGAGCTTCTTCTGGTTCACGGGCATCTCGTTGCTGCAATTCTTCGGCATCTCGTTGCAGGCCTTCCGCATCGCCGGCGGGGTGATCCTCTTCCTGCTGGGCCTGGACATGGTCCGCGACGACTTCATCACCAAGTTCACCGACGCCGCCGAAAGCGATCCCACCGACCACCGGGGCTATGCGCGGCGCAGCTTCGAGCGGCTGGTCGTGCCCTTCGCCATGCCCCTGCTGATCGGCCCGGGCGCCATCTCCACCGTGGTGATCTACGCCGGCGAGGCCAAGTCTCTCGGCTTCGGCTGGGCGGGTCTGGGGATCGGCGTGGCGGTAATCGCGGCGGTGTCGCTGACGGTGATGATAGCCTTTTGGCTGACGCCGATCATTTCGCGCCTGCTGGGGCGCATCGGCATGACCATCGTGGTGCGCGTCCTGGGCCTGATCCTGTGCGCCCTGGCCGTCCAGTTCATCCTGATCGGCGTCAGCGACGCCACCAAGGGCGTGATCAAGGCCTCGGCCTCGGCGCCTTACGCGACCGCGCCGGCGCCGGCCAAGAAGAGCCCCTAAGCCGACGGCCCATCCGGATTGAAGGCCGGCGCCGCGCGACGCACGGGGGCGGCGGCGTGGCTCCAGGGCTTGGTCCCCTTGGGCATGCCCATCGGCCGCGACGGGGCGGCCGAACGCTGGCGGCGGTTGTTGGCATTCCACAGGCTGACCAGGTCGCCATAGGGCGTTTCGCGGGTCAGCATGCGCAGGCGCTCGGCCCACATCGGAATGACGGCGGCATAGATGCCGGCCGCGTCGGCCATCACGTCGAAGATATCGCAGTCGCGGCCGACCAGTCCCTGCAGCACCTCGCTGGCGCCGGCGATGGCCAGCAGCCCGAGCGCGATGTCCATGCGCCGGTTGCGCGGCAGGGCGATGAACAGGCCGTTGGCCAGCACATAGAAGGCGCCCGCGTGCAGCACCTTGTCGGACACCGGCATGGCGTTTTCCAGGCCCTGGAACGGGCCCAGCATCAGCACCGCCAGCAGGGCGCCCCCGGCGGCGATGGCCACGCGCACGAGAAGGGTGGCTTGGGCGGGCGTCATCAGGCGGTCTCTTGCGATTGCCCGGACGCCTTTTGCATCCGTGCCGCCAGCATGACGCCGAGGGGCAAAAGAAGGGTGAACGGGCGCCGCGTCAGGGACCGGCCCGCGCCGCGAACAGCCGCGCGAAGGTCTTCAGCTCGCCCAGGTCGAGGTCCGACACCGCCCAGAACTCCTGTCCGCCCCGGCGCCAGCGCACCAGGCTGTAGCCGTCGCGCCGCTCGGCCAGGTCACCCGGCAGGCCGGCGGAGACGCCCGTGGCCTGGCGCACGAACAGGTTGATGACGTGCTGGCGGCGGCGATAGACCACCGCCGGCGTCACCCGCCCGGCCACATAGTCCAGCCGCCCGCCCGCCAGGGGGAAGCCCTGGTCGGCCAGGTCCATCACCGGCGGCGCCACGTCGGTGCGCCCATTGAACCAGGGCTTGACCGTGTGTCGGTCGGAGGTGGCCACGTCGATCAGATGGCCGGCCAGCAGCGAGCGCACATGGTCGGCGACCAGCTCGTCCTGCAGCCGGGGCTGGCTGAACTGCGGCGCTATGGCGACCACGGCCAGGCTCGCGGCGACGGCCATCCCGGCTCCGGCCAGCCAGCGGCGCGGCGGCCGCGCCGCGGTCAGGGCGCGCAACGGCGTGCGCGCGGGCGGCGTCTCCGCGTCCAGCGCCGCCTCGATGCGCGAACGCAGGCCGTCCGGCGCCGCGGGCCGCGCGCCGGGCGTGGCCAACAGGTCGCGCAGAGCCTGGAGCCGGCGCAGGGCGTCCGCGCAGCCGGGACAGGTCTTCAGATGCTCCTCAAGCGCCACGGCGTTGGCCGCGTCCAGCTCTCCATCGAGCAGGCCGTGCAGCAGCAGTTCCTTGTCGGGACAGGCGCTCATCGGGCGTTCTCGGCATTGGGCGCCAGCAGGCGCTCGCTCAGCAGCTGCCGCGCCCGGGCCAGGCGCGACATGACGGTGCCGATGGGGACGCCGGTGACATCGGCGATGTCCTTGTAGGACAGCTCTTCCAGCTCGCGCAGCACCAGGGTCTCGCGGAACGGGTCGGGCAGGGCGGCGATGGCGGCCCGAACGCGGCCCACCGCTTCGCTTTGAAGGAGGGCCGCCTCGGGCGACGGCTGGTCCGGATCGGCCAGGGCCTCGGCCTCTTCCGGCGGCGTGGTCACCACGCGCCGCGCGGGCAGGCCGCTCAGGAAGCCGTTGCGCACGATGGCGAACAGCCAGGCCCGCGCCGACCCGCCCCGCCAGGCCGGGAACGCCCGCCAGGCGTTCAGATAGGCGTCCTGGACGATGTCTTCCGCCGCCGTGGGATCGCGGGCCAGATACCGCGCCAGGCTGTAGGCGCCGTCCAGGTGAGGCAGCATGACCTGGTTGAACCGCTCGCGCCGGCCAGGGTCGGGCGCCGTCGCCGACGGTTTGATGGGCGGCGCGACGGACGCGAGCGGCCGCGGCGCCGGACTGGCGGCGGTCGCCTCGGCCAGATGCGGGCGGAAGAAGGGTCTGCGTCCGGTCATGCCGTGGGAGATCGCGCGGCTCATGTGGCCCTGACGACCACCTTGCCCGTCATGTGGGGGTGGAGCGAGCAGAAATAGGCGACCTCGCCGGGCTTGGTGAAGGTGAACGAGAACCGGTCGCCCGTATCGAGGGGTTTGGATTTGAACGACCGGTCCGTTGCGACGACCGTGTGGGGGATGTCGTCGTCGTTCACCCAGGTGACCGTGGTTCCGAGGCCAATGGTCACCGTGGGGGCGTTGAAGGTGAAATTGCTGATGTGGACGGTGACCGCCTGAGCCGGCGCGCGCGCGGCGGCCGGGGTCGGCGGAAGCACGCTCGCGGTGAAGGCGGCGGCCCCGGTCAGGGCAATGACGGTGGCGGCGGCGAGGGTCAGCGGCGCGCGGAAGGCTTTGGCGGACAAGGTGGATCTCCGAATTGGTAGGGACGTGAAAAGTCAGGACGCCAGCGGCGTGTCGATCAGGGCCAGCGGCCCGCCGCCCCGTGTCACCGACACCTCGCGGATGCCGAGCGCGGCGCGCAGGCGATCGGCCGGCACGACCAGCGGGCCGGGCGAGGGCGCCGTCCCCGGCGCGGGCTGGGGGAAGGCGGTGGAGCGCGCGGTATGGAAGGCGACATGGCCCTCCAGCTTGTGGATCACCTGATGGATGTGGCCGTTGAGCACGGTCACCGAGCCGAACCGCCGCAGCAGGCCCAGCGCCTGTTGCGCATCGTCGGTGCCCCAGCCCCAGTCGGTGGAGATGGTCCATAGCGGCATGTGGGTGAAGACCACGATCGGCGTGCTGGACGAGCGCCCGGCCAGGTCATCCTTCAGCCAGGCCAGCTGATCAGGACCCAGCTGGCCCATGCCGCCGGGCTTCAGCAGCTTGACGTTGATCAGGGCCACGAAGTGGACGCCCGAGTGGTCGAAGCTGTACCAGCCGTCGCCCTTGGCCCCCTTGCCGAAGCGATCCAGGTAGGCTTGGCCGTTGCCGTCATCGAGCATGTCGTGCTCGCCGGGCACATGGAAGACGGGCAGCCCGGTCTCGCGGATGATCTGCTCGGCGTCGTCGAACTCCGCGTCGCGCGACAGCTGGGTGATGTCGCCGGTGTGGATGATGAAGGCGGGCTTGACCGGCAGGCCCGCGATCTTGGCCACCGCCTCGCGGTAGGTGGCCCGCGCATCGGGATTGGCGGGCTTGGCGAAGCCCACATGGCTGTCGCTGATCTGCAGGAAGCTGAAGGGCGCCGCCACCCCGCCCCCCATGCGCTTCGGCGCGGCCAGGGCCTGGTCCAGGCTGACAGCGCCCGCCAGACCGCCGCCCAGGGTCCACAAGGCGCCCGTCCCCGCCCAGGCCATACATTTCAGCGCCGCGCGGCGGCCCGGCACGGCGGGCTCCTCAAGATCATCGGTCATTTCGGGCTCTCCCTGCGGGTGTCGGGAGAGGAGACGGGCATGGCGGCGGTTTTATTCCCGGCGGGTCCTCAGGTTCCATTTCCGGGGAAGCTTGGCCGTGGCGTTTCACCGAGCGCTTGCATCGAATTGACGGGCGCCGCGGCGCCGACAAGATGCGGTCCCATAATAAGAAAAAAGGGAAACCGCTTGGCTCGCTTTCTGTTGTTCCTGGGCATGCTCGTGCCCCTGATCTACCTGGGCGCCGTCCTGGGCGCGGCTTGGTACTATCCGGGCTACAGCCATGTGACCCAGTATGTCAGCGAGCTGGGGGCCAAGGCCTCGCCGCATCGCGAGATCTTCAACTACGGCATCGAGGCCGGCGGGGCGGCCGCCATCCTGGGGGCGTTCGGCTTCTTCCTGGCGCTGCATAAGCTGTCGCGCGGCTTCGTCTTCGCCACCCTGACCACGGTCGCCATCGGCCTTTGGGGCATCTCCATGGTGATGGGCGGCCTCTATCCGATGCCCGACCCGCGCCACGGCGCCTATGGCCTGGGCATGGCCCTGAACGCCGCGCCCCTGTTGCTCGTGCTGGCCCTGATGCGCGACTCCAAGCTGGCCTGGCTGAAGGCCCTGTCGATGCTGGTCTTCCTGGTCTCCGGCGGCCTGCTGGCCATCATGATGGGTTACGGCCCCATGACCCACATCCCCCAGCTCGCCGTCCACAAGTCCGACGTCGGCCTGTGGCAGCGGGCCTATGCGCTCAGCATCATCCCCTGGGTCGGCCTGGCCGCGCTCGGCCTCTCCGGCGTCATGGGCCGGCTGCAACGCCGCGCCGCCATCGCGCCCAAGCTGGCGATGGATTGATCTCAACGAGGACAGGCCTGAAACGCCAAAGCCCCGCTCTTTCGAGCGGGGCTTCGCGGCCGTTCAGCACTTCGATTTATTGGAGCGGGCGAAGAGATTCGAACTCTCGACCCCAACCTTGGCAAGGTTGTGCTCTACCACTGAGCTACGCCCGCGCTCCAGGCGTCCCGAAGGCCGCCGAAAATCGAGAGGCGGCTTATGGCAGAGGGGATTTGGCTTGGCAAGCGCCCGCACCCAGTCTTTTCGGCCTCAAGGTAAACGCGGGCTTCACCGTCCCAGCCGGATCGCTTTCATCCGGCGCTTGTTGACGTGGCTTTGCGGCGCCTGGCCCAGCTCGTCGGGGATCTCGCCCTTGAAATAGTAGCGCTGCCAGGCCTCGCGGATCGCGTCGGGGTCGCGCGCGCCCAGCCGGGCGTTGAAGTCGGTGCGCGAACTGCGCCAGGCTTCGTACTGGCCCATCAGCTCCGGATCGCTCTCCATCATCCGGCTGACCGGCTGGAACTCCTGCAGCAACTTATCCTGCATGAGCGTGATGAAGCAGAAGGGCTCGCCCTTGGCGAACCTCACGCGGCCGGGCCGGGTGAACATCCAGTTCATGGTGAAGGGGAAGGGCAGCCAGTCGGTCTCCACCAGGCCGGCCAGGGCCTGGATGCCGTCCTTCACATGGTTGGGTGGGCCGGAGGTGAACATCGACCAGCCGGGCGGGGTGCGGAACAGATAGCCCGCGTGGAAGGTGACGATGCCGCGCGTGAAGTGCGATTTCACGAAGTCGTCGAACTCCGGGAAGGGGTGGTCCGGGTAGAATTTGATCGCCTCGATCGAGGTCCCCCCATCCCACTCCGCCGTGAACCCCACCGGACACAGGATCTCCCAGCCCGACGTATTGGCCATGGTCAGCGGCAGGCAGCGATAGGGATGGCGGTCCATGAAGGCCTCCATCCAGGCGCGCTGGGGCCGCCCCGGCACGATATCGGGCGGGCGGCCGGTCAGGGGGAAGCATTCGAGCTGAGGCGGGGCGACGGGAGGCGTGCTCATGACCTTCCTCTAACCAGAGATCGGCTTGGCGGCCAAGGGATGGGGGTCGGGCGGGCCGAAGGAAGTTTCGTCCACGAACCACACCAACGCCTTCCGGAATCGGCGGCGCCGGAGGTCATCGCCCGCGAAGCGGGCTGTCAAATCCACTGGCCGAACCTCGCCTCGTCATGGCCCGCCGGGGCCGTCCCCGAGCGTCTCAGGATGACGTTGGTGTGGTTCGTGTGGTTCGTGGACAATCTTCCTTGCCGCGCCGCGCCCCGCTATTCACGGATTCCATGAAGACCCGCGCCGACCTCATCGCCTTTTTCGACGCCCACGGCATCGACCACGCCACCCTCGATCATCCAGCCGTCTTCCGGGTGGGAGAGGGCGACGACATCAAGGCGGCGCTTCCGGGCGCCCACACCAAGAACCTGTTCCTCAAAGACAAGAAGGGCCAGCTGTGGCTGGTCTCGGCCGAACAGCATGCGGTGATCGACTTAAAGAGCCTGCCCAAACGCATCGGCTCCGACCGGCTATCCTTTGGCAGTGCGGAGCTGATGGAGCAGGTGCTGGGCGTGACCCCGGGCTCGGTGACGGCCTTCGCCCTGATCAACGACACGGACCATCGCGTGAAGTTCGTGCTCGACCGTACGCTGGCCGAGGCCGGGACGGTGAATTTCCACCCCCTGACCAACACCGCCACCACGGCGATGTCGCGCGCCGGCTTCGCGGCCTTTCTGGAGGCGCTCGATATCGAGCTCCAGGTGGTGGACTTCAGCCAGGCCTGATCCAGATAGACCAATGACGCAGATGGGCGGCTGACGCTCAGCCGTTGAACCTTCGCCCCCATGCGACCATCTTGAGGGCCGGACAGTTGATCGCGGCCAGACCGCACTCGGGACGCAAGATGAGCCTTATCGGTGAGACCACCCCAGCCAAGCCCTCCGGGCCCGCGCCCACGGACCTGATCAAGGAAGGATCGGACGCCGACTTCATGGCCGACGTCATCGAGGCGTCGAAGATCCAGCCGGTGATCGTCGACTTCTGGGCCACCTGGTGCGGCCCCTGCCGCCAGCTGACCCCGGCGCTGGAGAAGGCCGTCGCCGCCGCCGGCGGGGCGGTCAAGCTGGTCAAGATCGACGTCGACAAGAACCCGGCCTACGCGGGCCAGTTGCGCGTGCAGTCCATCCCCACCGTCTATGCCTTCGTCGACGGCCAGCCGGTGGACGGCTTCCAGGGCGCGGTGCCCGAAAGCCAGATCAAGGCCTTCATCGACAAGCTGGCCGGCCCGCCCAAGGAAAGCGACCTCGACCAGCTGCTGGCGCTGGCCAAGGAATCGGTGGAGCTGGGCGACATGGGCGGCGCGGCCCAGGCCTATGCCCAGGCCCTGCAGCTGGACCAGGCCAACCTCAAGGCCATCGGCGGCCTGGCCAAGGTCTATATGGCCGGCGGCGACACCGAACGGGCCCGCGAAGTCGTGGCCCTCGCCCCGGACACCGCCCACGACGCCGATCTCGACAGCGTGCGCGCGGGCCTGGCCCTGGCCGACAGCGCGGTGGGCGAGACCAAGCCCTTCGAAGACCGGCTGGCCAAGGATCCGGAAGACCACGAGGCGCGTTTCGAACTGGCCAACGCCCAGGCGGCGCACGGCGATTTCGAGGCCGCCATCGACAACCTGCTCTACATCGTGGGCCGCGACCGGACCTGGAACGACGACGGGGCGAGGAAGCACCTGCTGACCGTGTTCGAGGCGGCCGGGCCGGTCTCCGAACCCACCAAGAACGGACGTAAGAAGCTGTCGTCCCTGTTGTTCAGCTAGCGCAAAGGAAGACCCCGATGCAGCCCGGCGGTTACCGTAAGGCCTCCGACCTGCCGCAGGTCATCGCGGTGTTTCCGCTGGACGGGGCCCTGCTGCTGCCGGGCGCGCAGCTGCCGCTCAACATCTTCGAGCCGCGCTATCTCAACATGATCGACGACGCCATGGCCGGCGACCGCATGATCGGCATGGTCCAGACCCGGCCCGGCGGTGACCGCGCACGGCCCGGTCTGGCGGCGGTCGGCTGTGTCGGGCGGATCACCAGCTTCGCCGAGACCCAGGACGGCCGCTACCTGATCACCCTGACCGGTGTCTGCCGCTTCTCGGTCGGCGACGAACTGCCGTCCCAGGGGCCGTATCGCCAGGTGCGCGCGGCCTATGACGTCTTCGCCGGCGACCTGGAAGGGGCCGAGGCGCCCGACAGCGAATACGACGACCACGGCGCCTTCCTGCTGGCGCTGAAGCACTACCTTGAGCACCGGGGCCTGGATATCGACTGGGACAGCGCCAAGAGCGCGCCCACCTCCGCCCTGGTCAACAGCCTGTGCATGGCCCTGCCCTTCGAGCCGGGCGAGAAGCAGGTGCTGCTGGAGGCCGTGACCTTCGACGAGCGCTGCGCCACCCTGACCGCCCTGCTGGAGATCGATGCGGCCGGGGGCGATGACGAACCCCACGGGCTGCAGTAAGACATCCGCCCATGACCGATGCTGCCCCCGAACGCGCCACCGACCAGCCGACCGTGGACCCGCGCCTGCTCGAGGCCTTGGTCTGCCCGGTGACCCGCATGCCGCTGGAATACGATCGCGCCGCCAACGAACTGATCAGCCGCTCGGCCCGGCTGGCCTACCCGATCCGCGATGGCGTGCCGGTGATGCTCCCGGAAGAAGCGCGAGAGCTGGCGGAATAACGGGCCTCCCCAGGCGAGCCTGCAGCGAGCCGGTTGGGGAGGTGTTGCGAAGCGACGGAGCAACCATGTTAGGCCGCTTGGGTCTTGATCCATGGCTGGCCGCGTCCGAGGACGAGGTTTGCGGCCTCGATGAGCTTTCGCATGACGGCGACAGTGATCAGCTTGGGCGGTTT
>JAQGIP010000152.1 GCA_028291055.1 Caulobacter sp.
GCACGACGGTCAGGTAGCGGGTGTATTGGTTGAGCGTCTTGCGCCCCGCCTCGCCGCCTTCTTTCCGGAGCTTCTCCCAGGGCGGATAGACCGTCCCCAGCAGCTGCACGATGATCGAGGCCGAGATGTAGGGCATCACGTTCAGCGAGAAGACCGCCATGCGCTGCACGGCGCCGCCCGAGAACATGTTGAACATGCCCAGGATGCCCTTGGCCTGGCCCTGGAAGGCCTGGGTGAAGGCGTTGATGTCGATGCCCGGCATCGGCAGGTAGCAGCCCAGCCGGTAGACGATCATCGCGATCAGGGTGAACCAGATGCGCTTATGAAGCTCCGTCGCCTTCTGGAAGGCTTGGAAGTTCATGTTGGCGGCGAGTTGCTCGGCGGCCGAAGCCATTCACCAAATCCCCTGACGTGTGGTCCTGCTCAGATAGGGCGGCCCGGCCTCAAGTGCGAGGCCGGATATGCCGCAGGCTAGGCCTCGGCCTCGGCGGCCGGGGCTTCCTTCTTGGTGGTGGTGAGCGTGCCGCCGGCCTTCTCGACCGCCGCGCGGGCGGTGGCCGTGGCGGAATAGACCGTCAGGTTGAGCTTGGTGGTCAGCTCGCCCTTGCCCAGCAGCTTCACGCCGTCGAGCTTGCGGCGGATCACGCCGGCGGCGATCAGGACCTCGGCGTCGATGGCAGCCTTGGCGTCCAGCTTGCCGGCCTCGATGGCCTGTTCCAGGCGCCACAGGTTCACTTCGGCGAACTTCAGGGCGAAGGGATTGTTGAAGCCGCGCTTGGGCATGCGCATGTGCAGCGGCATCTGGCCGCCTTCGAAGCCGGCGATGGCGACGCCGGAGCGGGCCTTCTGGCCCTTGACGCCGCGACCGGCGGTCTTGCCCTTGCCCGAACCGGGGCCACGGCCGACGCGCATGCGGCCCTTGGTGGAGCCTTCGCGGGGAGCGAGTTCGTTCAGCTTCGTCATGGTGTGCCTCTCCTTGGAGATCTGGCGCCGGAGCGGTGCTCCGACTCGGCGGGATGGAAAACAAATGAAGCCCTCGCTTTCACGAGGGCTTCGAATGTTGGGTTCTATAAAGCTTTAGCCGACCACTTCAACCAGGTGGGCGACCTTGGCGATCATGCCGCGGATGGAGGGGGTGTCCTCCAGGGTCGCGGTACGGCCGATCCGGTTCAGCTTCAGGCCGGCCAGCGTGGCGCGCTGGTCGCTGGTCCGACGGATCGGGCTGCCGGTTTGACGGATGGTGACGGTTTTAGCGGCCATGATGCTTAGCCCTCGGTGTCGGTCGAGGCGCCATCGGCGCGGCGGCCGAGAACGTCACTGACCTTCTTGCCGCGCTTGGCGGCGATCTGGCGGGGCGAGCTCTGGACCTTGAGGGCCTCGAACGTCGCACGCACCATGTTGTAGGGGTTGGAGGAGCCGGTCGACTTGCCGACCACGTCCTGCACGCCCAGGGTTTCGAGCACGGCCCGCATCGGACCGCCGGCGATGACGCCGGTGCCGGGAGGCGCCGCGCGGACCATGACCTTGCCCGCGCCCCAACGGCCGTTGCCGTCGTGGTGCAGGGTCCGGGATTCGCGAAGCGGCACCCGGATCATGGTCTTCTTGGCTTCTTCCGTCGCCTTGCGGATGGCTTCGGGCACTTCACGCGCCTTGCCATGACCAAAGCCGACGCGGCCCTTCTGGTCGCCGACGATCATCAGGGCGGCGAACGAGAAACGACGCCCACCCTTCACGGTCGCGGCGACACGGTTGATGTGCACCAGCTTCTCGACGATGTCGCTTTCGGCGCGATCGTCGGGGGCGTTGCGGTCGCGGCGGTCGCGGCGTTGGCCGCCGTCGCCACGTTGTTCAGGTCCACGAGCCATTCGCTTATCCTTAGAAGTTCAAGCCGGCTTCGCGCGCGGCGTCGGCCAGGGCTTTGACCCGGCCATGATAAAGGTAACCACCACGGTCGAAGAGGACGTCCTTGACGCCCTTCTCGATAGCGCGCTGAGCGACGAGCGCGCCGACACGGGCGGCGGCGTCCTTGTCCGAGCCCTTGTCCTTCTTCTCGCCTTCCAGCGAAGAAGCGGCGGCCAGGGTCACGCCACGCGCGTCGTCGATGACTTGCGCATAGATGTTCTTGGACGAGCGGAAGACCGACAGGCGCGGACGACCGGTGCTCACGGCCTTCAGACGAAGGCGGGTGCGGCCGGCGCGGCGTTGGGAGAGATCGCGGGGAGAGAGCGCCATGACTACTTCTTCTTGCCTTCCTTGCGGCGGACCTTTTCGCCGGCATAGCGCACGCCCTTGCCCTTGTAGGGCTCCGGCGGACGGATGCGGCGGATCTTCGCGGCGGTTTCACCGACCTGCTGCTTGTCGATGCCCGAGATGCGGACTTCGGTTTGCTTCGGCACGACGAAGGTGATGCCGGCCGGGGCCGGGATTTCGACATCGTGGGAGAAGCCCAGCTGCATGCTGAGATCGTTGCCCTTCATGGCGGCGCGATAACCGACGCCGACCAGTTCGAGCACTTCTTCGTAACCGTTGGTCACGCCGTGGACCATGTTGGCCACCAGCGTGCGTGACAGGCCCCACATGGACTTGCCACGCTTGGAGTTCTCGTCACGCGGCTTGAACACCAGGTCCGAACCTTCCTGGGCGATCTCGACATCGTCGATCACGGTCCAGCTCAGTTCGCCCTTGGGGCCCTTCACGGTCACCTTCTGTCCATCGAGCGTCAGGGTGACGCCCGAAGGAATGGTGACGGCCTTTTTTCCGATACGGGACATGGATCAGTACACCCGGATGAGCACTTCGCCACCGACGTTCGCGTCGCGGGCGGCAGTGTCTGACATGACGCCCTTGGGCGTCGACAGGATCGAGATGCCCAGGCCGTTCTTGATCGGCTTCAGGTCCTTGATGGACGAGTAGACGCGGCGGCCAGGCTTCGACACGCGGGCGATCTCGGCGATCACGGGCTCGTTGTCGAAGTACTTCAACTCGATTTCGAACTCGGGGAAGGCGCCGGGCTTCTCAACCAGGGCGTAGCCGCGGATGTAGCCTTCGTCCGCCAGCACGTCGAGCACGCGGGCGCGCAGCTTCGAGGCCGGAGTGGAGCATTTGGAACGCTTGCGCATGGCGGCGTTCCGGATGCGGGCGATCATGTCGCCGATGGGGTCGTTGACGTTCATTGTCCCCTCCCCTTACCAGCTCGACTTGACCAGACCGGGGATCAACCCGGCCGAGCCCAGTTCACGAAGTGCGATACGGCTCATCTTGAGCTTCCGATAGAAGGCGCGCGGCCGGCCGGTCACTTCGCAACGGTTGCGAATGCGGCTGGGCGCGGAGTTGCGCGGCAGGGCGGCGAGCTTCAGACGGGCGTCGAAACGCTCTTCCAGAGGCAGGGCGTCGTTGTTGGCGATCGCCTTCAGCGAAGCACGCTTGGCGGCGTACTGCTTGACGAGTTTCCGAACCATCAGGTTGCGGTTAACTGCGCTTTTCTTGGCCATGTTCTTTCCTTCCCGTTACGCGTTGAACGGGAACTGGAATTCCTTGAGAAGCGCGCGCGCTTCGTCATCGGTCTTCGCAGTGGTGCAAACGATGATGTCCATGCCCCAGATCTGGTCGATCTGGTCATAGTTGATTTCCGGGAACACCAGGTGCTCCTTCAGGCCCATGGCGTAGTTGCCACGGCCGTCGAAGCTGGTGGGCTTGAGGCCCCGGAAATCCTTCACGCGCGGAAGCGCGATGGTGATCAGCCGGTCCAGGAATTCGTACATGCGGTCGGCGCGCAGGGTGACCTTGCCGCCGACGACCATGCCTTCGCGCAGCTTGAAGCCGGCGATGGACAGCCGCGCCTTGGTGGCGACCGGCTTCTGGCCGGCGATCGCGCCCAGATCCTTCAAGGCCGAAACCGCCTTCTTGGAGTCCGCGACAGCTTCGCCGATCCCCATGTTGATGACGATCTTGTCCAGCTTGGGGACCTGCATCTCGTTGGTGTAGGCGAACTGTTCCTTCATCGCGGCGCGGATGCGCGCGCGATATTCGGACTTCAGCCGCGGCTCGTAAGCTTGCTCAGCCATTGATCACCTCGCCCGTCGACTTGGCGACGCGCACCTTCTTGTCGCCGTCCACGCGGAAACCCACGCGGGTCGGCTTGCCCTTGGAATCGACGATCGCCACGTTGGAGAGGTGGAGCGTCGCTTCCTTGTTCTTGATACCGCCGTTGGGATCACCCTGGGTCGGCTTGGTGTGGCGCTGAACCATGTTCAGGCCCTCGACCAGGACGCGGTTTTCCTTCGGCAGCACGGTCAGGACGGCGCCTTGGCGGCCCTTGTCCTTGCCGGCCAGGATAACCACCCGGTCGCCCTTTTTAATCTTTGCGGACATCTACAGCACCTCAGGAGCGAGGGAGATGATCTTCATGTGGTTCTTGGCGCGCAGTTCACGGGGAACCGGGCCGAAGATCCGCGTGCCGATCGGCTCGCTTTGCTTGTTCACGATCACCGCCGCGTTCTTGTCGAAGCGGATGACCGAGCCGTCCTTGCGCTTGATGGCCGAGGACGTGCGAACGACGATGGCTTGCAGCACATCACCCTTCTTCACGCGGCCGCGCGGAATGGCTTCCTTCACGGAGACGACGATCTTGTCGCCTACGTGAGCATAACGGCGCTTGGCTCCGCCAAGCACCTTGATGCACATGACCCGGCGGGCGCCTGAGTTATCGGCGACTTCCAGGTTAGTTTGCATCTGGATCATGGTTCAATACCTTCCAGATCAGCCGGCAGACTTGGGAAGGACTTCCCAGGTCTTGAGCTTGGACTTCGGGGCGCACTCGACGATTTTGGCGATGTCGCCAGCCTTGTAGGCATTGGCTTCGTCGTGAGCGTGATACTTCTTCGACCGGCGCACGGTCTTCTTCAGAACGGGGTGGAGGATGGTCCGTTCGACCTTCACCACCACGGTCTTGTCGCCCTTATCGGAGACGACCACGCCTTCAAGTGTACGTTTCGGCATTTCGTTCTTCCTCAGGCCGCGGTCTTGGCGCGCAGGACGGTCTTGATCCGCGCGATATCCTTGCGGATCTGGTCGACACGGTGGGTCTTTTCGACCTGACCGGTGGCGGCCTGGAAGCGCAGATTGAACTGCTCCTTCTTCAGGTTCACCAGGGTCTCGGCGAGTTGGTCGTGCGTCAGGCCACGCACTTCATCGATCTTCATTGCGCGTGCTCCACGATGCCGGCGTCCAGACGCGTAACGATACGCGTACGGATCGGCAGCTTGGCGGCGCCCAGGTTCAGCGCCTCACGGGCGATGTCATCGGCGACGCCGTCGATTTCGAACATGATGCGGCCGGGGGCCACGCGGGCGGCCCAGAATTCGACCGCGCCCTTGCCCTTGCCCATCCGCACTTCAGCGGGCTTGCCGGTGACCGGCACGTCCGGGAAGATACGGATCCAGACACGGCCCTGACGCTTCATGTGACGCGTGATCGCGCGGCGGGCCGCTTCGATCTGACGCGCCGTGATGCGGTCGGGCTCGACGGCCTTGAGGCCGTAGGCGCCGAAGTTCAGCGCGGTGCCGCCCTTCGACATACCGTGGATACGGCCCTTGAAGGCCTTCCGGTACTTGGTTTTCTTCGGAGAAAGCATGACTGAACCTCTTAGCCCCGATCGCCACGATCACGGCGCGGCGGACGCGGGCCACGGTCGTCACGCTCACGGCCGCCACCTTCGCCGGCGGGGCCGGATTCGGTAGCCAGGCGCTTGTCGAGAGCCATGGGATCGTGATCCAGCACTTCGCCTTTGAAGATCCAGGTCTTCACGCCGATGATGCCGTAGGTGGTCTTGGCTTGCGCGAAACCGTAGTCGATGTCGGCGCGCAGGGTGTGCAACGGCACGCGGCCTTCGCGATACCATTCCATACGCGCGATTTCAGCGCCGCCGAGACGGCCCGAAACGTTGATCCGCACGCCCTTGGCGCCGAGACGCATGGCCGACTGCATCGAACGCTTCATCGCGCGGCGGAAGGCGATCCGGCGTTCCAGCTGCTGGGCGATGTTCTCGGCCACCAGCTGCGCGTCGGTCTCGGGCTTGCGCACTTCGATGATGTTCAGGTGGACTTCACCCTCGGTCATCGCGGCGATGTCTTTGCGCAGCTTTTCAATGTCCGCGCCCTTCTTGCCGATGATCACGCCAGGGCGCGCGGCATAGATGGTGACGCGGCACTTCTTGTGCGGACGCTCGATGACGATCCGCGACACGCCGGCCTGGCCCAGACGCTTCTTCAGCGCATTGCGCAGATTCAGGTCGTCATGCAGGAGCTTGGCGTACTGGGGACCGTCGGCGAACCAACGGCTGTCCCAGGTGCGGTTGATGCCGAGCCGGAGCCCGATCGGATTGACTTTCTGACCCATATCAGGCGGCCTCGCCCAGTTCGCGGACCACGATGGTGATCTCGCTGAATGGCTTTTCGATGCGCGAGGACCGGCCGCGGGCGCGGGCGGCGAAACGCTTCATCACCAGGTTCTTGCCCACATAGGCCTCGGCGACGAACAGGTTGTCGATGTCGAGGTTGTGGTTGTTCTCGGCGTTGGAGATGGCCGAGTTGAGCGCCTTGCGCACATCGCTGGCGATGCGCTTGGGCGAGAATTCCAATTCGTTCAGGGCGCGCTGCACCTTGAGGCCGCGGATCGACTGAGCCACGAGGTTCAGCTTACGCGGGGAGATGCGGAGGTTGACGACCTTGGCCTGGACCGAGGACGCCGGCAGGCGCCGGGCTTTCGCTTGCTTGGCCATGGCTACTTCCTCTACGCCTTCTTGTCGGCCTGGTGGCCGTAGAAGGTGCGCGTGGGCGAGAATTCGCCGAGCTTGTGGCCGACCATGTCCTCGGACAC
>JAQGIP010000131.1 GCA_028291055.1 Caulobacter sp.
CTTCGGCCTGCCGCGCTGGGTGCTCGGCGTCATGTGCAAGCGGCGGCAGAAGAAGTTCACCGAGTCCTTCCCCAACGCCATCGACATCGTGGTGCGCGGGATTAAGTCGGGCCTGCCGGTCAATGACTGCCTGCGCATCATCGCCCGCGAGAGCCCCGAGCCCCTGGCCTCGGAATTCCACCAGGTGGTCGAGAGCGTCGGCATGGGGCGCACGATCAACGAAGCGCTCGAGAAGATGTACGACAACATGCCGACCTCGGAGGTCCGCTTCCTGGCCATCGTCATGGCCATCCAGGCCAAGACCGGCGGCAACCTGGCCGAGGCGCTGAACAACCTTTCCCAGGTGCTGCGCGCGCGCAAGCTGATGCGCGAGAAGATCAAGGCCCTGTCGTCGGAGGCCATCGCGTCCTCCTTCATCATCGGTTCTCTGCCCCCCGGCGTGGTGATCCTGATCACCGTGACCACCCCCAGCTACATGAAGGTGATGTTCACCGACCCGCGCGGCCACATGATGCTGCTGGGCGCCGCCTTCTGGATGAGCGCCGGCATCTGGGTGATGCGCAAGATGATCAACTTCAAGTTCTGATGGCGATTATCTCATGACCATCGCCGAGACCGTCACCAACCCCGACAACCTGCTGACCGCCTTCGTAGCCGTGGTCGCCTTCGCCACCATCGTCACCCTGGCCGCGCCGATGCTCAGCCGCTCCAGCCTGGAGGGCCGGCTGAAGTCGGTCGCCAACCGGCGTGAGGAACTGAGGCGCCGCTCGCGCGAGGCCCTGGCCGACAAGTCCAAGTCCGGGCCCCAGGGGCTGCGGCACAACGACGAGGGCGTCTATAAAAAGGTCGTGGACCGGCTGCAGCTGTCGCGCCTGCTGGAAGATCCCAAGGTGGTGGACAAGCTGGCCCAGGCCGGCTTCCGGGGTCCGCGCCCGGTGTCGACCTTCTACTTCTTCCGCTTCGTCACGCCCTTCATCCTGGCCATCCTGGCGGCCATCTACCTGTTCCTGATCAACGGCTTCGGCCTGCTGCTGATGCAGAAGCTGGCCGCCTGCTTCGTCGGCCTGACCATCGGCTACTACGCGCCCAACCTCTACATTTCCAACGTCGCGGCCAAGCGCAAGGAAAGCATCGTCGCGGCCTTCCCCGACGCGCTCGACCTGCTGTTGATCTGCGTGGAAAGCGGCATGTCCATCGAGGCCGCCATCCAGAAGGTGTCGGCGGAAGTGGGCGGCTCGTCCATCGAACTGGCCGAGGAACTGGCCCTGCTGACGGCGGAACTGTCCTACCTGCCCGAGCGGCGCACCGCCTATGAGGGCCTGGCCAAGCGCACCAACCACCCGGGCATCAAGTCGGTGGCCACGGCCATGATCCAGGCCGAACGCTACGGCACCCCGCTCGGCGCCTCGCTGCGGGTGATGGCCAAGGAGAACCGCGAACTGCGCCTCTCCGCCGCCGAAAAGAAGGCCGCCGCCCTGCCGGCCAAGCTCACCGTGCCGATGATCCTGTTCTTCCTGCCCGTGCTGTTCGTGGTGATCCTGGGTCCCGCGATCATCAAGGTGCAGGACATCATGGCGCATAAGTAGGGGGACTAGTTCCCTCCGCCGCCGCCACGCACCGAATCCCAAGACCGGACATTGGCCGCCGGGCCGGAAGTGGCGGCGCGCAGCCAGGCCATGTTGTTGGCCACCGCCTCGGGCGGCAGGTCCTGGCGGGCCAGTTTCTCGGCCTCGTCGTATCGGCCCTCAAGGCCCAGCACGAGGGCCAGGTTCTGGCGCACCTGCGGGTTGGCGGTGGGCAGGGCGGCGGCGCGGCGCAGCAGGGTCTCGGCCTGGGGCAGGTCGCCGTGGCCGGCGTAGTACATGGCCAGGTTGGAGATGGCGCCGGCCTCGCCTGGAGCCAGGGCAAGCGCCTGGCGGTGGGCGGCCAGGGCATCCTCGTCGCGGCCGACCTGCTCATAGGCCACGGCCAGCAGCGACACGGGCCGCCAGTCGCGCGGGGATTGTTCCTGGGCCTTCTTGGCCCATTCGATGCCGTAGAAGCCCTTGCCCTGGGCGATGCGCGCGCGGGCCAGCTCCATCATGGCGTCGAAATTGTTGGGCTCCAGCACCAGCACCCGGCCCGCCGCGTCGGCGGCTTCGTCATAGCGCCCCATGGAGCGCAGCGATTGGGATAGATTGACGCCGGCCACGCTGTCGCGCGGATCCACATCGGTCTCGTGAGCCCAGAAGGCCGAGCGCGCCAGGGGGTCGAGGCGTTGCGCCATGGCCCTCTCCTCGGCCGAGGCCCTGCCCGGAACGGCGGGCGAGGGCGCGGCGGCGGGCGCGGCCGGGGGCTTGGCGGCGTGGGCCACGCCGCCCACGGAAAGGGCGAGAACGGTTGCGGCGAGGGCCGTCATGCGACACATGGAATGAGAGTCTCCGAACCTGTGGGGCCAGTCTCGCCGAGCGGGTTCAAGGAATCGTTAAGCATAATTTTTCACCGAGGCCGCCGATGTCCGACACCCTGCTGGAAAGCGCCGACGACAAGACCGTGCCGGTCCACGCCGTCATCGAGGCGGGGCTCGACACCGTGCTGCAGGCCGGCGGCGAGTGGCTGAAGGCCATGGCCCAGGTCCAGGAGTTCAAGGCCAAGAGCGGCCAGATGCTGCTGGCCCCGACCGTCGAAGGCGGCATCTCCCATGTGCTGTTCGGCCTCGGCGACGGCGCCGATTCAACCGCCTTCCGGGCGCTGGCGGCAAAGCTGCCGGCCGGAGACTACCGGCTCGAGACGGTCCCCAAGGGGCTGGAGCCGAACGCGGTGGCCCTGGCCTTCGCCCTGGGCGGCTACCGCTTCGACCGCTACCGCAAGACGCGCGAGCCGGCCGCGCGGCTGTTCGTGTCCGGCGCCGATCTGGCCGCCGTGCGCGGCGTCTCCCACGCCTGCGCCCTGGCCCGCGACATGGTCAACACGCCCGCCAACGACATGGGCCCCCTGCAGATCGAGACCATCGCGCGCGAGATCGCCGAACGGTTCGGGGCCAAGATCGCCGTGGTCACCGGCGACGCCCTGCTGGAGGCCAACTATCCGGCCATCCACGCCGTCGGCCGCGCCGCCCATGAGAGCCGGGCCTCGCGGATGATCGAGGTGACCTGGGGCGATGCAGCCCACCCCGTCGTCGCCATCGTGGGCAAGGGCGTGGTGTTCGACACCGGCGGCCTCGATATCAAGCCGTCCGCCGGCATGCGCCAGATGAAGAAGGACATGGGCGGCGCCGCCCACGCCCTGGCGCTCGGCCGCATGGTGATGACGGCGGGCCTGAAGGTGCGGCTGTCGCTGCTGATCCCGGTGGTGGAGAACGCCATCTCCGGCGACGCCATGCGGCCGGGCGACATCCTGGCCTCGCGCAACGGCCTGACCATCGAGGTGGGCAATACAGACGCCGAAGGCCGGCTGATCCTGGCCGACGCCCTGACCCGGGCCTGCGAGCTGGAGCCTGTGCTGACCATAGACCTGGCCACCCTGACCGGCGCGGCGCGCGTGGCCCTGGGCCCCCAGGTCATCCCCTTCTACACCGATGACGACGCCCTGGCGGGCGAGATCGCGGCGGCGTCGCTGGCCGTGGGCGACCCCCTGTGGCGCATGCCCCTGTGGGCCGGCTATGACGAAGCGCTGGACAGCGACATCGCCGACATCAAGAACGATCCCGACGCCTGGGCCCAGGCCGGTTCGGTGACGGCCGCCCTGTTCCTCAAGCGCTTCGCCCCACCCCAGACCGCTGCCGCCAGTTGGGTCCACTTCGACGTCTTCGCTTGGAACCCCAAGGCTAGGCCCGGGTCGCCCGCCGGGGGCGAAGCCCAGGCCATCCGCGCCCTCTTCCAGGTGCTCAGCGCCCGCTTCGGATGAGCACCCCGGACCCTCGCGACACCCCCGCGCGGGCCGAGCTGGCGGCCCGGTCGCTGGAGGGGATCATCCCCGCCGCCGCCTATGCCGACGCGCGGGTGATGCAGGCCGCCACGCCCGCCGCCGCGATCCGCCGCGCGCCCGCCGCCGGGGCGGAGCAGATGGATCAGCTGCTGTTCGGTGAACTGTTCGACGTGCTGGAAGAGCAGGACGGCTGGACCTGGGGCCAGGCCCGCCGCGACGGCTATGTGGGCTATGTCGCCGCCGCCCCCTTTGCCGCGCCCGTGATCGCGCCGACCCACCGGGTTAGCGCCCTGCGCACCTACGGCTATGCCGCGCCGGACATCCGGGCCTCTACGACGGGCCTCTATTCCCTGAACGCCCTGGTGACCCTCGAAGCCGACAGCCTGGCTGATGGCAACGGGCGTTTCGCGCGGGTCGCGCGCGGCGGCTGGATAGCGCTGGCCCATCTGGCGCCCATCGGCGTCTTCGAGACCGACCCGGCGGCGGTGGCCGAACGGTTCCTGGGCGCGCCCTATCAATGGGGCGGACGCGAATCGCTGGGATTGGACTGCTCGGGCCTGACCCAGGCGGCGCTGCTGGCCTGCGGTATCGCCTGCCCCCGCGACGCCGACATGCAGGCGGCGCTGGGCCGGCCCGTCGAGGCGGACGAACTCGCGCGCGGCGACCTGGTCCTGTGGCCCGATCACGTGGGCATGATGCTGGACGAGACGTGCCTGATCCACGCCAACGGCTTCCATATGGCGGTGGCGGTCGAACCGCTGGCGGTGAAGCTGGCGCGCAATGACCGGGTCGGATCGGGCGCGCCGAGCGGCTACCGGCGGCTTAGCGGCCTATAGCCCCCAACCCTACCGGGCCCATTGCGCCAGCCAGTCGGCCAGCGCCTGCGGGGTCATCGAGCGGGCGTCGGCCAGCGCGGCCTGATGGCCGGCGTCGAGCAGCCTGTCGGTCCTGGGGTCGACGATCAGCACGGCCGGTACGCCTTCCAGCCTCTCGGTGATCCCGTAGTGGGCGGGGATGTCGAGGTTGCGGTTGAAGCGGCCCACGTCGACCAGCACCACCACATAGTGGGCGTCCACGAAGCGCTTGATCTCGGGAAGCTCCATGACCGCGCTCAGGATGCGGCAGTCGCCGCACCAGTTGCCGCCCAGGTCGATGAACAGCAGCTTGCCGGACGCCTTGGCGCGCGCCTTGGCGGCGGCCACCTGGGCCTGGGCGTTGGCGGCCTCGTCGTAGGGATAGGGCAGGGGCGTCTTCAGCTGCGCCAGGGTGGCGATGCTGGTGACCTTGGGTGGCGCGACCGCCTTGTGAGCCGGCGCCGCCGACGCCGCATATCCGCCGGCCAGCGCCAGTCCGAGGGCGAGCGCGGCCAGCCGGCGCATGACTACTTCTTGGCGGGCGGGGCAGGCGCGGCGGTGGCGCCGGCGCCCTGGGTGTTGGTGGTCGGGGCGCCGGTTCCGGGCGCGGCCTGGCCTTGCGCGGCGGCGCCGGGCGAAGCGGTCGCGGCGGGACCGGGGACACCGCCCGTGGCCGGAGCGGCCGGGCCGGCGGCGGCCGGAGCCGCAGCAGCCGGGCGCGGCGGCGGGATCGGCAGGGTCGACCCCAGGCTGTGCAGATAGGCGATGACCGCGGCGCGGTCTTCCGGGCTCTTGATGCCGACGAAGGTCATCTTGGTGCCGGGGACGTCCTTCTGGGGCGACTTCAGGAAGGCGTAGAGGTGGTCATAGTCCCACATCTTGTTGGCGCCGCCGAAGGCCTTCATGGCCTCCGAATAGGCCATGCCCGGATGGGTGCCCGGGTCGCGGCCGACCACGCCATAGAGGCTGGGGCCCTGGATGACCGGGCCATTGGCGTCGAAGCTGTGGCAGCTGACGCATTTCTGGGCGACGGCCTTGCCGGCTTCCACATTGGCGGGGGTCAGCACGGCGGCCCAGTCGGGGGGCGTGTCGGCCACGGCGGTCTCGCCGCCGGCGGATGCTTCCTCGACGCCTTCGATCTTGTAGCCGGCCTTGGCCGGCTCTTCATGCTTGAACACGATGTTCGACAGCTCGCCCAGGCCGACAATAGCCAGACCGGTAGCCAGCACCGCGCCGGCGATCTTGTTGAACGTCAGGTCGCTCATAAGCCCCTCGGAGCCCTCTTCTCGGACCCGCCTTTGCGGACGGGTCGGCCTTGGCGGGAATCCCGCCCTCGTATTGCGCTCGGCTCTCTTACACGCTACCGGCCCACGCGCAACCCAAGCCATGCCGCCTATTGCCGCCACCTTCGTCTTCAGGATTCAAGCGCCTCCGCGATGACCCCGATCGTCCTCATTCCGGCCCGCATGGCGGCCACCCGGCTGCCCGGCAAACCGCTGGCCGAAATCGGCGGCGTGCCGATGATCGTGCGGGTGCTGCGCCGTGCGCAGGCGGCGGGCGCCGGGCCGGTGGCGGTGGCCGCGGGCGACCAGGACATCGTCGACGCCGTGCGCGCGGCGGGGGGCCGCGCGGTGCTGACCGACCCGGACCTGCCCTCCGGCTCCGATCGCATCCTGGCGGCCCTGGCCGAGCTCGACCCGCATGGCCGCCATGACGCGGTGATCAACCTCCAGGGCGACATGCCCTTCGTGCCCGCCTCGGTTATCGCCGCCTGCGCGCGGCTGCTGGAAGACGAGCCCGGCTGCGACGTGGCCACCGTGGTGGCGCGCGAAGCCTCCCCCGCCGACCGCGCCAACGCCGATGTAGTCAAGGCCGTGCTGGCCATGCGCCCCGACGGCCAGGCCGGCAAGGCCCTCTACTTCACCCGCTCCACCCTCTACGGCGACGCCCCGATCTGGCGCCACATCGGCATCTACGGCTATCGACGCGCCGCGCTCGAGGCCTTCAACGCGGCCCCGCCGTCGCCACTCGAAAAGCGCGAGAAGCTCGAACAGTTGCGCGGCCTGGAAATGGGCCTGAACTACTGGGCGGCGGTGGCTGAGGCCGCCCCCATATCGGTCGACAATCCCGCCGACCTCGAGGCGGCCCGGGCTCACGCCCGGCTGCATCCCGAAAGCTAGAAGACGATGAGTGTCCTCCCCAAGATCGCCTTCCAGGGCGAACCCGGCGCCAACAGCCACGAAGCCTGCCGCACCTACTTCCCGGACTATGAGGCGGCTCCCTATCCGACCTTCGAGGAGGCCTTCGAGGCCATCAAGACCGGCGTGTGTGAACTGGGCATGATCCCGGTGGAGAACTCCATCGCCGGGCGCGTCGCCGACGTGCACCACCTGCTGCCGGATAGCGGCCTGAAGATCATCGGCGAACGCTTCAAGCCGATCCGCTTCAACCTGATGGTCAACAGGGGCGTGACGCTGGACCAGGTGAAGACCGCCGTCTCCATGCCCATCGCGCTCAGCCAGTGCCGCAAGTCGATCAAGCGCCTGGGCCTCAACACCGAACAGGCCGGCGACACCGCCGGCGCCGCGCGCGCCCTGGCCGGCCATCCCGATCCCACCAAGGGCGCCGTCGCGCCCGCGCTGGCGGCCGAGATCTACGGCCTCGACATCCTGGTGCGCGACATCGAGGACGAGCGCAACAACACCACCCGCTTCCTGGTGATGACCGCCGAGAAGGAGCCCGCTCGCCCGGCCTTCACCTCCAAATGCATCACCGCCTTCGTCTTCAAGGTGAAGAACCTGCCCGCCGCCCTCTACAAGGCCATGGGCGGTTTCGCGACCAACGGCGTCAACATGACCAAGCTGGAAAGCTACATGGAAGGCGGCGCCTTCACGGCCACCTTCTTCTACGCCGAGGTCGACGGCCGTCCGGAGGACAGGGGCCTGGCGCTGGCGTTGGACGAGCTGAAGTTCTTCACCGACCGGGTGGAAATCCTGGGCGTCTTCCCCGCCGACCCGTTCCGCGACCGGGTCTAGCCCCTTCGCAAGCCGTCCCATTCCGCGCTAGCCTCCCCCCACAACATCGTCTGGGGAGGCGGCCGTGACGCTATTCAACAATCCGAACCTGCTGGCGCCCATGCTGGCGCTGATCGTGTGGTCGCTGATCGTGCTGGTCTGGCTCTACGCCACCCGCATCCCGGCCATGAGCAAGGCCGGCATCAAGCCGGGCGCGGCGGCCGAAGGGGCGATGAGCACCCTGCCCGCCGGGGTGCGGTCGGTGGCGGACAACTACAACCACCTGATGGAACAGCCGACCATCTTCTACGCGCTGGCCGTCTACAGCTACCTGGCTGGCCACCAGGACGAACTCGCCATCGGCCTGGCCTGGACCTATGTGGTCCTGCGGGTGATCCACAGCCTGGTCCAGAACCTGGGCAACGTGATCATCGTGCGCTTCAGCATCTTCGGCCTGTCCAGCCTCGTGCTGATGATCTGGGCCGGCAAGGAAGTCCTGGCCCTGGTCGGCGGCTGAGGCGCCACGAAAGGGGAGGCGTCGAGATGTCACCCATCCGCCGTCATCCTCGGACTTGTTCCGAGGACCCCTGCCGGAGCAGAGCCTCCAGGGTTGCGACTAGCTTCAGCGTCACTGCCCGCCTGCCGCTGATCACCTTCAGCCGCGAATGATTGCCGGACGAGGGGTCCTCGGAACAAGTCCGAGGATGACGGACGGGAAGGCTAAGTTTTCACGGGCCGCCGGCGACGCGGCACACGAACCGTGGCCTCGCCGTCCATGACCAGGTCATCGCCGACGAAGGCCTCGCACCGCAGCACGACCCGCGCGCTGGCCTCGTCGATCGCCGCGACCATGACGCGGGAGACGACGACGTCGCCGATGCGCACCGGCTTGTGGAAGGCCAGGGTCTGGCTGAGATAGATCGCCCCCGCGCCGGGCAGGATGGTGCCGACCACCGCTGACCCGAACGAAGCCGACAGCAGGCCATGCGCGATCCGGCCCCGGTAGGCGGTCCGGGAGGCGAAGGCCTCGTCCATATGCACGGGGTTGAAGTCGTCCGAGGCTTCGGCGAATTGGTCGATGCGGCCTTCGGTGACGGTGACGCGCTTTTCGGCGGTCATGCCCACGGCAAGTTCTTCGAGGATATAGCCGCCGGACGGATGAGGTTGGATCATGGGCCGTCGATAGCGAAAAATACGCCGCCGTCCAGAATCTCGATCGTCCCCTACGTCTCCTCGTGCGCCCAGCTCTTGATCAGCTGGTGGGCGATGGCCATCGCGGGCGGACAGAAATAGCCCTTCAGGTCACCGGCCAGCAGGGCGCGGGTTTCCTCGCGGGTGAACCAGCGCACCTCGTCCAGTTCGGTCAGGTCGGCCACCGCGTCGTCATTCTCCACCTCGGCGATCAGGCCGATCATCAGGGATGACGGATAGGGCCACGGCTGGGTGGAGTGGTAACGCACGGACGTGGCGCGCAGCTGGGCCTCTTCCATCAGTTCGCGCGCGCAAGCCTCCTCGATGCTTTCGCCGGGCTCCAGGAAGCCGGCCAGGGCGGAGAACATGCCCTTGGGAAACCGGGGCTGGCGGCCCAGCAGACATTTGTCGCCCTTCACCGCCAGCATGATCACCACCGGGTCGGTGCGGGGGAAGTGTTCGGCGCTGCACACCGGGCAGACGCGCTTCCATCCGGCCTCGGCCGGCGCGGTGGGTTGCCCACAGTTGGCGCAGTGGCGGTGCTTGCGTCGCCACTCGAACATGGCCTTGGCGGTCGCGATGATGCCAGCGTCGGTGGCGGGCAGGCGCAGGGCCAGGCCGCGCAGGTCCTCGAACTTGCCCATGCCTTCGAGCACGCCCTGCGACGGGTCGGCGCCGTCCTCCAGGTCCAGCGCGAAGACGGCGGTTTCCTTCCACAGGCCCAGGAACAGCAGGCGCTCGCCGCCGCCCGAAAGCTCCGAGGCCATGCCCGCCTGGATGTAGGCGACGCGCGGGGCGCCGTCGGGCGCGGTCTCGACCAGGGGCTGGCCGTTCCAGATGACCACGGCCAAGCTGTCGGGGTTCTTCAGGCGATCAGCCATCCAGTCCGCATCGCCGCGCACTTCACTGGCGCGGTTGAGGGGGTTGCAGGCGAAGGTGTTGGCGAAAAATGAAAGGGGCATGGGCTCCATCGTAATGCGTCCAAAGCGCGCCGTCATGCCGCCAAGCTTGCATCGGCGGCCTCAAATCGCGATATAGGCCTCGGAGATCGGTGATGGGCGGACGCCTCGCCAATCTGGTCAGGTCCGGAAGGAAGCAGCCACAACGAGTTTCGCTCCGGGTCGTCGTCGGTCTCCACCCTAACTTCCAACAATCCACCCCATGACGACTCGCCGCTCTGGCGGGCGCGATGGGCATTGGCATAAGATCAGTGGGCATGGCCGACCCCGACTCCCCCGACGACATGGACGCCCCGCCGTGGGAAGAGGCCGACGCGCCTGAGCGCGACCCCGACACCGCCGACATCTTCGGCGCGCCGGAGCCCGCGCCGCCTGAACCCGTCAAACCCGAGCCCAAGCCGCCCGTGCCCATGGCCCAGGGCCAGGCCCCCGCCGATGGCGAGGCCTACACCGTGCTGGCGCGGAAATACCGCCCGCGCACCTTCGAGGACCTGATCGGCCAGGAGGCCATGGTCCGCACCCTGACCAACGCCTTCGCCTCGGGCCGTATCGCGCATGCCTTCATGCTCACCGGCGTGCGCGGCGTGGGCAAGACCACGACGGCGCGGCTGCTGGCCCGCGCGCTCAACTATGAGAGCGACACCGTCCACCAGCCCTCGGTCGACCTGACCGCCGACGGCCTGCACTGCCGCTCGATCATCGAGGGCCGGCACATGGACGTGCAGGAACTCGACGCCGCCAGCCGCACCAAGGTCGATGAGATGCGCGAGTTGCTCGACGGGGTGCGCTATGCCCCGGTCGAGGCGCGCTACAAGGTCTACATCATCGACGAAGTGCACATGCTGTCGACGGCCGCGTTCAACGCCCTGCTGAAGACGCTGGAAGAGCCGCCGCCGCATGTGAAGTTCATCTTCGCCACGACGGAAATCCGCAAGGTGCCGGTGACCATCCTGTCGCGCTGCCAGCGCTTCGACCTGCGGCGTGTGGAGCCGGACGTGCTGGTCAAGCACCTCGAACGCATCGGCCAGCTGGAGGACGCCCGCGTCGAGGCCGACGGCCTGGCCCTGATTGCCCGCGCCGCCGAAGGCTCGGTGCGTGACGCCCTGTCGCTGATGGATCAGGCCATCGTCCAGGCCGAGCGCGGCCATACGGTCACCGCCGCCGTGGTGCGCGACATGCTGGGCCTGGCCGACCGCGCCGCCACCATCGGCCTGTTTGAACAGATCATGCGCGGCGAGACCGGCCCGGCGCTGGAAGCCTTCCGCAGCCTGTGGGGCTTCGGGGCCGACCCGGCCGTGGTGATGCTCGACCTGCTGGACCATTGCCATGGATCATCGGTGGCCAAGGCGCTGGGCCCCGACGCCCTGACCCTGCCCAAGGACCAGGCCGCCCGGCTGGCGGCGATCGGCGCCCAGACCTCGGCGGGCACCCTGTCGCGCCTGTGGCAGATGCTGCTCAAGGGCCATGACGAAGTGCGCCGCGCACCCGACCCGATGGCGGCCGCCGAGATGGCGGTGATCCGCCTTTGCTACACGGCCGACCTGCCCGGCCCCGAAGAGGCGCTGAAGGCGCTGCGCGACGGTGAGTTGCCGGGTGGCGGAGGCGGCGGAGGCGGTGGCGTCTCGATGGGCGGCGGCGGTCAGGGTGGCGGAGCCTCGGCCCAGGCGCGCAGCCTGCCCTCGGCCCAGCCGGCCCAGAAGGCTATGCCCACCCTGGCCACCTTCGAGGACATGGTCCGGCTGATCGGCCTCAACCGCGACATCACCCTGAAGATGGATGTGGAGCGCTACATGCGCCCCATCGCCTTTAGGCCCGGCGCCATCACCTATGAGCCGACCCCCGGCGCGCCGTCGAACCTGGCGGGGCGGCTGGTGGCTCGCTTAAAGGAATGGACCGGTCAGCCCTGGCTTGTCGCGGCCGAGGGCGGCGGCGGGGCGGAGACGGCCTGGGAACGGGAAAAACGCGAGCAGCGCGAGGCCCGTGCCGAGATCGAGGCCGATCCCTTCGTGCGCTCGGTGATGCTGGCCTTCCCCGGCGCCTCGATCCTGGAAGTGCGCCAGGCGCCCCTGCCGCCGGAAGAGACGGATACGCCGGTCGAGGACGACGGCGACTAACACCAAAAATCACAGGGGAGGGCGGCCATGGCTGACGCCAACGGACGCAAGTCGATCTTCATCACCGGCGCGGCGTCGGGCATGGGCCGCGAGACCGCCAAGCTGTTTGCGGCCGAGGGCTGGTACGTCGGCGCGGTGGACGTCACCGAAGCCGGGCTCGACAGCCTGAAAGCCGAGATCGGGGCGGATAACGGCTTCTTCGCCAAGCTCGATGTGACCGACCGCGACGCCTACAGGGCCGTGCTCGACGCCTTCGCGGCGACCACCGGCGGCAAGCTTGACCTGCTGTTCAACAACGCCGGCATCGGCCGGGGCGGGCCTTTCTCCGACATGCCGTGGGAAGACGTGCTGGCGGTGGTCAACGTCAACCTGATGGGCGTGCTGATCGGGACCCACCTGGCCATCCCGCTGCTCAAGGCCACGCCCGGCTCGCTGTGCTTCACCACCTCGTCCTCGTCGGCCATCTACGGCATGGCCAATATCGCCGTCTACTCAGCGACAAAGCATGCGGTGAAGGGCTTCACCGAGGCCCTGGCCGTCGAGCTGAAGCCGCATGGGGTGCGCGTCGCCGACACCCTGCCCGGCCTGATCGATACGCCCATCCTGCCGCCGGAAGCCGGTCAGAATGCGCCCAAGGAAGGCATGTGGCGGCTGATCCCGCCGGTGGAGGTGGCGAAAGCCGTCTGGGCCGCCTACCTGACCGACAAGATCCACTGGTACGTGCCCGCCGAACTGGAAGAGTTCGACAAGATGCAGACGGCCTTCCCCGAACAGGTGCGCGACCAGATGGTCTCGGCGGGCCTGTTCAACCAAGCGAGTGACTGACGATGAAGGATATCGGCTCCCTGATGAAGCAGGCCCAGGCCATGCAGCAGAAGCTGGCCGACGCCCAGGCGAAGCTGGGTGAGCTGGAGGTCGAAGGAACCTCCGGCGGCGGCATGGTCAAGGTGGTGCTGAAAGGCACGGGCGAACTGGCCCGCGTCGAACTGGACGACAGCCTGATGGCGCCCGGCGAGGCCGAGGTGGTCTCCGACCTGATGGTGGCCGCTCACGCCGACGCCAAGCGCAAGCTGGACGCCAAGAGCCAGGAACTGATGCGCGAGGCCGCCGGTCCCCTGGCCGGCATGAATATCCCCGGACTGAACCTCTAGCTTGGCCGCCTCCGCCGGACCCGAGATCGAGCGGCTGATCGCCCTGCTGGCCAAGCTGCCGGGGTTGGGCCCCCGCTCGGCCCGGCGCACGGCGCTCGCGCTGATGAAGAAGCGCGAACAGCTGCTGGTCCCGCTGGCCGACGCCATGGCCGACGCGCGCGACAAGGTGCGCACCTGCACCACCTGCGGCTCGCTCGACACCACCGACCCCTGCGCCATCTGTTCGGACCGCACCCGCGACGGCGCCCTGCTTTGCGTGGTCGAGGACGTGGGCTCGATCTGGGCCATGGAGCGGGCCGGCGCCTTCCGGGGGCGCTATCAGGTGCTGGGCGGACTGCTCTCGGCGCTCGAGGGTATCGGCCCGGAAAAGCTGCGCGCGGCCGACCTGGTGGCGCGGGCCTCGCACGACGGCGTGCGCGAGGTGATCCTGGCCCTGCCTGCCACGGTCGACGGCCAGACCACGGCCCACTACCTGGCCGACCGGCTTCAGCATGCGGGCGTCGCGGTGACCATGCTGGCGCGCGGCGTCCCCGTGGGCGGCGACCTCGACTGGCTGGACGACGGCACCATCGCCCAGGCCATGCGCGCCAGGCGGCCTGCCTGATATCCTAATACCTGTGTGTGGGCGTTCGCGGTTGAACGCCG
Organism: Caulobacter sp.; assembly: GCA_028291055.1. Lineage (GTDB taxonomy): Bacteria > Pseudomonadota > Alphaproteobacteria > Caulobacterales > Caulobacteraceae > Caulobacter. Next base: position 13,835 of record JAQGIP010000131.1, read on the forward strand.
CCCCCGTGACGTGCTTACGTTGCGGTCGGTCGGAGGGGGTATGGCGTTTTTGTTCAGCGCGACGGCAATAGCCGCCGGCGGGGATCGGGCGGCGGCGGTCGCCCGCGCCCACGCGCGCCTGCTGAACGACAAGTCGCTGCAGTTCGACTACGCCACCCTTCCGCCGCCGCCGCCGGTTCGACCGATACCCGGTTGGCTCAAGTTCCTGGGGGAGCTGCTGTCCGGTCTCGGCCCCATCCTGCAATGGATCGTCTATGGCGGCGTGGCGCTGGGGGTGCTGCTGCTGGTGGCCTTCCTGGTCCGCGAGCTGCTGCGCCAGCGCTATCCGCAATGGTTCACGCCCAAGCGCCTGAAGGAGGGGCCTGCAAGGCCCGCCGAGTGGAAGCCCGACCTCGCCAAGGCCAAGGTGCTGCTGGAGGACGCCGACCGGCTGGCCGCCGAGGGCCGCTATGCCGAGGCCGCCCACCTGCTGCTGTTCCGCACGGTGGAAGACATCGACGGCCGCCGTCCCAACCTCGTCAAGCCCGCCCTGACCAGCCGCGACATCGCCGACATCTCCAGCCTGCCGGAGCAGGCGCGCGCCGCCTTCCGGGTCATCGTCGATGTGGTCGAGCGCAGCTTCTTCGGGGGCCGCGATGTGGATGCCGGCGGCTTCGCCGAATGCCGCCGGGCCTATGAGGCCTTCATCGCCGCCGGTGTGTGGGCATGACCGCCGCCGCCGTTCCCGCCGAGGCCGGCAAGGCCCAAAATCCCTTCTCGCCGGTGGTGGTGGGGGCGCTGGTGCTGGTCGGCATCTTCGCCTTCGCCGCCCTGGTGGTGCTGTCGGCCTTCGCGCCGGAACTGCAGACCGGCAACGACGGCGGCGGTCACGCCCTGTCGCGTTCGGCGGTGGGCTATGGCGGCATCGTCCAGCTGCTGCGCGATTCCGGCCAGCCGGTGCTGATCAGCCGTGGCCGTATCCCGGCCCTGCACAAGGAAGGTCTGCTGGTCCTGACGCCGGGCCAGGCCACCGATCCGGCGCTGATGAAGACGTTCGGCTTCCGCGGGCCGGTGCTGATCGTGCTGCCGAAATGGTGGGTCGGGCCCGCGCCGAAGGCGCGCGGCTGGGTGGTCCAGGGGCCGCTGATCGACGCCGGCGACCTGGCCGGCAAGTTCCTGACCCCCTTCGGCGAAGGCGCGGCGGTGTCGCGCGAGTCGGGGACCCGATCCGCCGTGCTGACGGGCTACCAGGGCCCGTTCAAGGACCGCGAGATCGCGCTTGGCCCCGTGCAGAACCTGCAGACCGTGCAGGGCGAGGGCTGGGAGCCGATGCTGGTCGACGAGGATGGCCGCGCCGTGCTGCTGCACAAGCAGGACACCCAGTACTGGCTGCTCAGCGACCCCGACCTGATCAACACCCATGGCATCAAGGACCTGATCGCCGCCCAGGCGGCGGTGGAGGTGTTGACCACGCTGAAGGCCGGCGAGGCGCCGATCCTGTTCGACGTGTCGCTGCAGGGCTTCAAGCGCGAGCGCTCCCTGCTGCGGCTGATCCTGGCTCCGCCCTACCTGGGCATGACCCTGATCCTGACCTTCGCGGCCTTCCTGATGGGGCTGCATGCCCTGGCGCGGTTCGGGCCGCCCCGGCGCGGCGGCCGGGTGCTGGCCTTCGGCAAGCAGGCGCTGGCCGACAATACCGCCGGCCTGGTGCGCATGGCCGGGCGCGAGCCGCGCATGGCCGGGCCCTATGCGGCGTTGATCCGGGCCAACGTGGCGCGCGGGCTCGCCGCCCCACGCGACATGGACGACGCCCAGCTTGATCTTTTCTTAGACCGCATGGGCCGCAAGGCGGGGACCACCCAGCCCTGGGCCGACCTGATCAACCGCGCCGACAAGGCGCGCAATGTGTCCGAGCTGATTGCCGTGGCGCAGGACCTGTACCGATGGAAACGGGAGATGACGCGTGAACCTTAGCGACGTGAAGGGCCTGGCCGACCGCATCCGGGCGGAGATCGCCAAGGGCATCGTCGGCCAGGGCGACACCATCGACCTGATGCTGATCGCGCTGTTCGCCGGCGGCCATGTGATGTTGGAGGGCCCGCCGGGCACCGCCAAGACGCTGGCGGCGCAATGCTTCGCCCGCGCGGTGGGGCTGCAGTTCGGGCGCATCCAGTTCACCCCGGACCTGATGCCGGGCGACATCATCGGCGCCAACCTGTTCGACTTCCAGAAGTCGACCTTCACCCTGACCAAGGGGCCGATCTTCTGCGAGCTGCTGCTGGCCGACGAGATCAATCGCACCCCGCCGAAGACGCAGGCCGCCCTGCTCCAAGCCATGCAGGAGCACACCATCAGCGCGGGGCCGCACTTGTTCAAACTTGACCCGCCATTTTTCGTGCTGGCCACGCAAAACCCCATTGAGCAGGAGGGCACCTATCCCCTGCCGGAGGCCCAGTTGGACCGCTTTCTCATGAAGATCCTCATTGACTACCCCGGCCAGCATGAGGAGGAGTCCGTCGTGCAGGCCGTCACCGCCAGCGGGGGCGGGGCCGTGGACATCAATCAGATTGTCGCCGTCGCCTCCCGCGAGGAAATGCTGCAGGCGAAACAGGATTGCGCCC
>JAQGIP010000136.1 GCA_028291055.1 Caulobacter sp.
GGTTCATGCGCAGCCGCGCCGGCAGGGTCTTGTACTCGGGGTTGGAGATCAGGTGCAGCGAGCGGTAGTAGACGTTGTTCATGCCCATGATGGCGGCGGCGGCCTTGGCGGCGGTGGCGGCCTCTTCCGAGAGGCCGGCCTCAGCGGCGGCGGCATTGATCGCCTTGATCACGGACGGTTCGCCCACGGCATAGGCGGAGGCGACGAAGGCGCCCCACTTCTGCTGGTCGGTGAGCAGGGTCTCGCCGGCGAGCGAGGACAGGTTCAGGCTCAGATCCTTGGCGTAGGCGGGCAGCGCCTCACGCAGGGCGTCGAGGGACATGGCGGATCTCCGATGGGGAAAAGGGGTCCCGGGACGCTCATCGGGGGGAGGGAGAGCGTCCCGGGACGTGAAGGCGGCCCTGGGGGGAAGACCGACCGCCTTCGGGGGCAGGTCCGACGGCTTAAGCCGCCTTCAGCACGTCACCGCCGACGGCGCGGTTGCAGGGGCAGAGTTCGTCGGTCTGCAGGGCGTCGACGACGCGCAGGGTGTCGGCCGGGGCGCGGCCCACGTTGAGGTTGGTGACGTAGACGTGCTGGACGGTGTTGTGCGGGTCGACCACGAAGGTGGCGCGAAGGGCGACGCCTTCTTCCTCGTCCAGGATGCCGAGCGCGCGGGCGAACTTGCCGCTGTTGTCGGCGAAGGACCAGATCGGCAGCTCATGCAGATCGGGGTGTTCCCGGCGCCAGCCGAGCTTGGAGTGTTCGTTGTCGGTCGAGCCGCCCAGGACCACGGTGTCGCGGTCGGCGAACTCCTTGTTGAGACGCGCGAACTCGGCGATCTCGGTCGGGCAGACGAAGGTGAAGTCCTTGGGGTAGAAGAAGATCACCTTCCATTGGCCCGGGAAGCTGTCCTGGGTCACCGTCTCGAAGGCGCTCACGCCATTTTCTTCGTGCTTCATGAATTTGGGCTTCACGCCCACGATCTTGAAGTCCGGCAGTTTCTCGCCAACGCCCAGCATGGTGTCATTCCTCTTGGATCAAAGGGTTGGGCGGGGGGATGTTTGGGGAGGTCCCGTCCGCCGTGAACAATCAAATAGAGAGGGCCGATCCATAAATCCAATCGATTGTTCTTTTGAATAGCATAGAGCGGTTCTATATAGATTTTCATGCTCCCCACCCTGCGCCAGCTGCAATATCTGAAGCTCCTCGCCGACCACGGCTCCTTCAGCCGCGCGGCCGAGGCGGCCCACGTCACCCAGCCCACCCTGTCTGCGGGCATCCGCGAGCTTGAGACCATATTGGGGGCGCCGGTGGTGGACCGGGCGCGCTCGGGCGTGATCCTGACCGCCACCGGCCAAGAGGCGGTGACCCGGGCCGAGGCCATCCTCAACCAGGCGGAAGACTTGGTGCAGGCGGCGCGCGGCGCGGGCGAGCCGCTGGCCGGGCGGTTCCGGCTGGGGGTGATCCCGACCATCGCCCCCTTCCTGCTGCCCAAGGCGCTGCCCATCCTGCGCACGCGGTTTCCCAAACTGCGGCTCTATCTGCGCGAGGACCTGACCCACAAGCTGATCGCGGGGTTGAAGGCCGGCGCCCTGGACGCCGCCCTGATCGCCCTGCCCTACGACATGACGGGGCTGGACTGGGCGCATGTGGAGGACGACGAGCTGCTCGCCGCCGCCCCGGCCAACCACCCCATGGCCCAATTCGCCAAGGTCGATCCCGACACCCTGGCGCCGCGCGAGCTGATCCTGCTGGAGGACGGCCACTGCCTGCGCGACCATGCGCTCGCCGCCTGCGGCCTGCAGCCGCCCGCCGGCATCGGCGACGACGAGACCTTCGCGGCCACCTCGCTGCCCACCCTGGTGCAGATGGTGAACTCGGGCCTGGGCGTGTCCTTCCTGCCGGCCATGGCCGTGGAGGCGGGGCTGACCGACCACACCGCCATCGTCATCCGCCCCCTGGCCACCGAACACCCCAGCCGGGAGATCGTGGTGGCCTGGCGCAAGGGCTCCAGCCGCGGCGCCGAGGGCCGTGTGCTGGCCGAGGTCCTGCAGGCGGCGTAGTCAGCCTCCCCAGGCGAGCTCGCAGCGAGCCGGCCGGGGGAGACCATCCCGGAACGGCCGGAGGGGCTTACCGACGCTCCGTCTAGCCACGTTCTGGCGTCAAGGGTTGGTGGCGGCTTCCGGCGCGGCGCCACAACACGCCCATCCTTTGACTCGGTAAGCCCCTCCCCCGCTTCGCGGGACCTCCCCAGCCGGCTCGCTGCAGGCTCGCCTGGGGAGGATGTTTGATATATTTTAGATATATCTCTTGCACACCCGACAGCTTCGATATATCTAACAATTCGATGTATCTAACATGCATCTGAATAGGATCTAAATATGCACAGACACTTTGGTTTCGGCGGCCGTCATTCGGACGATCGCCAGTATGGCCGCGGCCCCTTCGGCTTCCACGGCCACCATCCCCACGGCCGCCGCGGCATGCGCGGCGAGCGCATGGGCCGGTTCTTCGAGCACGGCGATCTTCGCCTGGTCATCCTCTCCATGCTGGCCGAGCAGCCGGCCCATGGCTACGAGATCATCAAGGCCCTGGAAGAGAAGACCGGCGGCGCCTACAGCCCCAGCCCCGGCGTGGTCTATCCGACCCTGACGCTGCTGGAGGAACAGGGCTTCGCGGCCGTGGCCGAGGCTCAGGGCGGCAAGAAGCTCTATACGATCACCGATGAGGGCCGCGCCTACCTGGCCTCCAACCAGTCGATCATCGACATCATCACCGCCCGCATCGCCGAGGCCGGCGCGCGTTCCAGCATCTTCTCGCCGCGCGTCATGCGGGCCCGGGAGAACATCAGCACCGCGCTGAAAATGAAGCTCTCCGGCGGCAATCTGACGGAAGACCAGATCACGGCCATCGTCGCCGCCCTGGACACCGCCACGGCCGTTATCGAACAGGCCTGAACAGGGAAGGACAGGGGATGATGCGTTCCACAGCCAAGGTCGCCACCGACAAGGCGGCCCGCTACCTGAGCCAGCTGACCAAGCACTTCGCCCACAGGCTGCCCGCCACCCTGGACGGCAGGCACGAGGGGCGCATCGAGCTCCCCTTCGGCGTCTGCGCCCTGGCGGCGGAAACCGGAACGCTCCACCTCAGCGTGGAAGCCGAGAACGTCATGGACCTGACCCGCATGGAGAAGGTCATCGCCGACCACCTGGTGCGGTTCATGTTCCGCGAACCGCCGGGCGAAGTCGCCTGGAGCTGGGCCTGACGGGGACATGTACGCCCACCCGCGCCAACCCGTTGGAACAGACGCCTGACCGTACGTGTCCCCCGACCCTGCGCCGGCTTGCCGGGGACACGTACGGTTCGCCCTCCGCGCCCTACCTGCGGGGTTTGAGAGCGTACATGTCCCCTTCGGCTAATCTTCCCAGAGGTCGGTCACGCCGCCCTTGCGATTGAGCATGTGGGTGGCGCGCTTGATGACGCCGAGCAGGCGGTCAACCCGCCCCTCCTCGTCATAGGCCAGGTGGGCGCGGGCCAGGCCCTCGAGCATGAAGCGGGCGAGGTCGCGGCTGGCCTGGAAGCGGGGGCCGGGGCCGGCGTGCAGCATCTTCAGGAAGTGATCGCCGATCTGGGCGCGGTCGTAGTCGGCCTGGGCCACCGCGATGCGATCGGCCACGGCGGGGACGCTGCGCGCGGCGGCCTCAAGCTCGGCGAAGGCGATGAAGGCCGGTTCGTGCAGCAGCGCCCAATAGGCGTCGATGGCGTGTTCGGTCACGTCGGCGCCGGGGGGCAGTTCGTCCGACGCGGTCTGGAACCGCGTGGCCCGCTCGGCCTGGATATAGTCGACCAGGGCCTCGAGCAGGGCCTCGTGGCTGGGGAAGTGGTAGAGCATCGCCCCGCGCGTCAGCTCGGCGGCCTCGGCGATGGCGCTGTTGGTGGCGGCCGCATAGCCGCGCTCGGCGATCAGCTTCATGGCCCGGTCGAGGATGCGCGCGCGGGTCTGGCGCGATTTGGCGGTATCCCTCGGGGTTGAAGCGTCCTCGTCCATGGCCGGGTTATGCTGGTCTCGGCGGGCAGCAACAAGGCGCCGCACCCGGGTTTCATCAAAGCGACATGCAATCAGCCTACCGCCTGACCTTCTGAGCGCCGGGGGAGGCAGGCGCCCCCGCAGAGGGGGGCTTGCGCCATGACCGATCTCGCGATCCGCAGCTATCGCAGCGTCTTCATCTCCGACATCCATCTGGGGACGGAAGGCTGCCAGGCCGAGCTGCTGCTGGATTTCATCCGCCACATCGAGTGCGACCACCTCTATCTGGTGGGCGACATCATCGACGGCTGGAAGCTGCGCAGCGGCTGGAAGTGGCCGCAGTCTCACAACGACGTGGTGCAGAAGGTGCTGCGCCTGGCGCGCAAGGGCGTGGCGGTGACCTACATCCCCGGCAATCACGACGACCGGGCGCGTGATTTCTGCGGCGTCCACTTCGGCGGGGTGGTCGTGGCCCGCGACGCCATCCACGAAGCGGCGGACGGAAAGCGCTATCTGGTGACGCATGGAGACGAGTTCGACGGGGTGGTGACCCACGCCAAGTGGCTCGCCTTCCTCGGGGATTGGTCCTATAGGACGGTCCTTATGCTGAACACCAACCTCAACCGGTTGCGGCGGCGTCTGGGATTCGGATACTGGTCCCTGTCGGCCTGGTTGAAGGTCAAGGTGAAGAACGCATTGCAGTTCATCGAGAATTTCGAGTCGGCCGTGGCCGAAGAGGCCCGGCGCCGCGGCGTGGACGGGGTGATCTGCGGCCACATCCACAAGGCGGAGATGCGCGACATCGACGGCATCGTCTACGCCAACGACGGCGACTGGGTTGAAAGCTGCACGGCCTTGGTCGAGCATGCGGACGGCCGCCTGGAAATTCTGGAGTGGGCCAAGCTGCGCCATTGGTCGGCCCTCGACCGCATGGCGCTCGTGGATGAACCCGCGCGGGAGCCGGCCGCCGCCTGATGCGTATCCTGCTTGCCACCGATGCCTGGGAACCGCAGGTCAACGGCGTCGTCCGCACCTTGACCCGGGTGGTCGACGAGATGCGCGCCATGGGCCACCAGGTCGAGGTGATCAGCCCCGACCAGTTTCCGACCTTTCCCCTGCCCACCTACCCCGAGATCAAGCTGGCGATGGGCGCCTATGAGCCGGTGCAGGAGCGCTTCAAGCAGTTCGAGCCGGAGGCCATCCATATCGCCACCGAAGGCCCGATCGGCATCGCCGCGCGACGCATCTGCGTGGAGTGGAAGCTGCCGTTCACGACCAGCTATCATACGCGCTTCCCCGAATATGTGTCGGCCCGGCTGCCGCTGCCCTTAGCCGCCGGCTATGCCTACATGAAGTGGTTCCACAAGCCGTCGGGCCGGCTGATGGTGGCGACGCCGACCATGCGCGAGGAGCTGGAACACCACGGCTTCCGCAACATCTCGCAGTGGTCGCGCGGCGTCGATACCGAGCAGTTCCACCCGCGCACCGAAGACGAGCCCGACCTGTTCGCCGACCTGCCCAAGGCGATCTTCCTCTATGTGGGCCGGGTCGCGGTGGAGAAGAATATCGAGGCCTTCGTCAAGCTGGACCTGCCGGGCTCCAAGGTGGTGATCGGCGACGGGCCGCAGCGCGAGGAGCTGGAACAGAAGTATTCCGAGGTGAAGTTCCTGGGCGCCAAGTTCGGCGACGAACTGGCCCGCTACTACGCCTGCGCCGACGTCTTCTGCTTCCCCTCCCTGACCGACACCTTCGGCCTGGTGATCCTGGAGGCCATGGCCGCCGGCACCCCCGTGGCCGCCTTCTCGGCGCCGGGCCCCATCGACATCATCCCGGGCTCCAACGCGGGGGCTTTGGCCCCGGGCCAGAACGGCGGGCTGCGCGAGGCCTGCCTGGCCTGTCTTGAGCTGGACCGTAAGGTCGTGCGGGAATTCGCCGAGAAGTTCTCCTGGCGGTCCTGCAGCGAGGAGTTCGTCAAGAACCTGCAGCCCTATCCGGAGCCCGAGAAGACGCGGTTCTGGCGGCGGTTGCGTAGGCTGGCGCGGTTGAGGCGGAAGCCGAAGGCGGCTTAGCGCCTTTCTCTTTCCCTCCCCCGATCGGGGGAGGGTGGTCGTAGCGCAGCGAAGACCGGGTGGGCGGGCGCCCGTTAAGCGGCGCACGTGAAGCTAGAGCCCAAATCCATTCAGCACTGACCTATCGAGTTTTAGTGGGCGCCCGCCCACCCGCCTCGCTGCGCTCGTCCCCCTCCCCCATCGGGGCAGGGAAAGAGATTAGAACGAAAAGCGCCGCGGGCTTTCACCCGCGGCGTTTCCGCGTTCAGCGATGTCGCCGGCGCTTAGGAAGCGGGGCGGGCGAAGGCGGGGAGGCTGGCGGCGATGCCTTTGCTGGCTTCGTGCTGACCCGCCGGCAGCGGGATCAGGCCGCGGCCCTGGAGATAGCCGCCACGGCCGGTGGCGGCGTCCGACACGAACTCGTCGATGAATTCGCGCAGGCCCGGCGTCACGCCGATGTTGGCCTTCTTCACGTAGATGAAGAGCGAGCGCGACAGCGGGTAGGAGCCGTCGGCGATGGTGCCCGGGGTCGGCTTGATGCCGTTGACCGAGGCCGCCTTGATGCCGTCGCGGTTCTCTTCGAGGTAGGAGTAGCCGAACACGCCGAGCGCGCCGGGGGTCTTTTCGAGGGTCTGGACGATGGCGTTGTCGTTCTCGCCGGCGTCGACCCAGCCGTCCTTGCGCAGCGGATCGACCAGCTGCTTGAACTTGGCTTCGTTGTCGGAGCGGATGGCGTCGGCGGCGGGGAACTTGCGCGCCCCGGCCTCGATGGCCAGTTCGACGAAGGCGTCGCGGGTGCCCGACGAGGGCGGCGGGCCATAGACCTGGATGCGGTTGCCGGGCAGGCCGGCGCCGACCTCATCCCAGGTCTTGTAGGGGTTGGCGACGAACTTGCCGTAGCGCAGGACTTGCGACGCGAGGGCCAGGTAGAGGTGCTCGACCTTGAAATTATATTCCGGGCCGTCCTTGTCCACGGCCACGACGATGCCGTCGAAGCCGATGCGGATCTGGACGATGTCGGTGACGCCGTGCTGCTTGCAGGCGTCCCATTCCGAACGCTTCATCGGACGCGAGGCGTCGGCGATGTCGGGGAAGCCGTCGCCCATGCCGCCGCAGAACAGCTTGAAGCCGCCGCCGGTGCCGATCGATTCGATCTTGGGGGCCTTCTTGCCGGTCTTGCGGGCGTAGTTCTCGGCCACGCGGGTGGCGAAGGGGAAGACGGTGGAGGAGCCGGCGGCCCATACGTAATCGCGGGCGGCCCAGGCGGGGGTGGACATGGCCATACTGGCCAGGGCGGCGGTGGCGGCGATGCCGGCCATCAGCTTCTTCATGGAAGATCTCCTTGGAGGGTCTTGGGCGCGCCGGGCCGGCAACCAGAATTCTGGCTCCTACCCAAGATCTGGCTCCTACCCAAGAAACGCGACAGTTCGATGATGGCCGCCGCCGCCCCATGCGGAGCGGCGGCGGTTTTCGGGGTGCTTAGAAGTCGACCTGGGCGCGCAGCTGGAACTGGTCGATGTCCACGTCGCGGCCGACAACGGGGTTGTCGTTCTTGGCCTTGGTGTAGTTGGCCTGGAAGCGAACGTAACTGATCGGGTAGTAGTTCAGGCCCAGCGTCCAGCTGGTGTATTTGCCCGAGTCCTGGGACAGCAGCTGCGAAGCCGGCGTCGAGGCCGTGCTGTAGGCGTCGGTCAGGTCGGCATAGTCGTAGCGCAGCGCCACTTCGACGCCGCCGAAGCCGCCGGCGTTGACCGGGTTCAGGATCTTGGGACGGCCGATCTCGCCCTTGGTGGCGTCGTAGTTGCGTTGTTCGCCCGTGGGCCACCAGCTGGCGAAGGCGTAGCCCACCTTCACATGCGGGTCGCCGCCGGCCGAGGCGCCGCTAATCAGGCGGTCGACCTTGATGTCGGCGTATTCGCCCTGCAGCGAGAAGTTGGAGTGGATCCACATGCCTTCGACACCGAACATGGTGTCCTTGTCGCCGATCGCGCCGGTGTTGACGTAGCGGTTGCCGAAGTTGGTGACCGGGCGGGTCTGGTAGCTGAAGCCGGCCTCGTTGCCGTGGTCGCGGTAGCGGGCGAAGGCGGCCAGGTGGACCTTGTCGAAGTCGGTGAGGATGGGCGCCCAGGAGGCGCGGCCGGTGAAGCCGAAGCGTTCCTTCACGTCCGGTGCGTTGGTCACGTTGGTGGTGACGTCCGGGTTGTTGATCGAGTCGCCCTGGACGGCGCCGGTCACGGTCCAGTTGGCGCCGTTGGCCTTGATCACCGCGCTCAGCACATAGCTGTCGGGGCCGATCTCGCCGAAGGGGCCACGGTCCATGAAGGTGGTGAAGCGTGTCGAGGTCAGGTTCTCAAGACCGGCGGCCTTGATGTTGCCGAACATCAGCGAGGTGGTCTCGTTGACCTTCCATTCCAGGACGACGTCATCCCAGGCCCAGGCCCCGCCGTTCACGGCGCCGCCCTCGGCCTTGTAGGCGAAGGACTGGTTGATCTGGCCCTCGACGCCGATGAAGACCTGGCGGCCGCGGATGTTGCGGGTGTCGAAGTCGGTCCCGGTTTCGCGGTCGACGCTCTGGAAGACGGCGTCCACCAGGATGCGGCCACGCACCTTGAAGGTGGCGTCGTCGTCGGTGAAGCGCGGCGCGCCGCTCCATTTGACGGTGGTTTCCTGGGCGGAGGCCGCCGAGGACAGGCCGAGCGCGAGCACACAGGCCAACGCGGCCCCGCCGAGAAGCGAGGTCATGGTCTTCATTTTTTTGGATCCCCTTTGAGTGCCCTTTAGTAGGGCGACGCTTAGGCGGGGCTTACCGCCGCCGTGTGACGGCGGGCGCAAGGTTGGGTGACGATGGCGAGACGGGTTTGTGACGGACCGTCCGTGAACGGTGGATGGCACTGCGAAGGTGGGGCGGCCCGGCACGGGCGACGTAGGGGTGCGCGGAAAGCCCAACTAAATTCCGCTCGTCCCCGCGAAGGCGGGGATCCAAGCCGGCTCTCCGGAGGGGCGTTGGTCCGATGGGCGGCCAGCGCACGCCATCGGGGCGACGCGCGCGTCCTGGCAAGCCGCTTGGATCCCCGCCTTCGCGGGGACGAGCGGAGGTTGAGGGGAACCGGGCCGCTCGGGGATGCGGATGAGGTTAGGGCAGTGCCCCTACCGACCTAGAGCAGGCGCGAGCGGATGGTCTGGCTGAGCAGGTCGATGATCGACACGGAGACCACGATGATGATCACGATGGTGGCCGTGTTGGCGTATTTGAACGCATTCAGGTTGTCGAACAGCAGCTGGCCGATGCCGCCGGCCCCGATCAGGCCCAGGACAGTGGCCGCCCGCGAGGACGATTCGAACCGGTAGAGGGCGTAGGAGGTCCACAGCGGCGCGACCTGGGGGATGATGCCCCAGACCGATTCCTGGATGGGGACGGCGCCGGTGGCGCGCACCCCTTCGACGGGTCCCTTGTCGATGGATTCCACGGCCTCGGCGAACAGCTTGCCCAGCACGCCGCCGGTGTTGATGGCGATGGCCATGACGCCCGCGAAGGGGCCCAGGCCGATGGCGGCCACGAACAGGTTGCCGACCACCAGATCGGGCACCGAGCGCAGCACGTCGAGCATGCGGCGCACGGGCTGCTGGATCCACACCGGCGAGACGTTCTTGGCGCCCAGCAGGCCCAGGGGAATGGCCAGGATGATGGCCAGCGCCGTGCCCCACAGCGCCATCTGGATCGTTTCCCACATCTTCTGGATGTAGAGCTTCCAGTCGGTGAAGTTGGGATGGAAGAAGGAGGCCGTGAAGTCGGCGATGTTCTGGCCGCTGGAGCCCAGCTTGGCGAGCTTTTCCATCTCCACCGGATGGAAGCTGAACAGCAGGACGGCCGCGAGGCCCCCCCAGACCAGCAGATCGATCAGCTGGTCCTTCAGCTTGCGGCGCGGCGGCGGCGGAATGGGGGTGGTGACGGCGGCTTCGGCCATGGTCCGGGCGGTCTCTTAAGGCTTGGTCACGGTGGCCGGCGTCGACGCGCCGACGGAGGTGGCCTTGGCGCTGATGGCGTCGAACGCCTTCTGAGCCTCGGCGATCTTGCCAGCGTCGCCCGACTTCTTGGCTTCCACCAGTTCGCCGTTGGCCTTCATCAGGCGGATCGGATCGAGGTAGCTGTCGTCGGCGGGGCGGAAACCACCGTAGGCCAGGCCCTTGAGCACCTGGCGCTGGCGATCGCCCTCGGGGCCGGCCTGCGTGCCATAGGTCAGGAAGAAGCTGCGCAGCTTGTCCTTGATCGCCGGATCGAGGTCCTTGCGGGCCACGATGCAGCTTTCCGGCAGGGGCGGTGATTCCCAGATCACCTCGATCTTGTTGCGCATCTCCGGCGTCTCGCGCCCGGCGAACACCAGGCCCACGGAGTTGTTGGAGGCGACGTCCTGGATGCCGTTGGCGACCGAGCCCAGGTTGGCCTGGTGGCTGGCCGACTTGACGTTCTTGAAGCAGGAAGACGGGTCGATGCCGTGCGGGCTGAACAGATAGTACATCGGCGCGAGCGTGCCCGAGGTGGACTGGGGATCGCCCATGCCCATGGACAGGCGCTTGTCGCACTTCAGCACGTCGGCCAGCTTGATGCCCGAGCCCTTCTTGACGATCAGGACGGAGGTGTAGACGCCCTCGCCGCCGGCATCGATGACCCGGCCCAGCACCTCAGCATTGGCGCGGTCGACCGCTTCCAGGGCCGGCAGGGCCGAGAACCAGCCCACCTGGGTCTGGTTGAACTTCATGGCCGTGATCAGCGAGGTGTAGTTGGAGGCGAAATAGGCCTTCGGATGGACGCCGGTCTGCTTTTCCATGTCGTCCAGCAGCGGCTGCCACAGGGGCTCCATGGACTGCTGGTTCTCGGCCGACAGGATGGAGAAGTTGATGGTCGGCTTGCCATTGGCGGCCTTGTCGGCGGCGGAAGGCCCGCAGGCGGCCAGGCCCAGCAGGGCGGCGGGGCCGGTGGCCAGCAGCAGTGAACGGCGCAGAATCATTTGGGCGCTCCTTCCCAGAACACGTCCTCGAACTCGGGGCCGTAGATGTCGATCAGCTGGGGTTTGTCGAGCCCCGAGGCGGGCCCGTCATAGACCATCTTGCCGGCTTTCAGCGCGACCACGCGGTCGCAGTAGCGCAGCGCATAGTCGACCTGGTGCAGGGTGACCACGACCGTCAGGCCATCGACCCGGTTCAGTTCGCGCAGAATCTCCATGACCTTGCGGGCCGAGACGGGGTCGAGGGAGGCGACCGGCTCGTCGGCGAGGATGACCTTGGCCTTCTGGACCAGGGCGCGGGCGATGGCGCCGCGCTGCTGCTGGCCGCCGGACAGGGTGTTGGCGCGCTGGGCGGCGTATTCGGACACGCCGACGCGGTGCAGGGCCGCCATGGCGGCGTCGCGCGTCTCGCGCGGCCATAGGCCGAGCAGCCCCTGGATCATCGGGATACGGCCCAGCGAACCCAGGGCCACGTTGGTGAACAGGCTGAGCCGGCCCACCAGGTTGAACTGCTGGAAGATGAAGCCGGTGCGGATGCGCGCCTCGCGCACCTTGTCGCTGATGCGGCCCTTGGCCTGGACCGGGCGGCCGAAGGCCTCGATGACGCCCTCGCCGTTGTCGATGGTCTGCAGGCCGGTGATCGAGCGCAGCAGGGTCGACTTGCCCGAGCCCGAGGGCCCGATCAGCGCGATCATCTCGCCCTTCGATACGGCGAGGGAGACTTTATCCAGCGCCCGCCGAGTCCCGAAGGACTTGGAGATGGAGCGGATCGAGAGGACGGCGTCCGACGTCATGGCCTGCGGAGAATCCTTAACACTTGCAATACGTATGGAAGGCGGCCGCGTATGGATGCAAGCGGCGAAAGTTTTGTGACAGCCTTTTCAGGGGGGTTGCACGCCCCTCTCCAAGGGCGCGAGCCGAAGGGTCGCAAGGCCGGGGGTCAATTTCCACTTTACATACCCCCCCTCTTTCCCTATTTCACCCCGCTCCGGCGGACCCCGTTGTCCATACGCGCTGCTAACGCCGGCCTGGGTTTAACAATCAAACGGGGGTTACGTGAATTGCACACGTACCATAAGCCCCTGGACCTGGTCCGTGAGCGGTCGCCGGAACGTCCTGTCGCACTTGTGCGACCTGACGCCCTGGCCGTAGCGGCGCGCTGGTTCAGAGACAACTTTAGAGGCGACGTCTTTTACGCGGTGAAGGCCAATCCTTCCCCGTGGGTGGTCCGCGGGCTCGCGGCCGAAGGCATCCGCTCTTTTGACGTGGCCTCGATCCCGGAGATCGAGCTGGTGGCCGAACACGCCCCGGGCTCGCGCATGGCCTTCATGCATCCGGTCAAGAGCCGCAAAGCCATCTCCGCGGCCTATTTCGATCATGGCGTGCGCACCTTCGCGCTCGATACCCATGAAGAGCTGGCCAAGATCATGGACTCCACGGCCAACGCCAAGGACCTCAACCTCATCGTCCGCCTCGGCGTCGAGGCCGAGGGCGCGGCCTACAGCCTGTCGGGCAAGTTCGGAGCCACCGCGCACGAAGCGCCAGCCCTGCTTCTGGCCGCGCGCCAGGCGACCCAGGACCTGATGGGCGTCTCCTTCCACGTGGGATCGCAGTGCATGCGGCCTACCGCCTATCAGGCGGCCATGGCCCAGGCCTCGCGCGCCCTGGTCCGCGCCGGCGTGTTCGCCGACGTGGTGGATGTGGGCGGCGGCTTCCCGTCCATCTATCCGGGCATGGCGCCCCCCGAAATGGCCGACTATCTGGCCGCTATCGATCGGGGCTTCTCCGAGATGATGGTGCATGAAACCACCGAGCTGTGGTGCGAACCCGGCCGCGCGCTGGTGGCGGAAGCCTCCTCGCTGGTGGTCAAGGTCGAGCTGCGCAAGGGCGACAGCCTGTATCTGAACGACGGCTCCTATGGCGGCCTGTTCGATGCGGCCCACGCCAAGTGGCCCTTCCCCGTGAAGCTGCTGCGCGCGGAAGCCGACGCTCAGGCGCCGATGAAGCCGTTCAAATTCTACGGCCCGACCTGCGACAGCATCGACGTGATGCCCGGCCCCTTCATGCTGCCCGACGACATCGGCGAAGGCGACTTCATCGAGATCGGCATGCTGGGCGCCTATGGCGTAGCCATGGCGACGCGGTTCAACGGTTTCGGCGACATGGACGGCGCGATCGTCGAGGACGCCCCCATGGGGTCGATGTTCGGCCTGGCCCGGCGTTCGATCCCGGCGCCCAAGTCCGACTTCGGCAACGTCGTGAAGCTGTCGCGCGCCAAGGGCAAGAAGCGGCGTCGGCGGTAACCCAGCCATCCTCCCCAGGCGCGCTCAAGCGCGCCGGCGGGGGAGGGGTTTACCGAGTCAAAGGGTGGCCACGTTCTGGCGCTAAGGCTTGTGCCGTCACCGGCTCCGGCGCCACAACACGCGCAACCTTGGACTCGGTAAACCCCTCCGGCCGTTCCGGCCACCTCCCCAGCCGGCTTGCTGCAGGCTCGCCTGGGGAGGACTACGAACCCCGTCCGTCGCTCCGTCCGGCCGGGATTTCGCTTTTGTGACGGGCGCTCACCTCGAAGGGAAACCCAAGCGATGAACGCTCCGATCAAAAGTGAAGGGGGCCCGGCCAACCGCAAGGCCGAACTGCTGGCCAATGTCGTCGAGCACGTCGACATCACCGCCTATGACGCGCGGCCGGTGATCGACGCCATGCGCAAGATGAGCTTCTCGTCGCGCGATACCGCGCGGGCCGCCGACATCTTCAACATGGCCCTGGCCGACAAGGACTGTTCGCCGTGGCTGATCCTGGCCGGCTCGACCTCGGCCGGCGGCTGCATGCATGTCTATCGCGACATGGTGAAGTTCGGGATGATCGACGCGGTGGTGGCCACCGGCGCCTCCATCATCGACATGGATTTCTTCGAGGCCCTGGGCTTCAAACACTATCAGGCCGCCGGTCCGGTGGACGACAACGTGCTGCGCGAGAACTATATCGACCGCATCTACGACACCTATATCGACGAGGAAGAACTCCAGAACTGCGATCACACCATCTATGAGATCGCCCAGGCGCTGGAGCCGCGCCCCTACTCCTCGCGCGAATTCATCTGGGAGATCGGCAAGTGGCTGGCGGCGGGCAACGCCAAGAAGCCCGGCAGCCTGATCCAGACGGCCTATGAAGAAGGCGTGCCGATCTTCTGCCCCGCCTTTGTCGATAGCTCGGCGGGCTTTGGGCTGGTGAAACACCAGAAGGAGAAGATCGCGGCCAGGCAGCCCTACCTCTCCATCGACGCGGTGGCCGACTTCCGTGAACTGACGGACGTCAAGATCGCCGCGGGCGTCACCGGCCTGTTCATGGTCGGCGGCGGGGTGCCCAAGAACTTCGCCCAAGACACCGTGGTCTGCGCCGAGATCCTCGGCATCGAGGCGGAGATGCACCGTTATGCCGTGCAGATCACCGTGGCCGACGTGCGTGACGGCGCCTGCTCCTCCTCGACTCTCCAGGAAGCGGCCTCCTGGGGCAAGGTGCAGACCACCCACGAGCAGATGGTGTTCGCCGAAGCCTCCACCGTGGTGCCGCTGATCGGCTCCGACGCCTATCACCGCGGCGTCTGGAAAGGCCGCGAGAAACGCCGCTGGGCGAAACTGTTCGCCTAATTCCGCCGACGGACGGTTGAAACCGTCACGCTAAGCCGGGCACACTCCCCTTCGATTTGAGGGGAGTTTTTCCATGCGCCTGCGTCTTGCCGCCACCGCCGCCATCATCGTCCTGGGGGCCGGGGTGGCTATGGCCGCCGACGCGCCCGCCACCGCGCCGGCGCCGAAGACGCTGCAGACCATGCCCACCGCGCCGCAGGGCTATCTGTCCGACGCCGCGCTCAATACCCTGAAGATCCTGACGCCGCCGCCCTCCGTCGGCGGCTCGCGCGAAGCCAACGACAAGGCCATCTTCCTGGAAACCCGCAAGCTGGAAGGCAGCGAGCGCTGGAAACTGGCCCAGCACGATGACGATTCGGCCGGTGTCCTGGCCGACTTCAGCTGCGCGATCGGCGCCGTCCTCAGCCCCACGAGCGCGCCCAAGACCTGGGCGCTGCTGATGAAGATGCGCTTCGACGTGTCGCGCGCGGTCAACCAGCCGAAGGACGTCTTCCAGCGCAAGCGCCCCTATCTGCTGTTCGGCGGCAACATCTGCATCGCCAAGACCGACCTGCTGGCCAAGAGCCCGGACTATCCGTCCGGTCACGTCACCTGGGGCTTCAGCACCGGTCTGATGCTGGCGGAGGCCGTTCCCGACAGGGCCACGGATATCCTGGTGCGCGGCCGCGCCTTCGGCGAGAGCCGGCTGGTCTGCGGCGTCCACAGCTTCAGCGCCGTCGAAGCCGGCCGGACCAACGCCGCGGTCGTGATGGCCGCGCTGCACGGCTCGTCCGACTTCCGCGCCGATGTCGATGGCGTCCGCGCCGAGATGGCCGCGCTGAGGGCCAACGGCCCCAAGCCCGACGCGGCCATGTGCGCGGCCGAGTTCGCCCTGACCGCGAAGGCTCCCTTCCAGCCCTAGCCTTGACCCCTCCTTGCATCGGGCTGTCACGGCCTTTACCTCTGAGGCATGGGCAGCGCCTGCGATCACGATCATCACGACCACGGCCTGGCCGGCAAGTCGCTGGCCGCCGAGATGGCCGAGGCCGAAGCGCGTTGCGCCAAGGCCGAGCAGCGGCTGACCCCGCCGCGCCGCCGGGTGCTGGAGTTGCTGCTCAAGGCCGGCCAGCCGGTGAAGGCCTATGACCTGATCGCCGGCTTCGGCGAGGACGGGGCGCCGGCCAAGCCGCCCACCGTCTATCGCGCGCTGGACTTCCTGGAGCGCCAGGGCTTCGCCCACCGCATCGAGAGCCTGAACGCCTATGTGGCCTGCCGCGGCGACGCGGACGACCATGCGGCCGCCTTCCTGATCTGCGACTGCTGTGGCGCCACGCGTGAGATCGAGCCGGTCGCCGCGCGCGAAATCGGCATCATCGGCGAGGCGGCCGGCTATCGGCTGACGGGCGTGACCATCGAGGCCCACGGCCTGTGCGCCGATTGCCGGGCCTGAGCGTGGACCTTCCGGGCGTCGAGATCTGGCGCGGCGGCGTCAACACCTGGGAATGCGACGAGAACGCCCACATGAATGTGCGCTTCTTCGTGGCCCGGGCCATGGAGGGGCTGATCACGCTCGCCGCGGAGCTGGGCCTGCCGCACGCCTTCACCGCCCATGCGGGCGCCACCCTGCTGGTGCGCGAACACCACATCCGCTTCATGCGCGAGGCCCAGGAGAACGCGCCGCTGCATATGCTGGGCGGCGTGGTCAGCATCTCCGAGAGCGAGGCCTGGCTGCTCCAGCTCCTCGTCCACTCCAACAGCGGCGAGATCGCCGCCAGCTTCCAGACCCGGGTCGCCCACGCCACGCCGCGCGAGGGCCGCGTCTTCCCCTGGTCCCGGCGCACCCTGGAGCTGGCCGAGACCCTGAAGGTCGAGGTTCCCGAGACGGCGCGCGCGCGCAGCGTGTCGCTCGAGCCTTTCGAACCGACCGCCGGGCTCGAGCGCGCCCACACGCTGGGCTTGACCCGCATCGGCCTGGGCGGGGTCACCCCCGCCGAATGCGACACCTTCGGGCGCGCGCGGCCCGAACTCTTCATCGGCCGGGTCTCCGACGGCATCGCGGGCCTGATCCGTCCCTTCCGTCGCGCCATCATCGAGCATGCCGAGACCAAGCCGGCCCGCATCGGCGGCGCGGTGCTGGAATACCGCATCGCCTATCTCGACTGGCCGCGCGCCGGCGACCGCTTCGAACTGCGCTCCGGCCTGATCGACGCCACCCACCGCACCATGCGCATGGCCCACTGGATGCTCGATCCCGAGAGCGGCAAGGCCGTCGCCACCTCCGAGGCGGTGGCCGTCACCATGGACCTGGACGCCCGCAAGGTCGTTCCCATCACCGAGGCCGCCCAGGCGGCCCTGCGCCAACACGCCACCGCCGGACTGGGACTCTAGCCATGAAGACCACTGCCCTGCTCGCCCTGTCGCTGCTCCTCGCCGCCGGGTCGGCCAGGGCGGAGGATCGCGGTCCCGTGCCGGTGATCAGCGCCGCTGCGCCGCCCTCGGCCATGGACCAGGCGCCTCACCTGCCCGATGGCCCGCTGCAGCTGTTCGGCCAGACGCCGGGCGAGATCCACTTCATGGCCCTGTCGGACCTGACGAACCGCGACGGGATCGTGGAGGCCACGGTCCTGACCATCGCCGAGCCGGCCCAGCCCCGCGCCGGCAAGTCCGCGTCGCTGATCGTTTCGCGCCAGGCCATCTGGTGCGGCCAGCGGCGCTCGGCCACCTACTACGCCTGGTACGCCGCCGACGGCGTGTTGCTGGACGCCGCGCGGGCCTTCGACCCCGTTCCCCTGAAGGCCGGATCGGTCTCGGCGCTGCTGGCCGCGCGGGTCTGCGACAAGGCGCCGGCCGGCGAGACGGTGGACGGGCGCGCCGCCGCCGTGGCCCTGGCCCATGCGAAGCTGTCGGCGCCCTAAAGCGCGGCCAGGTCCCTGAGCACGGCCTGGACCCGGTCGGGCGCCTCCATCGGCAGGAAGTGGCTGGTCCCCGACACGGTCTCGATGCGGATGCGGCCATCCGCCGTCAGCGGCCCCTCGGCCGCCGAGCAGGTCGAGCCGTTTTCGGCCTTCAGGATGCGGATCGGACATCGGCTCTCGGCGAAGGCCGCCCAAGGGTCATGGGCATGACTGGAGAAGTTCGACGCCTCCCAGGCCGGCGAGCAGGCCAGTTCGACCTGGCCGTCGTCGCGGTCGCGCAACCCCGCCTCCACATAGTCGGCCAGCATGGCCTCGGGCCAGGTCTTGAAGGCCCCGCGCCCGCGATAGGCCTCCAGCGCCGCCGCCCGGCTCGGGAACAGGTTTCGCCGCCGCAGCGCGCCCTGGGTCAGCAGCGAGTGGGTCAGGCCGCCCGTCCTGGCCCGTTCCAGCATCTCGATGGTCGGGATCACCGGGTCGAACAGCCCGAGCGCCTTGACCCGCCCAGGCTCCCGCGCGGCGACGAACAGGCTGACGGTGCCGCCCATGGAGTGGCCGGCCAGCACGGCGTTCTCGATCTCCAGGGCCGTGAGCACGGCCAGCAGGTCGTCGGCGATCCCCATCCATGAGGTGCGCCCCTCGGTCTCCGCCGGCAGGCGGCTCAGCCCGCTGCCCCGCTGGTCGATGGCCAGGATCCGCAGGCCCTCATCCGCCAGCGGCGCCAGCACGGTGCGGTAGGTCAGGGCGTTGAAGCCGTTGGCGTGGGAGAAGACGATGTCCACGGGCCGTCCGGCGGGACCGAAGTCGAGCACGGCAGCCTCACCGGCCCCTTGAGCGTTGTCGATGGCGATGAAGGTCTGGCGCGGTTCGGCTTGCATCGCTCACCTATATCGGGGGCGACGCCGCGTCAGCCAGCGCCAATGAGAGACCCGCCATGAGCCTTCCCGTCACGCCGCCCCGCCTCGCCACCATCGGCTATGAGGCCGCCACCCAAGCCCAGGTGATCGACCGGCTGAAGGAAGCCGGCGTGAAGACCGTCATCGACGTGCGCGCCGTCGCCTCGTCGCGGCGCGCCGGCTTCTCCAAGACCCTGCTGGGCGCCAGCCTGAACGAGGCCGGCATCGCCTATGTCCACCTGCGGCCCCTGGGCACGCCCAAGCCCGGCCGCGACGCCGCGCGCAAGGGCCACATCGCCGAGATGACCCGCATCTTCGAGGACCACCTGGCCGAGCCCGAGGCCCAGCTGGCCCTGGCCCAGGCCACCGAGATCAGCCGCGAGACGCCCAGCGCCCTGCTCTGCTTCGAGGCCGACGCCGCCGGCTGCCACCGCCGAATCGTGGCCGAGGAGATCCGGCTGCGGACGGGGTGTGAGGTGGTAGACCTGGAAGTCGGCCTTCCCTCTCCCCGCGTAAGGGCGCGATGATGCGGCAAAACGGGAGGACCAACCATGAACGCTCCGGCCAGGGCCGACGCCACCACCATCGACTGGACCTGCTTCAACGTCACCATCGAGGCGGGCGTTGCCCATATCCAGATGAAGCGGCCCGAGGCCATGAACACCATGAACCGGGCCTTCTGGAACGAGCTGCCGGCCATCGTGGGCGACATCAACGACAATGCCCGCGCCCGGGCCATCGTCATCTCCTCCACCGGCAAGCACTTCTGCGCGGGCATGGACCTGGCGGTGTTCGGCGATCCGGCCGACACTTCGGGACGGCCCGCCGACCGGCATAACGCCGGCGAGAGCTTCCGCTATCACGTGCATTCGCTGCAGGACGTCTTCTCCTGCCTGGATCAGGCGCGCATGCCGGTGATCGCGGCCATCCAGGGCGGCTGCATCGGCGGGGCGGTGGACATGACCAGCGCCTGCGACATCCGCTATGTCTCCGCCGACGCCTTCTTCACCATCATGGAGATCAACATCGGCATGACCGCCGATGTCGGCACCTTCCCGCGCCTGTGCAAGCTGATCCCCGAGGGCTGGGTGCGCGAGATGGCCTATACGGGGCGGCGCATCTCCGCCGAGAAGGCCAAGGAGATCGGCCTGGTCAACGAGGTGCTGGCCGACCACGCCGCCGTCGTCGCCCACGCGCTGGAGACGGCGCGCGAGATCGCCACCAAGGCGCCCCTGGCCGTGGCCGGGTCGAAGGTGATGATCAACTACGCCCGCGACCACACCATCAAGGACGCGCTGGACTACATCGCCGTGTGGCAGACCGGCATGTTCTCCGGCCCCCACATGGCCGAGGCCTTCAAGGCCCGCGCCGAGAAGCGCGACGGCGACTTCCCCGACCTGCTGCCACTGCGCAAGGGGATGTAGCGCGAGTCAGAACCCGCGCGCGATCCCCTCGCGCCGGGGGTCGGCCCCGCCCTCATAGCCGCCCTTGCGCTTGATGATCCCTTGGACGCCGGAGTTCTCGCCGAAGCCGCCCAGCGAGGGGATGCCCCGCGTCTTCAGGGCCGCGACCACGCCCGGCGCATAGAGCTCCGGCTCGCTGCTGAAGCTGGCGCCGCGCGCCACCATGTTGGGCAGGGCGATGGCCTGCTGCATCGGCAGCTTCCAGTCGAAGACGCCGATCATGGTCTTCAGGTCGTAGGACAGAATCGAGCTGCCCCCGGGCGAGCCGAGCGCGGCGACGAACCCGCCCGAGCGGTCCAGCACGATCACCGGCGCCATCGACGAGCGCGGCCGTTTGCCGGCGGCCACGGCGTTGGCGGCGGGAAGGCCGTCGGGGTTGAGCGGCGAGAAGGAGAAGTCGGTCAGCTGGTTGTTGAGGAAGAAGCCGTCGACCATGCGGCCCGAGCCGAAGATGCTCTCCACCGTCGTGGTCATCGACAGCACGTTGCCGTCCGCATCGACGATGACCATGTGGCTGGTGCCATGCGCCTCCGACGTCGCGTCGGGGCCCATGGCGGCGGCCATCGGCGGCAGGCCGAAGCTGGGCGGCGTGGGGGCGGCCGACTGGCCGATGGCGGCGGCGCGGGACGCCACATAGGCCGGGTCCAGCAGGCCCGCCACCGGCACACCCACGAACATCGGATCGCCCACATAGCGGTCGCGATCGGCGTACATCAGCCGCTCGGCTTCGGCGATCTGCACCCAGGACACCGGGTCGGTGGGCCCGCGCCTGTCGATGTCGGTATGCTCGAGCATGGCCAGGGCCTGCAGCAGGCTGACGCCGCTGGACTCCGGTTGCGGCGTGCAGACCACATAGGTCTTCCAGGGATTGCACAGCGCCTTCTCGGCCCGGGGCCTGTAACCCGCCAGGTCGGCCAGGGTCATGCTGCTGGGCAGGTCGCCCTCATGCAGCCGGGCCACGATATCGCGCGCGATCCGCCCCTCCAGAAGGCCCTTGGGGCCCTCGGCGGCGATGGTGCGCAGGGAGGCGGCGTAGGCCGGGTTCTTCAGCCGGTCGCCGGCCACGACGAGCCTGCCGTCCGGCTTGCTGAAGTAGCGCACCGCATCGGGCGCCTTGGATTCCGGGAAGGGTCCATGCACGAAGCCGGCAAGACGCGGGCTGACGATGAAGCCCCCGTCGCCCAGCCGCTGCCCATCGGCGAACAGCGTCGACCAGGCCAGCTTGCCGTGCTCGTGCTGGACCAGCGACAGCATGGCGATGGCCCCGGGCACGCCGGTCGAACGGCCGCTCAGAAGCGCCGTGAAGAAGGCCAGGGGCTTGCCGTCGGGACCCACGAACAGGTCCGGCCCGGCGCCCGCCGGCGCCGTCTCGCGGCCGTCGTAGGCGGTCACGGTGCGGGTCTTGGCGTCGTAGTAGGTCATGTAGGCGCCGCCGCCGAGGCCGGAGCTCTGGGGCTCCACCAGGCCCAGCACCGCCTGGATCGCCACCGCCGCGTCGGCCGCCGACCCGCCGGCCTTCAGCACCTTCAGCCCCGCCTGCACGGCCAGCGGATTGGCCGCGGCCACCATGACGTGAGGGGCGAAGGCCGCGCGCGGCTCGATGGGAACCGTGGGATCGCCGGCCAGGGGCCAGACCGGCGCGGCCGCGTGGGCCGCCGCCTTGGGCTTGGCGGCCGCCAGCGATCCGGCCAAGCCGCCCCCGGCGATCAGCAGGGCGGCGAACAGGGCGGTGAAACGGAGACTGCGGCGCTGGATCATGGTTCGCACATAGGGCGCCGGACGCGGCGCCGCAAAGCGTCAAACGCGTAAAGCCGCCGATGGCCTCAAGATGGACCTTTGGGGGGGCGCCATGGCATCAAGGGGCCATGAGCCTGCGCCCCGGTCCACGCAACCTGATCACCGACGTGCCGGGCATCCTGGTGGGCCAGGCCACCGACCCGCTCGTGCGCACCGGCGTCACCGTCATCCTGCCGCAGGTCCCGGCCGTGGGCGCCTGCGACGTGCGCGGCGGCGGGCCCGGCACCCGCGAGACCGACCTGCTCGAGGCTCATGTGCTGGTCGACGCCGTGGACGCCATCACCCTGTCGGGCGGCTCGATGTACGGCCTGGCCGCCGCCGACGGCGTGGCGGCCGCCCTGGGGGCCCAGGGGCGCGGCTATTTCATGGGCGAGGGCATTCCCCGCGCGCCCATCGTGCCGGGCGCCATCCTGTTCGACCTGAGCAACGGCGGCGACAAGGCCTGGGGCACGGAGCCGCCCTACCGCGCGCTGGGCATGCGGGCCCTGGAGGCCACCTCCGACCACTTCGCGCTGGGCACGGTCGGCGCCGGCGCCGGCGCCATGGCCGGCCAGATCAAGGGCGGCACGGGCTCGGCCAGCCTGATCGACGACATCGACGGCCTGGCGGTCGGCGCCCTGGTCGCCGCCAACTCCATCGGCTCGGCCGTGATGCCCGGCTCGAAAGCCTTCTGGTCCTGGCCCTATGAGATCGACGGCGAGTTCGGCGGGGCGCGGCCCGACATCAACTACATCATGGACCCCGACGACTGGGGCCTGGCCAAGGGCGCCCCGGCCCTCAGACAGAACACCACCCTCGCCGTCGTCGCCACCAACGCGGCGCTCACCCCCGCCCAGGCCAAGCGCCTGGCCATCATGGCCCAGGACGGCCTGGCCCGCGCCTTCCGGCCCATACACACCCTGTTCGACGGCGACGTGGTCTTCGCGCTCTCCACCGGCCGCATGCCGCTGGGCGAGCCCTGGGCGCGCAACCTGACCCGCCTGGGCGAACTGGCCGCCAACTGCGTGGCCCGCGCCGCCGCCCGCGCCGTCTATGAGGCCACACCCTGGCCCGGAACCGCCGCCAGGGCCTGGCGCGATCTCTGAATCCCAAACCGTTCGCGGGGGCTTGCTTTCCCCGCCACCGCCAACTAGAACCGCGCCCTCGCCGGGGCCTTGCAGGCCCTGCGCGTAGTGCGCGCCCGTAGCTCAGCTGGATAGAGCATCAGACTACGAATCTGAGGGTCGGACGTTCGAATCGTTCCGGGCGCGCCATTCACTTTCTTAAGCGAAATCAATTGCCTACCGATACCTGAGCGGGCTCACAAAGTGATCCCGATAGGGGTTGTTACACGGGTGTTACAGCCGATGTTACACAGCGTCGTTCTTGGCTCGTTCCAGGGAGGTGACGTTGTCCACCTTGTCCTGGCCAGCATCAGCAAGCTTCCGGCGCTTGGCTTGACGCCGGTAGATTTTCGCCGCCCGGTCGGTGGCGTGTTCGAGCTGGGCCATGATCTCGGCGTCGGTCGCACCGCCCTCAGCCAGCTCAACACCACGAGCGTGCCGCAGGCCGTGGAGGCCCAGGCCAGCGCGGACCTTGCCCGGCCCGCCGTTGTGTCCTGGCTTCGACAGGCGCTCGTTATGCCGCTTCACGGCGTGGCCGAGAGCTCGCTCCTTCCAAGGGTTGCCGTCGGCGTCGTAGGACATTGTCAGCGCCTTGCTGGGCGTGCGGTCCAGGACGGCGAGGAGGCGTGGATCGGCGCGCTTGTCACACAGAACCTTCCGCTTCTCGGTAAGCCAGTAGAGCCGACCACCCTTGGTCCGGGCATTGAGGGTGATGAGGCAGATCGTACCTTTGCGGAAGCCTCCGTAGCGGCCTAGGGCATAAGCCCGCGCCAAGCCGGGCCGGCCCGTCGCGATGGCGTCCTCGATCGCGATTTCGACCTCCTCGTCCTCCCAGATCGGGTGAGCCTCGCCGAGTTCGTGGGGACGCCTGACCTTTTTGAGACGCGCGAAGGGGTCCCCCTTGATCAGTTGGTCGTCTATTGCCGGGCCCAAGGCGTTAGCCAGGACCTGCAGTCGGATATTGGCGGCCCGGTAGGGAATTATTCCTCGAGCAGTCCATTCATCCGCTCGATGGCCTCCAGGAACTCCCCCTTGAAGCTCTGGACCACTTCGGCGGCGCCACGCACCTCGTCAACCAGGCCAACACCCTGGCCCACGAAATATGTGACGAGATCACGGGCCTTGGGATTGCCAGCCTCGGCGGCCAGGTTGGCGCTGCGCAGCGCGCCTTCGCTTACAAGGCTCATCAGCGGCATGGGCAGCGGTCCAGGGCTGTTGGGGCTTTGCTCCCACGCATCCGTCCAGGTCGAGCGGAGCTGGCGCGCTGGCTTGCCGGTCCGGCTCCTCACCCGCACGGCGTCGCGGCTGGAGGCCTCGATCATCTTCTCGCGGAAGACCGGCGACGTCTCGCTCTCTACGGTGGCGAGCCAGACAGAGCCCGTCCAGACACCGGCCGCTCCCATGGCCATACAGGCGGCCATCTGCTCACCGTTCATGATGCCGCCGGCGGCCAGTACGGGCACGTCGCGGATATGTTTGATGGCTTTGATGACCTCCGGGATCAAGACCATCGTGGTGACTTCGCCGCAGTGCCCCCCGGCTTCGGTGCCTTGCGCGACGATGATATCGACGCCTGCGTTCACCTGCCGGATGGCGTGCTCCCTGGCCCCGACGAGGGCGGCCACCGGGACCCCGTGGGCCTTGCCCATTGCAATCATCTCGGGCGGCGGCACGCCCAGCGCGTTGGCGATGAGCTTGATCGGGTGATCGAAGGCCGCCTCCAGCGTACGCAGAGCGTTCTCGGGATCGAACGGCTGGGGCGTGTCGTCCCGGAACCGCCGGGTGATCGGCTCGATACCGGCGTCAGCCAGCAGACCGGCGGCGAAATCGCGATGCTGCTGGGGTATGCGCGACTCCAGGGACTTCCGCGTGACGCCCATTTCCCCAGCCGTGGAAAGGTTCTCCGGGACCAGGATGTCGATGCCGTAGGGCTTGCCGCCCACGTGCTCGTCGATCCACTTCAGCTCCCGGTGGATCGTCTCGGGCGTCTGGCCCGTGGCGCCGAACACCCCGAAGCCGCCGGCTCGGCTTACCGCCGCCACCACGTCACGGCAGTGGCTGAAGGCAAACAGCGGGAACTCGATCCCCAGCATCTCGCAAATCGGCGTCTTCAACGGACTCTCCAGATAGTTCGTGCCACGAACTATCTGCCCGCCCTTGAGGCGGGTCAACCCTGCTAGTCCCTGCGGCGCCGATCGATGTGGTAGGCTAGGTGGGTCAGCCCCTTGAGAATTTCGTCGCTCTCCTCGGAGGGCAGCAGACCAGCCAGCACGCGTGCGAGCTCGCGTTCGAAGGTGGCATGTTTGGCGATGCCCTCCGGGGTGAGCCGAAGAAGGACGCTACGCCCATCTTCTGCGTCTGGCTGGCGGGCGATCAAGCCGCGGCGCTCCATCTCACCGATAAGGGCCGAAGCCGTGGATCGGCCGATGGCCGAGTCAAGAGCCAGATCCCCTGCCCGCATGGGGCCGCGTCGCTTGAGGTAAAGCAGGAATCGGTACTGGGGAATTGTCATATCCGCGTCCCGCGCCGCCCGCTCTAGTTCCCGATGCACCATCAAGACGGTTCGCGCCGCCAGGATCAGTCGCCGGTCGAGCTCATCTGCCTCTTCGGCGACGTCAGATACGTTTGATGTCATGCGGCGTCTTATCGCGTCAGCAACCGCATAGGCCAAGAGGCAAGCGGCTGAGCAGGCCTCGGCCGCCGTCCACGCCTCATCCAACATCAAGCCACGAACGGACGCCACTCACCCCGAAGAGCAGCCCTGAGTCACCGACCAGGTGATCTAGGGGCGGGCTTTAGAAGGCTCCCAGCTCGAAGTCCGCAGCGGCGCGACAGAGATATTGACAGGACAGACACGCAGACAGATAGGTGTATTACGCCTTATAATTTGGAGATGGCGTTCGCCCGCGCCTACGCTCGCTCAGGGTCTGATCTGAGCGGCCGTCAGGATCGACGGATACGCCTCAGCTCGTCTTCAGAGGAGACCCCATTGAACTGGAACAAATTGGCTCGGCAGGTCCACCGCTGGATGTCCATCGCCTTTACGGCAGCCGTCATCGTCAACATCGTCAACGTCGTCGTCACCCGACAGAGGGAACCTGTTCTCTGGATGGGGCTCTTGGCGGCAGTCCCGTTCGTCTTGCTCGTGCTCACTGGCCTGTACCTGTTCGTGCTGCCGTATGTCGCCAAGGCGCGCAGCGGGCGACGCGCCCGCGGATGAGGTCGCCGACGGTCATGGATCGTCCATTTGGAAACCCCGGCCCGCGGGGCATGTCAGTGGCCTCCCGAGCCGTCGGAGAGCGGCGGTGGTCCCTTGGCGGGCTTGCCCAACAGGCCCAGCACCGCCGCGACGGCGCAGCCGGCGGCAAGCCAGAAGAAGGCGTCGCCGAAGGCCATGGTCAGGGCCTTTAGGTGCAGGTAGCTGGAAAAGGCCTTCATGGCCGCGCCCTGGGGATCGATCGAGCCGCTCATCGCGTGGCCGAGGCCGGCCATCATGGCCTGGGCTTGGGGGTTGGCGATGCTGATCGAGGAGGTCAGGTCACCGTAGTGCACGGCCTGCATGGTGGTGAGGATGGTGGCGGTGGCCGCAAGGCCCACGGCGCCGCCCACGTTGCGGGTCAGGTTCACCAGGGCCGAGGCGTCCTTCATCAGGCGGGACGGGATGGTGGAGACGGTCAGGGTCTGGGAGGCGATCATGGCGATCATCACGCCCACGCCGCGCACCGCCTGCATCACGGCGAACTGGTTGAAGCCCCAGTTCTCGGTCACCCTTATGCCCAGGCCGGTGCCGACCGCGCCCAGGCCGAAGCCGAGGAACATGAGAATGCGTGGGTCCACGCGGCGCACGAGCTGTCCGGCGACGAGGCCAGTGAGGAACATGGTCAGGCCTGAGATCAGCATGGTGGTTCCCACGGCGGCGGCCGTGAAATGGCGCACCTGGGCCAGGAAGAGGGGTAGCACGAAGGTGCCGCCGAACAGGGCCAGGCCCGCGACAAAGGTCATGACGATGCCCAGGGAGAAGTTGCGATCGGCGAAGGGGGCTAGGTTGATGATCGGCTGCCGATAGGTCAGCTGTCGCCAAATGAAGGCCGCGCCCGTGATCACCGCCGTGACCGTCAGCCACAAGATGCCGTCATCCTGGAACCAGCCGTTCTTGGCCCCCTCCTCCAGCACATACTGCATGAACAGGAGCGCAATGGTCATGCTGATCAGGCCCACCCAATCGACGCCCTTGGCCAGGCTGGGGTCGCCCTTGTCGAAGTCGCCCCAGCGCCAGACCAGGATCATGGCGACGATGCCGGGTGGCACGTTGACGAAGAATAGCCAGCGCCAGCCGGCCAGCTCAGTCAGGTGGCCGCCCAGGGTCGGACCGAAGGTGGGAGCCATGGTTACGATCAGGCCGATGATGACATTGGCGGTGATGCGCTTGTCGGGCGGAAAGGCGGTGAAGGCGGTGGCGAACACCGCCGGGATCATTGCCCCGGCCGCCAGGCCCTGCAGGGCACGGGTGAAGATCATCATCTCGATGGACGATGAGAGTCCTGTGGCCACACTGGTGACGATAAAGGCGGCGCAGCAGGTCACGAAGGTGTTCCGCGTGCCCCACAGGCGGGTCATGTAGGCGGTCATCGGCATGATGACGACCTCGGCCAGCAGATAGGCGGTCTGCACCCAGCTCATCTCGTCGGCGCTGGCGCCAATGCTCGCCTGGATCTGCGACAGCGAGGCGGCGACGATCTGGATGTCGAGGATGGCCATGAACTGGCCGATGACCATTCCGCCAAAGCCAAGGAACAGCCTGCCCCAGTCCATCACCGGCGCGCCGGGCGGCGCCGACTTGCCGAGCGACGGGAAGGAGGCATTGATTGCGGCGTCGGTCACGGCCGGCTCCATGGGCTAGGCCTAGCGCCTAATTTTCCTGGGCCCGGCAGCCGAGCTGGGGGCCGACCACCCCCGATTCCGCGAACGACGGGCCGGTGCGGCCGGTGACGTCCACCGTCAGCTCGACCAACAGGCCAGGGCGCAGGCCCGCGCCGGTGGGGGAGCGGTCGACGACAATGCGCACGGGCAACCGGCGTAGCATCGACATCTAGATCGCCGCCTCGATGAACTTCGGGCCAGACTCGTTCATGGCGCGGGCGAAGGCCGCGTCGAACTCCTCGGCTGTGGCGCAACGCACCGCCGGTACGCCTAGGCTCTTGGCGAGGGATACCCAGTCGATCCTCGGATCTCCAAGATCCAGCAGCTTGGATGCCGAGGGACCGGGATTGCCAGCGCCGGTGCGCCCCATCTCGATATTGAGGATGCGGTAGCTGTGGTTGGCGAACACCACCACGGTTACGTCCAGGTTCTCACGCGCCATCGTCCAGAGGCTCTGGACGGTGTACATGGCCGCGCCGTCGCCGTTCAGGGAGACGATCTTGCTGGCCGGAGCGGCCACGCCGGCCCCGATGGCGAGCGGCATGCCGACGCCGATGGCGCCGCCGGTGAGGGCCAGCACATCGTGTGGCCGGGCGGTGGCGCAGGCCGCGGCCACCCCGCCGCCGGACGTCACCGAGTCATCACAAATCACCGCGCCTTCCAGAAGGTGGCGAGCGATGGAGATGCCGGCCGATTGCGGGGTGAGCGGCCCGGTCGGCGAGGCCTCGGCGATCGTCAGCGGCTGGACCGGACCCGTGGCCGGGGCGCCGAGCGCATCGCCCAGGGCGGTCAGCGCCGCCACCGAGTCCTCCTGGCGCGTGCAGAGCGTCAGGGTCTCGCAACCCTCGGGCGCCAGGACGCTGGGCCGATCCGGATAGGCGAAGAAGGCGACCGGCACGACGGTGCCGACATAGATCATCAGGTCGACGCCCGCGAGATCGGCCAGGGCCGCCTCGGCGAAATACGGCATGGCCCCGGGTCGGAAGACGCCAGCGCCGCGCGGCTGGCGGGCGATGAAGGTGTCGGTGAGCACGCGATAACCCGCCGCGGCGAGGCGGCTGGCCTGGACCAAGGCCGCGGCGTTGGTCGCCTGACTGCCCAGCAGTAGCACCGGCTTGGCAGCCGCTCTCAGCGCCTTCGCCATGGCCTCGACGGTCTCGCCCGACGGCGCGTGGCGGACCGGCACGGGAGCTTTGACCGGCTCGCTGTCCGCCTCAAGCCAGGCGGCGTCAGCCGGCAGGATCAGGCTGACCGGACCGCCGGGTGGACCATAGCTGGCGGTGATCGCCTCGGCGGTGATCGCCGCCACGGTCTCGGGGCTATCGGCCGACCTCACCCACAGCGAGTTGGGGCCGACGATGGTCGGGATATCGGAGTTGAGCGGCGCGTCGTACTGGCGGTGATAGGTGGCGTGGTCGCCGATCACGTTGACGATCGGAGTGAAGGCGCGGCGCGCATTGTGCAGGTTGGCCAGCCCGTTGCCATAGCCAGGGCCCAGGTGCAGCAGGGTGCAGGCGGGCTTGCCCGCCATCCGGCCATATCCATCCGCCGCCCCCGTCGCCACACCTTCGAACAGGCACAGAACCGGACGCATGGCCAGCTGACGGTCGAGCGCGCTGACGAACTGCATCTCGCTGGTGCCGGGATTGGCGAAGCAGGCGGTGACCTCGTTGGCCACCAGGGTCTCGATCAGGGCGTCGGCGCCGTTCATTCAAACACCAGCATTCACTTTGCGTTCAATTTTCGCCCCGTGACGGACGGAGAATTATATGCAAATTACACATGAATTTAATTCCGTCGAGGGGCTATGAAGCTAGGAGCGCTACTTTGACGTCGCCCCGCGGTCGGCGGGGCCGAGCTTTGCAGCACGCTCCAGGGAATACGCCAGAGGAGGAACCTGAATGACCAAGACCAACATCCGCGACCTGCGCAACATGAGCCTGGCGGACGCCGCAAGAGCCTTCGGACTGACCGCCCGGGCCATCCGCTTCTACAATGAGCGAGGTCTGATCGAAAGCACGCGGGATCGGACGAATGCCCGCGTCTTCGACGCCATGGCTCGCCAGCGACTCTCGTGGATATCGAAGCTCCGCCAGGCAAAAATTTCGCTATCGGATATTGGCGATGTTCTATCCGCCGAAGACCAAGGCGGAGATGT
Source organism: Caulobacter sp. (assembly GCA_028291055.1). Classification (GTDB taxonomy): domain Bacteria; phylum Pseudomonadota; class Alphaproteobacteria; order Caulobacterales; family Caulobacteraceae; genus Caulobacter. The sequence continues at coordinate 29,939 of JAQGIP010000136.1, forward strand.
ACGAACGTGCGCCTTGATGAAGCTCGAGTCGCGACGTCGCGCGCTTGAGACGGAGTTGCAGCGGGTAGGCGACCTGATCACGAACCTTTCCGAGGCGGAGAACCGCGCCCCTCAACGTATCGGCGCTGTAGGGCGATAGCGCCCCCGACAGGCGTCTGACGAAGACAATCGCGCTGCGCCAGCGGTCCGTTGTCGGTCACAACCCCAACCCAACGGACTGACAATGCATCCCTGCCGCTACGCCCAGACCCATCCCGACCGCGCCGCCTACATCATGGCAGGCAGTGGGGAGACAGTGACCTACCGGCAGCTCGACGAGCGCTCGAACCAGGGGGCGCACCTTTTCCGATCGCTGGGGTTGGAGGTTGGGGACGTGATCGCCCTGTTCATGGATAACAGTCCGCGGTATTTCGAGATCGCTTGGGCGGCGCAGCGGGCCGGGCTCTACTACACCTGCATCTCGTCCAAACTGATCGCCAGCGAGGTCGAGTACATCGTCAAGGACAGCGAGGCGAAGCTGTTCATCACCTCGTCCTCCATGGGAGCCATAGCCGACGAGACTCCCGCGCTGATCCCAGGCTTGAAGCACTACATGGTCGGTGGCGCGCGTGGCCCCTATGAGGCGTTCGAACCGGCGCGCGACCGCCAGCCGACGACGCCAATCCCAGACCAGATCGCCGGCTCGGATATGCTTTATTCGTCGGGCACCACCGGCCGACCCAAGGGTGTGAAACCGGCCCTGACCGGTTTGGCCATCGACGCGCCCAATTCCCTGCTGATGATGACCCAGAGTCTGTTCGGCTTGACCAACGACTGCACCTACATCTCACCGGCCCCGCTCTATCACGCCGCCCCGCTGCGCTGGTGCATGAGCGTCCACAAGTTGGGCGGCACCGTCATCGTGATGGAGAAATTCGATCCCGAGACCCTGTTAGCTCTGATCGAAGAGTACAGGGTGGACTGCGGCCAGTTCGTCCCGACCCACTTTGTGCGGCTGCTCAAGCTGCCGGAAGAGGTGCGGTCGAAGTACGACGTCACGTCCATCAAGTCGGCGGTCCACGCCGCCGCCCCCTGTCCGGCGCCGGTCAAGGAACAGATGATCGCCTGGTGGGGCCCGGTTATCCACGAGTACTACGCCGGCACCGAGGGTAACGGCCTTTGCTATATCAGCTCGGACGACTGGCTGACTCACAAGGGCTCGGTCGGCAAGGCGGTGGTGGGCGAACTACGCATTTGCGACGAGGAGGGGAACGCCCTGCCGTCACGTAGCGAGGGTCAAATCTATTTCGAGAACGGTCCGCCCATCAACTACCACCACGACCCAGTAAAGACGGCCGAGAGCACCAACCAGCACGGCTGGACGACACTCGGTGATGTGGGCTGGGTCGACGAGGAGGGCTACCTCTACCTCACCGACCGCAAGAGCTTCATGATCATCTCCGGCGGGGTGAACATCTATCCGCAGGAGATCGAAAACCTGCTGATCACCCACCCCAAGGTCGCCGACGTCGGCGTAATCGGCGCGCCGGACGAGGAGATGGGTGAGAAGGTCGTGGCAGTGATCCAGCCGGCCGACTGGGCTGAGGCTGGCGACGACCTGCGGGCCGAGTTGTTGGCCTACGCCAAGGCCAACCTCAGCCACGTAAAGGCCCCCCGCGCGATCGACTTCATGCAAGAGCTGCCCCGCCACCCCACCGGCAAGCTCTACAAGCGCCTGATCCGTGACGCCTACTGGGGCAAGGAAGGCTCCTTGATCGCTTGAGCCACAGGAAGCTGATGACGGCCGTCCACGCGACATGGAGCCCGGGCAAAATTCAGCAAATGACCGGGCTCTCTCGACGACTGGTCGATGCGATCACAGGAGGCTGCCGCCTACGATATTGACAGCCCAGAATGCAATATATTATGTGTATGATGCCTTATAATTAGCATGACGCCGTCAATATTCGTGAAGATCGAAGCCCCAGGGCGAGCCGACTCGGCGTTTTTGATAGCCACCATGAAATGCATTCCTGCCGGACGCTGATCCCTTTGACGATCGCAGTCCGAACAGCCGCTTGGGAGGGTCCGTAAGACTTTACCTGGGCGGCGTCCAATTACGCGGATGGGAGAACCTAGTCGTGCCGAACTCGTATGGGCCGGTGGCAGAGCGCCTGCCGAGCCTCGTGCCCAATCGCTCCTGTATGACCAACCAGCGGTGGATCGCTTCCTCGGACACCCGCAAACACACGCCGGACCGCGTGTGGCAAGTCGAGACCGCGAGGGTGGTTCGGTGATGACGCGCCTCCGCAGTTCGGTGTCGCGCTCGTCACCTGGTCAGATCCGCACGATGCGAAATGAAGGGATCAGAGGAAGCGCGCCATGATCGCAAGGCTGCGAAATAGCATCGACCCCTACATTCTAGCGATGGCCGCAACGGTGGCGCTCGCCGTGCTATTGCCCGCGCGAGGGGGGGCAGTGGAGATCGCCGACGTTGCGGCCAAGGCTGCAATCGCATTCCTGTTTTTTCTTTACGGTATGCGGCTCTCGCCGCGCGCAGCCTGGCGGGGGCTCGGCCAGTGGCGCCTCCACGCGGCGGTGTTGTTCACCACGTTTGCGCTGTTTCCGCTATTGGGGCTAGCCGCGCGAACCCTTGCCCCCGGCCTGCTGCCCCCTTCGCTCTGGGCGGGGCTGATCTTCCTGTGCGTCCTGCCCTCCACCGTGCAATCTTCGATCGCCTTCACGTCGATTGCCCGTGGGAATGTCGCGGCGGCCCTCTGCTCCGCCTCGGCCTCCAACATCATCGGCATCTTCCTCACGCCGCTCCTGACCGGCCTGATGCTCCACACCCAAGGTGCGGCCTTTTCCTTTGACGCCCTGCGCGACATCGCCCTGCAGCTACTCGCACCCTTCATCCTGGGCCAAGTGCTACGTCCGGTAGTTGGTGACTGGGTGCAGGCGCAGCGCAAGGTTCTCGGGTTCGCCGACCGAGGCTCTATCCTGTTGGTCATCTACGTGGCCTTCTCCCACGGGATGCGAACCGGCATCTGGACGCAGCTCGCGCTCGGAGACCTCGCATTGCTATTCGTGATCTCCGCCGCACTGCTCGCGCTTGTACTGGTCATCACAACCCAAATCAGCCGTCGGTTTCTGCGCCTGGGGATCGAGGATGAGATCGTTCTCGTCTTCTGCGGCTCGAAGAAGTCCCTTGCGAGCGGCCTCCCGATGGCGAGCGTGCTTTTCTCTGCCGGCCAGGTCGGGCTGATCGTGCTGCCGCTGATGCTGTTTCACCAACTGCAGCTCATAGTTTGCGCGGCGCTAGCGCGACGCTACGCAAGCCGGGCTGGGTAGATACCGGTCGCCCATCCTCGATACACGCCAGCCGCTCGTCGCCGCCCAGGCGTGCTGAGCTTCCCGGCGACCTTTCTGACCCTGATGAGCGCGCGGGGCAGGCCCGACGGGCCGCCCGCCCATGACGTTGACAGCCAAGACTGACGAGATATATGTGTATTGTGCCTTATAAATAAACGGGAGGCAACGAAGGCGCGGATGGGTATCGCTTTCGCCCCCGGCGAGATGCCAGAACTTTTCGACGTCTACCAACTCGATAACGGCGGCAAGAAAGCCGCCGCACTCATGCTGCACGGCGGTGGATGGCGGGTCCCGGCCCAACGATTAGACCGAGCTGGGTCCGAGGAGTGAGGATTTTCGAATGAGCCGGCTTCGCTTGGCCGGAGGATGCATCAAAGGATGGGCATGCCCAAGGACTCCAACACCGACGTATTGATCTGCGGCGCGGGCGCCGCGGGCCTCACCCTGGCCATCGAGTTGGCCCGGCGCGGCGTCGACTTCCGGCTTATCGAAAAGCTGGACGGGCCGTTCCGCGGCTCGCGGGGCAAAGGCATCCAGCCGCGCACCCAGGAGGTGTTCGAGGATCTCGGCATCATCGATCGCGTCGTCGCGAGCGGCGGTATCTATCCTCCAGTTCTGGCGTATCGCCCCGACGGGACCACCGAGTGGATGGCAACCGGGGATATCGAGCAGCCGACGCCGGCCGAGCCCTATCACATGAGGCTTATGTCGCCGCAGTTCCTCACCGAGGCCGCGATGCGCGAGCGTCTTGCCGAGATGGGCCGCCGCGTGGAATTCGATCGCGAGCTCAAGAGCTTCAAGCAGAACGCAGAGTGCGTGACCGCTCGCATCGCCGGTGCGCGCGGCAGGGAGACGATTAGGGCCCGCTACCTCGTGGGCGCGGATGGCGGCCGCAGCTTCGTGCGGCGCGCGCTCGGCATCGGATTCCCCGGCGATCAGCTAGGGGTTCGCTTCGTGTGCGCGGACGTCATCCTGGAGGGACTTGTCAGGGACACCTGGCACCAGTTCATGGTTTCGGGACCGGACAAGTGGATGGCGGTCGCTCCACTCATGGGCACTGACCTGTTCCAGTTGCAAGGTCCCATTCCGCTCGAAGCCGAGATCGACCTTTCCGTGAAAGGCCTGCAACGAATCGTCGCCGAGCGGACGGGTCGGGATGACATCGTGCTGCGATCGGTCTCGTGGGCCTCTACATATGTCGTGGGCGCCCGCCTAGCCGATACCTACCGGGTCGGTCGTGTCTTCCTGGCGGGGGATGCCGCTCATATCCATCCCGCTACCGGTGCACAGGGCCTGAACACGAGCGTGCAGGACGCCTACAACCTCGGCTGGAAGCTGGCCGCGGTGCTGCGGGGTACGCCGGACACGCTGCTGGCGACGTACGAGGCGGAGCGCCGCCCGATCGCCGCCGAGATGCTCGGCCTCGCGAGCAAACTGCTCAACGAGGCGGCTGGGAAGGTGGTGATCAAGCGGGGCCGCGAGGTCCTTCAATTGGATCTCAGTTACCGGGGGTCCGGACTGGCCCTGGAGAGGCCGAAACGCGCTGCGGGCATCGCCGCCGGCGACCGTGCGCCAGATGCGGCAGTTCGCGGCGCCGGCGGTCTGCCGACCAGGCTCTTCAAACTGTTCCAGGGTCCGCACTGGACGCTTCTGGGGTATGAAACAGACCGTAGGCCACCGGTCGAGCCTCGCGACGGTCTTCGAATCCACCACGTCGGCCCGCGCGGAGACATCATCGACGACGGTGGCCAGGTACGTGACGCCTACGGCCTCTCCCCCGGCGACTGGGTGCTGGTCAGGCCGGACGGCTACGTAGGCGCCATCGTCTCAGGGGCCGAAATCTCGGCCCTTGACCCCTATCTGGCCAGCGCTGGGGTCGCGGCGAAACCCTCCAGAAGCGGCGCCGTCCGCCGTGCAGGTCGATCTGGGCGTACAGGCTCCCATGTGGTTCGGTGGTTCATCGCTGCTTTGGTCCTGGCCATCCTTGGCGTCGCGGCAGGGATGATCATTCCCCGATAGCCAGCTAACATCCGTAACGACGTGATCGTGGTCTCATGACTAACCGTCAGTAGAAACTAGATTGTCCGGATCAACTCGGGATGATCAATTTTTCCAGTCTGACGCTGCTCTGAGATCATTCGATTGACCTTCGCCGATCGATCCGACGACAAAGCTTTAGGCGGCGTCGGTTGGCCACCAGTTATACAGGCGGCAGATGGCCTCGCCCATGATGAGGGTCTTGTCGGCTTCCGACAGCCACGGCATCTCCTCGGTAAACATGGTGACGGCCTGGCGCCAGGTGCAGTTGTCCAGGCGGGTGATGTCGGTTCCCCAGAATAGCCGCTCGGGGCCGTAGGCGTCGTAGAGGCGATGGATTCTGTCGTGCAGGCTCTTGAACGGATATCCGTCAACACGCGCATAGTCCGGGCCCCCAACCAGCTTGACGGACACATTGGGGAAGCGGCTCCAGGAGAGCACGTCCGGGTGCTGTATCAGCTCGCGGGTTGCGGGGTCCTGAGCGACGATGCCGAAGTGGTCCAAGGTAATCTTGAGGGTCGGATACTGAGCGGCCCAGCGCTCAACGTGAGCCAGCACGAACGGCCCGCCGAGCGCGACCGGCAGGCCCAGTTCTTCGGCAAGCGCCAAGAACCAGTCCATCGTCCCGTCCGTCGGCCAACCCCTTTCGTTCTCTAGGCCGCAGATCATCCTGAAACCGATCATACCCGGCTGCGAGCGCCAGCGCCGCACCAAGTCCGGCGCCTCCGGCCGGTTCAGGTCGAGCCAGCCAGTCGTCGCGAAACGGTCGGGAAAGCGGGTGGCGGATTCAATCGCATAGCGATTGGAGTCAAAATCCCACATCGGCGGCGCGTTGATCGCGGCGTTCACACCGGCCGCGTCCATGTCCGCGACGGCCTGCTCCGCCGTATAGGGTTTTCCCCCATGGTGCGGCGGCGCCCCATCGCTGTCCCAAAGGTGAATCTGCGAGTCGACGATCAACATTGGAGGCCTCGGATGCAGCTATTGTCGTTGTACGTCGCCGTGGCGCGAGCGCCCTCGGCGTATTCAACTCGGCCCCGCAGAAATACGCGCTGTCGTAGCCGAACCGTTGCGCAACGGGTGTCAGTCGGGCTTCGCGCCCACAAGCGCCCATCCCGGCGTCCGTCATGCGCCCCGAGATCAGTTGGCCCATTCAGCAGGCGCTGGAGCCGTCCGGTCACGAACCGGAGGCGCGTCGTTGTTCGCAGCGCCGCTCCAAATCTTCCTCCGGAACCCCACGACGCCGCCGGCTGAGGCCATTCTCCATTCAATATCCCAGGCGCCTTGTGACAATATACTCTGTGAACGGATGTTCTGAGGCGCCCCCAACTAACTAGGCGTCTTGTGCGTCACGAACGTCGTATAGTTCAGTCCATCTCGTCACCCACAATTGACGGCGCGGGCGGCGGAAGGCGCGATCGGGTCGCTTCCCTATCCGACGGTAGCGCGATGTTGTCGTGTATTATATCTCATTATACACATAATAAATCCCTGTGCGATTATCCCGTCAACCTATTCCGCCGCCGCCGCGGCGTCGGGCGGGGGCCCTTTGACGGCCGCACCACTTCAGCCAAGGACGGTGGACGGCGACTTGTTTGGTTGGCCAGCAATGACGCCGCCGCCGGCGGTATGGGCATAGCCTGACCCCGCGGTGATCGTCCGACACCCGCCGCGCGCGAACTTGGTCAGCCCCGCTTCTGTTCTCGCACAACCGAACCTTGAAGCCACTTCGTCGGCGCGACTGAGGCGCGATGGCTGGACGCCGTCAGGCGCAATGCACATAATCGCCGTATGAACATTGATCTTCGTGCACTCTACCACGCCCTGGGCGACCTCGTCGTAACCTTGAACCGGCCGCAACCGGGAATGGTCCTGCTGCGCGACGCGGGCATCTCACTGGACCGAGCCCTCTTTCCGCTCCTGGTCCGGATCGAACGCCGAGGGCCCATCGGCATCGTCGAACTCGCAGAACTCTCTGGCCGCGACTACACGACAATCAGCCGACAGGTCGCCAAGTTGGAAAGCCTGGGTCTCGCGTCGCGACAGACCGGCACTGTAGACCGTCGCGTTCGCGAGGCCGTGATCACCCCGGCGGGACTCGCAATAACCCGCGCGGTCGATCAGGCGCGCGAGAAACTCATGGCGACTATCCTCGCGTCATGGAGCCACGAGGAAATCATGGAGTTGGCGCGGCTCAGTCGAAGACTGGCTATCGCAATCGCCGGAGTGGAGCCCGCAGACCAGTCGGACGCGCAAGAATCCTACCAAGCTGACGGCGGCAGGCCGGCAGATCCCCCCTCCCATTCATTGACCAAACGGCGCCGGTCTCCGCCGCCAACGACCAGCGAGCCCCGACTTGCAAATGGCAAACGGGCGGTCAGTGGAGCTGGAGATTGAAGATATTGTAGACGGCGTGGTGGGCAAGGAACTTCTGGGCCGAGGTTCTGCATTTGAACTTCCGCCACTTCTGCTCCGTTCCCGGATCGAGGGATCGGGCCTTCCGCGCGACTCTCCCCAAATGCCACCTCGTGGAGGCCGATCCCTCAGGCCCAGATCTCTACCTGCAGCACGGCATGACGCCAATTTGTCTCTAACAATCGCCTCACGTAGACTTTGGGGTTGAACCCTGTCCTTCGACAGCCCGTTCCGGCTCATCCGAGGGTCTGCCTTACCCCACGCGCGTCCCACATGAGCGCCGACAGTATGCGATTCCGTCGAACGGCAGGAAGGTGACGCGGATGCATTGATGGTCAGGCGGCACCCCCGAGCCCGATTGGGATCTTAGGCGGACGTCGCTTCCAGCTTTGCCGCTAGCCGATCAGAGGCTGCTCGCAACACTTCAAGCGCATCGTCAATCTGATCGCGCTTCAGTTCCAGGGCGGCGAGCCGCTCCCTGAACAGGAGCAGCGCACGAGCCGCTTGGGCGTCATGGCCTTCTCTTTCATAGGTCTCGAAGAGCAAGCGGATCTGTTCGAGCGTGAACCCCATGCTCCGTCCCCGGAGGATAAGGTGAAGGCGCACCTTTTCCAGACGCGAATAGATACGCGCCTGATCCGCACGCCGCTTGGGCGAGAGTAGCCCTTTGTGCTCGTAGTGCCTCAAAGCCCTGGCCGTCGCTCCGGACTGGCGGCAAATCTGGGCAATGGTGAGCGCCTCGGAGGGCGCCCGTAGCCGTGTGATGGACAATCTCCTCTCCTCTGAAGCGGTAAAGGGTTGGGCGAGTAACGGCCGCGGCGCCTCAGCCAGGAGCCGGATGTCGAAGGCCCCCTTCGCATCGAATGGGGGGCGGAGTTGTAAATCGGCCCCACCCCCGCATTCTTGTCCGCCGCTGTCTCCCCACAAAGACCAGAGCGCGCTGCACGGTAGACGTCAGCGCCCTTAGCCGGCGCGCCCTACTTCATATTGAGGGTCAACGTAACGCCAATCGTCCTCGGCTCATTCCAAAGAACGTTTGAGTAGTAAGGGCCGGTGAAGCCGAACAACGCCGCACTGCTGCGAAACTGACCGAATGCGCTCCCGTAGCGGGTGTCGGTCAAGTTTCGCCCCCAAATGCGTAGATCCCAACGTCCATCAAGCGTCTTGAAATCGATCGACCCGTTGACCAGGCCGGTTATACGCGTGATCGCCAGAACCTGTGGCACTTCGGAGTTCGTTTCGTCGCCAAAGGTCTTGCTCCGGTATGAGTAGCGATCAGCTCGAAGAACGACAGGCCCGCGAATTTGCGCAGCGTGTCGCCGATGCGCTCGGGATTACCCTCGCGGACCTCGATGAAACGGAGTGGGACTACGACGAAAACACGGGGAGCGACGGAGCGCTGCACGGCTACGTCATAAACTTCGCTGAAGGCTCATCGCCAGAGGTCTTATCGAAAATCGCGGGCCTGACTCATGGCCGTTGGATTCAGATTGGACCGGTGCTCTAGGACTGGCCGGTCACGGCGAAGGGGGCTTGGGAACGTTCAGCGATGTGTCGCGCAAACAGGCTTCCCAATTTTCCAAGGTCTCGAAGAGTTCGTTCGAAGATTCTCCGCTCAGGCACGCCATTTCGTCCTTCATCGGTGAAGGCGATGCGGTCGCCGCTCGCGAACCGTCGCCCAACGCCTCCCAGGAATGTCGGCCCGCGATATACAGCAAGAAAGGGGTCAGAGTCATTATTGACGCTAGCCCCCCGCGCCGATCCAACCCACATCTCGCGCGACCCTCCGCGCGAGCCAAAATGACTCTGATCCCCTTTTCGCTGGCGCGGAAATCGTGGCTGATTGAGCCCTAGGCGCGCTTATTCTTCGATCCCTCACACACGAGACGACCATGGCCCCTCTTAGAATTCTATTCGAAGACACCGGCGAGATTAAGCAGGTCGAACCCACTGGGTCGGAGCGCTTTCGCAACAGCTTTCGCCCGACCTTCAATCTCCCGAACCGGTACACCCTTCTCTCGCCGGACCCACCTCACCCCGACTATGATCTAAGGGCTGTCGTTGTCTGATCACTACCGTGCCGCGCCTGCGCTGGAGGGCACAATGACAGGGCACGCTAGCCACATTTGTCACAACTAGTCGTTATAATTCATATGGTTGCCTATAGACTGGATGGCACATGCTTTCGGTCCGAGCCCGCCATCTCTTCTTCCCCCAACTCAACGCTTGCCTCTGCGGCCCGTCAACCCCGGCCCAACAATCCGCGCCGCGCCATACGCCCCCCGCAACCGCCCATCCCGCGCGAAATCGCCCATCATCCGGAAGTAGCCCTCGGCATAGCGGGTCGACAGCCGCTCCCCGTCCGGCGCCGTCTCAAACTCCGTCATGCCGTGCTCCGCGCTCGGGTAGAGGGCCAGGGTGATGGGGCGGCCCTTGGCGATCAGGGTCTTCAGCCGCCGGGAGGTTTCGCCGCTGGGCGCTTCGAGGTCGAGGCCGCCGAGGATCCAGAGTTGGGGGACCTTTACGGCGGCGAGGGTGGCCATGGGGTCGTAGCGGAAGGGGGTGTTCCAGCGGAAGTTGGGGGCCTGGGCGCGGATTTCGTCGGTGGTCATGCCGAGGAGGGCGAAGGTGAAGTCGCCCTGGACGTCCTTGTACCAGGGCTCGTCGCGGTATTTGGCGCGCAAGGCGTCGAAGGCTTCGAAGCCGGTGGTGAAGCCGCTTTCGAACAGGGTTTCGGCGGCGCCGGCGACTTCCAGGGCCTTGGCGATCTCTTCGGGGCTGTGGCCCTTCAGGCGCATCTGGAGCACGACCGCCTCGCGGTCCTCGTCGATCACGGAGATGGCGAGGCCGAAGCTGACGATGATGAAGTCGGGGTTGGAGCGGGTGGCGGCGATGGGGGCGATCCAGCCGCCCTGGCTGGGGCCCTGGAAGCCGATGCGCCCCGTCCGGGGGCCGGCCAGGCGCCGGGCCTGCGCCAAGGCGGCGATGGCGTCGTCGGCGAGGAGGGAGAAGTCCTGGGTGTAGACGCCTTGCGAGGCGCCCGTGCCGCGCTTGTCATAGACGAAGGCGCCGACGCCCATGGCGGGGAGCAGGCGCTGGAGAGCGTCGAAGTCGCGCGCGGAGGTGTGTTCGGAGCCCTGGAGCAGGACCACGATGGGGACGCGGCCGGCGCCGGGCGGCAGGACCAGGCGGCCGGTCAGGCGCGCGCCGCGTGAGACGAAGGTGGTCTCGACGGTGGGCAGGGCGATGCGGCGGCCCGGCGTCTTGCCGAAGGCGATGGTGGGGGCGCCAAGCGCGCCGGGCGGACAGGCCGCGAAGGTGACGCGCAGGCCGTCCGGGCGGCCGGTCCAGCCGTAGCTGCTCAACCAACCCTGCGGCGAGCCGGTGAGGCGGCCTGTGGAGCCGTCCAGCCGCCGCCAGCGCAGGGCGCCGCCCGAGGCGGCGCCGACATCGAGGGCCTCGCCGTTGGCCAGGCGATAGAGGCCGACGGGACAGCCGGCCGGTTCCTCGGCGCCGAGTGAGGCCGCCGCCGGAAGACAGAGGGCGAGGATCATGGCGAGCCACGCGAAGGGGGCGCGTCTCCAGCGAGCGGGCGCCTCGGTGCGGCGCGTCTGGCGATGCGGTGCTGGTTCGTCCATCTGTAACCTCGCCTAGTTGGGCCACGCGCCATCGCGCGGCGTTTGGCTGGAAGGGAGCGGCTCGATCCGCAGCTCGCTCGCGCCTTCCCGCAGGATGGCTTCACCGGCGAGCGCGAGCTCACCGTTCGGGTCCTCGAGGCTGAGCACGGGATTGCCGGCGAGCCGTCCCGCGTTGTTGGCGAACCGGCAGACTCCATAGGCAAACAACAGCTCGGGCTCACCGCGCTCCGCGCCGTAGAGGAGGATGTCGCCGGGCCTGGGGCGGGCCGTGGCGTTTTCCGGCGCCAGGACGCGGCCCGGGGGCCAGACCGGCGCGAGCGGCGCCCAGACGGCCTCACCGCTCCAGCGGGCGTGCAGGACCTGTCCGCGATAGGGCAGCAGGTCCTCGAGCAGGGTGCAGGACAGGGGCGCGAGATCGCGCCGCAGCCGGGCCGGCCAGGACCGTGCGCCGAGCGTTATGCGGATCCAGGAGATGTCTCGGCTCATCAGATCGAACGCCAGGTGAAGGACGCCGATCTCTAGCGCGCGCGACCGGGCCGGTATTGGACGCATTAAAGGCGGCGGGCCCGGCGCGCCGGTCGTCATGCAAGCCGCCGGGTGATAGGGTCGGCGCGTGGATCAGACCCTGAGCAGCTTCAGCGGCGCCCGCATCAGCCGGGTCATCGACCGGGGTCATGGCGCCGTGCCCGAGCATGCGCACGACTGGCCCGTGCTGTCGGTCTTCGTGATCGGCGGCTACGAAAACACCACCGAGCTCGGCCAGACCTTCATCGCCGGCCCCTCGGCCGTCCTCTACCGCGCCGGCGCGGCCCACGCCAACGGCGCGGCGGCGAGCGGCTTCGAGCAGATCGAGATCGAATTCGATCCGGCCTGGCTGGGCCTTGCGTCGCTGCCGGTGCAGCCCGTCACCCGCTGGATCGGCGGATGGGCCGGCGCGGCGTCGCGGGGGCTGGCGCGGGCCTGTGTGGCCCGCGCGCCCGAGCACGTGATCCGACTGGCCACGCGGCGGTTCATCGAAGAGGCGGGCCGACAGGAGCGGACCAGTCGTCCCGCTTGGGTGGACCGGGTCGAGCGCCGGCTCCGGGATGACCGGGGCCTGACGGTCCAGGCGCTGGCCGGCGAGGTCAGCCGCCATCCCGCCTGGCTGGGCGCGGCCTACCGGCGGGCCACCGGCGAGGGGCCGGCGGAGGCTTCGATGCGCTTCCGGGTCGAGCAGGCGGCGCGCCTGCTACGCGAGACCGACGAGGCGGCGGCGTCGGTCGCGGCCGAGGCCGGCTTCTGCGATCAAAGCCATATGATCCGGGGATTTCGCCGCGTGCTGGGGCGTGCGCCCTCCGCCGTGCGGTCGGAGCGGGCCTATATGCGGGCCAGCGCGTGAAGACGGGCTAGGGTCCGTACCCAATTGGAAGCGCGGCCCTAAAATCATCCGCTCATCCCCGCGCAGGCGGGACCCAGGCGTTTTTGCCGGCCAAGCCAAGCCACCACCCCGGTCAGTACGAAGTGGATCCGCTCTCAGCTCGGCTCCTTCGTGTTCTTGGTGTGCTTGGTGGTCCATCCTGGCCGCGCCGGACCCGGTCTCAAGGCCTGCGAAGATCGACCACCAAGATCACGAAGAACACCAAGGGTCAGCGGCCTTCCGCTTCGCTCCCCGACCGGTCAGCAGACCGGGCAAGGCTCGGCGAAAAAGCCTGGGTCCCCGCCTGCGCTGGGATGAGCAGCTGTTTGGGAGTGATTGATTCTTATTGAGTCCGGGCGTTAGAGCGGGCGGTGCGTGCCCGTGCCGCGTGACGGCGGCGTGGTGGTGTCGCGCCTATAGGACATTCCCGGCGTTATTGGCGCGCTTGGACCGCCGGTGACCCGGGTTCCCGGCCGGCGCACGAGGCCCAGGTGGGTGCGGCGCACCTTCTGGCCCCAGACGGCGCCGCGGATGTCGTCGAAGGCCGCCGGCATCAGCGACCAGGGCTCGACCAGGTAGCGGTAGGCGAGGCGCCGGGGCTGGGTGGCCAGGCGGAACAGCCATTCCAGGCCGATGCGGCCGGTCCAGCGCGGCGCGGCGACCTGGGCGCCGGCCTCATAGTCGAAGGCCGCGCCGACGGGGAAGAAGACGCCGCGGCCGATGCGGTAGCGGTTGGCGCGGATCCAGCCCTCCTGGCGCGGCATGCCCATGCCCACCAGGATGATGTCGGCGTCGAAGGCGGTGATCATCCGGTTGACGGCTTCGGAGCCCTCGCTGCCGGGGGTGGCGTCGAAATAGCCGTCGTGCACGGCGATCTTCACGCCGGGCCAGCGCGCCTCGACCGCCGCCGCGCCCTTGGCCGCGACCCCGGGCTCGCCGCCCAGATAGAAGATCCTCCAGCCACCGGCCTGGGCGCGGCGCCACAGGTCTTCGCGCCAGTCCAGATAGGTGGAGCGGTGCTTCATGCCGAGCGGGCGGCCCATCAGCCAGCCCCAGATGATCATCGGCGTGGAGTCGACCTGGATCAGGTCGGCGTCCTCGAAGAAGCCGCGCATCTCGGCCGAGTGCTGGGACAGATAGAGGCTATGGCTGTTGTGGTTGGCGATCACCGCCGTGCCGCCGCCGGCAATGAAGGCTTCGGTCGTGTCGAGCATTTCGCGCGGCGTGACCGGGTCGACCTCGGCGCCCAGCAGGCGCAGCCGAAGATTGGCGGGCGAATTCATGGGGCCACTTAGGCATGCGGCCACTTTCAGTTGAGTTAGGAAGTGTCGTTAACCGGCGATGAAACTTGGAGCCGGCTATGATTACCTCAATCTATACAGTCATGGTTCACGAACACTGAATCGCCACTTCATCACCAGGATCACGCCGGAGAGGGCCAGGCAGACTCCGTTGGACACCGCGATGGGCCAGCTCTTCAGCAGCAGGCCGTAGGCCAGCCACAGGGTAAATCCGGTGACCGTCAGGGCGTAGGTCCTGAGCGACACCGCCGAGGCGTCGCGCTCCTTCCACATCTTGAAGATCTGGGGCGTGAAGCTGATCATCGAACACAAGGCCGCGCCGGCGCCCACGGCATCGATGACGGTGGGGCTGATGGTCACGCGGCGAAGATCACGCGAGGGGTCATGCGGTCTGGGGCAGGCCGCCGCCCAGCCCCCAGCGCGCGGCATAGGCCGGCGACAGCGTCAGGCCCAGCGGCGGCAGGCCAGGCGCCAGCCCCTCGTCCAGGCAGACGGCCAGGTAGCGCAGGGCCTTCTTCACCCCATGTCCGGAATAGGGTTTGCCGATCACGCCGCAGGCGCCGGCATAGTCGGCCGGCAGGCGCTTGACGTTGGCGGTCATGAACAGGGCCAGGCCGCCGCAATCCTGGGCGATGGCGCGCGCCACGTCGATGCCGGTGGGGCCGTCGCGCAGGTGGACGTCGACGAGGGCCAGGTCGGGCTGCAGGCGGGCGGCCAGTTCGACCGCCTCGTCGCCGGACATGGCGTGGCCGACGTCCTGATGGCCGATCTCTTCGACCAGGAATCCGAGTTCGGCAGCGACCAGCGCTTCATCTTCGACGATCAGGACGCTTAGGGACGGGCCGCGGGTCATTCCATTCACCCCCCGCCGTTGAGCGGCAGGAACACCTTCACACGCACGCCCGGCTCGGCGTCTTCCGTTAGGCAAGTCGCCTTCAGCTGGCGGCACAGGAGCTGAATCACGGTCGATCCAAATCCGTCCGCGCAACCGGGCGCCCTACCAACGCCGTTGTCGGTGATTTCGATCCGCACCTGGCTGTCATCGCGTCCGACCGTGACATGGATGTCACCCCCCTGCCCGTCCGGGAAGGCGTGGCGCACCGCATTGCCGACCACCTCGCTGAGCACCAGGGCCAGGGGCGCGGCGCGCGCGGCGCTCACGGCCACGGGTTCGAGGTCCAGGTGGGCGCGCAGGTCTTCGCGGCCCGTGGCGCCCACCATGTCGCCGACCAGGTCGCGCACGAACTCGGACACATCGAAGCGCTGGACATCCTCGTTCTGGAACAGCCGCCGGTGCACCGTGGCCACCGCGTTGACCCGCTCCAGCATGCCGCGCAGGGCCTCGCGCGCGCCGGGGTCGGCGGTGCGCCGCGTCTGCAGCAGCAGCAGGGAGGCGATGAGCTGGAGGTTGTTCTTAACCCGGTGGTCGACCTCGTGCAGCAGCGCCGTCTTCTGTTCGAGCGCCCGCTCCAGCGCCGCCGTGTGATCGGCGCCGTCGATCGATAGTGGCGAGGTTTCAGTCATCCGGTTCCGCGACATTGCTGGCCTGCCGCCAATGCACAGCGGCGCGGACGGTTCCCGCGAAACTGGCCCGGCAATGTCGCGATGTCGACATGGAAAGGGCGACGGTGTTGGGAGGAACACCGTCGCCCGCTCCAGGAAGCGGCGTTGTGCGAGAGGCGCCGGCCCCGAAGGCCTAGTGGGGCTTATAGATGCGGTCGAAGACGCCGCCGTCGGCGAAGTGGGTCTTCTGGGCCTTGGCCCAGCCGCCGAAGGTGTCGTCGATGGTGAACAGCGGGATGCGCGTGAAGTTGCCCGCGTATTTGGCCAGGGCCTGCGGGTTGCGCGGGCGGTAGTAGTTCTTGGCGATGATGTCCTGGGCCAGGGGGCTGTAGAGGAAGTTCAGATAGCCCTCGGCATAGACGCGGGTCTTGTGGCGATCGACGTTCTTGTCCAGCAGGGCCACCGGCGGCTCGGCCAGGATGGAGATCGGCGGGGTGACGATGTCGAACTTGCCCGCGCCGAATTCCGCCTGGGCCAGGTGGGCCTCGTTTTCCCAGGCCAGCAGCACGTCGCCCAGCCCACGCTGGGCAAAGGTGACGGTGGAGCCCCGCGCGCCGGTGTCGAGCACCGGCACGTTGCGGTAGATCTGTTCCACGAAGGCCTGGGCCGAGCCGGGGTTGCCGCCGTTCTTCAGGGCCGCGCCCCAGGCCGCCAGATAGGCCCAGCGCGCGCCGCCGGAGGTCTTGGGGTTGGGGGTGATCACCTGGATGCCCGGCTTGGTCAGGTCGGCCCAGGTGCGGATCTTCCAGGGGTTACCCTTGCGCACCAGGAAGACGATGGTCGAGGTATAGGGCGTGGAGTTGTTGGGCAGGCGCGACTGCCAGTTGGCCGGGAGCAGCCTGGCCTTGGCGGCGATCTCGTCGATGTCGTAGGCGAGCGCCAGGGTCACCACGTCGGCCTGCAGGCCGTCGATCACCGAGCGGGCCTGCTTGCCCGAACCGCCGTGGCTCTGGTTGATCACCAGGGACTGGCCGGTCCTGCCCTTCCAGTAGTCGATGAAGGCGGCGTTGATCGCCTTGTAGAGCTCGCGCGTCGGGTCGTAGCTGACGTTGAGCAGGGTGACCGGGCCGGCGGCCTGGGCGGCCGAGGTGAGCAGCGCGGGCGCGGCGGCGATGGCGGCGGCGCCGCCGGCCGCCGCGCCGATCAGGCCGCGGCGGGTGGGGCGGATGATGTCTTGAGTCATGATCATTAAATCCTGGGGGTCGCGGAAAGGTGGGACGCGAAGGGTCAGAAGGCGAACTGACTGCGCAGGTTGAGGGCCTTGTAGTCCTGGCCCGCCTGCAGACCGGCGGCGTTCTGCCGGTCGACGGAGACATCGAGGTAGTCCAGCTGGAACTTAACCGCCGGATTGACGAACCAGTTCACGCCGAGCGTCCAGATGGTCTGGTCGCCGCCGCGCACGCGGTCGCCCGCCACCACGGCGTTCTCGTCATAGTTCAGGTCGAGCACCGAATAGCGGGCCGCCAGTTCCCACGCGCCCCACTGGTTGTTGGAGGGGTCGAAGGGCTTGGCGACGGAGGGCGCGTCGAAGGCGGCGGTGGCCGGATTGTACTTGCGCGCCTCGCCGGTCAGCACCCAGCCGGCCTGGGCGTAGTAGCCGGTGAAGTGGGGATCGGAGACGCCGACGGCGGGCACGCGGCGCTTGATGGAATAGTCGAAATACTCGCCCTGGAGGCTCAGGCCCTGCTTCTGGGCGCCGAATTCCAGGCCCCAGTGGTTGGCGCTGGCGGCGTCGATGGCGCCGCTGCTGACCAGCTGAGTCCCGTCGACCCGCAGTTCGGGCCGGTCCTGCAGGGTGATGGGATAGGGGCCGGCCAGGGCGGTCTGGGCGGGGGTGGCCACATAGCTGGCGTTGGCGCCCACATGGATCAGCCAATCGTAGCCGTGCAGCGGCGTGCCGGCGACGCGGAAGGTATAGCCCCGCTGCTCGTCGAAGGTCGCGGCGTCGGTGGCCTTGGCGCCGGTGATGGCCCCGGCCACCAGCCAGTGGTCGCCGTTGGCCAGCAGCTGTACGCCGATGCGCTTGTCGGCGCCGGCCAGGGTGCGGGCGGCCTCCGAGGACGAGGGCCGTTCGGGGAACAGGGCCCCGTTGGTGGAGGCGGCGTCCTCAAGGCCCAGGTTGGGGGCGAAGGCGCCCACCCGCAGCTTGAAGGGCTTGAAGCCGGAATACTGGATCCACAGTTCGTGCAGGGTGGTGGCGCCGTCGGTGCCCGACCCGCCGAAGTCGAGCAGGATGCCGTAGTCGAAACTGCCGAAGATCTTGCCGTCGACGCCCAGGCGGCCGCGGCGGAAGTTGGTGCCGCTGTTCAAATCCCGGCCCGTGGTGACGCTGGCCGGCAGGTTCTTGTCCTGGAAGTATTGCGCCGTATCGAGCTGCATCACCCCGTGGAAGGTGGCGGAGAACTGGCCGTCTCCCGAGGCGATGGTGGGCTTGCCGTTGGCGATGGAGACGGTGGTGGCCGCCTGGGTCGCGCGCACGTCGGAGATGTTGGCGGCCTGGGCCGCCTTCAGGTCGGCCAGCTGGGCGCGCAGGTCGCCGAGTTCGGTCTCGAGCGCGGCGATGCGGGCGCTGACCGGGTCGAGCGGCGGGCCGTCGGCCGGGGCGGTGGGCTGGGCCTGATCCTGGGCGTGGGCGATGCCCGCCATCCCGGCGGTGGCCAGCGACAGGGATGCCAGCGCGCTGCTGGCCAGGAGAATCCGGCGGAAGGTCTTCATAGGTCTTAACCCCTCTCGGCGGCTCGGTCCGCCTGTCCCGGGATAAGAACGTGTATTCCTATCGGAACAATAGGAATTATACGCGCATGCTTTTAAGGTTTTCTGAAAGCCAGGGCTGAAAAGGGCGGCGACGGTCCGCGTCGCAACGTCGCGTGTCAAACGGCCCCCACCCTTCCGGGCGGGGGCGCTTGATCAGAACATCACGCGGCCGACCAGGCGGATCAGGTAACGCATCTCTTCGGAGGACAGCTCGCTGTCGCCTTCCAGCGCAAGGTAGGACATCGGCGTGCCGGCCTTCAGCGAGAAGCCCACCACGATGGCGCCGTTGCGGTCGTTGGAGGTGGAGGAGGTGAAGGGCGTGCCGCCCGCGAAGTTGGCCACGGTGTCGCCCAGCGTGCCGGCGATGCGCTGGCGGTAGCCGATGCGCATTTCCGGACGCCACCAGCTGTCGCGGCCGAACTCGGCCCCGATCGCCAGGATGGCTTCCGCGTCGAGGCGGCTGGACTTGCGGCTGGCCAGCGACAGGTCGAAGCCCGCGCCGCCGCCCTCTTCGTCGTGGGCGGCTTCGCTGAAGTAGAGGTAGTCCATACCCACCGAGGGGCGCGCGTAGAAGCGGCCCATGCGCGCTTCATAGGCGATGTCGCCGCCGGCGCTGACCGTGTAGCCGGCCCAGTTGGACGAGGCGGTGCGGTTGATCACCGTGTCGGGCGTGCCGTCGCCGTTCGGGTCGGCCACATAGATGAACTTGCGGTCGCTATCGAGGCGCACATAGCCGACGCTGCCGCGCACGCTGTAGGTCAGGTTGCCCTGATAGCCGCGCCAGTAGGCGCCGCCCTCGAACAGCGAGGCGGACGTCTCTTCGCCGACCTGGGCGGAGGAGCCGCGTTCCTCGGCGCTGACATAGGACATGGTCAGGCCCAGCGCGCCGCCGTCGCCCATGCTCTCATAGCCGGCGACGAAGCCGAAGGCCTTGGTGTCGGAGCCTTCGCTATCAACCGTGTTGCGCTGGATGCGGCTGTTGATTTCCTGGATCCAGAAGCTGTCGGGACCGTAGCGTTGGTGCGGGTCGGGCCGGGCCGAGATGCCGTCGCTGGCCGACTGCTCGGCCAGCATCAGCGACTGGAAGATGCCCACGCCGGTGTTGGGCAGCATCTGGTCGAAGGCGCCCAGGAAGCCGTTACGATCGCTCTGGGCCAGGAAGGCGTCGCGGATGGCGGTGTCCTGGAAGAGGGCGCTGTAGACGGCGTCATAGGCCGCCGTGCCCTGCTTGTTGAGGCCGATCAGGGCCGCCGAACGGCGGCTGACGTCGACGACCAGCGAGCCCGCGCCGCTGCCGTCGGTGGCGCCGGCGAGGCGCGGCGTGACCACATACAGATAGGGCGAGTTACCGGCGGCGGTGGAGTTCAACGCGCCCGCCGTCATGCTGTTGGCGGCCACCAAGGTGAATGTCTGGTTGCTCACCAGCAGACTCTTGAACTGGACACCCACGGCCGCGCCCGCGCCGATGTTGGCCGTGGCGACGTTCAGCTGCCCATGCGTGCCGGCGCCGGGGTCGACGGTGAAGCCGAGCGTGGTGTGGTTGGTCGCCGTGGCCGCCGTGGTCGTCAGGCTGCCGGCCGCGATCGTGTTGGTGTTGGTCAGCAGCAGCGTGCTGTTGTCGATGGTGACCGCGAGGTCGGCGGGAACGCCGACGCCCGTGCCGTCGGAAATAGCACCCTGGACGATCGAAGCGCCGCTGATCGCCAGGGTGTCCTGGCCCAGGCCGAACGACATGTCGCCGGCGAAGGTCCCGGCCAGCACTTCCAGCCGGTCGTCGTGGGCGCCCAACAGCACATTGCCCACCATGCTGGGCTCGTCGAGGTCATAGACCCCGTTGTGGTTGGCGTCGGTGGTGTCGGTCGTGATGTGGGTGGACGGCGCCAACTGGCGGACCACCACATTGCCGCTGGCGGCCTGGACGTCGACGGCGATCTTCGTACCCTTGATCACCTCGTTGCTGGGATCGATGTCGGCGTCGCTGTGGTCGTCGATGTCGTCGGTGGCGATGATCGTCGAGATGATGTGGCCGGAATTCTCGAACAGCCGCACGCTGCCGGACAGGTCGCGCACGCCGACGGTGTTGGCCGCCTCGCCCTGGCCCGACAAGCCGACGATGCCGGTGTTGCGCACGGTGGTCACGCTGGCCCCGGCGTCGATCAGCAGCAGGGTGGCGCTGGTGTTGCCCTGGGCGTCGTTATTGGCGGCCACCATGCCGTCGGAAACGCTGGTGATGTTCTCGATGCCCGCGAACAGCACGGTGTCGGCGGTGGAGCCGTTCAACAGGCGCACGCCGGTGGCGTTACCCTCGAAGGCGCTGACCGCCATGGTGCCGGTGAAGGCCGCGCCGCCGGTCAGGGTGGTGGCCCCGCCGCCCGCGACGCCGACCTGCACGCCGATGGCGTTGACGCCGTCGTAGAGGCCCGAGGCTGTGATCGCGCCCTTCGACACCAGGGCGTAGGCCGCGCCGGTGACCACGCCGATGGTGGTGGGCGTGGCGGGCGAGGAAGAACCGATGCGCAGGGCGGGCGCGCCGCCGATTGAGGTCAGCTGGCCGGTGACCTCGGTGGTGTCGGCCACGCCGTCGTTGTCCTGGTCGGTGTCTGCCGAGTCCAGGATGCCGTCGCCGTCGCCGTCGAGGGTGGTGGAGGTGCTGATGGTCGGCGGGGCGTCGAGCAGGATGCCGTGGGCGACGTTGCCGGCGATGGAGACGACCGGGCCGCTGAACAGGCTGGTGTCATAACCGTCGAGGGGGTCGGTGGCCGAGGGGTGGTCGACGCCGTCGTCGGCCTTCAGCCGCGCCCGGTCGGTCGCCAGCGCGGGGCGCGCCTGGTATTCGGGGCGGTAGCCCGAGGCGCTGATCGAGGTCTGGATGGTCACGGCGCCGCCCACGTCGCCGTCGATGGCCAGCGCGGTGGAGCCCTTGCCCGTCGCCGACACCACGCCGGTGGTCAGGGCGACATTGCCAGTCACCGGGCCGGCCAGATGGATGGCGTAGCCATTCACGCCGATGATGGAGACCGCCCCGGCGTTGGTCAGGTTGCCGGTCAGCTTGCCTTCGATGCTGATGCCGGCCGAATTGTCGCCCTCCACGGCGATCGTCGAAGCGGAGGCGGTGATCACCGAGCCGGTCATGTCACCCAGCACGCGGATACCATAGCGGCCGGTGCCCTTGGCCAACGGGCCATCGAGGACGCCGTCGGTGCCGGGCAGGCCCTGGGCGTTCAGCGTGTCGGCATAGGTGTAGTTGTCGTCGAGCGCGATCGAACCGGCGTTGGTGATCGTGGTCTGGCGGTCGCCGGGGGCGGGCGCGCCGGTGGCGGTGACCAGGATGCCGACTGAATTGTCGACGCCGCTGGAGCTAAGGCCGCCGTGGATGATCACGGTGTTGTTGCTGTTGACCGTCACCATCGGATCGGCGGTCGTCAGCTTGATCTGGCCGCCGGCGACGACGTCGATATTTTGGCCGTTATCGGGCGCGCCGGTGGTGATCGGCGTGGTGCGCGTGCCCGTGATGCTGGTGTCGGCCAACGCGCCGTGCGCGAAGAACAACAGCGGGGCGGCGGCGACGGAGACGGCGAGACGCTTGCGCAACATGCGGACTGAACCTTGGATGGGTGGCGTGGCGGACTGTGAAATGTCGCGGTGCGGCCAGAAATTGGTCACGATAGTTCGACCCCCGGAACGCCCCCGCCCCACACTTGGAAACCCGTCTATCGCATGCCAATCGATGGCGCCATATGTCTCGCGCGATCTTCTGCGCCCCGCGACGTCTTATTGAGGACCCCTGTCATGCCGGCGCCACAGCCGTTCTCTTCCGGCTCGGGTCCCGAACGGCGTTTCCACCTGTTGGGCTGGACCCTCAGTCGCGCGCCTGGATCGCCGCCGCGGCCGCCGCCCCCGATCGCCGCCGCCCCGCCCGCCGACCCGCTGAACGAGGCGCTGGAACGCCTGCCAGAGCCGGTGATGGTGGTGGGCGCGCGCGACGCGGAGGACCTGGCCGACCGCCAGGTGCTGTTCGCCAACGCCGCCGCGCGCGACCTGCTGCGCCTGCAGGGCGGCGTCGGCCCCCTGGTCTCCGCCATCCGCGATCCGCAGGTGCTGGAGGCCATCGACGAATCCCTGTTCGGCGGGCTGGAAGGCCGCTGCGTCTTCCACACCGTCGGCAACCAGGACCGCCACTGGCTGGCCCTGACCCGGCCGATGGGCGATTCGCCCGGCGGCGCGCGCCTGGCCCTGCTGCTGCTGCGTGACGAGACCGATGCGCGGCGCAGCGAACACGCCCGCGCCGACTTCCTGGCCAACGCCAGTCATGAGCTGCGCACCCCGCTGGCCTCGCTGTCGGGCTTCATCGAGACCCTGCGCGGCCATGCCCGCGACGACGAGGCGGCCCGCGACCGGTTCCTAGGGATCATGCAGGCCCAGGCCGAACGGATGGCGCGGCTGATCGACGACCTGATGAGCCTGTCGCGCATCGAGCTCAACGAACACATCGCCCCCGCCGGGCGGGTGGACGTGGGCCAGGCGGTCAATGACGTGATCGACGCCCTGGCGCCCCTGGCCCAGACGCGCGGGGTGAAGCTGGAGGCCATCCTGCCCGCGCGCGGCGAGGTGGTGGCCGAGGGCGACCGCGACCAGATCGTCCAGGTGGCCCAGAACCTGATCGACAACGCGCTGAAATACACCCCCGACGGCGGCGTGATCCGCATTGAGGTCTTCGCCGGCCCGGAATCGGCGATCACCGTGCCCCGCGACCCCACCGCCGCGCGCCTGGCCCTGCTGGTCCCCGATCATGCGGCGGGCGAACTCTACGCCGCCATCCGGGTGGCGGACGCGGGCCCCGGCATCGCCCGCGAGCACCTGCCCAGGCTCACCGAGCGCTTCTACCGCATCGAGGGCCAAAAGAGCGGCGAACGCTCCGGCACCGGCCTGGGCCTGGCCATCGTCAAACACATCATCAACCGCCACCGGGGCGGGCTGATGGTGGAGAGCGTGCTGGGCCTGGGCGCCGCCTTCACCGCCTGGCTGCCGGTGGCGCGGTAAGAGCGGCGCCCAATTCAGGCACTGCCCAAGCCCTTCCGCTCATTCCCGCGGTCGCGGGGATGAGCGCAGCGTTGGGGGGGGAGGCAGCCTCACTGAGTCCACCCGTCAGCAGCAGGACGCTGTCACGCAACTGTCACGTAAACGTCGCACAGAGGCAGCGATGCGAGGGCAGTAAGCGGTCGCGGCGCGGGGCGCTTCAAGCCGCCCTGACCTCGCGCCCGGTGTTGCAGTGGAAAAGCCGATCTCATCATGCTGATCCTGATGGTGCTCCTGGCGCTGGCGGCCCTCTCGGCCGGCGCCTACGCCATGGGCCGGCGCAAGGCGCGCCAGGCCACGGCCGGCGCCGCCGGCCGCCCCCACTCCCTGCCCGGCTATCACGGCGCCTATGTCGCCCTGTGGACCGGCCTGCCCGCCGCCATCCTGCTGTTCGCCTTCGTGGCCTTCGGCGGGCGTATCGAATACGCCCTGATCAGCGCCGATCCGCCCCCCGCCTCCGCCGGGATCACGGCCGAGCGGATGGCCACCTACTATGGCGACGTCCAATCGGTGGCCAACGGCCAGTCGACCAGCGCCGTGGTCTATGAGGGCGCGGCCAAGACCGCCTTCGACGCCGCCGTGGCCCACGCGCGGTCCACCGACACCCTGGCGCGTCTGCTGGCCGCCGCCGCCGCCCTGGTGCTGGCCATCGGCGGTTTCCTGCTGGCCTTCCCGAAGCTGTCGAAGGACTTCCGCGCCCGCAACCGGGTCGAAGGGCTGACGTCAGCCGTCCTCATCGTCTGTTCCGTGGTGGCGGTGATGACGACGCTCGGCATCGTCATGTCGCTGCTCTACGAGAGCCTGCGCTTCTTCCAGGCCGTCTCGCCGCTCAGCTTCCTGTTCGGGACCGACTGGGACCCCCAGATCGCCATGCGCACCGACCAGGTGATGACGCACGGCGCCTTCGGGGCCATCCCGCTGTTCGCCGGCACCTTCCTGATCATGATCATCGCCATGGCGGTGGCCGCGCCGGTCGGTCTCTATTCGGCGATCTACCTGGCCGAATACGCCGGGCGCACGACCCGCGCGGTGGTCAAGCCGGCCCTGGAAATCCTGGCCGGGGTGCCGACCGTGGTCTACGGCTTCTTCGCGGCGCTGACGGTGGGACCGCTGTTCCGTTCCGGCTTCAACGCCCTGGGCGCCCAACTGGTCGGCGGACCCCTGAACGATCTGGGCCTCTATCTGGGCCAGGTGCAGAACCAGATGGCCCTGGTGGCCGGGGCGGTGATGGGCATCATGCTGATCCCCTTCGTCTCCTCCCTGTCCGACGACATCATCAACGCCGTGCCCCAGGCCCTGCGCGACGGCAGCTATGCGATGGGCGCCACCAAGTCGGAGACCATCAAGCGGGTAATCCTGCCCGCCGCCCTGCCCGGCGTCGTGGCGGCCCTGCTGCTGGCCATGAGCCGCGCCATCGGCGAGACCATGATCGTCACCCTGGCCGCCGGGCTTCAGGCCAAGCTGACCGCCAATCCGCTCGACACCGTGACCACGGTGACGGTGCAGATTGTCACCCTGCTGACCGGCGACACCGAGTTCGACAATCCCAAGACCCTGGCCGCCTTCGGCCTGGGCCTGACGCTGTTCGCCATCACCCTGGTGCTCAACATCATCGCCCTGCGCATCGTGCAGAAATACCGGGAACAATATGACTGACGCCGCCCTCATCGCCGGCGCGACCCAGCCGAGCGGACCCGGCCACGCCTCCGGGTCCACGCCCAAGACGCTGGCCGCGGCCAAGCGCCTGAAGGCGCGCCACGCGGCGGAGTTCCGCTTCCGCCTCTATGGCCGCACCGCCATCATCGTGGCGCTCAGCTTCCTGGTCATCCTGCTGGGGCGGATCGTCTCGCAGGGCTGGTCCACCTTCGTGCAGAACCGCATCAGCGTGGCGGTCTATGTGGACCCGGCCAAGGTCGACGCGCGCGCGCTGAACGGCGTCAACTGGGACTATATGATTTCCACGGCGGCGCTGGCGAAACTGGGCCTCACCGACGACGACGTGGGCGAGCGCTCGGGCAAGATGAGCGCCCTGCTGTCGCCGGCCCTGGGCTATGACCTGCTGAAGAAGATCAAGGCCGACCCCTCGCTGATCGGCAAGACGGTCACCGTCGACGGGCCGATCGGGGCCGACGCAGGCCTCTACTACAAGGGCCTGATCAAGCGTTCGACGGCCGAGGGCGACCGGCGGCTGGACGACGCCCAGCTGGGCTGGCTGGACCAGCTGAAGGCCAAGGGCCAGGTCACCTCGAAGTTCAACACCGACTTCCTCACCCACGCCGACTCCACCCAGCCGGAACAGGCGGGCGTGGCCGGGGCCGCCATCGGCTCGGCCCTGACCCTGATCGTGGTGGGCCTGCTGGCCATCCCGATCGGCGTGCTGACCGCCGTCTATCTGGAAGAGTTCGCGCCCAAGAACCGCTGGACCGACCTGCTGGAGGTCAACATCAACAACCTGGCCGCCGTGCCCTCCATCATTTACGGCCTGCTGGGCCTGGCCCTGTTCATCAACATGATGGGCGTGCCGCGCTCCACGCCCCTGGTGGGGGGGCTGGTGCTGGCCCTGATGGCGCTGCCCACGGTGATCATCGCCACCCGCTCGGCCCTGAAGGCCGTGCCGCCTTCGATCCGCGAAGCGGCGCTTGGCGTCGGCGCCTCGCGCACCCAGACCGTCTTCCACCATGTGCTGCCGATGGCGCGCCCGGGCATCATGACCGGCGCCATCCTGGCCCTGTCGCACGCCATGGGCGAGACCGCGCCCGGCTTGATGGTCGGCATGGTGTTCTTCTCATCCGACCTGCCGCGCGGTTTCCTGAGCGCCGCCACCGTCCTGCCGGTCCAGGTCTTCATCTGGGAGAACGCCTCGGAGCGCGCCTTCCTGTCGATGACCGCCGCCTGCATCATGGTGCTGCTGGCCTTCATGATCTTGATGAACGGCACGGCCATCTATCTTCGCAGCCGCTACGAACGCCGGTGGTAGTTTGATGTCCTACATCTCCAAAGACCCCTCCAACCCTTCGGGATCGCCCATGACCACCCCCGAGCGCCATCAAGGCGATCATGCCGACGGCGTCCCTGAGATCCGGCTGCGCACCGCCGCGATCGGCGCCCATGCCGACGCGCCCACCGGCACGCTCAAGGTCCAGGCCAAGAAGATCAACGTCTTCTACGGCGCCAAGCAGGCGCTGTTCGACGTGGACGTCGACATCCCCGGCAAGGCGGTCACCGCCTTCATCGGCCCGTCCGGCTGCGGCAAGTCCACCTTCCTGCGCTGCATCAACCGGATGAACGACACCATCCCCGGCGCCAAGGTGACCGGCGAGGTGCTGCTCGATGGCGAGGACGTCAACGACCGCCAGATCGACCCGGTGACCCTGCGCGCGCGGGTCGGCATGGTGTTCCAAAAGCCCAACCCCTTCCCCAAGTCCATCTTCGAGAACGTCGCCTATGGCCCGCGCATCCACGGCCTGGCCGCCGGCAAGGCCGACCTTGAAGAGATCGTCGAGGCCTCGCTGAAGCGCGCCAGCCTGTGGGAGGAGGTCAAGGACCGCCTCAACCAGCCCGGCACCGGCCTGTCCGGCGGCCAGCAGCAGCGGCTGGTCATCGCCCGGGCCATCGCCGTGGCCCCGGAAGTGATCCTGATGGATGAGCCCTGCTCGGCGCTCGACCCCATCGCCACGGCGCGGATCGAGGAGCTGATCGACGAGCTGCGTCAGCAGTTCTGCATCGTCATCGTCACCCACTCCATGGCCCAGGCCGCGCGGGTGTCGCAGCGCACGTCCTTCTTCCACCTGGGGAAACTGGTCGAGAGCGGCTCCACCGAGGAGATGTTCACCAACCCCAAGGACAGCCGCACCCAGGACTACATCACCGGCCGGTTCGGCTGAGGACCCCGACATGAACGAGCACATCGTCAAATCCTACGGCGACGAACTGGCCCACCTGACGGCGGAGGTCACCCGCATGGGCGGGCTGGCCGAATCCCAGGTCAACGACGCCATCGCCGCCGTCACCAAGCGCGACACCACGCTGGCCCAGGCCATCGTCGGCCGCGACGAGCGGCTGGACACCCTGGACACCGAGATCGAGCGGGCCGCCATCCGCCTGATCGCGTTGCGCCAGCCGATGGCCAACGACCTGCGCCGTACGGTCGGCGCGATGAAGATCGCCTCCAACCTGGAACGCTGCGGCGACCTGGCCAAGAACATCGCCAAGCGCACCCTGATCCTGGCCGAGAACGATCCGGCGACGGCGCTGACCCGCTCCATCGGCCGCATGGGCCGGCTGGTGGCCGGCCGGCTGAAGGACGTCATCGACGCCTATAGCCACGCCGACATCGACAGGGCCGTGGCCGTGTGGCTGCGCGACGAGGAGGTGGACGAGCACTACAACGCCCTGTTCCGCGAACTGCTGACCTACATGATGGGCGATCCGCGCACGATCACCGCCGGGGCGCACCTGCTGTTCATTGCCAAGAACCTGGAGCGGATCGGCGACCACGCCACCAACATCGCCGAGATCGTCCACTTCCAGATCACCGGCGAGGAGATCGTCTCGCAACGCCCCAAGCTCGACAGCCTCAAGCCCCAATAGGCTCGGAGAACACTTAAGTGGTCACCCCCTATATATTGGTCGCCGAGGACGAAGACGCCCTGGCCACCCTGCTGCAGTACAACCTCGACAAGGAGGGCTATCGCGTCACCGTGGCCGCCGACGGCGAGGAGGCGCTGACCCAGGTCGACGAGCAACTGCCTGACCTGATTTTGCTGGACTGGATGCTGCCCAAGATCAGCGGCATCGAGGTCTGCCGGCGGCTGCGCAGCCGCGCCGAGACGCGCAATGTGCCGATCCTGATGCTGACCGCGCGGGGCGAGGAGAGCGACCGCATCCGTGGGCTCGACACCGGCGCCGACGACTATGTGGTCAAGCCCTTCTCGATGACCGAGCTGACCGCGCGCATCCGCGCGGTGCTGCGCCGCATCCGGCCGGGCCTGGCCGACGACCGCCTGAGCCACGGCGACATCGTCGTCGACCGTGTCGCCCATCGGGTGAAGCGCGACGGCAAGGAGATCCACCTCGGTCCGACGGAGTTCCGGCTGCTCGACTATCTGATGCAGCATCCGGGCCGGGTGTTCAGCCGCGAACAGCTGCTGGACGCGGTGTGGGGGTCGGACGTCTACGTGGAGGCGCGCACGGTGGACGTGCACATCGGGCGGCTGCGCAAGGCGCTGGGGGCCGAGGAGGTCAACCCGATCCGGACGGTGCGGTCGGCGGGGTATTCGCTGGATATGGAAGGCTAGGCAGGTTGATCTGGGGGTTGATTCAGAGGGCTGCTTGACGAGATAACTTTGGAATGCAAAGTTCTCTTCTCATTGTTGAGGAGTGATGTGATGCCGCGTTCCGTCCTGGCCGCCCTGGCCGCCGCCATCCTGACGATCAGCGCCGGCGCGGAGGCGCTCGCCCAGACGGCGGCGCCCGCGCCCCTGCCCACGGAGGCGTCGGCCTATCCGAAGCCGGCGGCGGATACGCGGCCGTTGCGGTATGGGCGCTTCACGGTGGAGGTGGTGGGCAGGGGGCCGGACGTGATCCTGATCCCGGGGCTGAATTCGTCGCGCGAGACCTATGCGCCGCTGGTGGCCAGGCTGAAGGGCCGCTACCGCTTCCACCTGATCCAGGTGGCGGGGTTCGCGGGAACGCCCGCCGGACTGAACGGCCAGGGCGAGGTGTTCTCGCCGGTGGTCGAGGCGCTGGACCACTACATCCACGACCAGCACCTGACGGCGCCGGCGGTGATCGGCCACTCGATGGGCGGCGAACTGGCCCTGGCCCTGGCGGCGCGCCATCCGGGCGACGTGGGCCGGGTGATGGCGGTCGACAGCCTGCCCTGGTTCGGCGCCCTGTTCGGCCAGCCCAGCGTCAACGACACCCTGCGCGGCATGGCGGCCAGCATGACGGCGGGGATGAAGGGCGGCGACGACAAGGCCTGGCTGCGGGGCTCGATTTCCAACACCGCGCCCCTGCTGAGCGCGGGCCCGATGCAGATGACGGTGGTCGGCTGGAGCCTCTACAGCGACCGCACGGTCTCGGCCCAGGCGTTCAGCGACCTGATCTTCACCGACCTGCGTCCGGAGCTCGCGCGGATCACCGCGCCGGCGACCATCCTCTATGCCCACGGCCCGCAGTTCGGCCGCCAGACGGCGGAACAGACTGACGCCTTCGTGGGCAGGCTCTACGCCACCCTGGCGAACGGCAGGCTGGTGCGCATCGAGCCCAGCCACCACTTCATCATGGTCGACCAGCCGGCGCGCTTCGAGGCCGAGGTGGTCGCCTTCCTTAAGCCCTAGAGGCAGGCGTAGGCGGCGTCGATCAGGCGGCGCGAGCGCGGGTCGCCGATCAGGTGGACGTCCTGCCTGTTCATCACATAGGCGCCGGCCACATGGCGCGCGGTGTCGGCGAAGGCGCAGGCGCCGCCCCAGCCGGAGTGGCCGAAGGTGGTGGGCGTGGGGCCATGGAAGAAGTTGGGGACGTTGCGCATGTAGCCGGCGCCCCAGCTGATCACATAGGGCAGCACCAGGTCCTGGCCCTGAATGCGCTCCCTTGAGGCCTCGGCCACCGTCGAGGCCTTGAGCAGGGGGCTGTCGCCGCCGGCCAGCAGGGCCATGAACCTGGCCAGGTCGAGACCGCGCACATGGCCGTTGGCGGAGGGGATCTCGGCCCGGCGCCAGTCGGCGCCGCTGCGTCCGCCGGGCGCGGCCCAGGGGGTGAGGAAGGCGGCCTTCTTGGGATCGGTGACTTCGCCGAACTGGGGCAGGGCCTTGGGGCGCTGGAGTTCGGCGACGCGGCCGTGTTGTTCGTCGGGCAGGCCGATCCACAGGTCGAGGCCCAGGGCTTCGCGCACGTCTTCCTTCAGCGCCGCGCCGACCGTGCGGCCGTCCACGCGGCGGAAGACCTCGCCGGCCAGGTAGCCGACGGTGACGGCGTGGTAGCCGCTGGCCGTGCCGGGCGGCCACATGGGCGGCAACGCCGCCAGCTTGGCGCAGATGGCGTCCCAGTCGAACCACAGGGCCGGGTCCATGGGCTCCAGGAAGCCGGGCAGGCCGGCCTGGTGGCTCATCATCTGTTCGAGGGTGATGGCGGCCTTGCCGGCTTGCGCGAACTCCGGCCAGACCTCGGCGACGGGCTGTGTGTAGGAGAGTTTCCCGGCCTCGACGAGGCGGGCGATCAGGGTGGCGGTCAGCGCCTTGGTCACCGAGAAGACGGGGACCAGGGTGGCCTCATCGAACGCGCGCTCGCGCTTGAGGTCGGCGTGGCCGCCCCACAGATCGATGACCGTCTCGCCCTCGACGATGAAGGAGAAGCGGGCGCCGAGCTCCTCGCCGTCGGTGAAGCTCTTTTCGAAAACGTCGCGGACCGCCCGGAAGCGCGGGTCGCAAATCCCTGAAAGGCTCACGCCAGCCGCTCCATGCGCACGGCGGGCGAGGCCTGCTTGATGCGCGCGGCCATGCCGACGATGGGCAGTTCGGGCGAGGCCCAGGCGTTGGCCGAGGCGATGGTTTCCACCAGCCCGCCCATGGCGCGCGCCAGGCCGTAGGAGATGGTCTGGCCCTCCAGCATGGAGGCGGCGAAAAGGGCGGTGATCAGGTCGCCGGCCCCGTTGGGCGAGCGCTCGTGCTTCTGGTGGGCGGCCAGCCAGGCTTCGCGCTTGTCGGCATAGACGACGCCGATCTCGCCGCCGCGCGACACCGAGGAGACCAGCACCGGACAGGGCATCAGCCGCGCGGCCGCCACCGCGTGGCGCGGATCGCGGGCTTCGGAGCCCGACAGGCGCTGAAGCTCCCAGGCGTTGGGGCAGAGCAGGTCGGCGCGGGGGATCAGCTCGGCCTGGATGGCCTGGGCCACCTCGACGGGGACGTAGAGGCCCTTGCCGGCGTCGCCGATGGTGGGGTCGACGACGATGATGGGTTTGCGCGCATAGGCCTCGTCGCGGGGCGCGGCGCGCACGGCGTCGATGGCGCGGGCGGCGGCGCGCACCTGTTCGGGCGAAGCGAAATAGCCGGTGATGACCAGGTCGGTCATTCCGAACAGGCCGTTGGCCTCGATGCCGTCCAGCATGCCCTCGAAGGCCTCGATCGGCACGGCGGCGCCGCCCGGCGCGCCCCAACCGGGGTGGCGGCCATAGAGGACGGTGGGCACGACGAAGCTGTCGATCTTGAACTGGATGAGGGCGGCGGCCTGGGCCGAGCCGCCCACGCGGGATCCGGCGACGTGGCTGGACATGATGAGCGCTGACGGCATGGAAGGTGATTAGCGGGACGGGGCGCTAACAGGAAGTGAAAGTGGGTGAGGCCGGGGACATGTTCGCTCTCAAACCTCGGATTCGTAGCCGCGAGCGCCCGTCCGTACGTGTCCCCGACACAGCGCAGGCCCGAGCGGGGGACACGTACGGTCAGGCCGGAGAAGCCCGCCTTTGGGATTTGAGAGCGAACATGTCCCCGGTGGGCAAAAGGGAGTCGGCCACCACCCAGGCGCAGCCGGTCAGGACGACGTTGGCGGCGTTCTCGGCCCAGGTCCAAAGGTCGGTGGGGTGGGCGAGCGCTAGGGGCAGGTGCACCAGGGGGGTGAAGGCGGCATACATGATGGTGAGCAGGATGGCGGCCAAGCGCGCGCGGATGCCGGTGAGGATGGCCAGGCCCGCGGCGATATGGAAGACGCCGGTCGCATAGCCCCAGAACACCCCGCCGAGCGGCAGCCAGTGGGGGACCAGGGGGGCAGTCATGGTCATGTAGAAGAAGTGGGCGCCGCCGAACAGGATGGCGCAGACCCCGAACACCATCTGGGCCCCACGGATAAGGCGCCGCGCGCGGACCGCATCAAGCTCGGCGTGGGTGGCGTAGACGATCAGGGCGGCAGCCGCGATGGCCACCTGGGCGGCGGGGCCGCTGTAGGCGCCGTATTCCGTGGGATGGGCCAGCACCACCCGGCCGTTCAGCAAGATGACGACGACGAGGGACCAGTAGGTGGTGATGGCCGCCGCCGCCCAGGCCGTGGTGCGCCGCCACTGGAGCCCCAGGCCGGCGGCGAGCATGAAGGCGGCGACGGCGTAGGCCAGGACGGTCCGTCCGGGGAAGGTCTTGGGCAGGGGCTGGCCCGGGTCGAAGGTCCCGAAAGCCAGGCAGACCAGGGCCAGGGCCATGATACCGAGACCGAAAACGTGGACGCCGAGGGCGGGCCAGCGCGGGGGCGGGGTGGCGGCTTGCGTGGTCATGACGATGCTCCCCGGTCCGTCAGTCCCTGGAGGTTGGCAGAAAAACCGACCGGCGGTCAACTTTCGGGTGGCGCAGGACCGCAGACCAGGGCCGCGAAGGCGGCGTGGATGACGGCGTCGGGGATCAGGTCGGGGGTCATCAGCCGCTGGAGGGTCAGCCCTTCAGTGAGGGCGCCGATGACGCGGACCAGCACCTCCGGCGGCATCGGCAGGCTGCTTTCATCCGGTATGGCTTGGCGCCACCAAGCCGCGGCGTCGGCGTATCGGGCCACCGCGGTCTCCTCGCCGCGGGCCAGCAGCGCCGGGTTGGCCAGGGCATGGGCCATGCCCGTCAGACGGGCCGGCGCCGCGCGTCGCCGCTTCGGCAGGGCGGCGATGGCGGCCTCGGCCATGGCCCGCATGATGGCGCCAAAGTCGGCCCCCGGC
This sequence comes from Caulobacter sp., assembly GCA_028291055.1. Classification (GTDB taxonomy): domain Bacteria; phylum Pseudomonadota; class Alphaproteobacteria; order Caulobacterales; family Caulobacteraceae; genus Caulobacter. The sequence goes on from JAQGIP010000136.1 coordinate 63,158, forward strand.
GGGATCTCCACCCGCCTGCCTGGAGAACGCCGCGCCGACAGTCGAGCAGTCGTTCGGGCCGGTTCGAGGCCGGCGGCCCTGCCCCTGCGTGAAGCAGGCAGGCGGACCTGTCGATCGGTGGGGCGGCTGCGGCTCGCGCCGGCGAGGCGCCGGTGCCAACGGCGTCAGTGCAGCGCCGCCAGGGGGACCTTGAGCAGGAATTCCGAACCACACCCTGGCCCGGACCTGCAGGTGACGGCGCCGTTCTGGGCGGCCATGGCGCGACGCACGATGGTCAGGCCCAGTCCGGTGCCCGAATACTCCGCTTCGGAATGGAGCCGGACCAGGGGCGAAAAGATCTGGTCCTGATACTGCTGATCGATGCCGATGCCATTGTCGCGCACCGATATCCTGCAGTGGTCCTTTGTCGTCGTGGTCCGGATCGAGACGGTGGGCGTGGCGCTGGAATTGTACTTCAACCCGTTGACGATCAGATTGAGCAGGACCTGGGTCATCAGCGTCCGGTTTGCGTAAACCGTCTGAGCCGACGTCACGACAACACGGCCCTTGCGGTCCTCTATGTAGGACGACAGGGAGGCGCATACCTCCGTGGCGACCTCGCCAAGATCGATCGGCGTCATCGCCGCCGGCTGACTGAGCAGGGCATAGGACGACATGGCGTCCACCAGCTTGGAGAGCCGTCGTGCGGCGGTGTTGAGGAAGGTCATGTGACTGGCGGCGTCGGCCGGCAGGCCGTCGCCCAGCTCCGCAGACAGCATCCGGGTGAAGGTGACGATCTGGCGCAGAGGCTGCTTGAAGTCATGGGCCAGGGCGAAGGTGAAGGTCTCCAGTTCCACACGCTGGTGGTCGATGGTGCGCTTCTGGGCAGCCAGACGGATGGCGTTGTCGATGGTGCGGCGCAGGGATTGGGCGCTCAGCCGCGACTTGGGAACATAGTCGGTCACCCCGTTGTGCAGGGCGCTTGTCGCCACCTCTCCGTCACCAGCCCCGGTGACCAGGATGATCGGCAGATAGGGATAGGCGGCGTGCAGGGATTTGGCGCAGGCCAGCCCGTCCAGCCCCGGCATGCGGTAGTCGAGCACCACGCAGTCGTAGGTCGTCGCCGCGCAGACCCCATCGACCTCCATGGAGTCCAGCAGGGTGTCGATCCTCGCCCCCGGAAAGACCCTGGCGGCCGTCAGCGCGATGAAGTCGAGGAAGAGGGCGTCGTCATCCACGCACAGGAGGGAAAGCGGGGCCATGCCCGGTCCCCGCTCCGGAATGGGCGGCAGTTCCGTCTTAAACATTGGAATTCCAACCCTTCCTGGAGGTTGACGGCGCTATCTAGAGCCTTGCCCGCTCCGATAGAATCGGAGCGGCGCTCTCGCTGTTTGTTTTGTCGCGCTTTTCGGCGGCGAACCGGTTTCCACTTCGCCGGAAAGCGCTCTAGACGGTGGCGACCACACGATCGAGGGCGGCGGTCAGCTTCTCCAGGCTGTTGGGCTTGGTGACGAAGAGGGTGGCGCCGCGCTTTCTCGACCGCAGGGCGTCGGCGCCTCGCTTCGACGAGGTCAGGATGACCGAGGGAAATTCCACGACGACCCGGGCCGCGAGTTCGGACAGCAGGGCAAAGCCGTCCTTGCGCGGCATATGCAGGTCGATGATCGCCAGGTCGGGCTTCATCCGGCGCGCATCCACCAGCTCCAGGGCCTCCACGCCGTCCCGGGCGCGGATGATGGCGCCAACCCGGGGGTTGCCGGCCAGGGCGCGCTCGATGAGGTAGGCGTCAGCGTCGTCATCCTCGACCAGCAGGACCTGAAGGGTCGCCGGCAGCGGGATGACGTCGACGAGGTGGGCGCTCGCGGCGACGGCGGAGGCCTGGGTATCGGTCGAGGCATCCCTGAGATGTGAGGTCGTGGTCATCGCGATCAGTTCCTTCTGGGCTGCGCCTGGTGCGAGATCACCGACTTTTCGGCGTCGCAATGGATGGCGAAAGACTTATCCCAACTGAACATTCCATACTTAAAGAACCGATAACATCGACTGTTGTGCGAATATTACGCCTCAAATCGTCCAAATTCACAAAGTATACGTTGCGCCACGTTAACCATGACCGCCCTCTTTTACCGAATTTCGGCTGAATATCCACGTCGTAACAACCTGCGCCTTGGCCGGAATACGCTCGAAAACTACGTGGCTGACGGTGGGGTTGTAGGGTCGCCCGGGCGCGGAAACCATATATGAATCAGTGTTTATGGCGGTCCGCGGGGGTATGGATGAGCGTCCGCGGGGCGGACAACCCGCGTGGACGCCGCGCGTTGCCCGCGCGCCGAGGTCGGCGCGCGAACGTTTACCTTTGTTCACGGATCGGCCGCCGGCGGCGACGGGTGAGGCGATTGGTCCACCCCGGCGGGGCCGGCGGACCTGTAGGGTCGCCAGCATGGACAAGGCCCTTGTATCCCTGCGCGAACGCTTCCGTCAGCGGTGCTTCGACGATCTTTCATTGCTGCGGGCGGGGATGGCCGAGCCCGTCGCCATGACCGAGCGCCGCTTCCAGACGATGATCCACCACCTGTCGGGCACGGCCGGCGTACTGGGATTTGGCCAGATGGGGGATCTCGCCCGCGAGATCGACGACGTCCTGTCCGATGGCGGAGATGTCCGCCCGGCGCAGCTGCGCAGCCTCGAAGCGGCGCTGGAGGCCGCTGCCCTGCCGCCCGGACAGCCTGCCTCCTGAGACGCGGGAGCGAGATGGGGGGCGGGACCATCGGAGGAGATGGTGTTGGACAAGTTGTGATCGCGGGAGCCTATTACACGTATAAGTACTCAGAAGACCTCTTCCTAAAACCCCCCCAGGGAGGGGGCAGGCCTCATGGGCGCGAAGCTGACCGTCCTCTACGTGGACGATGACCCGGACCTTCGGACCCTGGCCGGACTCTGCCTCGAGGCGGACGAGGACATGGCCGTGCGCCTCGCCGAGTCGGGGCCTCAGGCGCTGGCCCTGCTCGACGAAGGGGGGCGCCCGCCGGATGTCATCCTGCTGGACGTCATGATGCCGGGAATGGACGGGCCGTGCGTCTTCGCGGAGATCCGGAGCCGCCCGTTTGTCAGGGATACGCCCATCATCTTCGTCACGGCGCGGGCGCGGCCGGAGGACGCGGCGAGCTATTGCGCCCTGGGCGCCGCCGGGCTGATCGCCAAACCGTTCAATCCGACGGCGTTTGCCCCAGAGATCCGCAGGATCGCCGCGCTGGCACGCGGCTGAAAGGACGCTCGTCTCCTTTCCGCGCCCTATGGCTTTCCCCAGCCCTTGCGGGGCGAAGCTTAGCTTCTGCAATGCCGATGTCGCGGCAAACGCGACGCTGGGCGTGCCGCCGGCCGCCGATTTCAGGCCGCCAATCCCATTGACGGATGCTTTGACGGATAGGCGTCTAGCGGCCTACCAGCTGTTGCGGCGCTTGGCCTTTCGAGCGGCTGACGCCCGATCCCGGAGGATGCCATGGACCCGACGATGTTGCAGCCATTCGGGGATGAGATCTGGCTGGCCGACGGCCCGATCACGGCGGTGGCCGGCTTCCGCTATCCGACCCGCATGGCGGTGATCCGGCTGTCCGGCGGGCGGCTGTTCGTCTGGTCGCCGGTGACGTTGTCGGACGCGTTGCGGGGGGAGGTCGAGGCGCTGGGCGAGGTGCGCTATCTGATCGCGCCCAATTCGTTGCACCACCTGTTCCTGGCCGACTGGCAGCGGGCCTTTCCGCAGGCCAAGACCTATGCGCCGCCGGGGCTGCGCACGCGGCGCAAGGACCTGAACTTCGACGGCGACCTGGACGACGCGCCGCCGCAGGACTGGGCGGCGGAGATCGACCAGGTGGCGGTGCGGGGCAATCTGATCACCACCGAGGTGGTCTTCTTCCATCGCAAGAGCGGCACGGCGCTGTTCACTGACCTGATCCAGCATTTCGGGCCGGGCTGGTTCAGCGGCTGGCGCGCGGTGGTGGCCCGGCTGGACCTGATGGTGGGGCCGGCGCCCCAGGTGCCGCGCAAGTTCCGCAACGCCTTCGTGGACCGGCGCGCCGCGCGGGCCGCGATCCAGCGCATCGCGGCCTGGCCTTCGCGGAAGGTGGTGATGGCCCATGCGCCGCCGGTCGAGCGCGACGGACAGGCGTTCGTGGCGCGCACGTTTGGGTGGCTGTTGGGGTAGCGCGGCCCAAAGCCCCCTCCCCACAGGCGCGCTCAGCGCCGTTGGGGGGTGTCGGCGTCAGCCGACGGAGGGGGGCCAGGTGCGCCGGCGTATCCGCCGTCCAATGGTTTGCGGTAGATCGAACGCTTCAGCAGAGTCAGCGGGCGGCACGCCCCCCTCCGACCCCCTGACGGGGGCCACCTCCCCCCAACGACGCGCGCGAGCGCGTCTGTGGGGAGGGGAATAGACGCGCGCGAGCGCGTCTGTGGGGAGGGCCTAGAAGGTCCTAGTAGCGGTAGTGGTCGGGCTTGAAGGGGCCGGCCACGGGCACGCCGATGTAGTCGGCCTGGTCCTTGTTGAGCACGGTCAGCTTCACGCCCAGCTTGGCCAGGTGGAGCATGGCGACCTTTTCGTCGAGGTGTTTGGGCAGGGTGTAGACCTGGTTCTCATAGGCCTTGCGGTTGGTCCACAGTTCGATCTGGGCCAGGGTCTGGTTGGTGAAGCTGGCGCTCATCACGAAGGAGGGGTGGCCGGTGGCGTTGCCGAGGTTCACCAGGCGGCCTTCGGAGAGCACGATGATCTTCTTGCCGTCCGGGAATTCCACGTGGTGGACCTGGGGCTTGATCTCGTCCCACTTGAAGTTGCGCAGGCCGGCGATCTGAATTTCGGAGTCGAAGTGGCCGATGTTGCAGACGATGGCGTTGTTCTTCATCGCGCGCATGTGGTCGACCGTCAGCACGTCCTTGTTGCCGGTGGCGGTGACGAAGATGTCGGCGTGGCCGGCGACGTCCTCGATGGTCTGGACGGCATAGCCTTCCATGGCCGCTTGCAGCGCGCAGATCGGGTCGACCTCGGTGACGATGACGCGGGCGCCGCCGTTGCGCAGGGAGGCCGCGGAGCCCTTGCCCACGTCGCCGTAGCCCAGGACCACGGCGACCTTGCCGGCCAGCATCACGTCGGTGCCGCGGCGGATGGCGTCGACCAGGCTTTCACGGCAGCCGTAGAGGTTGTCGAACTTGGACTTGGTGACGCTGTCGTTGACGTTGATGGCGGCGAAGGGAAGCTCGCCCTTGGCGGCCATCTGGTAGAGGCGGTGGACGCCCGTGGTGGTCTCTTCCGACACGCCGGTGACGGAAGCCGCGATGGCCGAATAGAAGCCGGGCTTCTCCTTCAGGTAGCGCTTCATCACCGTGAAGAGGGCTTCTTCCTCTTCGTTGGTGGGCTTGTCGAGGACGGTGGGGTCCTTTTCCGCCTTGGGGCCCAGCACGCACAGCAGGGTGGCGTCGCCGCCGTCGTCGAGGATCAGGTTGGGGTAGCCGCCGTCATGCCACTCGAAGATCTTGTGGGCGTAGTCCCAGTACTCGATCAGGTTCTCGCCCTTGATGGCGAAGACGGGGGTGCCCTTCACCGCGATGGCGGCGGCGGCGTGGTCTTGCGTGGAGAAGATGTTGCAGCTGGCCCAGCGCACTTCGGCGCCCAGGGCCTGGAGGGTTTCGATCAGCACACCGGTCTGGATGGTCATGTGCAGGGAGCCGGCGATGCGCGCGCCCTTCAGCGGCTGATCCTTGCCGAACTCTTCGCGCAGAGCCATCAGGCCCGGCATTTCGGTCTCGGCGATGTCGAGTTCTTTGCGGCCCCAATCGGCCAGGGCGATGTCGCGCACGATGTAGTCGGCCACGGGCGGAGCTCCTCTTGAGTGTGTGGCGCGCGGTATAGCGCCGGGGGGGAGTTCTCGCAATAAGGATATAAAGATGTCTTTATGTCCGCCCTTCCCTCACCCGTCTGGGGAGGGACAGTCGTCCGTAGGACCGGCAGGGTGGGGCAGGTGGATATGCGACACGCCACGACCGAAGGTGAAGCGCCTGTTGATGGCGCGCTGTGCCTCGTTGCCGAGTCAGAATCGGGTCTCAGACCCGCACGAAGGGGTGCATACTCTTCGGGCGTCGCGGCCGCATAATCACTTGCCCCACCCTGGCGACTGCGTCGCCTGTCCCTCCCCAGACGGGGAGGGAAGATGTGCTAGACGCCGCTCATGCTCTTCACGCAGGCCGCGCGTTTCGCGTCGTCCATAGGAACCAGCGTCACGGTCTGGAGGGTCACCACGCCCTTGCCGACGGGCATGAATTTGAACACCTGCTCCTTGCCGTCGATGAGGATGCGCAGGCCGTATTCGACGCGGGAGTCGCCGGGCGCGCCGAACTCGCGCTTGACGATCTTCATGCCGTTGCGCAGGCCGGCGGCGTGGGCGGGGGTGTCGTCGCGCAGGCCGGTGATGACGTTGCCGGCCGCGGTGGTGGCCTGCGCGTCCCAGCCTCGCTCGAAGCGGGGCATGGTGGCGGTATCGATGACGGCGCAGCCGGCGAACAGGTCGGCCGGCAGCAGGATGGGCCCGCCCTTTTTCACATAGCGGTCGATGTCGGGGGCGAGATCGCCGCCGCCCTTGGCGGCATAGGCGCCGGGCAGGATGCTGGTGGCGATCAGGGGCGGCGCGCCGGCGGGACGGGCCATGGCCTGGTCGCGCATGGCCAGCAGGACGTCGTCGAAGTCGAGCGCGCCGTGGCTCATCGTGCGCAGCCGCTGGTCCCAGAGGAAGGCCAGGAAGAGGCCGCGCTGGTAGGGCAGTTTCTCGGTGGGCTGATTGTTCCAGAAGTCGGCGACGATGACGCTGTTGGGCGCCTCGCGCACGGGGCTCTGGCTATAGGCGCTCAGGGTCCGGTTCAGCTCCTCGGTGAAGTCCTCCAGCGACCAGACGCCCGAACGCAGCAGGGTGCGGTAGGCGTAGAAGTCGGTGAAGCCCTCCGACAGCCAGTAGTCGGTCTCTTCGTGCTCGGCGGGCATGGAGCCGATGCGGCGCGGGATCCAGGTGTGGATGTTCTCATGGGCCACCACATAGCGCAGGGCCGCGCCGTCGGCGTTGGTGGTGGCGTAGAGGGCGAAGGCGTCGGTGCGGCCGCTGCCGCCGATGGAGGTGACGGTGTCGCTGCCCCCCGCCACGGGGATCAGGGTGACCAGATAGGGGTCGTGGATGTCGTTCCAGAAGCCGCGCTGGCCGCCGACGATCTTCACGGTGAGGTCGGCGAAGGCGGCTTCGTTGAACTTCCAGGCGCCGCGCATGGCCACGCGGATCACGCTGCCGGCCACGGTGCGGGTCTGGACGGTGACGTCGGCGCCACCCAGGGTGATGCTTTCGATGATGTCGCCCACGGCCATGGGGCGGCCCATGGCGCCATGCTCCAGGTCCGACGCCTTCTGCCAGGCCTTGGGGAAGCCCGCGCCCCAGCTGAAGCGGGCCGGGCGGGCGTCGTCGCCGTGGGGGGAGGCGAAGACGCTCTCGCCGTGGAATTCGAACCAGGTGGGCCGCACCACGGTCTTGAAGGGATTGCCGCCGGTGAAGCCCGGGTCGGCGTCATAGCCGGAGACGACGCGGTAGGTGACGTGGAGAGGGGCATTGGGGCGCGACTTGACGATGCGCGCTTGCGGGCCGTCCTCGGCGACGGAGACGGCGCCGTCGATCTTCAGGTCACGCAGGGTTTTCCAATAGTCCTTTTCCGAGGCCCAGTGGTCGGGCAGGTCCAGGCGCGTCTCGCCGTCGGGGTCGGCGGTGAAGCGGATGTCGACCTTCAGCGCGGTAAGCCTGCCGTGATCGAACTGGGGCGAGAGGCGGTAGGCGACGGCGTGGTCCGGCGCGGCCGGCGCGCCGGCGGCGGAGCCGAGCAGGCCGGCGAAAAGGACGGCGGCAAACGGGAGAAGCGACTTCATCGAACCCTCAGGCGGCGGGAAAACCAGGGCCTGCCGGTTCGCATGGGCGGGGCGTGGAGGCCAGTTACATATGGTTCAGCTTCCCCCGGCTCAGGTCCAGAAGGGGTCGGCGTCCTCCAGGGCGTCGTAGGCGTCTTCGGCGGCGTCGAGGAGGTCGGGTTCTCGTACCCCTGCGGCGCCGACGATCTCGCCGGCGGCGAAGGCGGCTTCGTTCTGGCCGGCGCGGGCGCCGGTGCGCACCAGGGAGGCGGCCAGCAGGCCGCCGGCGGCCAGGTCGTTCAAGGTCCCCAGCGCCTCCTGCAGGCCGCGCACGGCGCCGATGAAGCGCCGGGCCCGCTTTTTATGGCCATAGAGGGCGGCGAAGGCGTCGGCGTCGTAGCGCAGTTTCTTGACCGCGATGCGCAGCTTGTGGCGGTCGGGCGGGGTCAGCGTGCGCAGATCGGCGCCGCGCTTGAGGATCTTTTTCAGGCGCCGGTCCATGACCTGGGCGGCGAAGACGTCCACGGGCCGGTCGCGGTCGGGCGAGCCGGCGCCGCGCAGCCAGGGGCCGGCCTCGAGCCAGGCGGCGGTTTCCAGCAGCAGGGTGCGGTAGCGCCCGGAGGCCAGGGCCTCGCGGGCCGCGGCATAGGCCTTGGCGCGGGCCGATTGCAGCCGCGCCAGCAGGGCGGCCTGGGCGTCGGGATCGAGGGCGGCGCGGCCGGTCTCGAAGGTTTCGGCGATGAAGACGTCGAGGTCGCGGGCGCGGTCCATGACACCGCTCAGCCATTTGAGCTCGGTCTTCACCCCACCGCGGCGGCCGTCGGCGCTCACGGGGCGGAAGCTGGACAGGGCGCTGCGCAGGCGGCGCAGGCCGACGCGCAGGCGGTGCACGGCCTCGGCGTCGTCGCGGGCGGCCAGGACCTCGCCGGCCAGGCCGGCCTGGGTGAGCGCCGCATGGGCGATGGCGCGGAAGGCCTCGCCCGCGCTCTGGTCGGGCCTGAGGCCATCGAGGCGCTCATGGCGCGCGCCCTCGCCGTCGGCCAGGGAAAAGCCCCGGTCGGCCTTGCTGGTAAAGCCCAGGGTGAGCGGCGCGACCTTGGCCAGGCGCCGGGCCAGGACGAAGAGGTCGGCCACCTCGCCGCGGACCAGTTCCAGCTCCAGCTCGCGGATCGGGGAGTGGCGGCCCTCGGCCTCGGCCTCGCCCTCGTCGAGGCTGATCTCGATGCGCGAGCCGCCCTCGTCGACCTCGCGGGTGCGGCGCAGGACGCGGATGGCGAAGGCGGGCGCGATCAGGGAACCGTTGACGATGGCCGCGGCGGGGGTCGCGGCCAGGGCCTGGCGGTCGATGGCGAAGCCCCTGGCGGCGGTTTCCCATTCGCCGCGCGCGAAGCCGCCGCCGTCGCCGGCGTCGCCCGGGCCCTTGATGGTCTGGGTGAAGGCCTTGCCCTTCTGGCGCACGCGCAGGGCGAAGCCGGCCTTGCGCAGGTCTCGCCCGGCGCTGTCGTAGTAGATGGCGGTGAGGGTCTTGCCCTTGGTCCTGGCCAGCTTCAGGGCGTCGGCGAGGGCCTGGGCCCCCGCGTCCCCGACGGTGAACTTCAGTTCGATCTCACGGTTCGACACGGATCGGACCCTGGCGTTCTGGGAGCAGAGGGACGGCGGTTGGCGACGACTAGCCCGCCCGGAGCCGACGGGCAACGCGGATCGCGCTCAAAGCGAGGATGAGACCTGCCGTTGCGTTCGGGCTTGGCCGTAGGCGCCCGCACTGGTACCGAGGCGGCGATCCTCTCCCCAGGAGACCGCCATGAACGCCCCCACCCAATTTCCTCCGGCCATGCCCGCCTTCGCCGAGCCGCGTCACGACTGGACGCTGGAGGAGGTCGAAGCGCTGTTCGCCCTGCCCTTCGCGGAGCTGGTGTTCCGGGCGGCCGACACCCACCGGCAATGGTTCGACCCTACCGAGGTGCAGCTGTCGCAGCTGTTGTCGGTGAAGACCGGCGGCTGTGCGGAGAACTGCGGCTATTGCAGCCAGTCCTCGCATTTCGATACCGGGTTGAAGGCGTCGAAGCTGATGGAGGCTGCCGATGTGATCGCCGACGCGCAGGCGGCCAAGGACGGCGGCGCGCAGCGGTTTTGCATGGGCGCGGCGTGGCGCGACCTGAAGGACCGCGACCTGCCCAAGGTGGCGGCGATGATTTCGGGCGTGAAGGCGCTCGGCCTGGAGACCTGCGCGACGCTGGGCATGCTGACCGCGGACCAGGCCGTGGCGCTGAAGGCGGCGGGGCTGGACTACTACAATCACAACCTGGACACCGGGCCGGAATATTACGAGCAGGTGGTGACCACGCGGACCTATCAGGACCGGCTGGATACGCTGGGCCATGTGCGCGACGCGGGCATGAGCACCTGCTGCGGCGGCATCGTGGGCATGGGCGAGACGCGGCGCGACCGCGCCTCGCTGCTGCATCAGTTGGGGACCTTGCCGGAGCATCCCGACAGCCTGCCGGTCAATGCGCTGGTGCCGATCGGGGGCACGCCGCTGGGCGACAAGGTGAAGGCCGAGGGTGAGTTGGACGGGCTGGAATTCGTGCGCACGGTGGCCGTGGCGCGGCTGGTGTGTCCGAAGTCGATGGTGCGCATCGCGGCCGGGCGCGAGGCCATGAGCCGCGAGCTGCAGGCGCTGTGCTTCCTGGCGGGGGCGAATTCGATCTTCGTGGGCGCGCAGCTGCTGACGACGCCGTTGCCCGGGCAGGGCAAGGATGCGGCGTTGATGGCGGATCTGGGGATGAAGGCGATGGGGGCGGCATAGCCCCTTCCCTCCCCGTCTGGGGAGGGACAGACGACGAAGTCGTCAGGGTGGGGCAGGTGATTATGCGTCCACCACGCTCCGTGGGTAGGCGCCCCTCAATGCAGGGCGGGGCCTAATTCCGACTCAGAACGGGCACAGCCCTTCACCAGCGGGCGCTTCGCCTTTGGGGGTGGGGAGCCGCATATCCACTTGCCCCACCCTCGCGGCCCAAAATCCTGCTTGCGCGGCCAGCGGCCGCGCGGGGCCGCGTGTCCCTCCCCAGACGGGGAGGGAAGAGGTCAGCGCTCTTCGTCGAACCGGTTCTCGATCAGCTCGCACAGCGCCGTGACGGCTTCCTCCGCCTGATCCCCTTCAGCGGAAACCTCCACCGTCGAGCCGATGCCGGCGGCCAGCATCATCAGGCCCATGATCGAGCGGGCGTCGACCTCATGGCCGTCCTTGGCGACCATCACCTCGGCGTCGAAGGTCATGGCCAGCTTGGCGAACTTGGCCGAGGCGCGGGCGTGCAGGCCCCGCTCGTTGACGATCTCGGCAGTCCGACGCGCGGCCGCCACTATTTCTCGCCCGCCAGCACGTAGGAGGCGACGGAGATGTATTTCCGGCCGGCGTCCTGGGCGTGGTGCACGCACGATTCGAGGGGCTCGCGGGTGCGGATCGAGGCCAGCTTGATCAGCATGGGCAGGTTCAAGCCCGCGATCACCTCGGCGCGGGTCTGTTCCATGACCGAGATGGCCAGGTTGGAAGGCGTGCCGCCGAACATGTCGGTCAGCAGGATGACCCCGCCGCCCGAATCGACCTCGGCGCAGGCGCGCAGGATGTCGGCGCGGCGCTTTTCCATATCGTCGTCAGGCCCGATGCAGATCGGGCGCACGGCTGTCTGCGGACCGACCACATGCTCCATGGCGAAGACAAACTCCTCCGCCAAGCGCCCGTGCGTCACGATCACGAGCCCGATCATGCCCGATCTCTCAAAAAGGATCCCCTAGCCAGGGCGCGGCCTCTTCTTGCGTCAAGAAGGGGGCCGCGCGGGCGGACTTGATACGCCCCTTAGGCGCCCGCTCCAAGATACTCAAGGGCGAGACGCAATTTCGCGGGGGCGGCGGGCTCCAAAGGCCACAGGCGCCGCAGGGGAAGGCGGCAGCCCAGCAGGTCGAGCGATTCGGGGTCGGGGTAGCGTTCGACCGCCTCGGGGCCCTGCGCGCAGGCGATGACCAGGCCGATGCGGGCCAGGGGGATGGCGGGGGCGGGCAGGACGCCCAGGCCGCGAAGCTCGATCAGGCCGGCCAGGATGTCGGGGGCGCGGCCGTAGAGGGCGCCGCCGGAGACCCAGATCAGGGTGCGGTCGTCGGCCACCAGGCTGAACCCCGCCGCGAGGCAGCGCAGGGCCAGGTCGCTCTTGCCCGCGCCGGAGGGGCCCTCGATGAGGACGCCGCGCCAGTGGCCCTTCAGCCGCAGGGCGACCAGGCCGGCGTGGCGTATCACCCCTGGACCTCGGGCAGGGTGACGGTGAAGCGCGCGCCCCCCCCTCCCCCGCCCTGGCCGGAGAGGTTCTCCGCGCCGATGACGCCGCCGTGGGCCTCGACGATCTGGCGCGCGATGGACAGGCCCAGGCCCGAGTTGCCGCCGAAGGCCGCGCCCTTGGGGCGGGAGGTGTAGAAGCGCTGGAAGATGGTCTCCAGGTTTTCGGGCGGGATGCCCGGGCCTTCGTCCTCGACGGTGACCACCACCTGGCCCCGGGCGCGGGCGATGCCGACGCGCACGCCGCCGCCTTCCGGGCTGAAGGAGCGGGCGTTGTCGATCAGGTTGCGGAACACCTGGCCCAGCGGCCCCTCGCGGCCTGAGACCATGACGGGCTGGCCGCCGGTCTGGTCGGTGAGGGTGACCGACGCCGCGCCCTGACGGCCGGGGGTCTCATAGAGGGAGGCGATGTCGGAGAGCAGGCGGGCCACGTCGAGGGGGTGGGGGTTGTCGCGCGACAGCTCGGCATCCAGCCGCGAGGCGTTGGAGATGTCGGTGACCAGCCGGTCCATGCGCCGCACATCCTGCTTGAGGATGGCCGACAGCCGGTCGCGGGCCTTGGGGTCCTTGACCAGGTCCAGGGTCTCCAGCGCCGAGGAGATGGAAGTGAGCGGGTTCTTGATCTCGTGGGCCACGTCGGCGGCGAAGCGTTCGATGGCGTCCATGCGTTCCGACAGGGCGCCGGTCATGGTCTCGAGCGAACGGGTTAGGTCGCCGATCTCGTCGTCGCGCCGGGCGAGGTCGGGCAGGGAGATGGCGCGGGCGCGCGACAGCCGCACCCGGTCGGCGGCGCGGGCCAGCAGGCGGATCGGCTGAGAAACCAGGCGGGTCAGCAGCAGCGACGAGATGAGGGTGACGCCCACCGCGATCAGGATGAAGGGGATCAGCGCCATGCGTTCGGCGGTGATGATCTCGTCGACGTCGGAGGCCTCCAGGGTCAGCACGCCGAGCACGGCCTGGACGCGTTGCAGGGGAATGGAGACGGAGACCACGCGCTCGCCGGTCTCGGTGATGCGCATGCCGGAGACCTTGTGGCCCTCCATGGCGCCGTGGACCTCGTTCTCCAGGGCCGCGCGGGCCTTGTCGGCGATCTTGCCCTTAGGCTGGCCGTCGTCGGGGCCCATGGAGAAGTTGAAGCCCTCGCCGTCGCGCTTCTGGGCGGGGGGCAGCAGCTTCCACTCCACCCGGTCGGCGACCACATAGCTGTCGGCCAGCAGGTGACCCTGGGCGTCGAACAGGCGCACCCGCTGGGAGTGGGGGATGAACAGCAGCTGGATCAGCTGGACGGCGTGATCGACCTCCAGCGCCGGATCGGGCTCGCCGACGGTGGCGGCGCCGTCGATGACCTTGCCGATCAGCTCGCCCTGGGTGGTCAGGCTGTCGATGCGCGCGCTGACCAGGCCCTGACGCAGTTCGTTGAGCAGCAGGGCGCCGCCCACCAGGATGGCGAGGCCCACCAGGTTCAGCGCGATGATCAGCCGGCCGAGACGCGAGCCCACCGGCCAGCGCCAACGCCGCTTGGGCGCGGGCCGGGCCGGCTGAGCCACCGTCTCAGGACTCGCGGTAGCGGTAGCCGACGCCATACAGGGTCTCGATGGCGTCGAATTCCGGATCGACCTGCCGGAACTTCTTACGCATGCGCTTGATGTGGCTGTCGATGGTGCGGTCGTCGACGTAGACCTGATCGTCGTAGGCGGCGTCCATCAGGTTGTCGCGGCTCTTCACGAAGCCCGGGCGCTGGGCCAGGGACTGGAGCAGCAGGAACTCGGTCACCGTCAGGCGGACCGGGCGGCCCTCCCACAGGCAGTCGTGGCGGGCGGGGTCGAGGGTCAGGCGGCCGCGCTTGATGGCCTTGGAGCCGGCGCCCCCCGCGGCGGCGGCGGTCCCGCCGGCGGCGATGGCGTCACGGTCGTCCTGGTCGGCGCGCGCGCGGCGCAGCACCGCCTTCACCCGTTCCAGCAACAGGCGCTGGGAGAAGGGTTTGTGCATGTAGTCGTCGGCGCCCAGGTTGAAGCCCAGGATCTCGTCGATCTCCTCGTCCTTGGAGGTGAGGATGATCACCGGCAGCTCGGAGGTCTGGCGCAGGCGCCGAAGCACCTCCATGCCGTCCATGCGCGGCATCTTCACGTCGAGGATGGCCAGGTCCGGCGGATCGTTCTCCAGCGCGGCCAGACCCGTGGCGCCGTCGTAGTAGGCCTTCACCGTATGGCCGTGGCTTTCCAGCGCCATGGACACGGAGGCGACGATGTTCTCGTCGTCGTCGATCAGGGTGATGTTGGCCATTCGGCTGTCGTCCGCCTTCAAGTCGCTCAATGCGCGGAAAGGTAGTCAGGTGCGCCCTCCGGTTCAACGAGGCAAGCGTGGCTGCAGTGAGGCGGCGCAAAGGCCATGCGGAGGCCATGAGGGAAACTACCCAGGCGATGGCCACAAACCGGGTTTGGGAAACGGACCCTTAACGGCCTGAGCGCGATAACGGCGTTTCGCATTCGCGCCGTGGGGGGCGCTCGAGGCCCGACATGGACGACCAGCAGATCCACTACGAGCTCTTCGTCAGGCGCACGCCCAATTCGCCCTGGACGCTCGACATGGCCGGCGAGGACCGCGCCAAGGTGCTGGCCAACGCCGAGGGGCTGATGCAGGCGGGCAGCGTCACCGCCGTGCGCGTCTCCAAGGAGACGCTGGATCTCGAGACCCGCGAATTCCGCACCGTCACCATCCTGACCAAGGGCGACGCCGACACCGGCAAGGCCAAGAAGGTGCGCGAGGACAAGGAGCCGCTCTGCGTCTCGCCCTCCGACCTCTATTCGGGCCACGCGCGCGAGCGGATCGGGCGGCTGCTGGACGGCTGGCTGCTTCGAAACCACGCCACCCCCTTTGAGCTGCTGCACCGGGTCGACCTGATCGAACAGCTGGACGCGGCCGGCACCGAGCTGCAGCACGCCATCCAGAAGATCGCCATTCCCGAGGCCCAGGATCGCGGGCTGACGGTGCATGAACTGATCCGTTCCTTCCAGGCGCTGGTGGAACGCGCCATCTCGCGGGTGCTGAAGGACGGCCGCCGCAAGGCCTTCCCGGACTTCACCAAGGAGCCCTTCGCCGCCGCCGCCGAGCGCGTGGCCGGCGATCCGGAAGCCGCCTACCTGCTGGGCGCGGGCGTCGCCAACGCCATCGCCGGGGCCAACGCCTGGAGCGACAAGGTCGAGCGCCTGCTGGACCTGGCCGACGCGGCCCCGATGGACGGCGCCCCCCGGGCGCTGGCCCTGGCCGTGCTGGAACAGCCGCTGGCGGAGATCCTGGGGTCCCGCGCGGGCCTGGGCGAACTGATCGGCGCCGGGTTGGACCTTGGCCAGCAGCTGTCGGCCATGACGCGGCTGGCGGGCGCCGAGGCGGTGGAGGCCCTGATCAGCGTCCAGCCCAGCGTGGCCCGGATAATGCCCGAGTTGAACGGCCCGGCCGCGCGCCTGGCCAACTGGCTGGACGGCCCCCACTTCGAGGACGCCCGCATCGCGGTGGCCAAGCGGGTGCTGCATGAACTGACCGGCCCGCGCCGCCTGAAGCCCGGCGACGCCGAGGCGGAGATCACCACCCTGCGCGCGCTGGCCATGGCCCTGACCGCCGCCGCCGGCCGGGTGCTGAGCATCGACGACGTGCATGAGGCCTTCACCACCCGCTCCAAGATGCTGGTGGCAGGCACCTTCGTGGAGAGCCTGCTGGGCGACGAGATGACGCCCCGCGAAGAAGCCGAGGCGCTGATCCGGCTGGCCGAGAACGTCACCGGCGCGGCCAACAAGCGCCAGGCCTGCCGCTGGCTCGACGCCAATATCAGCGGACTGAAATTCGAGAAGGACCTGCGCCACGGGCCCGATTCCGCCTCCGCGCGGCTGGCCAGCCTGGCCGCGCTGCAGCGCTCGCTGGGCCGGGCCGGACTGGTGGAAGAAGACGCCGCCCCCATTCAGGCCAAGCTGGGCGACCTGGGCGGGCTGATCGAGGCCGACGCCCATCTGGTGGCGGCCATCAGCCGCTCCTCCGCCAACGGCGGACAGAAACTGGGCCTGCTGCTGCGCATCGCCTGCGGCGAGGCCGCGCCCCTGGGCCCGGCCGCCGACCGGGCGCGGGCCGAGGTGATGAAGCTGGCCCGCAATCCCGAACTGCGCGCCGAGATCGCCAACTCGCCGGAGACGATGGCGAAGATGCGCGATCTGATGCAGGCGGCGGCGCAAGCAGCCTAGGCGCCTTCCCTCCCCGTCTGGGGAGGGACACGCGGCCCCGCGCGGCCGCTGGCCGCGCAAGCAGGATTGTGGCCCGCGAGGGTGGGGCAAGTGACTATGCGGCCGCCCCGCTGGGACGATTGAGCGTCTCTTTTTTGGCAGAGCCCTTCACCAACGGGCGCTTCGCCTTCGGCGTGGGGAGACGCATATCCACCTGCCCCACCCTGGCCGCTGCGCGGCCGGTCCCTCCCCAGACGGGGAGGGAAGAAGTCAGCGCAACGCCCCTTCCAGCGCCTCGACCACGCGGTCCACATCGGTGTCGGCCATGGCCGGATATAGCGGCAGCGACAGGCAGCGCGCGTACCAGGCTTCGGCGCCGGGCAGGTCAAGGGCGCCGTAGCGGTCGCGGTAGTAGGGCTGGCGGTGGACGGGGATGTAGTGGACCTGGCTGCCGACGCCCTTGGCGGCGAGGCGTTCGCTGACCGCGCGGCGGGAAACCCCGGCGGCCTCGAAATCGATCAGCACGGTGAGCAGGTGGAGGACGGGGTCCGACCAGGCGGGACTGGCCGCCAGGGCCATGTGGGGCAGGCCGGCCAGGCGCTCGGCGTAGCGGGCGGCCAGGGCCCGGCGGCGTGACGCGAAGGCCGGCAGCTTCTTCAGCTGCGACAGGCCCAGCGCGCAGAGGATGTCGGGCAGGCGGTAGTTGAAGCCGGGCTCCGCCATCTCGTACAGCCACGGATCGCCGGCTTCAGGTCGCACCATGCCGTGGCTGCGCAGGGTGCGCAGGCGCTGGGCGGTCGCGGCGTCGCGGGTAGTAATCATGCCACCCTCGCCGGTGGCGATGGTCTTGACCGGATGGAAGCTGAAGGTGGCCATGGCGGAATGGCGCGCGTCGCCGACCCGCTCAGTGACATTGCCGAAGGTCATGGCGGAGCCCAGGGCGTGGGGCGCGTCCTCCACGAGGACGGCTCCGGCCCCGGCGGCCAGGTCGGCCAGGCCCGGCAGGTCGCAGACCTCGCCGCGCAGGTGCACCGGCAGGACGGCCCGGACGGGGCGGCCGGGGAAGGCGATGGCGGCGCGAGCCAGGGCCTCGGCCAGGGTCTGCGGCGTCATCAGGCCGCTGAGCGGGTCCACGTCGGCGAACACCACCTCGGCGCCGACGTAGCGGGCGCAGTTGGCGGTGGCCAGGAAGGTGATGGAGGGGGCGATGGCGAGGTCGCCCTCCCCCACCCCCAGAGCCAGCATGGACAGGTGCAGGGCGGCGGTGCCGTTGGAGCAGGCCACGGCGTGCGGCGCGCCCACCGCCTCGGCGAAGGCTGCCTCGAAGGCCTCCACGCGGGGGCCGGTGGTCAGGTAGTCGGCCTTAAGCGCCTCGGTGACGGCGGCGATGTCGTCGTCGTCGATGGACTGGCGGCCGTAGGGGAGGAAGGGGAGATCCCCCACGTCTAAGCGCCCGTCTCGGCCAGCATGGCGTTGAGGCCCGCCGCGCTCAGCCAGTCGTCGTTGAGGTCGCTGGAGTAGGCGAAGTCCTCGGCCACCGGCGTTGCCCCGTCAGCAGGGGTGAAGCCCTGGCGCTCATATTCCACGAAGGCGGGCTGGATGGCGAAGCGGTCGGCGAAGGCCACGGTGTCGCGCGCATCGTCGGCGCTGACCATCATCTCGTGCAGCTTCTCGCCCGGGCGGATGCCGACCACATGGGTGGCGATGCCCGGGGCCATCGCTTCGGCCAATTCGGGCATGCGCATGGAGGGGATCTTGGGCACGAAGATCTCGCCGCCGCGCATCAGGGTGAGCGACGAGAGCACGAAGTCGACCCCCTGGGGCAGGGTGATCCAGAAGCGGGTCATGCGCGCGTCGGTGAGTGGCAGGGAGGTCGCGCCCTTGGCCAGCAGGCGGCGGAAGAAGGGCACCACCGAGCCGCGCGAGCCCACCACATTGCCGTAGCGGACCACCGAGAAGCGGGTGCCGATGTCGCCCGACAGGTTGTTGGCGGCCACGAAGGTCTTGTCCGAGGCCAGCTTGGTGGCGCCGTAGAGGTTGATGGGGTTGCAGGCCTTGTCGGTGGACAGCGCCACCACCTGTTTGACGTGGTTGGTCAGGCTGGCCCAGACGACGTTCTCGGCGCCCATGACGTTGGTGTGGATGCATTCCGAGGGATTGTATTCCGCCGCCGGCACCTGTTTCAGGGCGGCGGCGTGGATGACGATGTCGACGCCCCTGAGCGCCAGGGTCAGGCGGGCGCGGTCGCGCACGTCGCCCAGGAAGAAGCGGAGTTTCTTATAGACCTCCGGACTGAAGCGTTCGGCGTAGTCGATCTGCATCTCGCTCTGCTTCAGCTCGTCGCGCGAGTAGATGATGACCTTGCGCGGGGCGTAGCGCTCCAGCACCGTCTCGATGAAGCGCCGGCCGAACGAGCCCGTGCCGCCGGTGACCAGGATCACCTTTCCATCGAGATCGAGATTGTTCGGGGAAAAGCGGCCCATCGGGGCTCCTGAGGTATCGTTCAACCCGCCCGAGTCTCAGGTGATTTCCCGCCGCTGTCACGGGGCGCGCCCTGAGACGTAAAGACCGCATCAACCATGTTCGGCGCACAACGGAGTCCGATGAGCCGCCGCCACCTCCTTGCCGCCGCCCTTATGGCCGCCCTGCCCTTCGTGGGGGCCGCGCCCGCGCGCGCCGAGGAGGAGAAGAAGAAGGGTGGTGGAGTCCACTACATCCAGCTGCAGGCGCTGACCGCCACCATCTTCCGCGCCGACCGCCGCCGGGGCGTGCTGACCGTCGAGGTGGGGCTGGATATTCCCGACAACGGCCTGCGCGGCCGCGCCAGCCAGTCGCTGCCCCGGTTGCGGGCCGCCTATGTGGAATTCCTGATGGGCTATGCCGTGCGCCTGCCGCCGGCCACCGTGCCCGACGCCGACTACCTGGCCAGCCAGCTGCAGCGGATCACCGACCAGACCCTGGGCCAGGGCGGCGCGCGCCTGCTGCTGGGCACGATCCTGGTGAACTAGGATCGTCCTCGTTGAGGGCATGTGGTCGGTCCGCGTCAGCCAGATTTTGACACGAACCACACGAACCGGCCCTGCGGGCCGACACGAACGGCGCTTCGCGCCATCACCAACGCTTTCCGGACGGGTGGGGATTTCCGAAAGGCGCGCTTGCGCGCGAGAGGTTTCCTTGCGCCTGCAAGACACGCGTGAAGAACACCGACCCGTTTGTGTGGTTCGTGTTCAAAAATCTTGCGGCGCCTGACGCGGGTTCAGGTCCCCGCGACTTCATCCATGAAGCTCGCCAGTTCGACATCCAGCGCCGTCACCCCGTCCGCGTCGTGGGTGGCCAGCAGCACCTCGACCCGGTTGTAGACGTTGAACCATTCGGGGTGGTGGTCGAGCTTGTCGGCGAGGATGGCCACGCGGGTCATGAAGCCGAAGGCCTGGTTGAAGTCCTTGAAGGTGAAGGTGCGCTGGATGGCGTCGCGCTCGCCGTCTAAGGCGGTCCATTTGGGCAGGGACTTGAGCGCTTCGGCGGCGCCGATCTTGGAGGGGCGGGTCATGCGAAGGTCAATCCTGTAGCGGCGGCGAGGTCGGCGAGCAGCTGGTCTTCGCCGACAACTTTAATGGCCTGCATGCCCAGCACCGAGGCCGGTTTGCAGTTGATGCCCAGGTCGTCGAGGTAGACGCAGTTGGCGGGTTCGACGCCCAGCAGTTCGCACATCATCTGGTAGATGCGCGGGTCGGGTTTGCGCACCCCGGCCTTGGAGCTTTCGATCACGGCGTCGAACTGTTCCATGATGCCCTCGACGGCGGCGGCCTTCTCCGAGGTGCCGCTCATGCCGGCGCCGTGGCCGGTCTGGACGTTGTTGGTGATGCAGCCGACCTTGAAGCGGGCCTTGCACAGCTTCAGCGCCGCGACCACGCGGGGACGGATGTCGCCCGACAGCAGCTTCAGCACCTCGGCGCCGGGCACCGGGTGGCCGAGGGCGGTGGATTCTTCGAGGAACTTGGCGTCGAACTGCGCGGTGGTGATCTCGGCGCGTTCGAACAGGGCCCAGGCGTTGGCATCCGGATCGGTGGAGTTGACCTTGCGGATCAGGTTGTGGGGCAGGCCCTGCTCGGCCTCGTAGCGGTTGAAGGCTTCGAAGGGCGAGGAGGTCAAGACCCCGCCGAAATCCCAGATCACCGCTTCAAGCGCCACAATCGTCTCCCGTCAAATGCGCGCGCAAGCTAGAGAGGGACCTATGGCAGAGCAACCGCATCCCTTGCATCACCCGCTGATTCCCCATGCGGTCCGGCTGATCGTGTTCGCCGCCGCCGCCGCCTTCGTGCTGTGGGCCTCGCTTGTCCCCACCCGCGACCTGCCGTCGGTGACCTTCTGGGACAAGGCCGAGCATGCCATCGCCTATTTCGGCCTCTGCTTCCTGGGGGTGTGGGCGGCGCCGCACCGGCGCCTGGCCATCGCGGGAGGACTGATCGCGCTGGGGGTCGGGGTGGAGGTGTTGCAGGCCAATATGGGACTGGGGCGGCAGGGTGATCCGCTGGATGCGCTGGCCAACAGCATCGGGGTGGCGGCGGGGCTGGTGTCGGCGCTGGCGGCGCGGGCCTTCGTCCACTGGCTCTGGCCGCGGGTGACGGCGCGGTTCCGGCGTTAAGATTACCCCACCCGCCCACGCGAGAACCTTAACCTTTACAAGCCCCTTAGCGGGCGATTTCCTCTCCGGGGGGATGAAATGGCGAGCGTTAACGCGAGTGGACTGGCCTAGCTGGCCGCCTGATCTGTAAGGGCGCCCAAGATGCGACATGCCATTCTCGCCAGCGCCGCGCTGGCCCTCACCACGCTCACCCTGGCCGGCTGCGACGACGACGGCCACATGGGCCGCCACGCCCGCACGGCGTCGGCCACGCAATGCGCGCCCTCGCCCCTGCCCGCCTGCGCGCCGGGCAAGGCCAGCGGCGACCGCGCGGCCGGCGGCCATACGGCTTCAACCGGGATCGTGGCGACCACTTCCGGCTCGGGCTCTTCGACGCGCGTGACGCGCACCGAGGTCGAGCAGGATGTGCGCGTCCGCACCGAGCGTCACCGGGGCCATTACCGCCGCGGCGGCAACGGCTACGCCCAGGTCGAACACTACGGCTACGTCGATGGCGGCCAGGTCCGCGAGGACGCCTATGCCAGCGGCGACACCACGCGCCGGGCCAGCCGTACGGTGGTCAGCCAGTCGAGCCGCTACAGCGAGAGCGGCTATGCGTCGGGGTCGTCGAGTTCTTCGTCGGGGAGCTATGCGTCCGGCGGCGGCTACGCCTCGGGCGGATCCTATGCTTCAGGTGGCGCCTGGCAGAGCAGCGGCCACCAAGGCCGTCTGGTCATCCGGGGCGGCCATGGCCAGGCCGACAGCTGGACCTGGCGCACCGCCGGGCGCGACGAGCGCGGCATGCTGACCTGGCCGGGCAAGACGCCGGACTAGTTCCCCAGCGGCCCGCACGGGCGATACGGTCGGCCCATGCGCCCTCACTCGTCGCCTTCTGCGAGGGCGGGCGGCGGCCAACGTCGTGGTGGTCGAGGGCGACGCGCGCCCCGCCCGCTCGGCGCGCATGGTCGCCAGCGTGGCCGTCAAGACGGTTCCGTAGACCCGGCCACCTGTGGCGCCGCCCTTGCCACGCGCCTCCCGGACTGTCCCCGCGCGGGACACTGACCGGGGGAAACAAACATGCGCTCGCCAAACGGGCCGCTCTTCAAGCCGTATGAGATCGTGGCCATCGTGGCCTTCTTCGCCGCCGCCGCGGCGGTGATGGGCCTGAAGCTCGTCTACTGAGACGGCCGCCGTCCGGCGGCATTCGCCAAGTGACGGATTTATCGGAACTGTTTGACGGACTCCGGGCGTTCCTATGGCGCCCGACCAGGGCCTTGCCCTCCGGAGACCTTCCACGTGCTGACCCGCCCCACATGGCTTGACCCGGACACGCTGTCCGGCCACCCCGCCGTCGCGCATGCGGGCCGGGTGTGGCGCGAGGCGCCCGCGCCGGCGCGGTGGGGCGCGATGACGGCCGGCTTCCTGGCGTTGGCGCTGATCGTCCTGCTGCTGTTCTTCGACTGGAACTGGCTGCGCGGGCCGGTGGGCCGCATGGCCTCGGCCCGGCTGCACCGGCAGGTGACGCTGGTCGGCGATCTGAAGGTGCATCCGTTTTCGTTCAGGCCCCGCGCCGAGGCCATGGACGTGCGCATCGCCGAGCCCGACTGGGCGCGAGAGACCTCGATCAAGGAAGGCAAGCACGGCGACATGATCCGCGTGGGCCGGGTCGCCGTGCAGATCCGCCTTTGGCCGCTACTCAAGGGCCAGACCATCCTGCCGTTGCTGGAGTTCGACAGGCCGGACGTGCGCCTGCGCCGGCTGGCGGACGGGCGGTCCAACTGGACGTTCAGCGACAACACCCGCAAGGCCGGCCTGAAGCTGCCGGCCATCCAGCATCTGATCATCGACGACGGTGTGCTGAAGGTCGACGACGCGCGCAAAAAGATCACCTTCGTGGGCACGGTCAGCTCCAACGAGCGGGCCACCGGCGCGGGCCGGGGCGTCTTCCACCTGGACGGCGACGGCAGGCTGAACGGCGAGGCCTTCACGGCACGGGTCACCGGGGCGCCGATGCTGAACGTGTCGCCGGACCGCCCCTATCCCTTCAAGGCCGAGGTCACCTCGGGGCCCAGCCATGTGCTGGCGGACGGCGACATCACCAAGCCCTTCAACCTGGGGCGCTTCCAGACCGCGCTGGACATCACCGGGCCCAACCTCAACCGCCTCTATGACCTCACGGGCCTGGCCTTCCCCAACACCCCGCCCTACCACCTGAAGGCGCGTTTGAGCCGCGACGGTCCGCACTGGAAGATCGAGGGCATATCCGGGCATGTGGGCGACAGCGACCTGGCCGGCGTCATTACCGTCGACAGCACCAATCACCGCCCCTACCTGACCGCCGACCTGGTCTCGCGCCATCTGGAGTGGGACGACATGATGACGGTGTTCGGGGCCCCGCCCTCGGTGGCCAAGGGCCAGACCTATTCTCCCGACCAGGCGGCCCTGGCCAGGACCATGGCGGCGCAGCAGCGCATCCTGCCCGACGCCCATCTGCAGGTGGGCCGCATCCGCTCGATGGACGCGGAGGTGAAATACCGCGCTGAGCGGGTCACCGACCCGCATGTGCCCGTGCGCGCCGCCAGCGTGAGCGTGAAGCTGAAGGACGGGGTGCTGGTCGCCCAGCCGCTGCGCCTGACCCTGCCGCGCGGGACGGTGAGCGGACGCATCAGGCTGGACGCCAGCGGCGCGACGCCGGTCACCGACGCGGACCTGACCTTGAGCGACGGCCGCCTGCAGGATTTCGTCACCGTCTCGAGCGGCGGCAAGCCGGCGATCGAGGGCGGGCTGGGCGCGCGCATCCGCCTGCATGGGGTGGGCGACAGCGTCCACCGCGCGGCGGGCGCCTCCAGCGGCACGGCCAGCGTCTTCGTGCCCGGCGGCCAGATGCGCCAGGCCTTCGCCGAACTGCTTGGCGTCAACGCCAGCGCCGGGCTGCTGAAGCTGTTGACCCACGATCAGCATGAGACGCCGATCCGCTGCGCGGTGGCCGAGTTCGACGTCAAGAACGGGGTGATGAGCGCCAACCGCATCGTCTTCGACACGGGCGTGGTGGTGGCCGGCGGATCGGGCTGGGTGAACCTGGACACCGAGCGGATGAACCTTCGGCTGGAGGGGCATTCCAAGAAGTTCCGCATCGTGCGGGTGATCGCCCCCATCACCCTGACCGGCCCCCTGCGGAGCCCGAAGATCGGCGTCGACACGTCGAAGCTGGTGGGCCAGGGCGGCATCGGCGCGGTGCTGGGCGCGGTGGTTTCGCCCATTGCGGCGGTGCTGCCCTTCGTGTCCGCCGGCGGGGCCAAGGACGCCGATTGCGCGGCGCTGCTGGCTCACGCCGGCTGAATCGCGCAGAGACTTCCCGTGCGGGACCCAAGGTCAGACCCGGCAGCGCCGACTATCGAATACCCGAAGAAGTCGCCTGTCAGGTGAAAACACCGGCATTTCGTTCGCGCGTCACCAGACACCGAAACGAGGACAGACCGCGTACTCAACCATAGAATGGTTAACGCCTCAACTTTTAAATTGTCGCATCCACGGATTGTGCGAAAACCCATTTCGGGTGCACAATATTGCACCGTTATTGACGCGGCGTGATAGCCGCAAGACACCCTCGGGGGGAACCATGGCTAACTATTACGGCGGCGCCGGCGACGAAACCTGGACCGGCACGGACGGCAACGATGTCGCCTACGGCCACGGCGGCAATGACACGCTCGACGGCGGCAACGGCAACGACAAGCTGTATGGCGACGTGGGCGCCGACATCATCTATGGCGGCGCGGGCAACGACATGCTCGACGGCGGCGGCGGGATCGACCACCTCGAAGGCGGGCTGGGCGACGACAACTATGGCGTCGACAACACCGACGACGTGGTCGTCGAACTGGCGGGCGAGGGCTATGACACGGTCATCGCCTCGGCCAGCTACACCCTCTCGGCCAACCTCGAAAAGCTGGTGATGAAGGGCGACGGCGACATCTACGGCTTCGGCAACGAACTGGCCAACGCCATCGCCGGGACCAGCGGTTCCAACTACATCCGCGGCATGGCCGGCGACGACGCCCTGTCGGGCTATGACGGCAACGACACCATCGACGGCGGGGCCGGCAAGGACTGGATGAGCGGCGGCGCCGGTATCGACACCGCGGCTTATGACGACGCGGCTTCGGCCGTGACGGTCACCCTGCTGAAGCAGAACGTCTACCAGGACACCGGCGGCGCGGGCCTCGACGCCCTGCTGGCCTTCGAGAACCTGTCGGGCTCGGCCTTCAACGACACGCTGACCGGCGACAAGGGCGACAATTCGCTCTGGGGCAAGGACGGCAACGACCATCTCGAAGGCGGCGAGGGCGCCAACTACCTGGACGGCGGCGCCGGCAACGACCTGATGAACGCCGGGGCGGGCGACAACACCTTCTACGGCGGTGACGGCGACGACACCATGACCTCCGGCAACGGCGCCAACCTGATGTATGGCGACGCCGGCAATGACCTGATCACCTCCGGCATCGGCGGCGGCGATCTCTACGGCGGCGACGGCAACGACGTGATCAACACCGGCGTCGGCGCCGGCGCGTTGGGGGCCACCCTGGACGGCGGCGCGGGCGCCGACACCCTGAATTCCGGCTCCGCGGGCGACGCCCTCTACGGCGGCAGCGGGGCCGACCAGCTCTTCGGCGGGGCCGGCAACGACGTGCTGGATGGCGGCACGGGCCTGGACACCATGACCGGCGGCACCGGCGACGACCTCTATCTCATCGCCCTCGGCGAGACCCTCGACAGCGTGGTCGAAGCGGCGGGCGAGGGCCACGACACGGTGGAATCCTCGGCCCTGATCTACACCCTGACCGCCAACGTCGAGGACCTCAACCTCCACGACCTGGCTATCACGGGCATCGGCAACGACCTGGCCAACGTCATCACCGGCGATGCCCTGGGCAACTTCCTGTACGGCATGGGCGGCGACGACACCCTGGTCGGCAACGACGGCCTGGACACCCTCGACGGCGGCACGGGCGCCGACGCCATGTCTGGCGGCGCGGGGTCGGACAGCTACACCGTCGACAACGCCGGCGACACGGTCACCGAAGGGGCCGGCGGCGGCCTGCTGGACACCGTCTACGCTTCGGTCAGTTATACGATCGGCGCCAACGTCGAGAACCTGACCCTGACCGGCTCGGCCAACATCGACGGCCGGGGCAACGGCGACAACAACCTGATCACCGGCAACAGCGGCAACAACGTGCTGGAAGGCGGGGCCGGCAACGACACCCTCAGCGGCGGCGGCGGCAACGACACGGCCAGCTATGAACACGCCACGGCCGGGGTGAACGTCGACCTGAACAACATCTTTGCCCAGAACACCGGCGGGGCGGGGACCGACTGGCTGATCGGCATCTCAAACCTGACCGGCTCGGCCTTCAACGACACCCTGACCGGCAGCATCTTCTCCAACGTGCTGAAGGGCCTGGACGGCAACGACACCCTGTCGGGCGGCGCCTCGGCCGACCGGCTGGAGGGCGGCGCGGGCCATGACGGCCTGACCGGCGGCATCGGCGCGGACACCTTCGTCTTCGCCTCCACCAACGCCGCCGACAGCGACACTGTGTCCGGCTTCCAACACAATACGGACAAGGTAGAGCTTAGCGCCGCGGCCTTCGGGCTGGCGGCGGGACCGCTGGCGGCCAACATGTTCGTGTCGGGCGCGGCGGCCACGGAAGCCCACGGCCAGTTCATCTTCGACGCCTCCCACAATCTCTACTGGGATGCGGACGGCACGGGCGGCGGAGCAGCGGTGCTGCTGGCCGGCTTCGGCGCCAACACGGTTTCCCTCTCCGACGTGATCGTCGGACCCTAGGGGGCGAAGCGGCCGGGGGACCCCACGCCCCCGGCCGTTACTATTTTGGGGACTGACGACGACTTTGAGAATCGACTGGGGCCGCCCGCGAGGGCGGCCTTTTTCGTTGCGGCGGCCCGGTCAGGCCATATCCGGCAAGGCGGCCAGGATCGGGACCAGCCAGTCGCCGATGAATTTGAAGCCGTTTGCCCCCTCGGTCAGGCCCAGGCGGACCAGGACCAGCTTCTTGGACGGCACGACCAGCACCACCTGGCCGGAATGGCCCTCCGCCGAATAGGCGTCCATGGGCCCCGCGCCGCCCATCAGGCCCAGCGGCTTGCCGTCGGCCCCGGCCTTGGCCTCCAGCCAGAAGCCCGCGCCATAGTCGGGCTTGATCGTCGGCGTGCGCGCGAACTTCACCCAGCCCTCGGGCAGGAGGCGCTTTCCGCCCCAGATCCCGTCCAGCCGGTAGAGCTCGCCGAAGCGGGCGTAGTCGCGGGCCGAGGCATAGATCAGCGAGCCGCCGTACAGGCCGCCGGACGGATCGAACTCCGCTACCGCCGTATCCATGCCGAGCGGGGCGAACAGGCTTTCACGCATCCATCCGCTCATGGCCGCGCGCCGCTCGCGGGGATCGCGGGCGGTGGGGAAGATCAGCGCCTGCAACTCGGCCGCCGCCAGCTGGAAGGAGCCGGTGGAGTAGCGCCAGTGGGTTCCCGGCGGATAGGCGAGCGAACGCCCGCCCGCATAGGCCGCGCCGTTCAGCCGGCCGGGCCCATAGAGCATCTTGGTGGCGTCGCTATCGACCACGCTGTAGGCGGCCTCGTCCCAGGCCAGCCCGTCGGTGAGGGTCAGCAGGCTGCGCAGGGTCAGCTTCGGATCCGGGTGGGCCACCGTGGTCAGGGGCCGGTCGGGATCGATCCTGCCCTGCAGCACCGCCGCCCCGACCAGGGCCTGAGTGAAGGACTTGGCCATCGACCAGGAGACGTGGCGCGTCGCCGGGCCGTGGTCCCTGCCGTAGCGCTCCAGCACCAGGCGCCCGTCCTGAATGATGACCAGGGCGTCGCTGCGCCCCAGGCCGGGAATGGCGCCGGACATGGCCCTGTCCCATGACCGCTCGGCCACCGCGATGTCGCCCTTGGCCGCGCCCACGGGCCACGGCGGGCTGGGCGCGGAGCTGACGGCGGTGGCATCGCCCGCCGCCGGCGCCTCGGCCCGGCCGGCCCGGGGCATCAGCCCGCCCACCGCCAGCGCCGCGCCGGCCGCGCCGCCCAGGCCCAAGACAAGATCCCGCCGCTTCATGTGAGCCCTCCCGGCCGACAGGCGCGAGCATGGGCGAAACCGCGCGCCCCGGCAAACCTCTAGAAGGGGATGACGCAGGCCACGCCGACGGTCACGTCGTGCTGCTCCGCGCCACCCGGCGGCGCGACCTCGCTCATCTGGGCGCGCACGCGGCAGCCCTTCTTGGGCCGGCGGGTCAGGAAGGGCTCGCGGCCCTGATCGGCGGTGAAGGCCGCCCGCTTGGCGGGATCGAGGGCCAGGGGCAGAGCGCGTCCCGGCCCGGCCCTCGCCATCCGCCGTTCGCATCCCTGCCGCTCCGCCGCCGACAGCTGCAGGAAATCGGCATTGCCGCAGCCTACCGATCCGCGCAGGGCCAGGCCGGGATCAAAGCCGGACGCGGGCGGCGCCATGGGCGGCGGCGCGGGCGACAGGACGGATGGCGGCGGGGACGGCGCGTCGGCGGGCGGCGGCGCGGGACGTATCTGGATTTCTGAAGGCCGGGACGCGGCCTGGACGAAGGCAGTCCGCGCCGGGGGCCGAGGCCGCCACGCCGGCGCCAGCTCGACCTCGATGATCTGAGGCCCGGGCGGGGCGTCGACGACCCTTATGCCCAGCATCAGCCCGCCGATCATCGCCACATGCAGCGCGGCGGCCAAGCCCAGGCCCCACCATCGCCGCGCGCGTTTCGGCTTCCGATCGGCCAGCGCCATCGCCGGTCCGCCCCCTGTTCAACCCGCCTTTCGAAAACAACCGCCGCTGGTGTCGGTTTGATGGCCGCAACGTGGCGCCCGCCAGCGCTTCGTGCCAACCTCGCCGCAACGGGGGAGACGCATGAGCCAGGACACACCGAGCGCCGCACGCGCGCCCAAACGCCGCCACTGGCTGCGCTGGATTCTGCTGGCCGTCCTGCTGCTGCTCGTCGGCGGCGCGACCTACGGCTACAACAAGGTCGCCCCCTACGCCCGCATCGGCGGGACCTACATTGCCAAGCAGTACTGCTCCTGCCTGTTCGTCACCGGCCGCTCGGAAGCCTCCTGCAAGGCCGAGTTCAAGCCCGACATCGACAGGTTCACCGTGAGCGTCGACCGCTCGGGGCTTCCGGCCAAGGCCACAGTGAAGACCCGCCTGGCCATCTTCAGCGCCGAGGCCACCTATGAGGCGCCCTATGGGTGCAGGGTGGGGAAGTAGCGGGCGGCCGCCTCAGCGCACCGTCAGGCCCAGTTCCGACAGCAGGCCGCTCGCCTGATCGCGGGAGATGATCGCGCCGCGGAACGGCGTGGCGTCGGTGAGGCGCAGGCCGCCGAGATCGCAGCCGCGAAGATCTGCCCCTTCGAATCTGGCGCCCTTCAGGTTGGCGTCGCGCAGGCTGCAGGCGTCGAAGACGGCGTCGCGGAAGTCGGCGGCCTTCAGGTCGGCCTGGGCGAAGTCGAGCCGGGTCAGGCGCTGTTTGCGGAAGGAGAAGGCGGGCAGGCGCGCGGCGATCAGCAGCACCTCCTCGAATAGCGTCTCGAAGGCCTTGGCGTCGGTGAAGTCGGCGCCGGTCAGCTTGCCGCCCCGGAACAGCGCCTGGGACAGCCGCGCGCGGCGGAACAGGGCGTTGTTGAAATCGCCGCCCTGAAAGCGGGCCTCGGTCAGGTCGGCGCCGCTGAAGTCGGCGAAGGCGCCCCGGCAGCCGGTCCAACGGCTGGTTTCCAGCCGGGCGTCGGTGAACACGGCCTGGCGCAGCGCGCAGCGTTCGAAGGCCCAGCCGGTGAGGTCGAGGTCGGACAGGTCGGCCTCCTCCAGGCCGCAGCCGACCAGCTTCACCGGATCGGCGGCGCGCGACAGCGGCTCCAGGTCGGCGCGGGTCAGCGCCTGGTCTTCCAGGGTCTGGGCGAAGGCCGGCTCGGAGGGATGGGGCGCGGCGACCATGGGTTCATCCCTCTGCGGGCCGCCCCGACCAGCTGGGCGCCGGCAACCATCGCGCGGCGCATCTGAGGTTTTGTGTCGCGTTTCATTGGGGGCGATTCAGGCATCCACGTTACTAACTGAAATCGCTGCACATTTATCGCGCCCAAAAGACGAGCATTGATTCCGTCTTCAGAGAAATCGATTCGAAACGCCCCCAATTTCACTCCCGATGATTCTCGCCCGTAATTGTTTGAAAAATATACAGAAAATTTCTCAGGGATTTTAGAATAACCTCAAGGGGGACATGACCCAAAGTCCACCGTTTAGCTCTGTTCCGCGGGGACGGAATAATTCGCCTACGCTCGCCAGGCCGCAGCGACCACGAAGCTCAACCTCGAATTCGAGGCGATCGCCGACGAGATTTTCTTCTCCGCTGGCTGCGAGGCCAATCAGGTCACGCACGTCGGCGCATTTGATGGAGAGGGCAGCCTCCGCTTCTATGGGTGCCTGATGAGCCCGAGGCTCTCGCGCGTTCCGGCGACTTCGTTCGAATTCAGGTCCTATTCGATGAAGCTCAAGCGTACCCCTCCCGCGCAGGTGTCGAGGCGCCCGCAACTGGGGGGTGGGGTCTGGCAAGGGTAGCCATCGCCAACGCATTCGACCCACCCATGACCATCGGGATCGGGGGCCTTCACCAGCAGCCCAATCATAACCCTCGTAGGCATTTCGACCAGGCCGATCTGCAGCTTCGTCGGCGTGAAGACCGTCGAAAAAGGCCCTTGAGGATAGTTGATCGGCCGGCCTACTTGTTGCGGGAGCCGACGATCACCGTCGATGCCACAAATCCCAAAATGATGTCCCATGAGTTCGCCTCTGCGCTTCGGGTTAGTGATGAATCTGTGCAACCACATTGGCCAGGATTCCTGATCACAACTCAGGTCTCGCCGGAGCGCTCCAAGTAGTATTTCTAGGAAACTGGCTGGATGAGGTCGTCGCTGCCCCGCAGGCCGAACTCTCGGTAGTCTATACAACAATTATAGAGAGAAGTCAAGATTTTGCCGTCGACCTGTCATTGCGTAGGCGGTGCCGACATCATGCGTTCGCAGCGGACGAGGAAGTGGCGGCCGAGAACGTTGTTGAATTTTCACCACAAAATCGTGTGGCGTGTGGACTACACTGATCATGGTTCGTCGCGGCGTCCAGGATCGGCGCCAGCGGCGACCATTTCACCTTCAATACCCTGGCTGGCCGCCGCCTGCTTTGAGACTTCGGCTCCCGCACTGGGGGCTTCGGTCGCATTGCCGTCCGCGTGGCGCTCGCATTCCTTTAACATGGCGCCGAACAGCTTTGGCGGCAGATAGTCTGAGTGGGCCGGCATGCAGTGTGAGATGGCCGCTTCGCGCTTCTGCCGATCGCGCGCAAGGTTATCCGCTTCAAGACGAAGCTTGGTCTCCTCAACGCTTGGCGCTGGGGTCTGTAACGTGTCGTTGTGAGACGGGGTCGCGGCGACAGCCGCGCCGATAACGACAACGCCGACTATCAAAGTTGCGCCGATTGCCCTGAGCATCAACCCAAACCCTCTCGATCCAATAGGGTCTATTTTGCCTCTCACTGGTAAATTAAATAGGCACTATAGATCCTGGAGCTATTTTGCTCGTGGCCGCCTCATGGCGGCATGGATTGGGCGGCGACAGTTGGGGCGAACAAGCGCGCTGTCAGGCGCTCAATCGGCTCAAGCTGGTAAATCTGATCCGGAGCACTCAGAACTCGGGCGTCATGATTTCCCACCTCAACCAGGATGTCTGCCTCCTCGAGGGCAGGCAGCATGAACGGCAGGACTCCCAACCTACTGCAGACTTTTCGAGTGCTAATCGCGTTTGCCCTCGTCTCGAAAGCCGCCTGCACTTTGGCGGCGTCGAATAACCTCACACCGCGGGGGCACTGGCTTGAAGTCACCAACGAGTGCAAGCTTCCACCGACCTGATTCAGTCGCTTGATATCGACCTGAAACTGGGATGCGATCTCCGCGATAGTAATCAATCCGTTCTCTCGGCCGCCCTCCATAAACGCCGACCGGGCGGACTTGATGGGCAGTTTCAGCGACTGCGCCACCGCAGGCATCTCTTCGCGCACCAATTGGGTGATCGCCGTCGGCGACGCGCTGGGGACGAGAAATTTTCCGAGAGCGCCCAGCATGGAACGTAGGGACTGGGTTTCATGCTCATGCATCGCGACTGCCCGGCGGACAAGCGCCTCGAAGGAGGTCGGCCAGTTGCGGACGATGCGATACCCAGCAACGAGTTCCTCGACATCAAATCCGGCAAAGTCGCCATTGCTGAAGGCTCGCAGCGCGGGCGACCGATACGGCAGCGCCAGGCGACTTTCCACCATACCCAGTTCGCAGATGGCGACGAAAACATCGCCGGCCTCCCAGTAGTTAAACGGCGGCGGCAACGCGTTGACGGCGCTCACGCGAACTTCGGGACGGCAATCGATAACGCGGGCGGCTGCACCTGCGTCGGCCCGAAGCTCGAAGGGAATTTTGGAGGTGGGAGCGCGCCGCAGGGATTTGCCACAGCCCTCACACAGAGTAATCCCGCGCGTTCTCCGCCAGCCCAAGTCCCGCGAGCAATACGGGCACCGATCAACAAGGCGCTCGAAGCTATAGGGACAGAATGTCAGGGGCCGGATCATCCAGCCAGATCTGCAGTATGCCGACTTACGTAGGCTACTGGGCGAAACGCGCCGACGTTCCGCCTCTATGAAGCGTCGAGGCAACGGCGTTCCGAACCAATCGACGACTCCCTCCAAGCCGCGATGATCGACGCGTGGGTGCAAGCGCTCTTGGACGATCTTCTTGCTGCCGAACAACAGCTCGGCTATCGGCGCGACAGCATCGGTTCTTGTGAACGCTACGAACTCTGGACGGCGTGTTTCCACCCCGGTGAGATCGAGAAACTGGCTTTGTCGATCGAAGGCGTTGGCTGCGCTCGCCCTGGTGATCAGTGAGATCAGACTTTCCTGCACCGGGCAGTCGAGCTGCACCAGCAGCCGCCGATGCGGGGAGCCTTTGCTCAGGGGGGATAGGCGATAAGCCAAGGTCACGGTTGCCGCCCACCGTGGTCCACCCGGATCGGCTCCAGGCCATCCCTGAAGGGATTGCGAGTATACAATCCCGTCGCCACGAAATTCTGGTCGGTCGCAACGATCAGATCTTCTATGGCGATGTGATTGCGGCCCGCGAGAGTGGCCACACTCACACCCGCCTTGATCAGGTTGCAGGCGGCCCCCAGAACTCCAGACGTCGTTTCCGAAATCATCTCCGGGATGTCGCCCTCAAACAATGATCTGGCGTTCGTGATCCCGGTCACCCGCTCCACCTCGATCAGGAAGCCGGCCAGGAATTTCATGAAGAACTCTGCGTCAGCGGGTTGCTCGACATTGAGGGGCTTGAGTTCGATGCAGGGCTCGGACCGTTGAGTGAGTTGGTGGTTTGCATTGAAGGGGCGCTTGGCGTCTTCAATCCCGGAGAGCACGATGGGACAGACGCCCTTGATAAGCATTCGCTTGATCGTTTCGCCGACCGAGCTCGCCAGCTTGTTGCTCTCGCTGTGAACAAGGTGGTGAAATTCATCCAGGATCAGCAGCTTGACCCCTAGGATCCGCAGATAGTGACGAGCCCGCCGCATCAAGGCGGTCTCGCTTCCCGACTCCGAACCCGTGGCGACGCCGAAATCCTCGATGGCCTCCAGGATGTTTTCGGCGAGACCCTTTCTGGTGACGTTGGCGTCCAGGGTGACGTGGAGCACAGGAACCTGTCCGCTCGCCAGAGAGTCAGCGGTGTTATGACGCGCGACGTAGCTTTCCAGGATCGTCGATTTCCCCGACTGCGTCGGGCCGGTCAGCAAAACGCACCGCTTGCTTTTGGACGCTCGCAGTCCGGCATGCTCCTGGAGGTAATCGAACACGGAATGGGCGGCAGTCGCCCGAGGGTTTTCGATGACGATATCATCAATTGCGGCGCGTCTCGCCGCTGCACTCATATTGGGCTGAATCATCGGACGCTCCGCAAGGTCTTCGCGGCTTCAGCCAGCAGGGCTCCGCGGTCAAACCGGGCGAGAGAGTTGGATTGACCGATCCGCGCCCCGGCCTGGGACGGCGCCGGTTCCCTGGATTGCACGACCGCCTTGAACTTGGACGAGCGGCCTCTGGGCGACACCTTCGGCGCCGCGCCTCTTTTCGGAGGCGAGGGAGCACGGTTGGTCATGGTGGCGTTGTGCACCAAGTTCTCTCCCACCGCGTCGATCAGGGTCTCCTTCACCCCCTGCGGCACCGGGATGGGCACGCCATTCTCCTTCAGACGCTGGGCGCGACTTCGCGTGCGCACCTTGTCGATCGGCAGCAGTTTTCTGATCGAATCCTGCAATCGCACCCGGGCAGCACACCGTTGTTCCTCTGTGGTGAAGGCCAAATTTTTGGCTGCCGCGAAATCTTTGAGCGTCTTATGATGGTGCTCACTCAAACCCCGCGAGTACTGAGGCTGGGTGCAAGGCAGTGTGATGTACCGCGCGGCAACAGCATCCCAGACGTAGATTTCGGACAGATCTTCCGGGTGGAATTTATATTTCACTTGGACGCTGCCCTTTCGCGTTCCTCGCTTTTGCTCAACAGGAATGAGGCGGTTCAGCATCTCGCTTACGACCGGTCCACGATAGATTAGGCCGTTGTGTTTCACGCCCTCGCGCGACAAGGTCTTCCACCGACCCATCTTGGCCAGGCCGCGATCAAGCGCGGGCAGGTCGGCGGCCATCTGGATTCCGTATTTTGCCGCTTGCTCGCGCCAGATACGCGCCGGTGCCGCGTTCAGGGAACGATGCGTCTCTCTCCCGTACACCTCAATGATGCACTGGCAGATCAAGCGCTCCAGGAGGGACATGGGTAGGCTCGCAGCTCAGCAGCTTCCTAAAGGTCTTGGTCTTCTGATCTTGGTTCGACCATAGGTTTGGGCTCGAGACTTTCAAGCGACCGGTGGAAGACTCTCGCCGTGGCGAACAGTGCTGACCAACTCCCAGAGACCGCCAAACCCGATGACCGGGCGTTCGCGGCCGCAGCCGAGCCCTTCAAGGATTAAGTTGACGACATTGGAGCAGGACGATGGCGCGTTCGAAGCGAAATTGGTTCGGCGGCGTCAGCGCTACATTGTGTGCCGTCCAAATAAGTGCCTCTTATGGCAGCACGTCAATGGAGGAGCCTGCAGCCTGTGCCGAAAATGATCCAGGACGAGTCCACAGCCAGACTGGTCGACCACCTCCGCGCCGTCGAAAAGGTAATAGCCGAGCACAGAGTAAGTGATCATCTGTCGGCCGTGGCGCGGGAGCTGAGCGATTGCCCGGAGGCTCAGAACGAGGCCAAAGCAGAAGCCGGCCACTCGGGCTTCGAAGGCTCATAAATTTTGGGTGGCCAGGTACAGGCGTAGTGGCGTTTCGCTCGGGAGCCACGCGTAAGACGTGCCAACTCCCAATAGACCCCGTGCAGTACGCCTCGAAGTGTTTCTATTGGCCGGCCCTTCTTCATTGAGGCTGCAGCGATATCGGTCTCGGTTCGACGCTGGACTACGAACCTTCGGCAGTTCCCCCCTGTCCAAGGTCCAGCTCGGCTGGACGTTGCTTGCTGCCAAACACTTTGACGACAACTCGCGGCTATACTTGCCAGTCATCGCCCGCTTGGCTGGACGCTAGGGGTAGCGCTGGCTGCCTTGGGCGGGCGTGTCGCTAAGCGACCAGGCTCTATGCCAAGGAGCACTCGGGCAGGCGGGATAGGTAGATCGTTCGCGGCTCAAGCCGTGCGGATCAATCCACTATCAAGGGTGGAAGATGAAGTCTGACGCATCGATGGTATGGACCCCCTTGAGCGTGATGGTATCTCCACCGACATCATACTGAATGATCAACCCGTACGAGGAATCTGTGATTGTCAGGTCGCTGAGGTGAAGGCCAGCAGCCGCCAGGTCGATCTTGTCGCTTTCGGCGTGGCTGAAGTCCGTGATCACGTCCTTTCCATCGCCCAATCCAAATACGAATGCGTCAGCGCCTAAGCCACCGGCGAACTTGTCTATCCCGGTCCCTCCGGCTAGCCGGTCGTTTCCTTCATCACCGACAAGCTGATCGTCGCCCGCGCCGCCGATGAGGATGTCATTGCCCTCGCGACCATTCAAAATATCATTGCCTTCACCGCCGTCGACGTTGTCATTGCCCTTGCCGGCGCTCAGTTTGTCGTTGCCGGAGCCGCCGCTGAGGACATCGTCGCCGGCCCCCCCGTCAATTATGTCCGCGCCGCCACCGCCATTCAGCGTGTTGGCGCCAGAATTGCCCGTCAGAGTATCGGCAAAGGCGGAGCCGTTGAGATTCTCCACATTGACCATTGTAAGGTCCGCACCGCCGCCGTTGGCTACCCCCGTCGCCAAGCTCGCGCTGACCGCGCCGGTCGCCCCGCCGAAGTCTACAACGTCGATGCCTTTCTTGCCGTCGATATGCGCGGGGCCGGACTGAACGCCATCAATGGCATCGCTGGCATCGGTCCCATTCAGCAGCAGGCCGGCGCCGAAGCGGATATTATCGACCTTCAGCGCGTCGTTCACGCTGACGAAGCTGAGCTCCACCAGGCCGCCCGAGAAACTGCCAGGCAGGAGGATGGTCTGGAAGCCGTTGGCGGTGTCCAGCAGCGTGGTGAAACTGTCGACGTGGCCATCGGCGTAGGTCCCCGTGAAGGTGACGCTCGTGGGATCGCTCGGATCGTTGGCGTCGCCGTCCAGATCGATGCTGCTCACGCCGAATGGCGCGCCGTCGTCCTTCGTCAGCTCCAGGGCGAGGCGGAAGACCTCGATGTAGTCGTCCGCCAAGCCGGTGGGATGCCCGAGCGGATCGAACATCGTCTCGGTTTGGCCCGAGCCGCTCGGCGTTTTGAGGGTGAAGCCGTTCTGGTGGTATTCGTCGTGGGCCACCAACGGGTTGTTGGTGATGAACTGCGACGCGTCTTCGAAGTCGATGAAGGTGGTGCTGGGCGGCGGGCTCAGGCTGACGACGAAGTTGTCCATGACGATGCCGTTGACGCCGTAGTAGCTATAGCTGGTGACGGATATCGAGGTGACGTCGCTCCAGTAGGCCGGATCGTCCACCCCGCCCACGGTGCCGAAGGGGCCGGCC
The DNA here is from genome assembly GCA_028291055.1 of Caulobacter sp. GTDB lineage: Bacteria > Pseudomonadota > Alphaproteobacteria > Caulobacterales > Caulobacteraceae > Caulobacter. Next base: position 100,417 of record JAQGIP010000136.1, read on the forward strand.
GAGCCGGGGCTGAAGCTTTCAAACCCGAAGCTGTTATCGAAGGCGGCGGCGAAATCTCCGCCGTTGTTGTTGGAGACGGCCACGGTCTGATAGAGGCCCACACCTTCGCCGCCGCCGCCCGGGACGCGCCCGTCGAAGTCGACGCTGAAGAAGTTGAAGGCCGTGCCATCCTGGCGATGCACCTCCACCATCACATTGCGGTAGTCGAAGATCAGCGCGCCCGTGCCGATGTACAGGTCCGCAGGCGCGGGCGTGGTGTGATAGGTCGCCGTGAAAACGTAGCCGTTTTCGACATAGACGCTTCCGGAATGGGCGCCGTCGAAGGTCAAGGTCACCGCGTTGGCGGGGTAAACCGGCGTGGGCATGTAAGATGTCCTCGGGACTGAGACGCGGACCCTAACGGCCCGCCCATGCGAGCCTTGGCTCCTCCCGAGGAGCGATCCGGGCGTCGAAATTTCCTGGCCGCACAATCGAGGTGCGGCCGCCTTCCCGCAATTGCCTATTCAGGCAGTTTTACGAGGCCGATTTCTCCCTACTTAGTTCAACGAGGGGGCGTCTCGCGTCCCGCGCGAGCGCCTCTAACGCGTGCTCTTTCGCACTGACGCCGCTTGCCGAGATGCAGCCTGCGGCTGGGTCTCTGCAGCCAACGCCTTGGGCATGATCCAGCCCACCTTATCGCCGGCGGCGCTGACATTCGCGATGCAGCGTAGCGCGCCCATCTCTGCGTAGCCCGACTGCTCATTGTATTTCGCGACGGTCGCTGGGCTCATGCCTTCGTCGAGCATCCTGCCGAGCTGCACCATGGCGGTCTGCCTGCCCATCATAGAATCGGCGCAGGACTGCCTCGCGTCTTCGAATGCCTTTTTGAGGGCGCCTGTCGCGGCCGGCGGCGGTCTAACCGCCATCATGGTCACCGCCCCATCCCTGCAGGTTGTTTCTGCGGCCTTGGCGACGGCACCGGCGGCGGCGGCATCGCTGCGCCCTTGCGAAATCATAGTTAGCTCATTCTCGGCAGCCATGCGGCGCTGCTCGCACGGTGACTGCGCCTCTTTTACCCGAATCCAGAAAGCATCGACTTGGCCCTTGACGAGCCTGGCCTGTGCGGTCGCATCGACAACTGCCTTTTCGGATGCGCGTCGCTGGTCGTCGGCAGCCGCTGCTGCCGACTGCTTTTGCTGTTCCCGTATCGCCGGCGGCGGGACGGTGGCGGCGACAACGGCCAGGCCAATGATGCTCAGCACCGCCGCGATCCCCACGCCGGAAACGGCGCGCGGTCGGTTTCCCATCTTTAGCCCCGGCAGCGGCCGGAAGATCGCCACGACCCCAGCCAAAAATAACAACGCGCCACCCATACAGAGCAGCACCCCAAACCCCACCATGGCTATCCCCGAGACACGTCAAGCGCAGCCCAACATGCTGCGCGCCAACCACCTGCCGTCAAGGCGCTACCCGCCAGTACTTCGGCCTGACGCCCTCTGAAACCACCAACGCACCACTGCGCGCCTTAAATCCACCAAGGACGCAGGCGTGGATGGAACGCAGCTCCTTCGGGTCTGTAAGCCCATGCTTGGCGTACAGCGCGTCGGCTATTTCGCGGGCAGTGAGGGGCCGCCCGGCAGCGCGCAGTATGTCCAGTGCCCCAAGGATCCATATCCCGCCCCTGATGCGCCTGCCGGGCTTGTACCGCACCTTGGGCTTGATCGGCGCAATGGCCCTTGTGTCCTCCTCCTGGCTGAAGATCTGGATGACGGCGGCCAGGTGTCGGAGATCACGACGCAGAGCCTTGGTATCCCCGCCAGCGGCGATCAGGCCAAGGGTCTGTCCGTACTTCCGGCGCAGGGCAAACAGAGCGTGGGAATCAGCCATCAGTCACCGAATAGACGTTGTCGTGATCCTATCGGCGGAGCGACTACAGGCAACTAGGGCGTGCCGCCATCTGGTTCAAATGCCGGCACGCTCTAGCATCGGTCAGCAAGAATAGGCCAAGTCACCGCTGTCCCAACGGTCTCGGTCAAGCCCTCGTAGGCCGCGTACATGTCGGCGAACAGGGTGTCGCCACCGATCTCGGGGACCTCCACGGCGCGCAGCACCGAACCCAGGGACGGCTCGGCGCGCAATTCGGCCAAGGTGTCGGTGTCCAGCGGTTGGGCGAGGTCGATGCCGGAAACTTCGGCGCCGATGGTGGGCGTCAGGGGCGCCAGGGTGAGGCGGGCGGGGGTCTGGGCGCGGGCCGCGACGGTCATGGACGCCTCCGGCGGCCTGGGGACGAGGCCGTTCGCCTGAAAATCTATCATGTCCGTTGAGAGGTGCACGTGTGTCGCGCTGTCATGCGGGGGACACATCCTGCAACGCGAAGAAGATTCCCGTGTCGCGTGAACCTCACGTGTTGCGATGCGGTCACGCTTGCACTCGTCGTCAGGCTGTCATTAGTCTTGCTTAACAAGGTGTGAATTCGGGGCGGAGGGTTCCGACGCGTCGCACTTTTGGGGCTTTTCAGTATGGCGTTTTGTATGCGGGCGGCATGGCCGTGCCCGTGGAATTTGGTGTCCCTACACCTCGCGCAGAGCCCCGGCGCAGCAATCCCGCACATCACCGAATCTCCGGCCCGCGCCGTCGCGACGACGCGCACCGCCGACTCTCAGTTCTAGAAAAGGTTGATCTGACATGCCCACGCCCGCCATCGGCGATATCGCCATCATCAGCGTCTCGTCTGACACCGGGGCCGCCGCTGGCGGCAACGCGGTCGCCAAGAGCTTCTCCTTCGTGGTGCTGGCCGACAATCTCGGCGGCTCGGTGATCAACTATTCGGATAACGGCTGGCTGGCCGCGGGCGGCTTCCGCCAAAACAGCGAAGGCTTCGCCAGCGTCACCCTCGCGGCGGGCATCACCGCCGGCACGGTGGTCACCATCTCGGGCCTGACCGGCCAGGTGAACCCCTCCACCAGTGGCGACTCGTTCTCCCTGTTCACCGGCGGCACAATCGTTGACTCCAAGACCTACACCGGCACGCCCAACTTCCTGTTCGCGGTGGATTTCGCCGACAACAACGCCACCTGGGCGGGCGACGCGACCAGCACCACCACCTCGGCCGTGCCCACGGGCCTGCAGGCCATCACCGGCGGCGGCGGCACCGCCATGGCCTTCGGGTCGGACAACGCCTCCTATACGGGCATCACCACGGGCACCAAGGCCGACCTGCTGGCCGCC
>JAQGIP010000025.1 GCA_028291055.1 Caulobacter sp.
AAACCAACGGCAAGGCCGAACGCTTCATCCAGACCGCGCTACGGGAATGGGCTTACGCTCACGCCTACACCACCTCAGACCAGCGCGCCGCCGAGCTGCCTTACTGGCTACACCGCTACAACTGGCATCGGCCACACGGCGGGATAAACTCCGCCACACCCATCAGCCGCCTCGGACTAACCGAGGACAACCTGTTGAGGCTCCACAACTAGAGCGCTTTCCGGCAAGGTGGATGCCGGTTCGCCGCGGAAAGGCGCGACAAAACAAAGAGCTGGAGCGCCGCTCCAATTCTGTCGGAGCGGACAACGCTCTGGCGCCGGCGGCCGGGCGCCGCGCCTTTGCCCTTGGCCCGGCCACCCAACTACGGGCAGGGTCGCGCCATGAAGCTGTTGCTCGTCGAGGACGACAAGGAAGCCGCCGCCTATCTGAAGCGCGCGCTGTCGGAGGCCGGCCACACCGTGGACCACGCCGCCGCCGGCCGCGACGGCCTGATGCTGGCCGCCGGCGAACCCTATGACGTCATCGTGCTGGACCGCATGCTGCCAGGCCTCGACGGTCTGGGCATCCTGCGCACCGTCCGCGCCTCCGGCGTGAAGACCCCCGTCCTGCTACTGACGGCGCTGGGCGGCATCGACGACCGGGTCGAGGGCCTGGAGGCCGGGGCCGACGACTATCTGGTCAAGCCCTTCGCCTTGGCCGAGCTGCTGGCCCGCATCAACGCCCTGGCCCGGCGCCCGCCGACCCAGGACACCACCACCGTCCTGCGCGTCGCCGACCTGGAGATGGACCTGCTCAAGCGCAGCGCCGTGCGTGGCGGCCGCCGTCTCGACCTGCAGCCGCGCGAGTTCCAGTTGCTGGAATATCTGATGCGCCACGCCGGACGCGTGGTCACCCGCTCGATGCTGCTGGAAGCCATCTGGGACTTCCACTTCGATCCCAAGACCAACATCGTCGAAACCCACGTCAGCCGCCTGCGCGGTAAGGTCGACAAGGGTCAAGACGGCAAGATTCTGGCCGCATTGATCCACACGGTGCGCGGGGCCGGCTACTGCCTGCGCGAGCCGGACTGATGTTCCGCTCCTCCAGCCTGCGCCTGGCGGCCCTCTACACGGCCCTGTTCTCCCTGGCCGTGATCATCCTGGGCGCCGTGACCCTCTTCGCCACCCGCGAGGGCCTCGCGCGCCAGTTCGACGCGCGCATCCAGTCCGAGGCCACGGCCCTGGCGCAGGAGTATGTCAGCGAAGGCCTGGAGGGCCTGCGCCAGGCGGTCATCGAACGCGACCGCACCCCCGGCGCCCTGGACTATGGCCTCCAGGGTCCGGCCGGCGCGCCCATGGCTGGCCGCCTGTCCGGCGCGCGCTCCCGCCCCGGCTGGTCCACCCTGATGCTGGCGGAAGCCGATGGCGACCACGAGGGCGTGCGCGTCCTGACCACCGACCTACCCCAGGGCTACCGCCTGATGGTCGGCGACGACGCCGAGCGGATAGAGGCTCTCGACGGGGTGGTGCTGCGCAGCTTCTCCCTGACCCTGCTTGGCGTTGTCCTGCTGGGCGTCCTTGGCGGATTCCTCCTCAGCCGCGGCGTCCACCGGCGCCTGGCCGCCATCACCGGCACGGCCGAGGCCATCATCGACGGCGACCTCGCCAGGCGCGTGCCGGCCTTGGGCGCCAGCGACGACCTCGACCGGCTGGCCGCCACCTTCAACCGGATGCTGGACCGCATCTCGGCCTTGATGGAGACCTTAAAGCAGGTCTCGACCGACATCGCCCATGATCTGCGCACACCGCTCACGCGCCTGCGCCAGCGCCTGGAAGCCGGCTTGGAAAACGCCACCCCCGCCGAGGCCGAGACGCTCGAAGCGGCCATGGCCGACCTCGACGACATCCTGGGCACCTTCGCCGCCCTGCTGCGCATCGCCCAGATCGAGGGCGGCGCCCGTCGGGCGGCCTTCCAGCAGACGGACCTGGCCGCCATCGCCCGCACGGTCGTGGAAGCCTTCGCCCCCTCCGCCGAGGACGCCGGCCAGACCCTGACCCTCGACGCCCCGGAGCCGGTCCTCGTACAAGGCGACCGCGAACTCCTGACCCAGATGCTGGTCAATCTGGTGGAGAACGCCCTGCGCCACGCCGGCCCGACCGCCCGCATCCAGGTCCGCGCCGCGCAGCTGGAAGGGGCGGCCATCCTCTGCGTCACCGATGACGGGCCTGGAGTCCCAATCGCCGAGCGGGACAGGCTGTTCGACCGCTTCTATCGCCTGGAGGCCAGCCGCTCGACGCCGGGCAGCGGCCTGGGTCTGGCCCTCGTGTCGGCTGTCGCGCGGCTGCACCGGGCCGAGCCAACCTTGGCCGAAGCCGGGCCGGGCCTCGCCGCCACCGTACGTTTCCCGGAAACCTGAAGCGCCACATTGGGGTTTCCCAATGCGCGCGACATGCCTGGGCCATGCGCGCCCGCGTAGGGCTGGAGGTAATGAGCGACGGCCTGATTCTTCCTCTGGCGCCCGACCCGCTGCGCCGTCGCCTGCTGGGCGTCGCCCTCGGCGCGCTATTGTCGGGATGCGCAAGCTACCGGCCGGCGCCGCTCCCGACCGACCCCACCCCCTTCCCCGGCCAGGATGATCTCAAGACCGCCGCCGCGCGCCTGCGTTCCACCCGGCTGCGCCCCGTCGAGATCGACCTCGCCGCGCCGCTGCCCCCCGACGCCCTGGCCCTGATCGCGGTGATCACCAGCCCGGCGTTGAAGGCCGCCCGCGCCAAGGCCGGTGTCGTCGAGGCCCAGGCCTTCCAGGCCGGCCTGCTGCCCGACCCGACCATCTCCATCGGCATCGACCACCCCTACGCCGGCCCCGATACCCTGACCGCCTTCAGCCAGGCCCTGGGCTTCGACCTCTCCGCCCTCACCTCCCGCCGCGTCGTGCGCCAGACCGCCAATGCCGCCGCCGAGCAGGCCCGGCTCGATCTGGCCTGGCAGGAATGGCAAACGGCCGGACAGGCCCGGCTGCTCGCCGCCCGCATCGTCATGCTCACCGTCCAGGCGACTCTCGCCGCCAAGGCTCGCGCCGCCACCGACGACATGCTCATGCGCACCCTGCGCGCCACGGCCCGGGGCGACTTGAAGGCCGACGACCTGCAGCCCCGCCGCATCGCCGCCGCCGACGCCGCCGACCGCGCGCGCAATCTCGAGAAGGATCTCGCCACGGCGCGCAGCGACCTGAACCGCCTGCTCGGCCTGGACCCAGCCGTGCGCCTGAACATCGCGCCGCCCCCGCCGCCCGGACCGCCGGGCGATCCCCGCCGCCTCTTTGAAACCGCCAAGGCCGGCCGCCTCGACCTGGCCGCCCTGCGCTCCGGCTACGCCAGCCAGGACGCCAAGCTCCGCCAGGCCCTCCTCGAACAGTATCCCAAGCTCGGCCTGACCCTCTCCCATGCGAGCGACACCGCCGGGGTCAAGACCATCGGCGCCTCGGTGGACTTCACCCTGCCGCTCTGGAACCGTAACCGCGGCGCCATTGCCGTGGAGAGCGCCACCCGCGAGCAGCTCAGGGCCGAATACGATCAGCGGCTCTCCGAGACCCGCGCCGACCTCGCCGCCCTTGCCGACAACATCGCCATCCTCATCCGTCAGCGCGGCGAGATCGCCGCCCAGACCGAACCCCTGCGCGACCTGGCGGCAAAGACCGAAGCGGCGGCGCGGCGCGGCGACCTGGCCGAGAGCGTGGCCGACACGGCGCGTCAGGCCGTCCTCGACAAGGACATCGCCCTGGCCGCCCTGGATCAGTCCCTGGCCGAACAGAACGTGGCGTTGGAGTTGGCGGTGGGAACCTTGCGGGAGACCTGGTGAGATGTGGCGCAAGTATCTGGTCCCGGTCCTCGCCTGCGCCCTGCTGGCCGGCTGCGGCAAGCCCGCCGGCGAGGCGAAGGCTCCCGAGCCCACCGCCCTGGTCAAGACCGTGGCGGCCAACGCCGGCGCGCTCGACGACCTGGCCGTCGCCTACGGCCGCGTGGAGTTCGACCCCAACGCCTTGCAGACTCTTGTCGCGCCGGTGGAGGCCCGCATCGCCAGCCTCGACGTGGCGGTGGGCCAGCAGGTCGCGGCCGGCCAGGTGGTCGCCACCCTCTCCGCCAGCCCCGGCTCGGTCCTCGAAGCCGACAAGGCCGAGCGTGACGCCCGCGCCGCCCAGACCGACTATGAACGCCTCGCGCGCCTGCGCGCCGACGGCCTGGCCGCCAACAACGACGTGGAAACCGCCAGGGCCGCCGCCAGCACCGCCCAGGAAACCGCCCGCAGCCTGCGCGCCCGCACCGGCGGCGGGACCATCGTGTTGCGCGCCACCACCTCCGGCGTGGTCGACACCCTGCCCTCCGCCGTCGGCGACCTGATCCCCTCAGGGGGTCCGGTGGTGAAGCTGGGCGGCTCGGGCCCCATGCGCGCCCGCCTCGGCGTCGATCCCGCCGGCCTCCCCCGCATGGCCCCCGGCCAGATGGTCCGCATCGGCCCCGTTTCCGGCGAAGGCGCGTCCTTCGTCGGCCGTATCCAGTCCATCGACCGCCGCGTCGATCCCACCACCCGGCTGGCCGGCGTGCTGGTCGCCCTGCCGGCCGGCTCCGGATTCCTGCCGGGTCAGGCGCTGAAGGCCGAGGTCGTCGTCGGCCATCGCGGTGGCGGCGTGGTCGTTCCCCGCGCCGCCGTCCTTTACGAGGGCGAAGCGCCCTACCTCTTCGTCGCCGTGGGCGGCAAGGCCGTGAAGCGCGACGTCAAGCTGGGCGTCGACGACGGGACCAACACCGAAGTCCTCGACGGCGTCACCGCCGGCGAGAAGGTGGTCACCGAAGGTGGCGCCGCCCTCGAAGACGGCATGAAGCTGCGCGAGGGCGCCCTTGTGGAGAACAGTGGGGCGACCGCCGACAAGGCCAAAAAGCCATGACCGTCTGGCTGCGCGGCCACGTCCGTTCCCTCGGCCTGGCCTTCATCCTGCTGACCGTGGCCGGGCTGGTGGCGGCCGTGGGCATGCCGGTCAGCCTGTTTCCCAAGATCGACTTCCCGCGCCTAGTGGTTTCGGTGGACGCCGGCGACCGCCCCGCCGACGAGATGGCCGCCCAGGTCACCCGCCATCTGGAACAGTCGCTGCGCGGCGTGCCCGGCGTGGTCAACCTGCGCTCCACCTCCAGCCGGGGTTCGGCCGAGGTCTCCGTCTCCTTCGACTGGGGGACGGATATGATCGCGGCCACCCTGCAGGCGGAATCGGCGGTCAACGCCGTACTGCCCGACCTGCCGCCCGGCGCCCGCTTCGAGGTCCGCCGCATGGACCCGACCATCTTCCCCATCCTCGGCCTGGCGCTGACCTCCTCCAACCCCGACCTCGTCAAGCTGCGCGACTTCGCCCAGCTGGAGATGCGCCCGGTGATCGCCTCCGTCCCCGGCGTGGCCAACGTCGACGTGCTCGGCGGCAAGGAGAAGGAATATCAGGTGCTGGCCGACCCGGCCCGGCTGCAGGCGCTGGGCCTGTCTATCGACGACCTGGCCAAGATCCTGTCGGCCAACAATGTGGTGGTCGCCGCCGGGCGCCTGGAGGACCGCCACCGCCTCTATCTGGTCCTGGCCGAAAACCGCATCGGCGGCCTCGACGACCTGAAGGCCACCATCGTCAAGAGCGGCGAGGCCGGCATCGTGCCCCTCTCCGCCGTGGCCGAGATCAAGGTCGCCGACGCCCCGAACTGGACCCGCGTCACCGCCCAGGGCCGCGACGCCGTGCTGGTCAACATCCGCCAGGCCCCGGGCGCCAACAGCGTCGCCCTGGTCAAGGAGGTCCGCGCGCGCCTGAAGGCCCTGGCCCCCCAGACCCCGCCGGGCGTCAAGATCTCGACCTTCTACGACCAGACGGAACTGGTCACCGCCGCCGCCGCCAGCGTGCGCGACGCCATCCTGATCGGCGCCGTCCTGGCCGGGCTCGTCGTCTTCCTCTTCCTCAGAAGCTGGCGCGTCACCCTGATCATCGCCCTGCTGCTGCCCGCCGTCCTGGCCTCCACCGCCGTGCTGCTCAGCCTGCTGGGCATGAGCTTCAACATGATGACCCTGGGCGGCATGGCCGCCGCCGTGGGCCTGGTGGTCGACGACGCCGTGGTCATGCTCGAACACGTCATGCGCCGCCTGCAGGAGAGGCGGCGCGGCGAGGCGTCCGGCCGCTCGGCCCTCGACGGCGCGGCGGAGATGCTGCGTCCACTGATGGGCTCAACCTTCGCCACCGTGGTCATCTTCCTGCCCCTGGCCTTCCTCTCGGGCGTCACCGGCGGCTTCTTCAAGGCCCTGGCCGTGACCATGTCGGCGGCCCTCATCCTCTCCCTCCTCTTCGCCCTCTTCGTCGCGCCCCTGCTGGCCGACCGCTGGTTGAAGGACAGCGACGCCGACGCCGCCGAAAAGACCGCCAAGCCCCTGGGCCGCCTCGCCGACCGCTATGCCGGCGTTCTGCGGCGCGGCCTCGCCCGCCCCGGCCTGGTCGCCCTGATCGTGGTCGCCGTCATGCTGGCTACCGGCGGCCTGGCCTATACCCGCGTGCAGACCGGCTTCATCCCCAAGATGGACGAGGGCGGCTTCGTCCTCGACTACAAGGCCCCGCCCGGAACTTCGCTGACCGAGACCGACCGCCTGCTGCGCCAGGCCGAGGCCATCATCCGCGCCACGCCGGAGGTCGACAGCTACTCCCGCCGCACCGGCCTGCAGCTCGGCGGGGGCCTCACCGAGGCCGACGAGGGCGACTTCTTCATCCACCTGAAGGCCAAGCGCGGCCGCGGGGTCGAAGCGGTGATGACCGACATCCGCACCCGCATCGAGGCTGAGGTCCCCGGCCTGGAGCTGGAGACGGTGCAGTTGATGGAGGACCTGATCGGCGACCTCACCGCCGTGCCCCAGCCCATCGAGGTCAAGCTGTTCAGCGGCGACCCCGCCGCCCTGGCCGCCGCCGCTCCGCAGGTCCAGACGGCGCTCGAAGGCATCAAGGGTCTGGCCGAGGTGCAGAGCGGCCAACGCCTGGCCGGCGACGCCGTCGTCATCACCACCGACCGCCCGGCCGCCGCCCTGGACGGCCTGGACCCCGACGCGGTCACCCAGCAGCTCCAGCGCCTGATCGGCGGCGAAGTGATCGGCCAGGTGCGCGAGGGCGAGAAGCAGGTCGGCATCCGCGTCTGGACGCCGGGGACCCTGCGCAGCCGCGTCGAGGCGCTCAGCCAACTCCATATCCGCGCGCCCGACGGCCACGACGTGCCCCTGTCGCGCATCGCCAAGGTCTCGGTCGTCCAGGGCCAGCCCCAGATCACGCGGGAGAACCTGCAGCCCTTCACCCCCGTCACCGCCCGCCTGGACGCCCGCGACATGGGCTCGGCCATGACCGAGGTGAAGCAGGTCGTCGGCAAGCTGGCCCTGCCCTCCAACGTGCGCGTCGAATACGGCGGCCTCTATGCCGAGCAGCAGAAATCCTTCCGCGACCTGGCCGTGGTCTTCGCCGCCGCCGTCCTGCTGGTGGCCCTGCTGCTGCTCTATCTGTTCGAGAACCTGGCGGCGGCGCTGGCCATCCTGACCGTGGTGCTGACCTCCGCCTCGGCGGTGTTCGTGGGCCTGTGGCTGACCGGCACGGAACTCGACATCTCCGCCATGATGGGCCTGACCATGGTCATCGGCATCGTCGGCGAACTGGCCATCTTCTACCTGGCCGAACTCGATCCCAGCCGCCGCCCCGTCCACGACGACCTCATCGAGGCCGGCCGCGCGCGCCTGCGCCCCATCCTGATGTCGGCCCTGATCGCCATCCTGGCGCTGTCGCCCCTGGCCTTCGGCATCGGCCGCGGCTCGGAGATGCAGAAGCCGCTGGCCATCGCCATCATCTCCGGCCTGATCGCCGGCGCCCCCCTCGTGCTGCTGCTGCTGCCCCTGGTCCACGCCGCCATCCTCGGCCGCCTGCCGCCACCTCGCCCTCAACCCGCCCCTCTCGTTCCCGTCCCCCATCTTCCTGTCACGGAGTAGACCCATGCGCCTGAAGTCCCGGACCACCGCCGGCCTGCTCCTCGTGGCCGCCGCACTTTGCGCCGTGCCGGCCGCCGGCGCGCCTGCCAAGCCTTCCGTCCCGAAGCCTCCCGCCGTGACCATCGCCGCCCGCATCGCCGGCCCCGACGGCGGCTGGGACTACGTCAGCGCCGACCCGGCCCGCCACCGCATCTATGTGGCGCGCACCGATGGGGTGATGGCCATCGACACCACCACCGGTCAGGTCATCGACCACCTCACCGCCGGCGCCCGCACCCATGGCGTGGTGGTCATCCCCGGCTCCGACCTGCTGCTGGTCACCAACGGCGCCGACAGCACCGCCCATCTCGTCAACGCCGCCGACGGCGCCCTGGTCGCCACCATCCCCACCGGCAAGGGCCCGGACGCCGCCGCCTACGAGCCGCAGACCAGGCTGGTGTGGGTTATGGATCACGCGGCCGGCGACATCACCCTGATCGACCCGGTCAAGCGCGAGGCGGTCGGGACCATCCCCGTCGGCGGAATCCTGGAATTCGCGGTCAGCGACGGCAAGGGCCGGCTCTATGTCAACGCCGAAGACAAGAACGACATCGCCGTCATCGACACCAAGACCCGCAAGCTGATCGGCCGCTATTCCCTGAAGGGCTGCGAAGGCCCCACCGGCCTGGTGCTCACCGCCAAAGGCCTGCTGATCGCCTCCTGCGACGATGCGGCCGTCGTCCTGCGCGCCTCCGACGGCAAGCCGGTGACCACCCTGAAGATCGGCGGCGGCCCCGACGCGGCCATCTACGACGCCGCCCGCCAGCGGGTCTACATCCCCAGCGGCGAGGACGGCCGCCTGTGGATCATCGACGTGAAGGGTGCGACGCCGCGGCTGCTCGGCTCCGTCGCCACCCAGGTCGGCGCCCGGACCGGCATGGTCGATCCGGCCACCGGCGACGTCTACCTGCCCGCCGCCCAGTACAATCCGCCCACCGAAGCGGGCAAGCGCCCGACCATGGTCCCCGGCAGCTTTGTCGTCTTGAAGATGAAGGCGGACTGAGGCTTCAGGACCGGTTTCGCAAACGCCCCCTCCGTGCGGAGGGGGCTTTCACGACGACAGCTGAGGTAGTGGCGGCGACGGAGACGCCCCCATCCACCGATATCCCACTCCGGGCTCCGTCAGGATCAGCGCCGGCGCCGCCGGGTCCGCCTCGATCTTCTGCCGGAGCTGGCCGACGAAGACGCGAAGGTATTGGACGTCATCGACGTGCGCGGGGCCCCAGATGGCGGTGAGCAACTGGCGGTGGGTCGTGACCTTGCCACCGCCCTCGATGAGCTGGGCCAGCAGATCGTATTCACGGGGCGACAGGCGGATGGGAACGCCGGCGCGGGTCACCAGCCGCTTGATCAGGTCGATGGTCAGGTCGCCCACGCTCACCACAGGCTCGCCACCCTTGTCCTGCAGCCTGTGGCGCAGGGCGGCGCGCAGGCGGGCCAGCAGCTCGCCGACGCCGAACGGCTTTTCCACATAGTCGTCGGCGCCGAGGTCAAGAGCGTCGATCTTCTCGGTCTCCCGGTCGCGGGCCGACAGGATGATGATCGGGCCGGCATAGAAGGCGCGGGCGCGGACCAGGGCGTCCTTGCCGTCCATATCGGGCAGGCCAAGGTCGAGCACGACGGCGTCAGGCGCCTTGCGGGCGATCTCCTGAAGTCCCTGGGCGGCGGTTTCCGCCCGCACGTGCTCGAAGCCTGAGGCCTCCAGGGCGGGGCCCAGGAACCGATGGATTTGCGGCTCGTCGTCGATGACCAGAATGCGGGGCTTGTGAGCGCTCATATCAAGCCGGCGGGCGTCGCCGTCTCTTTCGGCAGGCTGATCAGGATGCGGGTGCCCTTACCGTCGTGAATGGGGCTGGCGGCGGCGATGCGTCCCCCCATGGCCTCCACGAAGCCCTTGGAGATGGCCAGGCCCAGGCCCGCCCCCTTGCCCCTGTCGCTGGCCTCCTCCATGCGGCGGAAACGCTCGAAGACGCGTTCCAATTCCGGCGTGGGTATGCCCCTGCCCTCGTCCTCGATGCTGATCACCACGTTGCCGCGGTCCTCGTAGGCGGCCACCTCGATGGCGGTCTGGTCTGGGCTATAGGCGATGGCGTTTTCCAGGATGTTGACCAGAGACTGCTCCAGCAGCGACGCGTCCGCCATGACCATGGTCATCTGCGTGGGGAACTCAAAATCCACCGCCCGACCTTCAAGGCGGCGCTTCACGCGATCCACGGCGGCGCGCAGGACATCGCGCACGTCCAGCCATTCGCGGCGGGTGTTCAGCCCGCCGCCCTCCAGCCGCGTCATGTCCAGAAGGTCGCCCACATATCGGTTCAGCCGCTCGGCCTCTTCGCGGATCGACAGCAGCAGGTCGGCCCTGACGCGCGGGGCCATCGACTTGCCCAGGTCGATCAGCGTCGTGGCCGCGCCCAGCACCGTGGACAGCGGCGTCCTGAGGTCATGGCTGATGGAGTTGAACAGCGCCGAACGCAGCCGGTCGCTGCGGCGCAGGGCCTCGGTGTCGGCGGCGGCGGCGGCCAGCTCGGCCCGCTCCAGCGCCACCGCGCCCTGGTCCAGCAGGGCCGCCACGAACCGCTCGCCGTCCTCGGTGGCCACGGCGCCCGGCTCGACGCCCGCCACGCCGGCCCGGGTCTTGGACCCCTGCAGCGGCCTGAAGGTCCAGCCGGCGTTGGGCAGGGTGCCGGTGCCCGCGCCCGCCGGCTCGCCCTTCTCCCAGGCCCAGCGCGCCGCGGCCATGTCGCCGGGCGACAGCACCGGGTTGGGCGGCGCGGCGGCGCAAACCATCAGGTCGTCCTCCACCGGTGTCAGCACCACCGCCCCGGCGCTGGTGGCGGCGGCGAGCTGTTCGGCCAGGGCGGTGGCGGCGTCCTGGGCGAGGGCGGCGGCGGAGAGCCGGCGCGTGGCCACCAGCACGGCGGCGATGCCGGCGGCCCGGCGCGACACCGCGCGCGACTGGTCCCGGACCCGGCCGGTCAGCCAGCCGGTGGTCATGGCTACCGCGAAGAAGACCAGGAAGGTGAAGACGTCGGCCGGGTGGCCGATCCACAGGCTCAGGCGCGGCTGCAGGAAGAAGAAGTTGTAGACCAGGGCGGCGGCGGCGGCGGCGGTGACCGCGGGCCCGAGGCCAAAGGCCAGCCCCGAGACCAGCACGCTCAGCATGAACACCATGGCCAGGTTGGCGCTCTCGGCATAGCGGTCGACCGCATAGGCGACGACGCCCGCGACGGCGACCGCGCCCAGCGCGCCGAGATGCCCCAGCCAGGGGATCGGCTCGCGGACCCGGGGCGCGGGGGCCTGGTTGGCCCCGCTCTCGGCGGCCTCGGTGATGACATGGATGGCCGCGCCGCTGGTCTGGGTCAGCAGGGCGTTGATCAGGCTGCGATGGAAGGGCCGTCGGGCGCGGCGCACCTTGCCGACCACGATCTGGGTCAGGTTGTTGCGCAGCGCATAGTCCAGCACCGTGCCGACCAGGTCGTCGCCCGTCAGCATCACGGTAGCCCCACCCAGCTGCTCGGCCAGCTTCAGGGCCTCGCGCAGCCGCTGAGCGCCGTCCGGCGGCGGCGCGGGCGCGTTGGGCCGCTCCACATGGGCGACGGTCCAGGGCGCGTCCATCATCATGTCCGACAGCCGCCGCCCCGCCCTGACCAGGGCCGTGGACATGATGTCCGGCCCCACCAGTACCAGGATGCGCTCGCCGGCCGCCCAGGGGCCCTCTACGCCCGCCCGCTTCATGGCCCCAATCAGCTGGCCGTCCACCGCCTGGGCAGCCCGGCGCAGCGCCAGTTCGCGCAGGGCCGTCAGGTTCTCCACCTTGAAGAAGCGGTCGGCGGCCACCCGCGCGGTCTCGCCCAGATAGACCTTGCCCTCGGCCATCCGCTCGCGAAGTTCGCTGGGCGTGATGTCGATCAGCTCGATCTCGTCGGCCCGCGACAGGGCAAGGTCCGGCACCGTCTCGCGCTGCCGCACCCCGGTGATCTTCCAGATCACATCCACCAGGCTTTCCAGGTGCTGGACGTTGAGCGTCGTCCACACGTCGATCCCGGCGAACAACTGCTCCTCGACGTCCTGCCAGCGTTTGGGGTGGCGCGACCCCGGAGCGTTGGAGTGGGCATATTCGTCGACAAGCAGAAGCGCCGGCTTGCGGGCCAGCGCTTCATCCAGGTCGAATTCCATCAGGGTGCGTTCGCGATACTCGATGGGCTTTCGGGGCATCACCTCCAGGCCGCGCAGCAGGGCCTGGGTGTCGCGCCGGCCGTGGGTCTCCACCACCCCGATGACCACGTCGGCGCCCTCGGCCTTGCGCCGCCGGCCCGCCCGCAACATTTCGTAGGTCTTGCCCACGCCCGGCGACATGCCGAGGAAGACCTTCAGCCGCCCGCGCCCCGGCGACGCGGTGGCCGCCAGCAACGCATCGGGATCCGGCCGGCGCGGTTCAGTCATCGTCTTCCATCAGCAAGCCCATCAAGGGTGCGCCACCGCGCCCGCCGCGTCGAGCGCGAGATTGGCCCGCAAGACGTTCAGGCGCGGCTGCCCGAAGACGCCCAGCCACCGGCCCTCGGCGTTGGCCGCGATGATCTGCTCCACGGCGGCCGGCGCCATCCCGCGCGCCTTGGCGATACGCGCCGCCTGCATGCGCGCATTCTCCGGAGAGATGTCCGGGTCGAGCCCGGAGCCCGAGGTGGTCACGGCGTCGCCGGGGACGGCCGCGCCGCCATTCTCGGCGCGCAGATCCTTAGCCGCACCGCCGATCCGTTCGATCAGCGCCGGGTTGGTGGGGCCGAGGTTGGAGCCCGACGAGCCCGAGGCGTCATAGCCGTTGGCGCCCGCCGCCGACGGCCGGGGGTGGAAATACTCCGGCTTGGCGAAACCCTGGGCCAGCAGGGACGAGCCGATGACCTGGCCGTCCTTGCCGTGGACCAGGCTGCCGCCCGCCTGGGCGGGGAAGGCGATGCCGGCGATGCCGGTCACCGCCAGGGGATAGGCCACCCCCAGCAGAGCGGTGAAGAACAGCGTCGAGACGAGCGACGCGCGGATGACTTGGAGCATGACCGGACCCTCCTAGAAGGTCGCTTTGAGGGTGGCGACGGCGCGCGAGCCGTAGATGTCGCCGAAGCCGTGTTCGTCGGTGTCAATGTAGCGGGCGTCGAGGGAGAAGTGGCTGGCGAAGGCCCAGGTCGCGCCCAGGTTCCAGGTCGTGTAGTCGCCCGGCCCGTCATAGGTCTGGCGGCCCACCGCGCCGGAGATGGAGACCGCCTTGGTCACCGGCAGGCTGCCGTTGGCCTCGTAGTAGACCGCCTCCTCGGCCGCCCCGAAGCTGTCGGGGGAATAGAAGACCGCGCCGCCCAGGGTGGCCTTGCCCACAGCGACCGAGGCCGCCAGCTTGGCCTCCCAGTTGCCGTAGTGGGCGCCGGACGGGGCGTTGACGTAGCCGTAGTGGATGACGCCCAGGTCGAGGGTCACCGGTCCCAGCGTCGGCTTGAAGCCGGCATAGACGTCGATCTCGGCGTCGGTCGAGTCGCCGAAGTCCACGTTGGAGGCCCAGGCTCCGGCGTAGAACCGCCCGGCGGTGGCGTCGACGCCGGCGAACACCTCGGGGTTCTCCATCGTCTGGCTGACGCCCCGGAAGACGTAGTCGCTGGCGACACCGGCGTTGAAGGCCACGGCGGGCGTGTCTTCGGCCCGGGCGGCCGTGGCGGCGGCGGCCGCCAGGACCAGTACGGCGACGGCGGCGGTGAGGAAACGGGTCTTGGTCATTGTTATCTCTCGATGAAAGAGGATGTGTCGAAGGGTGCGGCCGCGCTCAGGCGAGACCGACGCCCGAAACGATCAGGTCGATGATCTTGATGCCGATGAAGGGGGCCACGACCCCGCCCAGGCCGTAGATCAGCAGGTTTCGCGACAGCAACTTGGCCGCCCCGATGGCCCGGTATTTCACCCCGCGCAGCGCCAGCGGGATCAGCGCCACGATGATCAGGGCGTTGAAGATCACCGCCGACAGGATGGCGCTCTGGGGACTATGCAGGCCCATGACGTTGAGCGCCCCCAGGGCCGGCAGCGCGACCACGAACAGGGCCGGGATGATGGCGAAATACTTGGCCACATCGTTGGCGATCGAGAAGGTGGTCAGCGCCCCACGGGTGATCAGCATCTGCTTGCCCACCTCGACGATCTCGATGAGCTTGGTGGGGTCGCTGTCGAGGTCGACCATGTTGCCGGCCTCCCGCGCCGCCTGGGCGCCGGTCTGCATGGCCACGCCGACATCGGCTTGCGCGAGAGCCGGCGCGTCGTTGGCGCCGTCGCCGCACATGGCCACCAGGCGTCCCTTGCCCTGCTCCTCGCGCATCAGCCGCAGCTTGTCCTCCGGCGTCGCCTCGGCCAGGAAATCGTCCACCCCGGCCTCGGAGGCGATGGCGGCGGCGGTCACCGGGTTGTCGCCGGTGATCATCACCGTGCGCAGGCCCATGCGGCGCAGATCGGCGAACCGCTCCTTCACGTTGGGCTTGACCACGTCCTTGAGGTGGATGACCCCGAACAGCACCCCGTTCTCGGCCACGGCCAGGGGCGTGCCGCCCGATCGGGCGATGCGGTCCACGGCGGTATTGAACTCGGCCGGCGCGCGGCTGGCGTCGAGGCCCACGTCCTTCAGCACCGCGTCCACCGCGCCCTTGCGCCAGACGTCCTTGCCGGCGTCGATGCCCGACTGGCGGGTGGTGGCGCTGAAGGCGATGACGGTGGCGCCCGCCGGGGCTTGCAGGGTCAGGCCCTGTTCGCGGATCAGCTCGACGATGGAACGGCCTTCCGGCGTCTGGTCGCCCAGCGAGGCCAGCAGGGCGGCGCGCATCAGCATATCGGGCCGCACCCCGGGGACCGGGATCAGCTCGGTGGCCATGCGGTTGCCGAAGGTGATGGTGCCGGTCTTGTCGAGCAGCAGCGTGTCGACGTCACCGGCGGCCTCCACCGCTCGGCCCGAGGTGGCCAGGACGTTGACCTTCAACAACCGGTCCATGCCGGCGATGCCCACCGCCGACAGCAGCCCGCCGATGGTGGTGGGGATCAGGCAGATGAACAGCGCACCGAGCACCATGGGATCGAGCTTCACGCCGGAATAGGCGCCCAGGCCCAGCAAGGTGACGACCGCGATCAGGAAGATCAGCGTCAGCCCCGCCAACAGCACGGCCAGCGCCACCTCGTTGGGCGTCTTGCGGCGGTCGGCGCCCTCGACCATGGCGATCATGCGGTCGAGGAAGGTGTGGCCTGGCTCGGAGGTGATGCGGACCTTGATCCAGTCGGACACCACCGTGGTGCCGCCGGTGACGGCCGAGCGGTCGCCGCCGCTCTCGCGGATCACCGGGGCGCTTTCGCCGGTGACGGCGGCCTCGTTGATCATGGCCAGGCCTTCGATGATCTCGCCGTCGGCGGGGACCACGTCGCCGGCCTCCACCAGCACGATCTCGCCGACCCCGAGCTGATGGGCCGGGGTAGGCAGCCATGTCCCCTTCTCGGGATCGATGATCAGCTTGGCCTTGGTGGTGACCCGCGCGGCGCGCAGGCTGTCGGCGGCCGCCTTGCCCCTGCCCTCGGCGATGCTCTCGGCGAAGTTGGCGAACAGCACGGTGGTCCAGAGCCACAGCGCGATCTGCAGCGCGAAGCCCCAGGCGCCGTGCTGGGCGATGGCCAGGCCGAAGGAGACGGTGGCCAGGATGGCGACGATCTCGGTGGCGAAGATCACCGGGTTGCCCAGCAGCTTGCGCGGGTTGAGCTTGGCGAGGGCGTCGCGAGCGGCGCGGCCGATGATCTTGCCGGAGATGTTCCCGGCGAGGCCGGCGGCCTTCTTGCCCGACGGAATGGTGGCGGTGGTCATGTGATGATGCCCGGATGTGCAAGGGCTAGCGGCCGGGAAGGGGACGATCCCCTTCCCTCTTCCACTAGAATTTTGGGACCATCTGGAGCGCTTGGAAGTGCTCCACGATGGGGCCGAGCGCGAGCGCGGGGAAGAATTGCAGGCCGCCCATGATCAGGATCACCCCGATCAGCAGGCCGATGAACAGCGGGCCGTCCGTGGGGAAGGTCCCCGTGGTCGCGGCCAGCTTGGGCTTGGCCGCCAGCGAGCCGGCGATGGCCAGCACCGGAATGGCGTAGGCGAAGCGGCCCAGCAGCATCGCGATGCCCAGCGTGGTGTTCCACCAGGGGGTGTTGGCGGTCAGGCCCGCGAAGGCCGAGCCGTTGTTCCCGGTGGCCGAGGAGTAGGCGTAGAGGATCTCCGACAGCCCGTGCGCGCCGGGGTTTGCCAGCCCCTTCAGCGCCACCGGCAGGACGGCGGCGACGCTCGTGAACCCCAGGATGGCCAGCGGCAGGATCAGCACCGACAGCATGGCCAGCTTGATCTCGCGGCTCTCCACCTTCTTGCCCAGATATTCCGGTGTGCGTCCGACCATCAGGCCGGCCACGAAGACGGCGATCAGCGCCATCACCAGCATGCCGTAGAGGCCCGAGCCCACCCCGCCGGGGATGATCTCGCCCAGCTGGATCAGGAACATCGCCATGCCGCCGCCCAGCGGCATGAAGCTGTCATGCATGCCGTTGACGCCACCATCGGAGGCGCCCGTGGTGGTGGCCGCCCAGACGGCGGTCGAGGGCGCGCCGAAGCGGACCTCCTTGCCTTCCATGTTGGCGCCGGGTGTGGTGTGGGCCGCGTACAGGGCCGGCGCGACCTGGCTCTCGGCCGCGTAGATGACGCTTGCGCCGGCGGCCACCAGGATGACCATCACCGCCACGATGGCGCGGGCCTCGCGCCGAGCCAGCACCGTGCGCCCGAAGGCCACGACACAGGCCAGCGACAGGGCGTTCATGATTACGATCTCGATCAGGTTGGTGATTGCGTTGGGGTTCTCGAACGGGTGGGCCGAGTTGGCGTTGAAGATGCCCCCGCCGTTGGTGCCGAGTTGCTTGATCGCCTCCTGGCTGGCCACCGGGAAGAGGGCGATGGCCTGCTTGCCGCCTTCGACGGTGGTCGCGTCCACATGGCCCAGCAGGGTCTGCGGCATGCCCAGGCCCACGAAGGCCAGGGCCAGTACCAGCGAGATCGGCAGCAGGATGTAGAGGCTGATGCGGGTCAGATCGACCCAGAAGTCGCCCAGCGTATTGGCCCGGTTGGCCGCGAAGGCCCGCGCCATCACCGCCGCCAGCGCGATACCGGCGGCGGCCGAAAGGAAGTTGTGCGACGTCAGCCCGGCCATCTGGGAGAAGGTCGAGACCGTGGTTTCCGGCACATAGGACTGCCAGTTGGTGTTGGTGACGAAGCTGACCGCCGTGTTGAAGGCCAGGTGCGGCGTCATCCCCGCGAACCCCTGCGGGTTCAGCGGCAGCAGGTCCTGGAAGCGCAGGATCAGGTAGAGGACCACGAAGCTGGCCGCCGAGAAGGCCAGGAAGCTGAGCGCATAGCTGAGCCAGGTCTGGCCCTTGTCGGGTTTCACGCCGCAGCCGGCGTAGACCAGCCGCTCGACGGGCTTCAACACTGCATCAAGCCAGGTGCTCTCGCCGTTCCAGACACGGGCCAGGTACAGGCCCAGGGGCCAGGCGACGGCCACCGTGATGGCCAATGTCAGGGCGATCTCCGCCCAGCCGGGAAGATTCATCAGAACTTCTCCGGACGAAGCAGCGCCACGATCATGTAGACGCCGATGACGAGGGCGCCCGCGCCCCAGACGATGTTGGCAAGCATCAGATCTTCCTCAGAGAGGCGGCGTAGGCGCCGAACAGGGCGAAGACGCCCAGGCCGATGGCCAGAAACAGAAGGTCGAGCATGTCGCTCCTAGGTGGCCCCTTGCCGGAGCCGAAGGCGTTACGGTGAAGGTCGAACATCGCGCCGATGCGCATCAGGGTTCGAGACGGCCTTGCGGCCCCGCGCATAAGGGGTTCGTAAGGGCGTCATGCCGCCATCCTGGCGCCGCTCGCCGTAAAGGTTCGATGTGGGTGTCGCGCCCAGGGATAAGGACGCCATCAAGGGCGGCGCGTTCCCTTACAGCCCCTTGATGCGAGCCGGCTGGAGCCGCATCGCTTCCTCATGGCGCTGTAGAAGGGGTGGGTTCGCCCGAGCTTAGGAAGACGCATAGGAAACGCCCCTCCAGGGAGGGGCGTTTCTTAAACGAATTCAATTGACTACGGCTGAGGTAGTGGCGGAGACGGAGACCGCCCCCTGATAGTCCACCTGGGTCCAAAATAGCCCATAACTACTTGAATTTGCTATCCTTTTAGACATGTGCGAGTCTGCCCATGTCCAGGGGCGTTCGCATCCAGCCGACGCGCATCTTAGGAAAGAACTTAGGAAGCACGGTATGAGGCGAACGTTGAACAAGCTGACGGCGAAGCAGGTGGCGAGCACCAAGAAGATCGGGTGGCTCGGAGACGGCGGGGGGTTGTGGCTGCGTACCCAGGCCAGCGGCAAGAGCTGGGTCTTCGTGTACGCCTGGAACAACAAGCGGTGCGAAGTCGGCCTCGGGGCCGCCCTGGTGGTCGGTCTCGCCGATGCCCGCGAGAAGGCGAAGGTGTGCCGCGAAACCGTGTCGAAGGGTATCGACCCCCGCGCCGTCCGCGCGGCCACTGCTGAGGCCAATGACCGCCGTAGGACGTTTGGCGAGGTGGCTGACGAGTACATCGCCGACCATGAGGCGGGGTGGGCGAACGACAAGCATAAGGCCCAGTGGAAAATGACCCTCAAGGTCTATGCCGCACCGCTCCGCCAGAAGTTCGTCGATGAAATCACGGCGGACGACGTGCTGGCGTGCCCGCGCCCGATCTGGACCGAGAAGGCGGAGACGGCGGACCGCACGCGCGGTCGGATCGCCAAGGTCTTGAGCGCCGCCAGGGCGCGAGGGCTTCGCACGGGGGAAAACCCTGCGGCTTGGACGGACAACCTGAGCCATCGGCTCGACAAGCGCGCCCGCCTGACCAGGGGTCACCACGCCGCGATGCCGATCAAGGAGGTGGCTGCCTTTACCCGCCAGCTCCGCGAGCGCCAGGGGCCCGCCGCCAAGGCCCTCACCTTCACGATCCTCACGGCGGCTCGAACGAGCGAGGTCACGGGCGCCACGTGGGGGGAACTCGACCTGGAGGCCAAGATGTGGACGGTCCCCGCAGAGCGGATGAAGATGAAGCGCGAGCACACGGTTCCGCTTTCGGACGCGGCCCCGGAGATTCTCAGCGAGGCCCAGGGTGGCCTGGAGCGGGCCGCTGACGCCTTCGTCTTCCCCGGACTGAAGCCGGGCGGGTTGTCGAACATGGCGATGGAGAACGTCATGCGGAAGGCGGGGGCCAAGCCGAGCACCGTCCATGGGTTCCGATCCACCTTCAGGGACTGGGCCGGCACCAAGACGGAGTACCCGCGCGAGTTGGCCGAGGAGGCGCTGGCCCACCTCGTCGGCGACGAGACGGAGCGGGCCTACAAGCGCACCCAGGCCATCGAGCGGCGGCGCCCGTTGATGGACGACTGGGCGGCGTTCTGCGAGGCGGGCGAAGTTATCCACTTTAAAGCGCGAAGTGCGACAGGACGCGCATAGCCGGACGCCCCTGCCCCCTGGCAGCATGCTGTGGACGGACCGGAAATGACCGAGACTTCTAACCCGTGGAGTTCACCATCGGCGATTGGCCGGGGTGGGCGCCTCGACCTCTCGGAGACTTCACCATGGACGTTTCGCACCCCACCTTCCAACCCCGCGCCTACAGCGTGAAGGACTTCTGCAGGCTTTACAGCCTGGGCCGGTCCACCACCTTCAAGATGATCAAGGATGGTCGCCTCCGCTCCGTTACCGTGATGGGGCGCCGCCTGATCCCTGCCGACGCCGCCGAGGAACTGCTCTCCAGTCGTCCTCGCCAGTAGCGCATCAAGGCCCAGGCGGCCTGATCCGGCTCGCCGGCCAAGATGTTCCGAATGGAAGTCGGCCCCTTCCGAAAAGGCGGCCGATTTTTTTTGGGGGGAGGTCGATATGGAAAATGGCCCCGTATTTGTGGCCACGGTGGGCATATAGCGCCTCGGTCCAGCATCAACCCATCTACTTTCCTTGCTACCCTTGACCGTCCTGGCTCTTGGTGGAGATAGCTGAGCGGTAGACATAGGACCGCTCCCAGGTGGCCGAAGCCTGGCCGGGGCGGTCCGGTCCTCTGCGTTTAGACCTGGCCCTCGGAGCCGACCCTTCGCTTCAGACCCTGGCTCCCGACGCGGGGCACAGGTTGGTGGCTGCTTTCAGCGCTACGTCGCGCTGGTGGCCGGGGCTCCACCTTTCGGACTCCCCTCGACGTGTGGCCACTATCCCATGGTCGTCTAATCCACCTGCGCCGCCACCGTTAACCGACCGGGTCATCAGGGCCCGGCTACTTCCGGGAAGCTGCCTCCCTGCACCGGTTCGTGGGCGTCCGCAAGAGCTTTGTTGCTAATATGTTCCCGCGCCGCGCGAGGTTGCACGTGGCGCACAGCGCGGTGGGAATGCGGTTCTTCGCGGTTGGGGCCAACGGTTGTGGCCTTTTGCCGCAAGGGTTCGCGGGCGAAATCGCATTTACAACCGTAATATCTCCCGCTGTTCGAAATTCCGGCCCTGATGGTCATACGCTCCGAACCCTCGCCTCCCCCATCACCGCAAGATCAGGCCTGGAGCATGCGCGACGCCTAGGCGCCCTTCGCCAGCAGCACATTCGCCCGGGCCGCGATGGCCGCCACGAAGCCGCTTTTGAAGTCACTAAGCAGACCCCCTTCCACGAACCTGTCCTGGCGGATGATCACGGTCAGCAGCCGCGCCAGTTGGTCGGCCGAGGCTGCCGCCACGGCGTCGCGATCGGCGGCGAGGCGCTTGGCCTCCGGGGTCCCCTTCCAGGCGACCCAGTCGAAACCTGGCAGCACCCAGCCGTGGTGATAGGCCGCCTTCACGAAGGCTGACGCCACGTCAGAAAGGTGGGCATAGGGCATCCGGATCACCCCGGTGGCCGGGTCCCGTTCGCCGCCGCCCCAGCCGCCAGCGTTGAAGGCTGGATCGGCCAGTCGATCAGCAAACCCGGCCAGGGCCGCCAAGTCGGGCGCCTTGCCCGCGCTACCGCCTAGCGCGGTCTCCTCCATCGTTGATCCCCTCATGCCCCCAAGGGCGCGCGCCCACATAGCCCTCGGCTTCCGCCGCACAGCTCCGCAGCGCTTCGTAGAGCTGACCCGGCCCCAGCAGGACGTCCTTCATGTCCTCGCGGACGCGCTCCGAGCCGAGCGCCTGCTTGCTCATCAAGCTGTGGGCGGCCAGCGCGTCCATCACCGCGTTCATGATCTCGGTGGTCAAGCCTACAGCTTGATCGTGATCTTCTTAGTGAAGGCCTTGAGCTTGCGCTCCGCCTCGGCCATGCCCCGGTGCAGGTTTGCGCTGTCCAACTCGATCTTGGCGCCGCAGTCGCAAGCGATCTCGGTGTGGGCCTTCAACCAGGCGACGGTGCGGGGGTGCTTTTTCCCACAGCCTGGGCAGGGTAGGTCCAATGTGGCGTTCTCGAACATGATGGGCTCCTTGTAGCCAGGGCCGCCAGCGTGAAGCCGCCGGGGCCGGAGAAGAGATCGTCTACGCCTCTAGGCGGGACCCGATGATGAGGTCCAATTCCGGTTCGGCCAGCGGCTGGGTCCGGTAGTCGCGCCCGCCCTCGTCGAAGGGCAGGAAGCGCTCCAGCATTTCGCGGTAACCGCCCAACATCGGCCTGTGGGCGTTCATGCCGCGCTCGGGCCGCTGGGAAACCCAGCGCCCTTCGGCAAATAACCACTCGCAGTAGCCCGCCAGCTTGCCCTCAAAGGCATCGTTCAGGCCGAAGCCCGAGAAGAGGCCCCAAACCCGCGTGGTCCCGCCGTGGCCCGGAAGGAGATCGAGGCTGTCTCGCAGGCTCTCGAACATGTGCAAGATGCGCTCCACCAGCGCTGCGTCTTCGGGTCCTATGGGGTCTTGGAAACGGTCGGTCAGGCTGGCGTATTCGCTTTCGATGCCCTCCCGGAGGAGGCGGACGGATCGCTCCCAACCGCCGGTGGGGTCGAGACGGTCGAGGATGCGGTATTGGACTTCAAGTTGATGGCGCTGAAAGGCGTCCACGGCGTCGTCTCCCTCGTGATGGCGGTAGGGGGCGCTGCCGCAGCGACAGAAGCGGTCGTAGGGGCGCGGCGGGGCTCTAGACGACGGCTCGCCTTCCCATGATCCTCTCTCCATGGAAGAGCACGAAATTCCACCTGCCCTCCGCGAGAACGCCGCCGACGTCATGGCGCTCGGCCTTCGATCGTTGGCGGGAGTGGTGCCCTTGGGAGGCGGCCTTGTGGCGGAGATGGTCAACAAGATCATCCCAGCCCAGCGGGCAGACCGCATGCGCGATTACCTTGTGCGCGTGGCGGCGCATGTTCGGGTCCTGGACAGCCGCATCGCCGACCTTGAAGAGGCCGCTCATGCGCTGCAAGCGCAGCACTTCGCCTTGCTGGAAGAAGGTGGTGACGATGCCGTACGAGCCACCTCGGAAGACCGCATCGACCGCATTGCCCTAATTGTCGCCAAGGGCCTCACGTCGGACGAGTTGGCCGCCGAGTGGGACCGACGGCTGCTCCGCTGCCTAAGCCTGCTGTCCGACCGCGACTTGGTTGTCCTCGCGGCCTTCGCTCACGCCTTCCCAGGGCGCTCTGGTCGGGTCTCAACAACCCGCAGCGACCCTGTCCGCCAACAGCTTGAAGCCGGCCTCAATCGCCAGTCTCAGGCGCACCTCGCCCGGCTAGGCCTCCTGCAAGAAGAATTTCATACCGAGGTGGGCCTCAATCCGCTGGATGATCAATTCACCAGCCGGACGAGGAGCCGGGGTTTCCACCTCACCGACCTGGGCGGCGCACTCATTGGGCGCGCCGGCTTTGGCGGTCGTCTGGGTAGTCCGGGCGATTAGGCGCTGAACTGGCTGAGCACCCTACCGCCGGGGGACCTGCCCCATCTCAATATTTCAAACCCCGCCTAGGAGCCCCACCGATGCCGGCGGCCCAGATCGCAGTCCAAGCCGCCACGGCCTTGGTGGCCGTCTATGGGGCCGCCCTGGCCACCCACAATGCCATCCTGGCGCGGAGGAAAGACCGCAGATCGCTCATCATCAAGATGAGCACCGCGATGTATACCTACGGCGCTGAACTTGGCCCGCCGATGGTGTCGATCGATGTCGTCAACGACGGCCATCGGTCCTTGGTGGTGGACGCGCCCCAGCTAACCGTCGAGAGCGACCCGTCACGGGTGATCGTGCTTCTCGGCGCGGACGGTATTGCGGCCTTCCCGAAGCGGCTGGAGGACGGCGAAACGGCGAGCCTCCGCATCGCCTACAGCCAGGTCGCCAACGCTCTAATGAAAGCCGGCCACCCAAACCATGTGCGGTTGAGGGCTATCTGCAAGGACAGCGCCGGGCGGATCTACCACTCAAAGCCGTGGGCCATCGACATCCAGGAGTGGCTGCGAATGGGCCAGAACGGGTAGGCGGCTCCCGGTAGCCGCCGGACGCGTCGGGGCGAGGCGTAGAGGCCTTCGGAAGGCGGCGGGGACCTAGTCGCCAACAGCCTTGTCCTGGCCCCCGCTTTGAGCAAGCGCGGTCATGTCGTTCCCCGCCCCGTCCACCTTCAGATCGAAGTCCACCTGCCGCCGACCTCGACGGTGGCGGTCACCTCCCCTGCCTTTGGCCGTGGTCGCGGTTGGGGCCGTTGCGGACGTCCCGAAGGGCCGCCCCGTACGCAGGCAGCCAAGTTGGGCTTCAAGCCCCGTAGGCGACCATTTCGCCACGGTCGTTCCGGAAATCGACGTCTAGGAAAACGGCGCCTTGACCCGATGCGATGTTATATCATAACAGCCAATCTTGCATTGTCCGCCTAGGGGTATCCAACATGGCTCGTCGTCGACTGCTGCTATCCACCGCCGCGATGGCGGCGCTCCTCACCACCGCCGCCCATGCCGAAGCCAGCCGCGACGACGCGACCGTTTCGGAAGTGGTGATCACCGCCTCCCCCATCGCGGGCGACCCCGACCGGTTCGCGACCATCGTCGATCAGGTCCGGCGCGACGACGTCCTCAGCAACGGGGGCTCCAATCTGGCCGACTCGCTGCGCGACACCCCTGGGGTGGCCGGTACGGGCTTCGCCACCGGCGCCAGCCGGCCGGTCATCCGGGGCATGGACGCCCAGCGGGTGAAGATCGTGGAGAACGGCCAGTCGAGTTCCGACGTCTCCGACGTGGGGCCCGACCATGGCGTCCCGATTGATCCGCTCGCCGCGCAGACGATCGAAGTGGTCCGGGGGGCGGCGACGCTGCGCTACGGGAGCCAGGCGATCGGCGGCGTGGTCAACGCGCTCAACAACCGCATCCCGACGCACCCCGCCTCCGGCCTCGAAGGTGAGGTCTCGGCCGGGTACGATTCGGTGGCCGGGACCGGCGAGGGCGCGGTCAGCCTCGACGCAGGCAGCGGCCCCTTCGCCGTCCATGTCGATGGTTTCGGACGACGCGCCAGCAACTACGACACGCCCATCGGCCGCCAGGAAAACTCCTTCTTCCACGGCAGCGGCTACTCCGGCGGGGCTTCCTACTTCTTCGGTGCCGACAACGACAGCCGCGTCGGGTTTTCGGGCACCCACTACGAGTCGCGCTACGGCATCCCCGGCGACGACACCTTCATCGCCATGCGCCAGAACAAGGGGGCGTTCGGATCGTCCTTCAAGTTGGGCGAGGGCCCACTGCAAACGCTCAACGTCGATGTCAGCTATGCGGACTACACCCACAGCGAAATCGACCCGGCCGGGCCGACCGTGCTGTCCACCTTCAACAACAAGGAGTGGGATGGCCGCACCGAGGCCATCTTCGGCGAAATAGGCCCGCTCTCGGCCGCCGCGCTCGGCGTGCAGGTGCAGGACCGCAAGTTCGAGGGCCTGGGCGAAGCCGCCAACTATCTGCTGCCCACCCACACCGAAAGCGCGGCCGGGTTTGTCTTCGTCGAAGCCCCGCTCGGCGGCTTCCAGTTCCAGGGCGCCCTGCGCATCGAGGGCGTGCGGATCAGCGGCACGCCGGCCTCGGGCGTCCCGACCCGGGCCAATTTCACACCGGTCAGCGTCTCGGCGGGCTTCACCTACGAACTCACCGACAACTTCCGCCTGGGCCTGACCGCCTCCAGCGCCGCCCGGGCGCCCGCGCAGACGGAACTTTTCGCGATCGGTCCGCACGACGGCCCGCAGACCTTCGAGACGGGCGACCCCTCGCTGAAGATCGAGCGGGCCAACTCCCTGGAAGCTACCGCCAGGTATCATCTGGGTTCGGGTGGAAAGATCGAAGCCGCCGTCTGGGGCACGCGCTTTGACGGCTACATCTACGGCGCGCTGACCGGCCGCACCTGCGACGACGCCGGCGTCTGCGCCTTCGGCAGCCCCGAGGTCCTGAAGGAACTGAACTACAGCCAGCGCGACGCCAACTTCTGGGGCGTGGAAATCAAGGGCGCGTTCCCCCTGGCCAAGGCCATGGGTGGCGAGCTGTCCCTCAACGTGCTCGGCGACTATGTCCGCGCCCAGTTCACCAGCGGCGGCGGGGACGTGCCCCGCATCCAGCCGGGACGGTTCGGCGGCGGCCTCGGCTGGACCAGCAGCAGCTTCGACGCCAGCTTCCTGGTCCTGGCGGTGGGGTCGCAGGACCATGTGGGCGTCGCCGACTCCCCGACCGACGGCTACACCTCGGTGGACGCCCAGCTCGCCTGGCGGCCGTTGGGCGGCTCGCGCAAGTTCGAGGTGCTGCTGGTCGGCCACAACCTCGCCGACGAAACCATCCGCAACGCCACGGCGCTCAACAAGGATGACGTGGTCATGCCCGGCCGGGACATCCGGGTGGTCTTCCTGTCGCGCTTCTAGGCGTTGAGCCAAGCGCACGGCCGGCCGTCGAAGGAGATGGCCGGCCGACCTTGGCGTCACACGGCATTGCTGGATTTGATCCACCGGGAGCGTGACATGGGCGGCGTCTACGCCCGGCAGTCGCCGCAACACCCATGCGCTTCGACCGCGACGGTTTCGGTGAGGAAGGTGCTGTGCGCCTTGATCGCCGTCAGCAAGGCCGGCGTGGGAGGCGCGACCTCATCCACCCGGCCGCATTGGTCGCAGACCAGCAGCAGGGTCGCCTGGGCTTTGTCGATGAAATGGCGGGCCATATAGGCGTTCAGGCTGTCGATCCGGTGGGCCATCCCCAAATCCACCAGGGCTTCAAACGCGCGGTAGATCGTCGCCGGCGCGGTCAGCCCCCCAGGCTTGAAGGAAGACAGGAGGTCGTAGACCTTCACCGGCCCATTGGCTTCCAGCAGGATTTCCAAGGCCCGCTGCCGCGACACCGTCCAGCGGCGGCCAAGCTCGGCGCAACGGCGATCAGCGAGCGCCAGGGCCTCCGCCAACGAAGGGCGGAGGGCGTTCGGCAGAGGGTGATGCATGTGGTTCTTCATGCCTCGCTCCGGTTCAATCGTGGTGATGGGCCAGGCGATGCCGGCGCCAGTTCCAGATGTGCGCGCTGGCCAGCATGAGGCTGCCGGCCACGGTGATCGGCGTCTCCCATTGGGCGCGGGGCCATTCCAGGGCGCCGGCCAGGAGGCAGAGCAGGCCGGGCGTCGCCAGGAGGATCACGCCGAGCGGCAGGCCATGCGAGCGCGCGGCCCGCCAAAGCGCGGCGGTCGTGATCGGGATGGCGAACGCGACGAACACCCCGTGCACCCATTCGGCGTGAGACCAGACGGCCAGCGCCGGCAGGAAGAGCGCCACCACCGGTAACGCCAGGCAGTGGATCAGGCACAGGCCCGAGAGGCTGATCGCCGAGGCGTCGAAGAGGCGGGCGGATGCGGGGGGCACGAAAACTCCTAGGGCTGGCGGGAAGCGATACGTTATAATATAACGCCTCGATAACCCATTCAGCGCGGGACGGGAATGCCCTCTC
Source organism: Caulobacter sp. (assembly GCA_028291055.1). GTDB lineage: Bacteria > Pseudomonadota > Alphaproteobacteria > Caulobacterales > Caulobacteraceae > Caulobacter. Next base: position 27,012 of record JAQGIP010000025.1, read on the forward strand.
TTTCAATAGTGATGCTTCTCGGTCTGGCCCTCGTTCTGGCCGGCTCCGGCGCCCGCGCCGCAGCGACAACGCCCCAGCTCACACTGCTGCCGCTCGACGGCGCGCCAGCCCCTGTTCGGCTCCACAACCTCGCGGGTCACCCCCGCATCCTGCTCTTCTGGCGCTCCGACTGCGCGCCCTGCCGTCTGGAACTAGCCGCCATTGGCGATCTTGAGGCGGCGGCGGGGAGCGGGCGATTGATGACCGTGGCCCTTGAGCCCGCCGCGTCCGCCCGCGCGACCCTGTCTAGCGCCGCTGCCCGGCCGGCCTCTTCATGGTTCGCCAAGCAGGCGCCCGCGCGGGTGCTGACAGCTTTCGGCGGTGCGCCGCCCCGCCTGCCGCTCGCCGTCGCCATCGACCGTTCGGGCCGGGTCTGCGCCTCGCGTCACGGGCTCCTTGGGAGCGATATTGTCCGCCAGTGGGTCCGCCAATGCTTAGGGTAGAAGGTTTGACTGCAGGCTACCGCCGCAAGCCCGTGGCCCGGCTTGAAATCCTGACGGTCGCCAACCGGGAGGCCGCCCTGCTGCTGGGTCCGTCCGGGTCGGGCAAGACCACCCTGCTGCTGGCGCTCGCGGGCCTGGCCAAGCGCTTCGACGGGTCGATTGACCTCGACGGCGTCGATCCGAGCGGCCTGCGCGGCGCCGCCCGCGACCGGTTCCGGGGCAGCAGGATCGGGATCGTCTTCCAGGACCTGCACCTGATCGCCGGTCTATCGACCCTGGACAACCTGCTGCTCGCGCCCTTCGCGGCCCGGCAGCCTCAGGACAGCAAGCGGGCCACGGCCCTGCTGGAAGAACTGGGCCTGGGTCCACAAATCCGTCAGCGCGCCGAAACCCTCAGCCGGGGCCAGGCGCAGCGCGCCGCCATCGCCCGGGCCATGCTGCTCCGGCCCCGGCTCATCCTGGCCGACGAGCCCACCGCCAGCCTCGACGATGAGGCCTGCCATACGGTCGGTCTGCTGCTGGCGCGCGCGGCCCGCGAGACCGACGCGGCCCTGGTCATCGCCACCCATGACCTGCGCCTGAAAGCCATGTTCCCAACCACGGTCCAGGCGGAGGCGCTGGCATGAACCCGCTGAAGCTGATCGCGGCCTTCATTGGCCGAAAGCCCCTGACCTGGAGCTTCCACGTCCTGACCCTAGCCCTGGGCGTGGGGGTGGTGACCAGCCTGCTGCTGCTCGACCGTGCCCTGGAAGACCGCTTCACCAAGGACCTGGGCGGCGTGGACCTGGTGGTGGGCGCCAAGGGCAGCCCGCTGCAACTGATCCTGTCGTCCCTGTTCGAGATCGACGTGCCCACCGGCAACATCAAGCTATCGACGGCCCAGATGCTGGCCGCCAACCACATGGTCAAGGCCTCGGCCCCGGTGTCGCTGGGCGACAACGTGCGCACGGTGCGCATCGTCGGCACCACGCCCGCCTACGCGGACCTCTACGACGCCAGGCTGGAAAGCGGGCGCTGGTGGGACCAGCCGATGCAGGTGGTCCTGGGCGCCCAGGCGGCGCGGCAACTCGGCATGACCGTGGGCTCCACCTTCGTCGGCCAGCACGGCCTGTCGCCCGGCGGCGAGTTCCACAGCCAGTTTCCCTATCGGGTGGTGGGCGTCCTCAAGCCCACCGGCGCGGTCATCGACCGCCTGGCGCTGACCGACACCGCCAGCGTCTGGCGGGTGCATGAGCATGAGGCGGCGGAAGAGGCCCAGGAGCAGGGCGTGGCCAAGCCCGGGGCCGGCGCCGGGGACCGCGAGGTCACCGCATTGCTGATCCGCTTCCGTTCGCCCATGGGCGCCTTGATGATGCCCAGGCTGGTGCGCGCGACGCCCGATCTCCAGGCGGCGGTGCCGGCCATCGAGGTCGCCCGCCTCACTCAGCTTCTGGGGGCCGGATCACAGGTGCTGCGCGGCTTCGGCATCGGCCTGCTGGCCCTGTCGGCCCTGGGCTTCTTCGTGGCCTTGTTCGCAGCGGTGAACCAGCGGCAGCGCGAGTTGGCGCTGCTGCGCACCCTGGGCGCCCGCCCTCGCCTGCTGTTGGGCCTGGTGGCGGGCGAAGGCCTGTTCCTGGGCCTTCTGGGCGGGGTGCTGGGGATCGCGCTCGGCCGCGCCGCCGCCGTCTTCGCGGCCCATGTCACCAGCGGGTCGGGCGGCCCGCCCCTCACCCCGCCGCCCATCGGCGCCCTGGAACTCTATGCCCTGGCCGCCGCCCTGGCGGTCGCGCTGATTGCTTCCCTCCTGCCGGGCCTCGTGGCCTATCGCCTCGACCCGGCGCAGTCCCTGAAGGCTGGATAGACGCCATGCTCACCCGCCGCTCAATGCTCCTCACCCCTGTCGCCGCCGGCGCCGTCATGACCCTGGGCGGCATGTCCCAGCAGACCATCGACGGCGGCCTCTACAACCCGGGGCATTATGAGAACAACGATCCGGCCTGGAGCCTGTTCAACGAGGCGCAGGTCACCGGCGACACCACGAAGGGCGAATATCGGGCCGCCTTCCCGCCGGGGCTCATCCGGTTGCAGGGCCAAAGGTTCTCGGTTTCCGGCTTCATGATGCCCCTGGAGCCGGCGCCTCAGACCCTGCATTTCGCGCTCCTGCGGCGCAACACGGCCTGTCCCTTCTGCCCGGCCAACAAGCCGACCGAGGCGGTGGAGATCTATTCGCGCGGCCTAGTGAAATACACCGGGGAGGAGATTGCGGTGAAGGGCACGTTGCGGCTGATCTCATCCAGCGCCGACGGCCTCTTTTTCCGGCTCGACGACACCGTCGTGACGGGAGGCTAGGCTATGAACCGCTCCCTGAAGACCCGCGTGCTGATCGCCATGATCCTGATGGCGGTTCCGGCCGCAGCCAGCGCCGGCTTCGGCCAACCGGGCGGCGAACGCGCCGCCCAGAAGGCGCTGCCGCACGCCACCGATCCCCTTTGGGCGGTGCTGCGCACGACGAAGATCAGCGAGGACGTCCGGCGCGGTATCTTCACGGCCCACAACCCGGCGGCCGTCCAGGCCCTGGCCGGCAAGACCATCACCATCTCCGGCTACATGATGCCGTTGGAGTCGCAGCCCCGCACCACCCACTTCCTGTTGTCCAAATACACGCCGGTCTGCTTCTTCTGCCCGCCGGGCGAGCCCAACGAAGTGATCGAGGTCCACACCGTCAAGCCGCTCAAGGCCGGCTACGACAAGGTGACAGTCACGGGGCGGTTCGCCCTTCAGAACGATGGCGAGAAGGGCCTGTTCTTCGTGCTGAACCAGGCCACCGGCGTCGCGGCCCGATAGCCGCCCGCATGGATGATGTCTCCAAGAAACCGGCCGGCGCCCGGCGAGCCGCCGGCCAGCCCTTTGGCGGGCTCGACGCCCGCCTGACGCCGGAGGTCGTGGGCGACATCCTGCGCCTGATGTTCAGCGGCTGCGCCTGCTGCGAGCCGCCCCTGCCCGTCCGCCGCCTTGCCTGCGACGATCCGGAAGACGATCAAGCCTCGACGGCGCCCGGGCGGCCGTCCTCCACCACATAGGCCTTGAGCGTCGAGGCGGTCGCCGCCTTGTCGCGGCGGTCGGAAATGGCCACCAGGCGGGTGTCCATGCGGCGCGGTGTCAGATCGACGCTGACATAGCCGTTGGTCACGCCGTTGTAGAATTTGACGTGTGGATTGTCCTGCATGACGCTCGTGAAGGCGTTGGCCGGCGGACCGTCCTGGGTGACGGCGGCGCCCACGAACTCGGTGGCGATGGTGGCCGAGCCCGGGTTGTTGAAGTCCGCCTTGAGGTCCGTGGTCCAGAAGGAATGGATGTCGCCGCCCAGGAAGACGGGATTGCGGGCCTTGGACTGAGCCAGGGCGTCCAGCATCCGCTTGCGGTTGGCGGGGTAGCCGTCCCAGCCGTCGGTCCAGTGTCCGAGCGCGCCGTCGCGATCCCGCTGCTTGATGTCGGCGACTAGCAGGTCCTGGGCGATGATGTTCCATTGGGCCTTGGCGCGCCCGAAACCGTCGTAGAGCCAGGCCTCCTGGCGGGCGCCCAGCATGGTGCGGGCGGGCTCCACCCGGTCGGTGCAGCTCGCGGGCGCCACCCAGCCCTTGCGGCTGTCGGGCCGCGCGCAGGGTTGGATGGAGCGGTATTGCCGGCCGTCGAGGACGGTGAAGTCGGCCAGGGCGCCATAGCCGAACCGCCCATAGACGCGCGTCTCCTCCGGCGTCGGCCGTGACCAGCGCCGGACCGGCATGTGCTCGTAGAAGGCCTGGTAGGCGGCGCGCCTGCGTTTCAGGAAGGCGGCCTCGGGCGTGGCCACGTCCTGCGACCAGCGGTTGGCGTAGTCGTTCTGGACCTCATGGTCGTCCCAAGTCACCAGGCAAGGCGCGCAGGCGTGCAGCGCCTGCAGGTCGGGATCGGTGCGGTAGAGGGCGTAGCGGTTGCGGTAGCCGGCCAGGTCGATGATCTCTTCCCGCCGGTCATGCCTGCGGACCAGCCGGGCGGCGTCGCGCTCGCTCTTGTAGCTGTACTCGTAGATGTAGTCGCCGAGGAAGAGGACGAGGTCGGGGTTCTCCGCCGCCATGTGGCGATAGGCGCTGAACCAGCCCAGTTCCCAGTGCGAGCAGGAGGCGAAGGCGAACCGCAGGTGATCGACCGCCGCGCCCGCCGCCGGCGCCGTGCGGGCCGTGCCGACCGCGCTCTGGGCGCCCATGGCGGCGAAGCGATACCAGTAGGGCCGCCCCGGCTTCAGCCCCGCCACTTCCACATGCACCGAATGGCCCAGGGCGGCCGAGGCGCGGGCGCGACCCCGTCGCACGACCGTGCGGAAGCCCGGGTCCTCGGCGACCTCGAAGGTCACCGGCGCGTCCGCCGACAGGCCGCCGCCGCCATCCTCGGCCAGGGGCTGGGGCGCAAGCCGCGTCCAGATCACGAAGCCGTCCGGCGCCGGATCGCCGCTGGCGACGCCCAGGGTGAAGGGATCGACCAAGCCGTCGGCCAGGGCGTGACGGCCGATCAGCGCCGGCGCGGCCAACGCCAGGGCAAGGCCCAGCACCACCCGCCGGCTGGGCGCATACAGGGTGGCGGCCTTGCTGGTGTCCGGCATCGACGTCTCCATGTTGCGCTGAGAGACATACGTTATAACGTAACTCTATGCGGTTCAGGAAGGTCTCGTCAGGTCCGAGAGACGCTGTATCCATCCAGGCGCGGCGCACGCCAGCCACGAACCATGATGAACCCGGGCCCGAGCGGATGATGAAGCGGATGACGATGAGACAAGTTGCGCGTTTGCTGGCCGTCATCCTGGCGCTCGCGCCTCTCGGCTTCGTTGAGGCCCAACCGGTCCCGCCCATGCCCGTCAACAGCCCCCCACCCCCCTACGATCCGCTGAAGACCTTCGCGCCGCTGACCCTGCCGCAGCCGGCCTCGACCCTGCGCACCGGCGCGGGGACGCCCGGTCCCGACTATTGGCAAAACCGGGCCGGCTACAAGATCGACGCACGGCTCGACACCGCCGCCCACGCCATCAGCGCCGACATGGTGCTGACCTACACCAACAACAGCCCCGACAGCCTGGATGTGCTGTGGCTGCAGCTGGATCAGAACATCTACCGCAAGACCTCGCGCGCCAACGCCATGGGCGGGCGCCGTTCGGGCGTGAATTCCACCGACGGCTACACGATCGAGGCGGTGTCGCTGGAGCGGGGCGGCAAGCTCATCGCCGCCGATCATCTGGTCGACGACACCCGCATGCGGGTCACCCTGCCCACCCCGCTGAAGGGCCACGGCGGCAGGCTCAAGCTACACATCCGCTACCACTACACCGTGCCCGGCCTGTTCGGCGGCCGCACGGCCTGGGACAAGAACGCCAGCGGCGACATCTACGACATCGCCCAATGGTATCCGCGCATGCAGGTCTATGACGACCAGCGCGGCTGGGACACGCTCCCCTACCTGGCCAACGAATTCTACCTAGAATACGGCTCCATCGACTATGCCGTGACCGCGCCCGCCGACATGATCGTGGCCGGCTCCGGCGACCTGACCAACCCCAAGGATGTGTTGAGCCCCGACCAGCAGGCCCGGCTGGCCCAGGCCCGCGTGAGCGATGCCACGGTGGTGATCCGCACCCCGGAGGAGGTAAAGGCCACGCCGCCGGCGGGCGAGGCCGTCAAGACCTGGCGTTTCCACATGGACGAGACCCGCGACGTGGCCTTCACCGCCTCGCGCGCCTTCGTCTGGGACGCCGCGCGCATCAACCTGCCCGGCGGCAAGACGGCCCTGGCCCAGTCCGTCTATCCGCCGGAAAGTGTGGGGCCCGACAAATGGGGCCGCTCGACGGAATACCTCAAGCATGCGGTGGAGACCTTCTCCGCCCGCTGGTTCCCCTACCCCTGGCCCAACGCCATCAACGTGGCGGGGCCCGCCACCGGCATGGAATATCCGGGCATCGTCTTCGACGGCATCGACGACGCGGGCAAGACCCTGTTCTGGATCACCGCGCACGAGATCGGCCACAGCTGGTTTCCGATGATCGTCGGCTTCGACGAACGCCGTGACGCCTGGATGGACGAGGGCTTCAACACCTTCATCGACGTCTATGAGAGCGACGACTTCAACAAGGGCGAATACGGCCCCAAGCGCGACAGCGAATATGCGCCGGGCCCCGCCGCCCCGGCCGACCAGATCGCCGCCCTGCTCACCGATCCGAACGCCCCGGTGATCGTCACCCGCGCCGATGCCGTCCGCGAGAAGTACCGCCACCCGGTCACCTATTTCAAAGCCGCCTACGGCCTGACCCTGCTGCGCGAGGACATCCTGGGTCCGGAGCGGTTCGACCCGGCCTTCCGCAAGTTCATCGCCGACTGGGCCTTCAGGCATCCCAAGCCCAGCGACTTCTTCCGGGCCATGGAAAGCGCC
>JAQGIP010000002.1 GCA_028291055.1 Caulobacter sp.
CAGAGGCTGGATCACAGACCACTCGAAATCCGTCAGATCAAAACGCGCCATCTCAACCTCCATCCTAGGAGGATTGAATCAGCGACCCCCTGATTTGGGAATCCCGTTTATGGGTATGTGACCTAGAGCGCCGCGGCCCCGATGCGCGCGCCGTCTTTTCGCCGCCGCGCCAAGGCCCTATGAGATGGCGCGGCCTGGCGGCGCCCGCCGTCCCGGCGTGACAGACTGCGGCGGCCGGTGAACCAGGCAGCCCGACCTACTGGAGAGATAGACAGCCATGCGCACCCTGGTGATCGCCACCGTCGCCACCCTCGGCTTCGCCGCCGCCGCTCTGGCCCAGAGCACGCCGGCCATTCCCGCCCTGCCGAAGCTCTATGCCGGCTATAACCAGCCCGAGATCGGGCCGGGCCTGTGCCGCAACGTCAATCCCGGCCAGACCGACTGCTTCATTCCGGCCATGACCGCCGGCCGCTATGTGATCCACACGGCCGGTACGTCGACCGCGACGGCCGCCGACGCCAAGCAGCAGACGACGATCCTCGTCGGCAACCACATCTGCGGTCAGGCCTCGCCGAAGAACACCTGGACCGGCGCGCGCACCTTCAAGCTGGACTGCATCACCACCATCCTGACCGACAAGGCCGTGACGGTCTCGGCGCGCTACGCGGACGCCGGCGCGACGAAGGATCCCAAGGGCCCGATCATCACCATCGAACGTCTGGGCTGGGACGGCGTCGTCGACACCCAGATCAGCGTCCCCAAGTAGAGCCTCCAAGTCGACGGGCGGCCCGAGGCGGCGGTCAGATGCCGGCGCCGAGATCCAGGAAGGCCGCGGCCAGCGGCGCGGTCGTGCGCCGCGCGGCGGGCGGCGCGATCAGGTCCAGGGTCAGGCGGTCCACCTGGGCGGCGATCTCCGGCGCCGCGGTGACTTCCCACCAAGCCGGCCGGGTCAATGGCCCCAGGGCATAGAGCCAGTCGCTGGGCCGGCCGCGCGCGTCGAGCACCGCGCAGTCGTCGGTATCGAGACCCAGGCCCAGGGTGTCGATGCTGAGCAGGCCGCGGCGCGACAGGTCGGTGAACAGCGGCCCGGCGAAGCCCTTCAGGTCGCTGCGCGGCCCGGTGCAGTTGATCACGCGGCCGCCCTGAAGCCGCACGTTGGGGCCGCCGCCGCGCGGCGCCAACTCGACGAAAGCCCCCGGGGGCGCCGGGCCGCTGGCGCGGATACGCCCGGCCCACAGCGTCAGCCGGCCGCCATCGATCAACGCCTGGAAATCGGCGGCCACCCGGGGCGCCATGCGGTGGCGGTGCACATCCCAGCGGGCCCGCTGATGGCGCAGGAACTGCAGCCGCTGCCTGTCGCTCCAGCCGGCCCAGATGCCGGCGATGGCGGGCCGGACCGCGTCGATCACCCGCTGCCATGGTACGCCTCGAGCTTCGGCCGTCTCCGCCTCGCGGCGGATCAACCGCATCAGCCGCGCCGGGGATGCGGGCAGGTGGGGCCCCAGGAAGGGCTCCCAGGCGCCGCCGAAGCGGTGGGCCTGGGGCGGCAGGCCACGCCGCGACAGGGCGTGCATCGGCCCGCGATGACCGCTCGCGGCCAGGCGCAGGACGATGTCGACCATGGTCAGGCCCGCGCCGATCAGCACGAGGGGCGCGTCGGGGTCGATGCCGTCCAGCGCGCCCACGGCCCAGGGGTCGGGCACCCAGGCGGCGGCGTCGCGCAGCCAGGCGTCGGGGGCCAGGGGCGCGGCCGGGGGCAGGTTGCCGGTGGCCAACACGATGGTCTCGGCATGCACCTCGCGGCCGTCCAGCAGCCGCAGGCCGCGCCGGGGCGGATCGAGCAGCTGCACCGCCTCGCCGCGCACCACCACCAGCCCGCGCGTGGGATCGTCGGACCGGGCCTCGGCGACCCGCTCCTCGAGATAGTCGCCCAGCAGGATGCGAGGCACGAAGGCGGCGCTGAGATCGCCGCCGGCCTCGGCGATGGCGTCGGCGATGCGCTCGCGCCGGCCCTCCAGCCAGTCGCGGAAGCCGGGGGTCAGGCCCGACTCCATCCGCGCGGCGGGCACGTTCAGCAGATGCTCGGGCGAACAGGCCCCGTAGGCCAGCCCCCGGCCCAGGCGGCGACCCGGCTCGATCAGGAAGATGGCCCGGTCCGGCCAGGCCTTGGCCAGCTTCAACGCCAGCAGCGAGCCGCTGAGGCCCCCGCCGACGATGGCCACGCTGCCCCTCGATTGCCCGAGCGCCATCGCCCGTCCCCCGGAATCACCGGCCCATCTGGCCGAAACGCCGCGACAGTGCCCTGCCGGCCCGCTTGACGCATCAGGAGATTCCTGGGACCGGCTGGCGTCATGGCAGCGACATCCCCCGAAGGTTCCGCCGAAAGCCTGGGCGCGTTCGACTATGTGATCGTCGGCGCGGGCTCGGCCGGCTGCGTGCTGGCCAACCGCCTCAGCGCGCGGGCCGACCGCCGCGTGCTGCTGCTGGAGGCCGGCGGCGACGACCGGCTGTTCTGGGTGCATGTGCCGGTGGGCTATCTCTACACCCAGGGCAAGGCGCGTACGGACTGGTGCCTGCGAACGGAGCCCGAGGCGGGGTTGGGGGGACGGTCGCTCAACTATCCGCGCGGGCGGCTGCTGGGCGGGTCCAGCGCCATCAACGGCATGATCTATATGCGCGGCCAGGCGGCCGACTATGACGGGTGGCGCCAATCGGGCCTGACCGGCTGGGGCTGGGACGATGTGCTGCCGTTGTTTCTGCGCTCGGAGGATCATCATGGCGGGGACAGTCCGCTGCACGGCAAGGGCGGGCCGCTGCGGGTGGAGCGCCAGCGGCTGCATTGGCCGATCCTGGAGGCCTTTCGCGAAGCGGCGGCGCAGTGTGGGATTCCGAAGACGGACGATTTCAATACGGGCGACAATCTGGGCGGCGGCTATTTCGAGGTGAACCAGAAGGCCGGCCTGCGCTGGAGCGCGGCGCGGGGGTTTTTGCGGCCGGTTATGAAGCGCCCGAACCTGACGGTGATCACCGGGGCGCAGGCGGAGCGGCTGATCCTGGAGGAGGGGCGGGCCACGGGCGTGCTGTTCCGGCGCGGCGGGCGGTTGCAGCGCGCCGAGGCGCGGGCGGAGGTGATCGTGGCGGCGGGGTCGATCGGCTCGCCGCATCTGCTGCAGGTGAGCGGCATCGGGCCCGGCGCGGCGTTGAAGGCCAATGGCGTCGAGGTCGCGCTCGATGCGCCGGCCGTGGGCGCCAACCTGCAGGATCATCTGCAGATCCGCACCGTCTACAAGGTCGAGGGGCGCCATACGCTGAACAGCCGCGCGGCGAGCTTGTGGGGCAGGGCGATGATCGCGCTGGAATATGCGGCGCGGCGGACGGGGCCGATGTCGATGGCGCCCAGCCAGCTGGGGGTGTTCGCCCGCAGCGATGGGCGCCAGGCGAGCGCCAACCTGGAATATCATGTGCAGCCGCTGAGCCTGGACGCGTTCGGGGCGCCGCTGCATCCGTTCGACGCCTTCACGGCCTCGGTATGCAACCTGCGCCCTCTGAGCCGGGGCGAGGTGATGCTGAAGGGCCCCGACCCGCGGATGGCGCCGGCCATCCGGCCCAACTATCTGAGCGACCCCGCCGACCGCGCGGTGGCGCTGGAGGCGGTGGCGCTGACGCGGCGCATCTGCGCGGCGCCGGCCCTGGCTGCATTTTCGCCCGTGGAGCATCTGCCGGGGGCGGAGGTCACAAGCGACGATGAGATGCTGGCCGCTATCGGACGGATCGCCACGACCATCTTCCACCCGGTCGGCACCTGCCGCATGGGCGTGGACGAGGGCTCGGCGGTCGATGGCGCGCTGCGGGTCCGGCGCGTGGCGGGGCTCAGGGTGGCCGACGCCTCGGTGATGCCGACCATCACCTCGGGCAATACGCATGCGCCGACCGTGATGATCGCGGAAAAGGCCGCGGAGATGATCCTGGAGGCCGGCCGGTGATCATTGCTGTCGACGATCCCGACGACCCGCGCGTCGCGGCCTATCGCGACATCCGCGAGAAGGATCTGGTCGGCCGCCAGGGGCGCTTCATCGCCGAGGGCGAGGTGGTGCTGCGCGTGCTGCTGGGCGGCTCGCGGCATCGGCCGCTGTCGTTGCTGGTGGCCGGCAAGCGCGTGGACAAGCTGGCGCCGCTGCTGGCCCATGTGGCGGCGGAAACGCCGGTCTATGCGGCGTCGCAAGGCGTGCTGGACGCGGTGGCGGGCTTCCACCTGCACCGCGGGATATTGGCGTTGGTCGAGCGGGGGCCGGAACCGTCGGCGGGCGAGCTGCTGGCCGCGCTGGGGCCGGGTCCGGCGGTGGTGATGGCGCTGTCGGCCATCGCCAACCACGACAACATGGGCGGGCTGTTTCGCAACGCGGCGGCGTTCGGGGTGGGCGGGGTGCTGCTCGATTCAGAGTGCTGCGATCCCCTCTACCGCAAGGCCATCCGGGTGTCGGTGGGCGGCGTGCTGCGGGTGCCGTTCGCGCGCCTTGGCGCCGGCGAGGACATGCTCGAGCGGCTGGCGGCGGGCGGTTTCCAGGCGGTGGCGCTCAGTCCAACGGGCGAACTGCCTCTGTCACGGCTCGTCCCGCCCGCGCGGCCGGCGTTGTTGCTGGGGGCGGAGGGCCCCGGATTGTCCCAGGCGCTGATGGCGCGGGCGCGGACCGTCAGCATCCCGATGGCGGCGGGATTCGACTCCCTGAACGTGGCCACGGCGGCCGGGATCGCCCTGCATCACCTGACCGCCGAGCGCGCCTAGGTTTCGCCTCGCGGTAGCGAAGCCTTGTTCGGCGGGCCTATCAGCGCCATCTGGCCTGGATGATGAACGACGACACTCTCGACCGGGCCGCGGCGGCGGCGCTCGCTCTGGCGGCCGAACGGCCCTGGCGCGAAGTGGCCCTGCGCGACATCGCGGCCAAGGCGGGCGTGGCTTTCGCCGACCTCTATGCCCTGGCCCCCAGCAAGGCGGCGGTGATGGGCCACCTGGCCAGGCGCTTCGACCGCGCGGCCCTGGCCACGGCGGACGGGGGCGGGGAGGCGGACGCCCACGACCGGCTGTTCGACGCCGCCCTGGCGCGTCTGGAGGCGATGCAGCCGCATCGCAAGGCTCTGCTGGCCGTCGCCGCCGACGAAAACCCCCTTGAGATCGCGCGGCGGGCGCCGGCCACGGCGCGGGCCATCCTCGAGGCGGCGGGCGTCGATGCGACCGCACCGCGCCTGGCGGCCATGGGCGCGGTGTGGATCCGCCTGCTGCAGGTCTGGCGCACGGACAGCGATGCGCTGGCCAAGACCATGGCCGAGGCCGACAAGCGGCTGAAGCAGCTTCGCGACGGGTTGAAGAAGATCGGGGCCGGCTTCTAACCGGGCAGCCGCACCACTGCCCGCAAGCCCCCGAGCGGCGAACGATCCAGCGTCACGTCGCCGCCATGGCCGCGCGCCACGTCGCGCGCGATGGCCAGGCCCAGGCCGACGCCCTTCTCATTCTGGTTGCGCGCCTCGTCCAGGCGGCTGAAGGGGCGGAAGGCTTCTTCGTAGCGGTCGGGTTCGATGCCGGGGCCGTCGTCGTCGACGATGATCTCCACGCCGCCGGTGGCGGTGGGCCGGGCCTGGACGGTGATGTGTTCGCCGTGCACGGCGGCGTTCATCACCAGGTTGGACAGGGCGCGCTTGAAGGCGTTGGGGCGGACCTGGGCATGCAGGCCGGGATCGACGTCGATGGCCACCGTGGCGCCGGCCCGCGCGGCGCCCTCGCTGACCTCCTCGATCAGCCCGAGCAGGGCGGAGGTCTCGACCGCCTCGCCGCCCTCGCCGCGGGCGAAGGCGAGGTATTCGTCGATCATATGCTCCATCTCGGCCAGGTCGCGCTTCATGGCCTCCATGCGCGGGCCGGGCTCGGCCAGGGCCAGCTCCAGCTTCAGGCGGGTGAGCGGCGTGCGCAGGTCGTGGCTGACGGAGGCCAGCAGGCCGGTGCGCTGGTCGATATGGCGCTGGATGCGGGCCTTCATGGCCAGGAAGGCCTGGGCCGCCTGGCGCACCTCGCGCGCGCCATAGGGTTTGAACTCGCCCTGGTCATCGCCCTTGCCGAAGGCCTCGGCGGCGGCGGCCAGGCGTTCGATGGCCCGAACCTGGTTCCTGATGAACAGGATGGCGATGCCGGTCAGCAGCACGGTGGCCACCGTCATCCACAGGATGAAGATGTGGCCGCGCGTGGCCACCGCCCGGTCGCGCGGCGCGATGATGCGCAGCACGCCCTCCTTCACCTGCACGCGGATATCGACGTAGGCGGGGTAGCGGGTGGTGTCGAACCAGTAGGGGACGTCCAGGCGGTCGTTGAGGGCGCGGTTGAGGTTGTTGTCCACCGACGCGAACAGGGAATAGCGGCGGTTGACCGGCAGCTTCTTGCCCGGCTGCAGGGCGATCGACAGCGACAGGCTGTCCTCCGCCCGCTGGGCCAGCTTGGGCAGGCCCTTGGGGTCGTCGTTGTAGCTCTCCACCGCCCAGGCCACCTCGCCGGCCAGGCCCTCGCTGAGGCGGCTGGTGACGGTCTCCCAGTGGGCGTCGAAGAAGGCCCAGGTCACCGCGATCTGCATGATGGCGATGGGCAGCACGATGATCAGCAGCGAACGGCCGAACAGGGTCGACGGCAGCCAGCGTTTGATCTGGCGCGGGATGATGATCTTGAGGGCGCGCAGTCTCATGGGGCGGGCGCCATCAGTCGGGCGCCAGTCTGTATCCCACGCCCCGCACGGTCTGGAGATAGCGGGGGTTCTTCGGGTCCGGCTCGATCTTGCGGCGCAGGCGCGTGACCTGGACGTCCACGGCGCGGCCCGAGGCGTCGGCGGTATCGCGGGCCAGGTCGAGGCGATCGACGGGCTCGCCCTCGGCCCGGGCCAGCTGGCGCAGCAGTTCGATCTCCGCCTCGGTCAGGCGCACCAACTCGCCGTCGCTGGTCAGTTCGCCGCGTTCCATGTCGAAGGCGCAGCGGCCGAGCGACAGGGTGACCGGCGCGATCTCGCGCGGACCGGCCCGGCGCAGGATGGCCTCGATGCGCAGCAGCAGTTCCTGGGGCTCGAAGGGCTTGGGCAGATAGTCATCGGCGCCGGCCGACAGGCCGTCGATGCGGTCGGCGCCCTCGCCCTTGGCGGTGAGGATCAGCACGGGGGTGCGCCCGGGCGCGCCGGGGGTGGCGCGGATGCGCTTGGTGAAGGCCACGCCGTCCTCGCCGGGCATCATCACGTCGAGCACCAGCAGGTCGAAATCCAGCATCTGCATCAGCCGGTCGGCGGCGGCGGCGTCGGCGGCGGTGGTGACGCGGAAGCCCGCCCGCGCCAGATACTCCTTCAGGAGACCCCGGATGCGGTCGTCGTCGTCGACCACCAGCAGGTGGCGCTCACGGGTGGCGGCAAGGCTCATGCAGCGGCACCTTAGGCGAAGTCGCGCGCTCGGTCAGCGCCCACGGAAACACGGGGTCCGGCAAGGGCTGCGAGGATGCGGCGGCCACCGGCGACGCCGTCCAACCCGCCGGTCCGATAGGCGCGGCCGACCATAGCCCTTAGACGTTCACTCACGCGCGCTTCGAAGGCCCGGCCTGCATCAGTCAGCGCCATGGGGCGACGGCGGCCGTCCAGATCGCCGCCCTGCTTTTCGCACAGTCCCGCCTTGGCCAGTTCGGTGAGGGTGCGGCTGGCCGCCTGCTTCGACAGCCCCGTGAGCTGGGCCACGTCCTGGACCCCCGCGCCCGGCCGGCGCCGCAGGAAGAAGGCCGCGCGCCAGTGAGAACGGCCCAGGCCCGAAGGCTCGCCCTCCAGCACCGCATCCACCGCCACCCATAGCGCCGTCTCGGCCAGCAGGATCAGCTCCAGACCGAGATCGAGCTCCTCGTCGCGCAGGATAAGGCGAGCATCGGGAACCGCGTTCATGTTAAGAGGCCCCGCTGCGTATCGGCAGCCCCAACCCCTAAAAGGAGCAGGAGCAGGCGATGTCCTTGGTTCCCTTCGACGACCGTGATGGCTGGATCTGGCTGGATGGCCAGTTCGTCCCGTGGCGCGACGCGAAGGTGCACGTATTGACCCATGCTCTTCATTACGCCTCCTCGGTGTTCGAAGGCGAGCGGATGTACGGCGGCGAGATTTTCGAGCTCAACGCCCACACCGAACGGCTCTTCCGGTCGGGCGAAATCCTCGACTTCAAGATCCCCTACACGGTGGAGGAGATCAACGAGGCCTGCAAGGCGACCTGCGCCAAGAACGGCCTGAGCGACTGCTACATCCGGCCCATCGCCTGGCGCGGATCTGAGATGATCGGGGTCTCCGCCCAGCAGACGAAGATCCACGTGGCCATCGCCGTTTGGGAGTGGCCGAGCTATTTCGCGCCGGAGGAACGCGCGCGCGGCATTCGCCTGACCCACGCCAAATACCGCCGCCCGGCGCCGGACACGGCTCCCACGGCGTCGAAGGCGGCCGGCCTCTACATGATCTGCACCGTCTCCAAGCACGCCGCCGAGAAGGAGGGCTATGCCGACGCGCTGATGCTCGACTACCGCGGCTATATCGCCGAGAGCACCGGGGCCAACATCTTCCTGGTGCGCGACGGGGTGATCCATACGCCCACGCCCGACTGCTTCCTGAACGGCATCACGCGCCAGACGGTGATCAAGCTCGCCAAGGCCAAGGGCTATGAGATCGTCGAACGCCACATCCCGTTCGAGGAACTGGGGACCTTCTCGGAAATCTTCCTGACCGGCTCGGCCGCCGAGGTGACGCCTGTATCGGAGATCGGCGAGTTCCGCTTCACGCCGGGCAAGATCTCGTTGGGCCTGATGGACGACTATGCGCGGCTGGTGCGGCGCGAGACGGTGGCCGCCTAGGCCCCAAATTTCCGTCATGGCCGGACTTGTTCCGGCCACCCAAGAACACCGCGCCAGAGGGAATAACGCGCCGACGCTCAGTGGCTCATCTTTGCCGCCCGTGTGCATGGGTCCCCGGAACAAGTCCGGGGATGACGGTATGGGGGAGGAAGGGCGGCGAGCGTAACGCTCTAACCCGCGATACGGCTCTCGAGCTCCGCCAGGCGCTCGCGGGTGGCCGCCAGGTCCTTGCCGTAGCGGGCGGGGTCGGCGGCGGCCAGGTGGCCGGCGATGTCGAAGCTTTCCTTGTAGAGGTCTAGGGCCCGTGTGCGGTGGCCACGGTCTTCGCGCGCGTCGGCCAGGCGTTCCAGCGATAGCGACAGGGCGTGCAGGGCGGGCGGGTCGGCGCGGCCGCTGGCCACGGTCGCGCGGCGCAGCTCCAGCGCCTCGTCATAGGCTTCGACCGCGGCGTCCAGCCGCCCTTCATCCTGGGCCATATCGCCGGCGTTGGTCAGGGCGGCGGCCAGCAGTTCGCCCTGGGCCGGATCGGCGGTGTGGACCCCCCGCGCGTAGCTGAGGGCCTCGTGATAGGCGTCGGCGGCGTCGTCCAGTCGCCCGGCGCTCCGGGCCAGGTCGCCCGCGTCCTGGGCGGCCAGGGCGCGCTCCGTATCATTGGCCGCTAATGCAGGAAGCCGCCGCGAGAGGGCGGCGGCTTCGGGCCAGTCTTCCGTTCGGGCCGCCTGGTGCAATCGGGATCGCACGGCCTGGAAGTTCTCCCCCGGCCCCGTCTCCGCCATCGGCGGCCGGGCGGGAGGCTCGGGCTGCGGCGGCGGTGGGGCCGGGCTGACCTGGGCCAGGGTGACCGGGGGCAGGGGCTCGCTCGCCGACATCGGTTCGGCAGGCGGCGGCGACGAAGACGACGGCTCTTCATCGAAGGCCAGAGGCGGGGCCGGGCCACGGCGCTTGCCGCCGCCACCGCCGCCCGAACCGCCGCCGTCCTTGGGCATCAGGGCGGCCACGAAGATCACGGCGCCGAAGGCGGCCGCCGCCGCGCCGACGAAGAAGCGGTGAGGCTCGAACGGCCCGAGCGTCAGCCAGGGCAGCAGCGCGCCCAAGGGCCCATGCGGGACGATGACCGCCCAGGCCCAGAGGCCCAGGATCAATCCCAGCAGCAGTCCGACGATGCGCGCGCCCATTCGAAATCCCCCATATCCCGTCTACACGGAGGCACAGCTTCGGGGCCTTGCGCAGGGCGTCGAGGCGGCACAACCGCCCGGGGAAACCCGGCGCCTAGTCCGCCAGCACATTCGGCGCCTGGGGGAAAAGGCGCCTGTTAAACAAACAGAGCAGGGGGGCAGAGCCGGGGGCGGCGCGGGCCCCCGAGCGGCTAGATCAGCCAGCCGTCCGGACGCGGATGCGGCTCGCCCTGGGCCAGGTAGACCAGGCCGATCAGGGCGCGGACCACGACGTAGAGCCACACGCCGCTGCAGATGGCGATGCCCAGGCCCAGGATCGGGATGCCGATCAGGATGATGCTGAGGATGCCGCCGACGATGCACAGGATGACCCCGACCACGAACCACCAGATGCTCAGCCAGAAGGTGCGCACCTGATAGGTATAGTGGCTGGCCGCCACCGGCCCGGCGGAACCGCGGCAGGCATAGGCGATCAGCAGGCCGATCAGCACGGTGAAGTGGCCGACCCCGACCAGATAGAGGCCATAGACCACGGCGGGCATGATGCGGTCTTCGCGCACGCCGGTGGCGGGCGGCGGGACGGCGGTGGCGGGCGTGGCATCGGACATGATGTCCTCCATGGGATGACGGCCCATGGTCGCCGCAAAGCCCTTCACGATCAAATGAAGGTCTCGTCATCCTGCGGGCATGAGGCCGGCCTGGAAAGCAGCGGAGACTTGGCGATAGGGGCAGGGGACTTGCGGCCCAGCCAGGGATGGATGGCCATCAGCAGGATGGCGCCGAACAGCATCCGCGCGCCCAGGTCCAGCCCGATGCGCGCCGCGTGCAGGGGGATCGACAGGCCCGCGAAGGCAACGGCCACCAGAGCCAGGATGGCGGCGCTGGTCAGGACAGCCGCCGCCGGGCCCGGCGCGACCGGAATCATCCGCGCCTTGGGGGAGGCCTGCGCGCCTTCGGCGATCAGGCCGGCCAGCAACGGGTCGAAGCTGGCCAGGCCGCTCTCGTGGCGCAGGATGCTCACGAAGCTGTCGGCGGGGATGACCACCGCCGAGAGGGGCTTGAACAGCAGCCGCACCGCGCGGCGGGGCCGGGCGATGACGTCGAGGCGTTTGAGATTGGCGAGCTGGAAACGGCGCTCACGCCGTCCGCGCCGCTCG
Source organism: Caulobacter sp. (assembly GCA_028291055.1). GTDB lineage: Bacteria > Pseudomonadota > Alphaproteobacteria > Caulobacterales > Caulobacteraceae > Caulobacter. The sequence goes on from JAQGIP010000002.1 coordinate 11,223, forward strand.
ATGAGCAGGCCGCCGTCCAGGGACCATTCGGTGGGCGCTTGGAGGGGCGACAGGCGGGCGCGATGGGTAAGCATGGGGCTACCCTAGCGCGTTATTGAGGCTTGGGGAGGGCTCTGCCGGGGACATGTACCTCTGGTACGTGTCCCCAGAGATTGTCCTGGATCTGAGCCGGGATGGGGGACACGTACCGCAGGTACATGTCCCCGGCCGAAATCAGGCTTCTTCGGATTCCGCGGCGACCTTGGGCTTGCGGACGCGCTTGGGCTTGGCGGCGGCTTCTTCGGCGGGGGCCGAGGGCGCCGGCGCCGAAGGGGCGGTGGAGCGGCTGAGGAAGGCGGGCGCCTCGCTCATGGCGCCGTCCTGGCCGCGCAGGCGCGCAGTCCGGGGCGCCGGCGCCGGCTTTTCGGCGGCGACGGGCAGGGGCGTGGCCTGGGGTTCGACCACGGCCAGCGGGTCGCGGTCGGAGCGTTCCCGGTCGGCCCGGTCATAGCGGTCCTGACGGCCATCGCGCTCGCGCCAGCGGTCACGGCGGCCGCCTTCGCCCTGAGGCCGGTCGCCCTGGGGACGCTCGCCCTGGGGCTGGCCTTGAGGCCGGTCGTTCTGCTGCTGGCGATCGCCTTGCGGGCGGTCCCCCTGCGGCCGGTCGTTCTGCTGCTGACGGTCGCCCCGGTCATTGTTCTGGGGGCGCTCGTCGCGACGGCCTTCGTAGCGGTTCTGACGATCGCCCTGCTGGTTGTCGCGCGGGCGGTCGTTCTGCTGCTGGCGATCGCCTTGCGGCCGGTCGTTCTGCTGGCGCTCGCCTTGCTGGCGATCCCCCTGCTGGCGGTCGCGGTCGTAGCGGTCCTGGCGGCCCTCGAAGCGCTGGCCGTCGCGGGGACGGTCGTCGCGGTCGCGGGGGCGGTCATCGCGCTGCTGGCGATCGTTCTGTTGCTGGCGCTCGCCCTGCTGCGGACGGTCGTCGCGGTAGTCCTGGCGGCCTTCGCCGTCGTTGTTCTCGCTGGCTTCCGGCTGTTCGGCGGAAGGGTCCTGTTCCTCGGGTTCGGCCTCGAAGTCGATGTCGTAGCCGGAACCCAGGGTGTCGCGCCCGATGATCTCGGACACGGGACGGTGCGGCTGCACCGCGCGCAGGACGCGGAAATAGTGTTCGGCGTGCTGCAGGTAGTTCTCGGCCAGCACGCGGTCGCCGGCGGACGACGCGTCACGCGCCAACTGCTGATATTTTTCGTAAACGCCCTGGGCCGCGCCGCGCACCTTCACGCCTTCGGGACCGTTCGATTCGAACGCCCGGTTGGCATTGTGCTGCGGTTTGCCGCTGCCCTGGCTGCCGCCGCGATTGCGGCCGCGCTGGCGCTTCATACCCTTGAAATCTCTCATGGTTCCCCTTGAACCTATCCGCCGTGGAGCCCTTTTCGGGTATCTCACGGCACTCTTGTCTTTGATCGGGTTAGGCCTTGCGAGCCTGCTGGTGATCGAAGACTTTGCTTTCCTTAAAGATCCCCGCCCCGGCGCTTTCAGCGCGCCCGCCGATGGGAACCTGGCGGTCCGCCCGAAGGCAGATCCCACGTCCAACGCCCCGGCGATTTGGGAGGAGACATCTTGAGATAGTCGCTCAGCCCCGGATTTCCAAGGGGTTTTTCGCACCTGCGACAACGCGCTGCCGGTCCGAGAGGTCCTTGGACGTCTCCACATTCGACGCGCCGGCCGCCTTGAACAGCGCCTCGACGGCCGCGGACTGGGTATGGCCGATCTCCACGGCGAACATGCCGCCGGGTTTCAGCACCCGCAGGATCTCCGGCGCCAGCAGCCGGTAGGCGTCCAGGCCGTCCGGCCCGCCGTCGAGCGCGATGCGCGGCTCGTGGTCGCGCACCTCCGGCTCCAGGGTCTCGATCTCGGCGGTGGCGATGTAGGGCGGGTTGGACACCACCAGGTCGAAGGTGGCGTCGCCCAGGCCGTTGGTCCAGTCGCCCCGCAGCAGGGCGCAGCGGCCGGCCAGGTCCAGATTGGCGGCGTTTTCCCGCGCCACGGCCAGGGCGTCTTCCGACACATCGATGCCGAGGCCCTTGGCCGCCGGCCGCTCGGCCAGGATCGACAGCAGGATGGCGCCGGAGCCGACGCCCAGGTCGAGCACATTGAAGGCCATGGGTTCCGGGAAGGAGCGCAGCGCCATCTCCACGAGGGTCTCGGTGTCCGGGCGCGGCGTCAGCACATGGGAATTCACCGACAGCATGATCTTCCAAAAGCCCTTGCGGCCCAGGATGTGGCTTACCGGCTCGCGCGCCGCGCGCCGGGTCAGATAGTCGTCCAGGGTGGCGGCCTGCTGCGGCGTCAGCAGCCGGTGCGGGTCGGTGATGATGTCGGTGCGGGTGGCGTCGGCGGCGACCTCCAGCATCAGGCGCGCGTCGATCACCGGCTGGTCGATGCCGGCGGCGTCCAGGCGCTCGCGCGCGGCCTTCCAGGCCTTGACCAATGTCTGGAGTTCGGGGGCTTGGGTGTCGCTCATGCCAGCACCTCTACATCATCTCCCAGCGCAACGCCGCCACCCTCGGTGACGTTCAGATAGAGGCCGCAGAAGGTGTGGCCATAGGCGTCGAAGATGGCCTTCACGGTCTCGACGTCGCGCTCGGCGGTGACCGGATCGACCTCGGTGGCGGCGCAGCGGACGATGGGTTTGAACACCGCCGCCCTGGCCCCGCCCACGCTCATCGCCCGCCCGGTCCAGGCCATTTCCGCCCAGGGCGCCCAGCCTTCGACCAGGATGTTGGCCCGGAAACGCAGAGGGTCCAGGTCCTTGCCGATACGCTGCGACAGCTCGCGCACGCTGGCCAGGTTGAGGATGGAGACGTCGCCCTTGGGGTGATCCATGAACCGGTGGCGGCCGGGCGCGGGCAGCACCTTCAGCGGTCCGGTGACCAGGTCGCCCAGCACGAAGGCCAGCCAGTCGGCGAAGGCGATGCGGTCGCGCTCCAGGTCGAGGCGGCCCTCGAAGGGGATGAAGCCCGGCGCCTCGGCATGCAGGACGGTGGTTTGGTCGTCATAGGCGGTGCGCACCTTGGCCACCTCGGCCAGCTTGGCCAGGACGGTGAAGCGCATCTTGGAGACATGGGCCGGGGCGTCCGGGTCGAAGCCGCTGGGACCGTCCTCCACCGCATAGAGCCGGTCAAAGGGGAAGGGGCCGCCCGCCGTCAACGCGGCGTGGGCCAGCGGCTCGGGCGTGAAGCCCTTGAGGGGGTGGCGATACAGGGCGGTGACGCGGGCGCGCATGGCCTTCGTTCAGTGCCCGAGCGGGGCGTGCGCTACAAGGGCGGACGGGCGCGGAACGGGTAAGCCTCACCGGTGTTTGTCCCAGGTGATGTTTGGCAAGCGCCGCCCCCCTTTGCTGCACGATAGCGCGCTGAGCATCGCGCCCTGGATCGCGTTGCTGACGCTGATCGCGCTGTGGCCCCGGCCGGCCAAGAGCGTCTCGGCCGGGACCGCCCCCGCCCGATCCCCCGCCCGCGCCCACCTGCCGGGGATGAGCGAAGGCCATGTGGGCTCGCCCGGCGGCCTCGAGGCCCTGGAACCCGGGCGCGGCCGCGACGCCGGCAATCCGGCCCAGGTGCCGGCCAAGGGCTGGAAGGATATCGTCTGGCGCACCTGGCGCGAGGTGAGCGCCGACCGGCTGCCGGCCGTGGCGGGGGGCGTGACCTTCTACGCCCTGCTGGCCATCTTCCCGGCCATCGGCGCCTTCGTTTCCCTCTACGGCCTGTTCGCCGACGTGGGCGAGGCGGAGCGTCAGCTGCACCAGCTGGCGGCGGTGTTTCCGGCCGAGGTCATCAAGCTGATCGGCGACCAGATGCTGCGCCTGGCCGGCGACCATGATGGCAAGCTCAGCATCGCCTTCGCCATCGGATTGGCGCTGTCGCTGTGGAGCGCCCATAGCGGCATGAGCGCCCTCTTCGACGGCCTGAACATCGCCTATGACGAGACGGAGAAGCGGAACTACCTGCGCCGCAACCTGGTGACCTTCGGCTTCACCGTGGGCCTGCTGGTCTTCGTGGCCGCCGCCACCTGGCTGCTGATCGGCCTGCCCCTGGCGGCCAGGGCGGCGGGGCTGGGGTCGCTGGATATCGTCTGGGTCCCATTGCGCTGGCTGGCGGTGTTCGCCATGAGCGTGGCGGGCTTCGCCCTGCTGTTCCGCCATGGGCCCAGCCGCGAGCCGGCGCGCTGGCGTTGGCTGAGGTGGGGGGCGGCCTTTTCGGCCGTGGTCTGGCTGGGCGGCTCGCTGGCCTTCTCGCTCTACATCAATACCGGCGCCCACTATGACGCCACCTACGGGCCGCTGGGCGCGGTGATCGCCTTCATGGTCTGGCTGTGGTTTTCGGTGATGTCGATCCTGATCGGCGCGGAGCTCAACGCCGAGGTCGAACACCAGACGGCGGTGGATTCCACCACCGGCGCCCCCGTCCCCATGGGCCAGCGCCATGCGGCCATGGCCGACACCATCGGCAAGCCGCTCCCCTTCACCGCCAAGTCCCTGTGGGCCCAGGTCCAGGACCGGTTTCGCCGAAAGCCGAAACCCCGGCCCGCCTGAGCGCTAGTTGAAGCTGTCTTCCAGCGTGGCCAGGCGCGCGGCCTGGTCCTCGGCGATCAGGGGTTCGATGACGTCGTCCAACGCCTCGCCCTCGATGATCTTGGGCAGGTTGTAGAGGGTCAGGTTGATGCGGTGGTCGGTCACCCGGCCCTGCGGGTAGTTGTAGGTGCGGATGCGCTCGGAGCGGTCCCCCGACCCGACCTGGCTCTTGCGGCTCTCGGCGCGTTCCGAATCCAGCGCCTCGCGCTTCTGATCATAGAGCCGGGCTTTAAGCACCTTCATGGCCCGCGCCCGGTTTTGGTGCTGGGACTTTTCCGACGAGGTCACCACGATGCCCGAGGGCAGGTGGGTGATGCGCACGGCGGAGTCGGTCTTGTTGACGTGCTGGCCGCCGGCCCCGGAGGAGCGGTAGGTGTCGATGCGCAGGTCGCTATCGTTGATCTCGATCTCCACATCCTCGACCTCGGGCAGCACGGCGACGGTGGCGGCGGAGGTGTGGATGCGGCCTTGCGCCTCGGTGTCGGGCACCCGCTGGACTCGATGGACGCCGCTCTCGAACTTCATGCGCCCGAACACGCCGTCGCCGTTGATCGAGGCGATGATTTCCTTGTAGCCGCCCGCGTCGCCCTCGGAGACGCTGTCGATCTCCACCTTCCAGCCGCGCGCGGTGGCATAGCGCTGGTACATGCGAAACAGGTCGCCCGCGAACAGGGCCGCCTCGTCGCCGCCGGTGCCGGCGCGCACTTCCAGGATGGCCGAGGCGTTCTCGTCGGCGTCGCGCGGGGCCAGCAGCAGGGCGACCTGGCGTTCCAGCTCGGGCAGGCGTTCGTCGAGGGCGATGAGGTCGGCCTTGGCCATCTCGGCCATCTCGGGGTCGGCGGCCATCTCCTCCAGGTCGGCGCGTTCGTCCAGCAGCCGGGTCAGCGCGCCGACCGCGTCGGCCACCGGCTTGATCTCCGCATGCTCCTTCGACAGGCGCACGATCTCCTGGCCGTCGGAAGCCGCGCCCATTCGCGCCTCCACTTCGCGGAAGCGGTCGAGAACCTGATCGAGGCGGGCCTGGGGGAGGCGCAAGGTGGGGATGTCCTGAAACGAAGAGGCGCTTGTCTAGCGCCCCGGGAGGCGCTTGCCAAACCCGTCCCTGCAAACGGCCGTTTGAGCTGCTCTTAACCGCACTCGCGTCGCAGGACTCCCAATCACTCGCCTCTCGCGCTAAAAGGGTCGGAGAGGCGACCATCTGATCGGACGGGGGAGCACATGGCGCGAGTGATCGACTACGCTACGATGAGCGCGCGGCGCGGCAGAGCCGCACGGCGGGGCGGGCGTGACGCCACCGCCGACAAGATCGCCGAAGCCCTGGCCTATTTCGGCGGCGAAGCGCATCGGCGCATGGTGCTGGACCGGCTGGTCAGCGAGCGGGACGACGGTGAGGACCCCGAGCTCTATCGGCTGCGGCTGATCACCGTCTTCGAAGCCCATTGCGACCGCGACGACGGACGCTTCAAGCGCCCCTTCGGCCGCGACTCCCACCGCTGGGCCCTGAACGCGGCGATCCAGGCCAAGACCGCCCAGGTCACCGAGATCAGTTCGGCGCTCTAGCTACTCGGCGGCTAGACTGGCGGCGGCGGCGCTGTCGATCTCGGCGGCCTTCTGCTCGACCAGTTCGACGATGTGCTCGACCATGTCGCGCTCCTCGCCCAGCTTGTGGTCGATCTTGCCGGCCAGATAGACCATGCCCGTGCCCTTGCCGGAGCCGCCGCCGGTGAAGCCGACGTCGGTCATCAGCGCCTCGCCGGGGCCGTTCACCACACAGCCGATGATCGACAGGCTCATGGGCGTGGAGATGTGGGCCAGGCGTGCTTCCAGCGCCTCCACGGTCTTGATGACGTTGAAGCCCTGACGCGCACAGCTGGGGCAGGCGATGATGTTGACGCCCCGGTGGCGCAGGCCCAGCGACTTCAGCATGTCGAAGCCGACCTTGATCTCCTCGACGGGGTCCGCCGCAAGACTGACGCGTATCGTATCGCCGATGCCGGCCCACAGCAGATTGCCCATGCCGATGGCCGACTTGATGGTGCCGGAGCGCAGACCGCCGGCCTCCGTCACGCCGATGTGCAGCGGACAGTCGATGACTTCCGACAGCTGCTGGTAGGCGGCGACCGTCATGAACAGGTCCGAGGCCTTCACCGAGATCTTGAACTCGTGGAAGTCGTGGTCCTGCAGGATGCGGGCGTGGCTGAGCGCGCTCTCGACCATGGCGTCGGGGCAGGGCTCGCCGTATTTTTCCAGCAGCTCGCGTTCCAGCGAGCCGGCGTTGACGCCGATGCGCATGGAGCAGCCGTTGTCGCGGGCCGCCGCGATCACCTCGCGCACGCGGTCGGGCGAGCCGATGTTGCCGGGGTTGATCCGCAGGCAGGCCGCGCCGGCCTTGGCCGCCTCGATGCCGCGTTTGTAGTGGAAGTGGATGTCCGCCACGATCGGGACCTTGGAGGCCTTGACGATGGTCGACAGGGCCTCGGTGGACTCTACGTCCGGGCACGAGACCCGCACGATGTCCGCGCCCGCCTCTTCCAATTGGCGGATCTGGTCGATCGTCGCCGCCGCGTCCGAGGTCAGGGTGTTGGTCATCGACTGGACGGTGATCGGGGCGTCGCCGCCGACTTCGACGGAGCCCACGCGGATCTTGCGCGAGGTGCGGCGCTGGATCGTGCGCCAGGGGCGCAGGTGGGTGTGGTCCTGGGCGGTCATGATCTGGGGAAAATAGGCGGTCTTGGTGACAAGACCAAACGCGGCGTCGCTTTCCTGCCTATTGGGTGGCGGTGGGCGCGGGGGCTTCGAGCTTGCCGGCGGCCACCAGGGCGCCGGGCAGGACGCCGCGGGAGCGGCCGGCGGCGAACACCTGGAAGGCCTCGGGGTCGGTGACGTCGATCACCAGGCCGCCCAGCTGCGGCACGCGGTAGGCTTCGCCGACCCCCAGCTGGCGGGCGAAATAGACCGAGCCGTCGCCGCCACGGATGATCAGGGAAGAGGGCTTCAGCGCCTGGAGG
>JAQGIP010000041.1 GCA_028291055.1 Caulobacter sp.
GTGCTGCTGTTGGTCTCCATGTGGATTCGCCTGCGGCTCCACGAAAGCCCGACCTTCCTGAAGATGATCGCCGAGGGGAAGGGCTCCAAGCGCCCGCTCCGTGAAGCCTTCGGCGAATGGAAGAACCACAAGGTCGTGCTGCTGGCCCTGTTCGGCCTGACCATGGGCCAGGCGGTGGTTTGGTACACCGGCCAGTGCTACGCCCTGTTCTTCCTGGAAAAGACGCTGAAGGTCGACGGCGCGCTCACCAACATCCTGGTCGCCGCCGCCCTGCTGCTCGGCACGCCCTTCTTCCTGCTGTTCGGCTGGCTGTCGGACAAGATCGGCCGCAAGCCCATCATCCTGGCCGGCTGCCTGCTGGCGGCGGCCACCTACTTCCCGGTGTTCAAGGCGCTGACAGGGGCGGTGAACCCGGCCCTGGCGGTGGCGCAGGCGTCGGCGCCGGTGAAGGTCTCGGCGTTTAGGCCCGACTGCCACTTCCAGTTCGATCCGGTCGGCAAGGCCAGCTTCACTGCCCCCTGCGACGTGGCCACCTCCAACCTCGCCAAGGCAGGCGTGCCCTACGAGATCGTTCCGCAGCCCGCCGTCATCGTGTTCATCGACGAGGCCGGGGGAGGCCGCGTTGTGCCGCCTGCGCCGCCGCCGACCATCGTATCCGTCGGTCAGGTGCGCTTGGCGCCGGCCCCCAGCGGCGGCGCGAAAGACCCTGGCCGCGTGGCCTGGGAGAAGTCTCTGGCGGGCGCTCTGAAGACCGCCGGCTACCCCGCCAAGGCAGACCCGGCCAGGATTAATTACCCACTGACCATTGGCCTGCTGCTCCTCCTCGTCCTCTATGTGACCATGGTCTATGGCCCCATCGCCGCCATGCTGGTGGAGATGTTCCCGACCCGCATCCGCTACAGCGCCATGTCGCTGCCCTATCACGTGGGCAACGGCTGGTTCGGCGGCTTCCTGCCCACCACCGCCTTCGCCATCGCGGCGGCCACCGGCAACATCTACGCGGGCCTCTGGTATCCGGTGATCATCGCCGGCGTGACGGTCGTGATCGGCGCGCTGTTCCTGAAGGAGACCAAGGGCAGGAGCCTCGACGACTAATCCCATCCTCCACCGCTCGCGGCAGCGAACGGGGGAGGTGGCGCGCAGCGCCGGAGGGGGCAAGCTGAGAGGGCCGCCGCCGGCCCCCTCCGTCGGCATGCGCCGACACCTCCCCCGTTTCACGGTCGAGGATGGTTTCCCCCAACACGCGGTCACGCTTGCGTCTATTTTGCAGTGCATCATGATGGTCTGAGTTTCAGCGGGCCTCCCATGTCCTCCACCGCCGTCGTCGTCCAAAACCCGATCCCGCCGCGTCACTATCCGACGCCGGGGGCCAAGTGCGCCGATCTGGTCGTCCACATCGTCGGTCTGGTATTCGCCCTGTTCGGCGGCGGCATCCTGCTGGGCCTGTCGGTGGGTATGGGCCAGCTCAGCCAGGTCGCGGCCATCTGCGTCTATGCCGTGGGCCTGATGGCCATGCTGGGCTTCTCCACCGCCTATAACTTCGCCAAGGCAAGCTGGCGTCCTGTCCTGCGCCGCCTCGACCACGCCGGCATCTTCCTGATGATCGCCGGCTCCTACACCCCCTTCACCACCCACAACCTCCACGGGGCCTGGGCCTGGGGCATGACCACCGCCGTCTGGTCGATCGCCGGCTTCGGGGTGGTGGGCAAGCTGTTCCTGCCGGGGCTGGGGCGCCGCTTCTGGGTCGGCGTCTATCTGGCGCTCGGCTGGCTGGTGCTGGTGGCCTTCAAGCCGATGATCCACGGCCTGTCGTGGCCCGCCCTGCTGCTGCTGGCCATCGGCGGGCTGGTCTATACCTCCGGCGTCATCTTCTACGTGAACAAGAAGCTGCGCTTCGCCCGCGCCATCTGGCACGGCCATGTGGTGGCCGCCGCCGGGGTGCATTGGGCCGCCATCCTGGTCGGCGTCGTGCTGACCCAGAGCGCGCACTAGGCTGTGGCCTATGCCGTCGAGATCGTCGACGTCGTCGCCCGCCATCTCGCCGTCGCCAGGGGCCGCGCCGAGATGGGCAAGGTCCCCGAACAGTTCATGCCGCTGCTCGACAAGGTCTGGGCCGTGGTCCGCACCCTGGGTGTCGATCCCGTCGGGCCCAACGTCGCCGTCTACCGCTTCCGCGACGGCGGCCTCGACCTTGAGATCGGTGTGCAGGTTGCCGCGGCCTTCGAGGCCGTGGGCGACGTCGAACCCTCGCTGACCCCCGCCGGCCGCTGCGCGCGCACGCTGCTCACCGGCTCCTACGCCGGCATCCGCGCCGCCACCGACGCCGTCATCGCCTTCGTCCGCGACAACAACATCCCCATCACTGGCCTCAGTTGGGAAGTCTACGGCGATTGGACCGAGGACGAGAGCAAGCTCGAAACCTGGATCCATTTCCAGTTGGCTTAGGGCCCTTGCTGAGCGGCGCGGCTGAGGCAGCCGCTGCCAGGATCGACCACGAAGGCACGAAGATCACGAAGGACACCGAGACGCCTCTCAGGCCAATGGTCTCGACGGTCGCCCGCAAAGCGGGCCTTTCACCCTCGTCCCAAGCGCCCGCCGCGCCCCCGGCCCCTTCGTGCCCCTTCGTGATCTTCGCGCCTTCGTGGTTCATCTTGACGGCGCTTGGCGACACACCACCGCAAAGCCCTAGCGAGCGCCCCCGCAAGGCCCTATCTCAACCCCTCACTCCAGGGGAGGGCGCGTGCAGCAGCCCATCATTTCCATTTCCGGTCTGACCAAGACCTACGCCGGCGGCTTCCAGGCGCTGAAGGGCGTCGATCTGGAGATCCAACCCGGCGAGATCTTCGCCCTGCTGGGCCCAAACGGGGCCGGCAAGACCACCCTGATCGGCATCGTCTGCGGCATCGTCAACGCCACCTCCGGCACGGTCATCGCCGACGGCCACGACATCCGCCGCGACTACCGCGCCGCCCGCGCCAAGATCGGCCTGGTGCCTCAGGAACTGTCCACCGACGCTTTCGAAACCGTGTGGGCCACGGTCACCTTCAGCCGGGGCCTGTTCGGCAAGCCGCCCAACCCCGCCTACCTTGAAAAGGTGCTCCGCGACCTCAGCCTGTGGGACAAGAAGGACGCCAAGATCATGGCGCTGTCGGGCGGCATGAAGCGCCGCGTGATGATCGCCAAGGCGCTGAGCCATGAACCGCGCATCCTGTTCCTGGACGAGCCCACCGCCGGCGTCGACGTCGAGCTGCGCCGCGACATGTGGGAGATGGTGCGCGGGCTTCGCGAAAGCGGCGTCACCATCATCCTGACCACCCACTACATCGAGGAAGCCGAGGAGATGGCCGACCGCATCGGCGTCATCCGCAACGGCGAACTGATCCTGGTCGAGGACAAGGCCGCGCTTATGGCCAAGCTCGGCAAGAAGCAGCTGACGCTTCACCTGCAGGAGCCGCTGGCGGCCCTGCCCGAGGGCCTCGCCGACTACGACCTGGAACTCACCGATGAAGGCGAAACCCTGACCTATACCTTCGACACCGAAAACGCCTCGGCCGGCATCTCCTCGCTGCTGCGGCGGTTGAGCGAGCGCGACATCGACTTCAAGGATCTCCAGACCAGCGAAAGCTCGCTGGAGGACATCTTCGTGAGCCTTGTGAGCACGCGCGCATGATCAACCTTCACGGCGTGCGCGCCATCTACAAATTCGAACTGGCCCGCACCTTCCGCACCCTGGTCCAGAGCATCGGCTCGCCCGTGCTGTCGACCAGCCTCTATTTCGTGGTGTTCGGCGCGGCCATGGGCGCCAGCATCAAACAGGTCGGCGGCGTGCCCTACGGCGCCTTCATCGTGCCCGGCCTGATCATGATGAGCCTGCTGACCGAGAGCATCTCCAACGCCAGCTTCGGCATCTACATGCCCAAATACGCGGGCACCATCTATGAGGTCCTGTCGGCCCCCATCTCCGCGTTGGAGATCGTGCTGGGCTATGTGGGCGCGGCCGCCACCAAGTCGGTGATGCTGGGGGTCATCATCCTGATCACCGCGCGCCTCTTCGTGCCCTTCCACATCGTCCATCCGTTCGTGATGGCGGGTTTCCTGCTGCTGACGGCGATCACCTTCT
>JAQGIP010000068.1 GCA_028291055.1 Caulobacter sp.
CGTCTCCAAGCGCGGCGTCGACAAGTGGGAGCGCGCGCCCAAGGCTGAAGTGGCCGCCAGACTGGCGCGCGGCATCGCCGAATCGTTGCAGTAGACGGTCATGTCCAGCACGCCGCCCAACCCGATCCCGCCGATCATCCCCCTCCGCCGCCTGCCGCACGCCGAGGGCCTGCCCCTGCCGGCCTATGAAACGACCGGCTCGGCGGGCATGGATCTGCGCGCCGCCGTGGCCGAGGGCGAGACCCTCACCCTGAAGCCGGGCGCCCGCGACATGGTCCCCACGGGCCTGTGCATCGCCGTGCCCCACGGTTTCGAGGCCCAGGTGCGGCCGCGCTCGGGGCTGGCGGCCAAGGCGGGGGTCACCTGCCTCAATTCACCCGGCACCATCGACAGCGACTATCGCGGCGAGGTGAAGGTGATCCTGATCAATCACGGGGAAGAAGAGTTCCACATCCGCCGGGGCGACCGCATCGCCCAGCTGGTCATCGCGCCGGTGGCGCAGGCCCTGTGGGCGGAGGTGGCGGATCTGGACGAGACGGCGCGCGGCGCCGGCGGCTTCGGTTCGACAGGCGGGCGCTAGAGCCCCCTCTTAGGGCCGGGCCCTAGAAGGACGGATGCAGCGCGAGATAGCCCAGGAAGCCGGTCGCGAAGGCGGCCACGGCGATCCACATATAGGGCCGGAAGATCGAGGTGGGGTGGTCAATGGCACGCAACGGCGGGGTTTCCTTGGTCTCTGTATCCGAACGTCTGAATACGCGGCGCCGGATATGGTTGCTGCGACCTGAGGAATCCAGCCTTACATGATTCGCCTCACAGGGGATAATGCGGCCAATTGGCTCGCCGATCGGTTGCGGGGTAGCGCCGGACGGGTGTTCGTCACCGGGGGCGCCGCCGAGCCCACGCTGTTCGCCAGGGCCTTCGCCCAGGCCCCCGAGACCGCCGCCGGCCTGACCTTCCTGGGGGCCTGGATCCCCGGCGCCAACCGCACCGACTGGGCCGCCCTGGGGGCCGGGGCGGAGGGGACCTTCGTCTCCGCCGACTGGCGCCAAAGCTTTGAAGCGGGACGGTTTTTGTTCCGGCCCATCACCTGGAGCCAGACGCGGACCTGGCTGGCCACGACTCCGATGGACGCCGGCCTGTTCCAGGTGTCGCCGCCCGACGCCGACGGGATGTGTTCGCTCGGAATCTCGGTGGATTTCCAGACCAGCGCGCTACCCCGCGCGATCCTCAAGGTCGCCCATATCAACCCCGCGATGCCCGCGCCCTGCAACGGGATCAAGGTCCCGCTGGATGCATTTGACGCCGTGGTTGAGGCAGAAATGCCACTGCCAAGCTACGACGCCGGGAGCCTCGACCCGGCTTTCGAGGCGATCAAGGGCCACATCACCACCCTGACGCCCGACCGCGCCCACCTCCAGTTCGGCCTGGGCAAGGCCGGCGTCGCGGCGCTCGCCGGCATGCGCGGCCGGCGCGGCCTCAACATCCATTCCGGCATGGTCAGCGATCCGCTCATCCACCTGCTGGATGAGGACACCGTCGACGCCGTCACCTGCGGCATGGCCCTGGGCTCGGCGGAACTGCACGCCAAGGCCGCCGCCGACCGCCGCGTGACCTTCGTCGACGCCGCGCGCACCCACGACATCCGCGCCCTGGCCCAGGTGCCGCGCCTGATCGCCGTCAATTCCGCCCTGGAGGTCGACCTCTTCGGCCAGGCCAACGCCGAACGCCTGGACGGCCGCCAGATCAGCGGCATCGGCGGCCTGACCGACTTCCTCAAGGGCGCGCGCCTCAGCGAAGGCGGCGTGCCCATCGTGGCCCTCAACGCCACCGCCAAGGGCGGAACCCTCAGCCGCATCGTACCCCAGCTGACCTCCGGCACGGTCTCCGTCAGCCGCCACGACATCGGCGTCGTCGTCACCGAGCACGGTATCGCCGACCTGCGCGACCTGCCCCTCGACGCCCGCGCCCAGGCCCTCATCGCCGTCGCCGCCCCCCAGCACCGGGACGCCCTGGCCAATGAATGGGACGCGATGCGCCGCAGGATGTAGAGCGCCGCCCGGGGACATGTACGCTCTCAAATCACGCGGAGTTCGCGCCCACGCTCAACCGTACGTGTCCCCAAAAAGCGGGCCAGGGGACACGTACGGTCTGGCGCCGCTCCACTCCGTCAAGCGCTTGAGAGCGTACATGTCCGCGGGAATGTCCCGCGTCGCGCCCCCTACCCATACCCCCCGCCATGATCTCCGCCGTCCAGGCCGGCTCGCACACCTCGTCGCGCGGCAGGAACCCCTTCAGCACCGGCTTGAGGTCCATCACCGGCGCGCCGTCGATGGCGGCGGCAAGCTCCACCGCAACATCTGCGAGTGACTCGCATTCGCCTTGCCATTGCGACTTAATCGCACTATCGCGGAAGGCTGTTTTGTCGGGACCCCGCCTTCGTGACCCAATCCCTCCTCGGCCGCCTGCGCCGCTTCTGGCTGAACGTCCACCTGTGGCTGGGCGCGGGCCTGTTCGTGGTCCTGGTTCCCCTGGGCCTCTCCGGCTCGGCCCTGGTGTGGGACACCGGGCTGGATCACCTGCTGCATCCGGGCCGTTTCGCGGTGACCGGCCCGGCCACGCTGCCGGCTTCCGCCTATCTCGACGCCGCGCGCCAGGGGTTCGGCGAACGCGCTACCGTCGCCCAGCTGCGCCTGCCTGAAAAGCCCGGCGATCCCGTCATCGTCACCGGCCGCATGGCCGGTCCGCCCCCCGCGCCGGGCCAGCGGCCGCGCACCCTGACCGCCTGGGTCGATCCCGGCAAGGCGACCCTGCTCGGCGTGGCCGAGACCCGCGCCGAATTCATCGGGACCATGCACGCCCTGCACGGCAACCTGCTGCTGTCGCCGGCGCTGGGCCGCAAGGTGGTGGGCTGGCTGGGCTGGGCGATGTTCGTGTCCAGCTGCACGGGCCTGTGGCTGTGGTGGCCGCGCTCCGGCTCGCCGCTCAAGGGCTTGCGGTGGCGCCGTTCGCCCTCCTTCCTCAACAACCTGCACCACCTGACCGGCTGGCTGATCTGCATCCCGCTGGCGCTGCTGTCGCTGACCGGCGTCTACATCGCCTTCCCCAAGACCAGCCACGCCCTGTTCGGCGTCGCCGCGCCGCAAGCGCCCGGCGGCGGCGGAGCAGGCGGCCGGGGCGGCGCCCAGGCCGCGCCCCTGGCCAAGACATCGCTGAGCATCGACCAGGCGCTGAAGACCGCCCAGGTCTGGGCCCCCGGCGCCAAGCCCTCGATGATCGTCCTGCCGACCCGGGAGAACGAACCCGCCTGGCGCATCCAGTATGCCGGCAAGCCGCCCAAGAGCGTGCGCGTCTATGACGCCAGCGGCGAGGCCGAGCCCTCGCGCGGCCAGCAACAGGGCGGCGGCCAGCAGGACCCGGTCTCCAAGACCATGCGCGGCCTCCACGACGGCGGCGGCGCGGGCATCGTGTGGCAGACCATCATCTTCATCGCCGGCGTCGCCCCCACCATCCTGGGCGCCTCCGGCATCGTCATGTGGCTGCGCCGCCGCGAACGCCGCCGCCACCTCGCCCGCCCCGCCGCCGAATAACTTCCTTGTTGAGAATGATTCTCATTGCGCCGCTTCCGACTCGCAAATAAGAACCGTTAGCAATCTCAACTACGGCCCCTGGGGCCTCCCGGGGGTCCTACTCGATGCGTAAGCCGTCCACGCGAAATCAACCCGCAAATCAACTCGGCGCCGCCCTGTTCGCCGGCGCCGCCGGCCTGTGCTTCGCCTCCGGCGTCTATGCGGCGCAGGCCCCCGCCGACGCCGCCGACGCGGGCTCCACCGAGGTCGCGGGCGTCGATATCAACGGCAGGAAGGAAGACACCGGCATCGCGCTGGTCCCCACCTCGGTCCAGGACACCCCCCAGACCCTGCAGGTGATCGGCCAGGAGCAGCTGCGCCAGCAGGGCGTCACCAGCCTCGAACAGGCGATGCGCAATGTGCCGGGCATCACCATCGCCATCGGGGAGGGCGGCACCCTCAGCGGCGACCAGTTCAAGATCCGCGGCTTCGACGCCAAGGACGACGTCTATGTCGACGGCCTGCGCGACTTCGGCGCCTATGCCCGCGACAGCTTCGCCTATGAAGAGGTTCAGGTCCTGAAGGGCCCGTCCGGCGCCATGTTCGGCCGCGGCACGACGGGGGGCGCCATCAACACCGTCTCCAAGACCCCCAAGCTGCGCGACTTCGGCGAGGTCGACGGCTACATCGGCAACGGCGAATACGGCCGCGCGCTGGGCGACGTGAACCACCAGCTGACCGACACCAGCGCCGTGCGCCTGAACGTCATGGTGCAGACCAACCACGGCGTCCAGCGCGACGTGATCCAGGGCAAGCGCTGGGGCGTGGACCTGGCCTATGTCTACGGCATCGGCACGAAGACGACGCTCACCGCCAACTACCTGCACCAGAGCGAGGACAAGATCCCCGACTACGGGATCATCATCGTCCAGCCCCCGGGCAGCCTGATCGCCCTGCCGGCCAGCGAGTACAATGTGGGCGTGCCGCGCAACACCTTCACCGGCTGGGCCGCCGACCGCGACCACACCCGCGCCGACGTCTTCACCGTCCGGGTCAACCACCAGGCGACGCCCTGGCTGACGCTCACCAGCGACACCCGCTACGGCGTCTATTCGCGCTACTTCCAGTACAGCACCACGGACAGCTGCAGCGCTGCCTGCCTCACCAACCTGTTCGACAACAATCCGGCCACCATCCCCGGCGCGGGCGTGGGCGGCTCGGGCCCCTATACGATGGACGCCTGGGGCGCGCAGAACATCTCCACGGCGCGGGCGGAGTTCAACGTCGGCGGCTTCAGGAACCAGCTGATCGTCGGCGTCGACCTGTCCTACCAGTCCAACGACAAGAGCTTCAAAGCCTACACCCTTCCGGCCGGCATCGCGGTGCGCAACACCATCCCGCGCGACCTGACCCACCCCGACCGCGACTTCCCCGTGGGCTACGCTGTCTACACCCCGACGGCGGCCGTCCCTTGCCCGGTAGCGCCGGCCAGGGCCTGCTCGGCCACCTCCGCCACGGTGCTGTCCACCAGCGGCAAGAGCAGCGACGTCGGCCTGATCCTGACCGACCGCCTGTGGTTCACCCCTGAAATCTCGGTGATCGGCTCGGCCCGCGTCGACGCCTATGCGGCGACCCTGGACTCGGTGACCGTGGCCGGGGCGCTGACGCGCATCAAGTCCAACGCCCACCTGGTCAGCCCGCGCATCAGCTTCGTTTGGGAGCCCCGTGACAACCAGACCTTCTACCTCTCCTGGGGCCGGTCCTCGACGCCGCAGGGCACGTCGATCGTCGGGGCCGGCACGGCCCTGGCCGTCACCTCCAAGGATCTGGATCCGGAAGTCAGCGAGACCTGGGAACTGGGCGCCAAGGTCGGCCTGTTCGACAGCCGCCTGACCCTGGGCGGGGCGATCTTCGACGTGAAGAAGGACAACGCCACCCAGGCCGATCCGGCCACCGGCTTCACCCTGGCCCAGTCGGGTGAGCGCCAGGAGGTCAAGGGCGTGGAGCTGAACGCTACCGGCAAGATCACCGACAACTGGACGCTCAACGCCGCCTACTCCTACCTCGACGCCAAGATCCTGGACTCCTACACGGCCTGCACGCCCACCACCCTGCCGTGCCCGGTGGGCGCCCCGGCCAGCACGCCGATCCTCAACCGTTTCATCGTCGGCCAGCAGGTCACCTTCGTGCCGAAGAACTCGGCCTCGCTGTGGACCACCTACAATTTGAAGGACGTGGTTCCCGGCCTGACCGTGGGCGGCGGCGTCACCTACCAGTCCAAGCTCTATCTGGGCTACACGACCGCCACCGTGGCCCCCAACCCCACGGGCCTGTCCAAGATCGCCATGGTCCCGGAGACCGTCTCGTTCGACGGCTACGTGGCCTATGAGTTCGGCAATGTCCGTCTGGCCGTGAACGGCTATAACCTCGCCGACCGGCTGAACTACAGCCAGGTGTTCGGCAACCGCGCCGTGCCCGTCGGGCGTAGCGTCATCGTCTCGCTGGGAGTGCGCTTCTAACGTGCTGATCCGGGTTCCCCAGCTTCTGACCCCGCAACAGGTGGGCCATTGCCGCGCCGTGCTCGAAGGGTCGGACTGGGTGGACGGCAAGGTCACCGCCGGCGTCCAGTCGGCCAGGGCCAAGCGCAATCTCCAGGTTCCGGAAAACGCCCCCGCCGCGCGCGAACTGGGCGAGATGATCCTGGGGGCGCTGGGCGTGAACGAGACCTTCGTCTCCGCCGCCCTGCCGCTCAGGGTCTTTCCGCCGCTGTTCAACCGCTATGACGCGGGTATGGAATTCGGCAGCCACGTGGACAACGCCATCCGCTTCGCGCCGGGCACAAACCTGCGCTTCCGCACCGACATCTCCGCCACCCTCTTCCTCACCGATCCGGCCGACTACGACGGCGGCGAACTGGTCATCGAGGACAGCTTCGGCGAACAGGCCGTTAAGCTGGCGGCCGGCGACATGGTCCTCTACCCCGCCACCAGCGTGCACCATGTGCGCCCCATCACCCGGGGCAGCCGCTGGTCGTGCTTCTTCTGGCTGCAGTCGATGGTCAAGGACGACGCCCAGCGCGCCCTGCTGCACGGCCTGGACAAATCCATCGGCGAGGCGCGCGCTGCCCTGTCCGACGGCCATCGCTCGGTGGTCGGCCTGACCGGCGCCTACCACAACCTGATCCGCATGTGGTCGGAGGTCTGAGGGCGATCCGCGATCCGCGCCAGGCTGCGGCATAACGTCCCGCGCCGATCCGCAAACACTTGATTCAACGTTCCTATTCAGAATGCCCGGATATGGCGAATGCCCCGGCCACACCCCCGCTCGACGATGCGGACATGCAGGCGATCCAGGCCTTCTTCACGGGAAGCCGTGACCTGTTCTGCGTCATCGACCGCAAGGGGCGCTTCAAGCGCGTCAATCCGGCCTGGACCCGGCTCAGCGGCTGGACCGAAGATGACCTGATCGGCAAGTCGCCCCTCGACTTCATCCATCCCGACGACCACGAGGCCATGGTCGCCATGACCCTGACCCTGCGGGAGACCGGACAGGGCGAAAACCTGGGCCGGGTGCGGCTGAAGGACGGCTCCTACCGCTGGTTCGAGGCGCGCAACCAGCGCACCGGCGACGGCGACGTGATCGGCTCCCTGCGCGACGTCACCGAGGACCACGCGCGGGGCGTGGCCCTGGAGGCGGCGCGCCAGAACGAGGTCATGCTGTCGGAGGCCGCCAACATCGGCTCCTGGACCTACGACCCCGGCGCCGACACCATCCGGTGGTCCGACAGCGTGCCGCGCCTGTCCGGCTGGAGCCAGGACGAGATCGGCTCGCCCGAGGCCTGGAACGCCACCCTGCATCCCGACGAGCGCGACGCGGTCAACGCCGCCTTCCTGCTGGGGGTGCAAGAGGGCATCGACGCCAGCATCGACCACCGCATGAAGACCCGCGACGGCCGGTGGCTGTGGCTGCGCGCCACCTTCCGCTGCGTGCCGCGCCCCGGCGGCCGGCGGGGCTATATCCTGAAGGGCATCTCCCAGGACGTCACCGAGTTGGCCCAGGCCCGCGACGGGGCGCTGCGGGCCAGCGAGGCCAAGACCCAGTTTCTGGCCAATATGAGCCACGAGATCCGCACGCCGATGAACGGGGTGATGGGGGTGCTGCACCTGCTCAGGCACGAACCTCTGTCGCAGGACGGCCGGGGATTGGTGGCCGAGGCCCTGGGCTGCGGCGAGATGCTGGCCGCCATCCTGGATGATGTCATCGACTTCTCGCGCATCGAGGCGGGGATGCTGGAGCTGGCCTCCGAGCCCGTCGATCCCCGCGCCCTGATCGCCGGGGTGCTGCAGCTGCTGAAACCCCAGGCGGACGCCAAGACCCTCACCCTCACCGCCGAGATCGACCCGGCGGTGGACACCCTGCTGGGCGACCCGGTGCGTCTGCGCCAGGGGTTGTTCAACCTGGTCGGCAACGCGGTGAAGTTCACCCTGCGCGGCGGGGTCACCCTGCGCGCGTTTCCGGTTCCCATCGGCGATGGGCCCGGCCTGCGGTTTGAGATCATCGACACCGGCGTCGGTATTTCCCCCGAGGCCCAGACCAGCCTGTTCGAACGCTTCCACCAGGCCGACGCCTCCACCACCCGGCGCTTCGGCGGCTCGGGCCTGGGGCTGGCCATCACCCGGCGGCTGGCCGAGATGATGGGCGGCGGAGTGGGCTTCACCTCCACGCCCGGCCAGGGCTCCACCTTCTGGATCGAGATCGCCGCCATCCCCTGCGAGGCCGCGCCCGCCGCGCCAGAGTTCGAGGGCGGCTGGCTGGAGGGCTTGAGCGTGCTGGTGGTAGAGGACAACCCAACCAACCGGCTGATCGCCACGCGCTTGCTGGCCAGCTTCGGGGCCGCCGTGGTCGCCGCCGAGGACGGACTGCTGGGCGTGGAGGCCGCCGCCCGGGGCGGCATCGACCTGATCCTGATGGACATCCAGATGCCCGGCATCGACGGCGTCGAGGCCACGCGTCGCATCCGCGCCTTCGACGGGCCGGAGGGCCGCGTGCCGATCATCGCGCTGACCGCCAACGTCCTGGGCCACCAGACCGCCGCCTATCTGGCCGCCGGCATGGACGGGGTGGTCGGCAAGCCCATCGCCCCCAACGCCCTGCTGGCCGAGATCGCCCGCCTGGCCGGCGCCGACGCGGCCGCCGCTTAGGCTTGGTCTTTCACGGCGGCGTCTGAAGCGAGCCGCCGATAGAATTGTCCACGAACCACACGAACCACACCAACGCCTTCCGGAGAGGGTGGCGTCCTGCATCGAGGTCAGGAGATGACCGCCCGCGACGCGGGCCGTCGGTTCCTTCGGGCAGGGCCTGGATGTTTCCAGTCTGCGCATGCAGAGGTCTTGGCGCCGAAAACGGCGGGTGATGTCTCAACGGCTCATCTGGATAGCGTTGGTGTGGTTCGTGTGGTTCGTGGACAAATCTTCGCGCCGTCCGACCAGGCGCCGCCATGGAAGATTTCCCTGCCGCTTCCGCATCGCCCCCGCCCGATGCTAGACCGGGCAAAACGGGGGAGACGATCATGGCGGACACGACGGCCGAAGGCGCGCCTGCCGACAAGCATCCGCCGACCTCCATGCGCACGGTGATCGTCGCCTCTTCGGCCGGCACCGCGTTCGAGTGGTACGACTTCTTCGTCTTCGCCAGCCTGGCCGAGCCGATCTCCAAGACCTTCTTCAGCGGGCTGAACGACACCGCCGCCTATATCGCCGCCCTGGCCCTGTTCGGCACCGGCTTCCTGTTCCGGCCCGTGGGCGCGCTGATCTTCGGGCGCATCGGCGACAAGATGGGCCGCAAGGGCGCCTTCCTGGCCACCGTGCTGATGATGGGCGGGGCCACCTTCGCCATCGCCCTGATCCCCAGCTACGCCCAGGCCCAGCAATGGTTCGGCGCGGGCATCGTCGCACCCCTGCTGCTGGTCCTGATGCGCATCCTCCAGGGCATCGCGCTCGGCGGCGAATACGGCGGCGCGGCCATCTATGTGGCCGAGCATTCGGCCTCCACCAAGCGCGGCTGGTCGACCTCCTGGGTGCAGACCTCCGCCGCCTTCGGCCTGTTCGGCGCGCTGGGGGTCATCTACGTGACCACCAAGCTGCTGGGCGTGGACGCCTTTGGGGCCTGGGGCTGGCGCATCCCCTTCGCCTTCTCGATTTTCCTGCTGGGCATCTCGGTCTTCATGCGGCTGAAGCTGTCAGAGAGCCCGGAGTTCGCCAAGCTGAAGGCCGAGGGCGGGCAGTCCAAGGCCCCCTATGCGGAGGCCTTCGGCAAGTGGTCCAACCTCAAGCTGGTGCTGCTGGCCTTCTTCGCCCTGATGTCGGCCCAGGGGGCGGTCTGGTACACGGCCTTCTTCTACGTCCAGACCTTCCTGCTGAAGTTCCTGAAGGTGGACCAGCTGACCATCAACGGGCTGATGATGGCCGCCACAGCGGTCAGCGCGGTGGGCTATGTGGTGTTCGGCTGGCTGTCGGACCGGGTAGGCCGCAAGTGGGTGATGCTGGCCGGCATGACGCTCGCGCTGGTCTTCTTCTTCCCGGGCTTCCACCTGCTGGAGCGTTACGCCAACCCGGCCCTGGCCGAGGCCACCGAGCGCACCCCGGTCACCGTCACCGCCGATCCCGCCGACTGCGCGCTGCAGTTCGACCCGGTGGGCAAGGCGGCCTTCTTGTCCTCCTGCGACATCGCCAAGAGCACCCTGGCCAACGCCGGCATCTCCTACGCCAACAAGGCCGGCCCCAAGGGCGCCCAGGCGGTGGTCGAGGTCGGCTCGACCCAGGTCGCTGTTGCCCCCGCCAAGGGCCTCGACAAGGCCGCGACCAAGGCCGCCAAGGCCAAGGGCGAAGGCGCGGTGAAGGCCGCGCTCAAGGCCGCCGGCTATCCGGCCAAGGCCGATCCGGCGCGCATCAACTTCTGGGGCATGCTGGGCGTGCTGGTGGTCTTCGTGATCGCCGCCACCGCCCTGTTCGGGCCGCTGGCCGCCAGCCTGGTGGAGCTGTTCCCGACCCGGGTGCGCTACACGGCCCTGTCGCTGCCCTACCATATCGGCACAGGCTGGGTGGGCGGCTTCGTGCCGTTCACCGCCTTCGCCATCGTGGCCGCCACCGGCAACATCTACGCCGGGCTTTGGTATCCCTTCGCCTTCACCCTGATCAGCGTGGTGACGACGCTGTTCCTGTACCCGGAGACGAACGGGCGGCCGCTGGACAAATAGGGGCGGGCCATGGAAGCGAAGGTGCGTGAGCGCAGATGGCTGCTGCTTCCCGGGCTATGGGCGCTGACCTTGATCGCGTGCCTGCTGGGCGCCGTGTTGCCGCCGCTCGCAGCCAGCAGCATCGGCCGGCCCGACTATGCACTCCAGGACACCTACTATGTGGTCGCCCACACCGGATTCGTCATCTCCTTCGGACTAATGCTGGTGATCGTCACCGGGGTGTATCTGGCTGTGGGCTTCTTCCGCCCTGGCGCCCGTCGCTGGCTCGGCGTGCTGCATTGGCTGGTGACGGTGGTCGGGCTGGTGCTGATATTCTGGCCCGCCTACTGGCTGAGCCTCTCGCACGAACCGCTGAGGATGGCCGACTATCCGGCCAGGTTGCGGACGATGAACGCCATATCGTCGGCCGGCTATCTCGTCATGCTTATCGGCTTGGCCCCGTTCGTCGCCTATCTGGCCGACGCCTTCATCTTGCCCATCCTGCGCAAGCGACGGGCCTGATCAGGCAGCGGGCGCCGGCAACAGGCGCTCAGCGGTGACGCCCAGGCCCCGCAACGTCAGCGCAAGTCCGGCGCAGGCGGCCAGCGGCAGGACGACGACAACCTGGCGCCCCGCTTCGGCCATGGCGGCCAGGGTCGGCGGGCTGAGGTCGGCCAACTGTAGGCGCTGCGCATCCCGCCGCGCCAGGACGACCACGCCCGGATCGGCGTCGCCCACCACCAGCACATCGGCTTCGGACAGGGCGCGGGCGGCCTTCAGGCTCAGCAGCTCCGCCGGCCCATCGGCGGCCACCAAGCGCACCCGGCCCGACTGGGCTATGCCCCCGACCATGGCCTCGGTCAGCAGCCGCTCGGCGGTGGGCATGTCGCCGGCCAGGGCGGCCACCGAGACCGGTCCATCCAGAACGCCGCGCAGGAAGGCGCGGCGCGCCTCGGTCTTGGGGAAGGCGCGGCGCAGGTCCTCGCGGCGCATCTGCAGCAGGGCCGCCATGCGCCCGGCGCCCTCCGGAATGGCCATCTCGATATCGCCGCGCAGCATCGAGGCCATCATCGGCGCGGCGCCCGAGGTGCCGATGGCGGCCACCACCGCGCCCCGGTCGATCACGGCGGGGGTGTTGAAGTCGCTCAAGCCCGGGCGGTCCACGGCATTGACCAGGGCGCCGCCCGCCCGCGCGGCCTGGGCGGCGGCGGCGGCGAAGACATCGTCGCCGGCGATGAAGGCCAGGGCCGCGCCCTGATAGTTCTCGGGCTTCAGCGCCGCCGCGCCGGTCAGGCGGATCAGCTCCGCCGGCGAGCCCAGCAACAGCCGCGCCTTGGCCTCGGCGGCCTCGCCCTCTCCGGCGATGACCACCCGGCGTCCGGCCAGGGGAATGAAGGCGGGAAAGGCGTCCACGCGTCCTCTATAGCGCGTGTGCGCTATTTCAGGGTCTTCAGATAGGCGATGACCGCCGCCCGGTCGCCCGGTTGCGCCGCCCGCGCGAACATCTTGCTGCCCGGGGCGAAGCCGCCCGGGTTGGTGAGGAAGGCGTCGAGGTTGGGATCGGTCCAGGCGCCGCCCTTGGCCTTCAGTCCAGCCGAATAGGCGAAGCCCGGCGCCGAGGCGACCTTGCGCCTGGCCACGCCCTTCAAGGCCGGCCCCGCGGGTCCGCCCGCGCCTGCCGCGCCGTGGCAGGCCTTGCACTGGCTGTTGTAGATCGCCGCGCCGTCGGCGGCGAGCGCCGGTCCGGCCAGCAGAGCCGCCGCGGCGGCAAGCACGATGAGACGCATGGGCAACCCTCCGACGAGCGAGGGGATCAGCTTATCCGCAAAAGCGGCGTCTTGGGTATCCGTGGCCAGGTCCCGGCAACCGCCGATTTTTCAGTGGCGCACGGCGACCTGAACGTTGTTAAGATCGGGGATGCGTCACGTGACGAGGGAAGACCGATGACCATCGCGCTCGATATCAACGGCAAGATCCTCCAGACCGAGGCCGCACCCGACACGCCCCTGCTGTGGGCGCTGCGCGACGACCTGGGCATGACCGGCACAAAATACGGCTGCGGCATCGCCCAGTGCGGGGCCTGCACGGTGCAGATCAACGGCCAGGCGACCCGCTCCTGCCAGGTTCCGATCTCCAGCCTCGAGGGCGCCAAGATCACCACCATCGAGGGGCTGGGCGGCATGCACGCCCTGCAACAGGCCTGGGTGAAGCATGACGTGCCGCAGTGCGGATACTGCCAGTCGGGCCAGATCATGAGTGCGGCGGCCCTGCTGGCCGAAAAGCCCAAGCCCACCGACGCCGAAATCGACGCGGCCATGAGCGGCAACATCTGCCGCTGCGGCGCCTATCAGCGCATCCACGCCGCCATCAAGGACGCCGCCGGCATGGCGCCCGCCGCCACTGTCGCCGCCGCCGCGCCGGCGAAAGTCTGAGGGAGACCGGACCAATGAACGCTCCCGCCAAAGGCTTCAACGCCCCCACCCGCCGCGACCTGCTGGTCGTCGGGACCGCCGTCGTCGGCGGCGCCCTGCTGGTCGGCTGCTCCCTGCCCGACGCCCTGTCCACCGGGGGCGGCAAGCACGACTTCGGCGCCTTCGGGCCCTTCGTGAAGATCGGCGCCGACGGCGCGGTCACCGTCATCTCCAAACACATCGAGTTCGGCCAGGGCGTCCATGCGGGCCTGGCCGCCATCGTGGCCGAGGAGATGGACGCCGACTGGTCCAAGGTGCGCGTCGAACAGGCGCCGGCCATCACCAACGTCTATGCCAACACCCTGATGAAGGTTCAGGGGACGGGCGGCTCCTCGGCCATCGCCAACTCCTGGGACCAACTGCGCAAGGTGGGCGCCGCCAGCCGCGCCATGTTCGTGGAGGCCGCCGCCAACCGCTGGAAGGTCCCACCCGGTGAAGTGACGGTGAAGGACGGCGTGGTCGCCCATGCCTCCGGCAAGAGCGCGACCTTCGCGGACCTGCTGGGCGAGGCTTCCAAGGTCGCGCCCCCCGCCAACCCGGTGCTGAAGGACCCCAAGACCTTCACCCTGATCGGCACCGACCGGGTGCGCCGCAAGGACAGCCAGGCCAAGAGCGACGGCACGGCCATCTATACCCAGGACGTCCACAAGCCGAACATGCTGACCGCCATGGTGGCGCATTCGCCCCTGTTCGGCGGCAAGGTGAAGAGCTTCGACGCGGCGGCGGCCAAGAAGGTCGCGGGCGTGGTCGATGTCTATCAGATCCCCACGGGCGTCGCGGTGGTGGCCAACTCCACCTATGCCGCGCGCATGGGCCGCGAGGCGCTGAAGGTCGAGTGGGACGACGGCAAGTCGGAAAAGCGTAGCACCGCCGCGATCATGGCCTCCTACCGGGACGCCGTGGCCGGCAAGGGCGAGCCCAAGTGGGAATCGTTCGAAGCCAAGGGCGACGCGGCGGCCGCGCCGGCCGGCGAGGTGCTGGCCGCGACCTATGAGTTCCCCTACCTGGCCCATGCCACCATGGAGCCGATGAACTGCGTGGCGGAGGTGGACGGCAACAAATGCCACCTGACCTTCGGCAGCCAGATCCCGACCATGGACCAGATGAACGCCGCCAAGGTGGTGCTGACCCTGCCAGGCGCGGTGACCATCGACACCCTGTTCGCCGGCGGCTCGTTCGGCCGGCGCGGCAACTTCCAGTCCGACTACGTCGTCGAGTGCGTGGAGATCGCCAAGAAGGTGGGCCACGGCCGGGCCGTGAAGCTGGTCTGGACGCGCGAGGACGACTTCATGGGCGGCAAGTTCCGCCCCATGGTGTTGCACGACGTGAAGGTGGTCGTGGGCAAGGACGGCTATCCCGCCAAATGGACCCACCGGATCGTCACCCAGTCGATCATGAAGGGCTCGCCGATGGCGACCAAGGGCGCGGACCCGACGGCGGTCGAGGGCGCGCAGGGCAGCGTCTATCTGAAGGCCACGCCGGTGGTGGACGGCCAGCTCTGCACGGTGGAAAGCCCCGTGACCGTTCTCTGGTGGCGTTCGGTGGGGGCCACCCACACGGCCTTCGTCATGGAACACACCATCGACCAGCTGGCCAAGAAGGCCGGCAAGGATGCGGTGGAGTACCGCCGCGAGATGTACCGCCGCGCCGGCCCGGAAGGGGCGCGCCATCTGGCGGTGCTGAACCTGGCCGTGGAAAAGGCCGGCTGGGGCAAGCCCGCCGCCGGCTTCACCCAAGGCGTGGCCGTGCACGAGAGCTTCGGCTCGGTGGTGGCCCAGGTCGCCGAGGTGAGGCTGGAGAACGGCGAGCCCCGTGTGGGGCGCGTGGTCACGGCCGTCGATTGCGGCACGGCCATCTCGCCCGACCAGATCGCCGCGCAAGTCGAAGGGGGGACCTGCTATGGCCTGTCGGCCGCCCTGTTCGGCAAGGTGGAGCTGAAGGACGGCGCCATCCAGCAGACCAACTTCGACACCTACCGCGTGCTGCGCCACAACGAGGCGCCGCAGGTGGAAACCTACATCCGGCCCTCGGTGAAGGCGCCGTCCGGCATGGGCGAGCCGGGGACCCCGGTGATCGGCCCGGCGGTGG
Organism: Caulobacter sp.; assembly: GCA_028291055.1. Classification (GTDB taxonomy): domain Bacteria; phylum Pseudomonadota; class Alphaproteobacteria; order Caulobacterales; family Caulobacteraceae; genus Caulobacter. The sequence goes on from JAQGIP010000068.1 coordinate 15,360, forward strand.
CCAATGCGCTGCTGGCCATGGACGGCACGGTGACGAGCAGCCTGCCGTTCGTGAAGGGCTAGAGCGCTTTCCGGCGAAGTGGAAACCGGTTCGCCGCCGAAAAGCGCGACAAAACAAAAAGCTAGAGCGCCGCTCCGATTCTATCGGAGCGGACAACGCTCTAGATTCGAAGCACGACGCAGGGCGTCTAACACCCAACTCACGTCATCCTCGGACTTGTTCCGAGGATCCCTCTGTCGGCAGCCCCGAAAAGGCGGGCGCAGGGCTGATCGGACGAAGCGACTCCTATCCGCAGATGATTGCGGATGCAGGGGTCCTCGGAACAAGTCCGAGGATGACGTTTGAGAGGGAGGGGCGCTGAGCGAATACCCTTAAGTGCGGGACTTGGAGACCAAGCGGGCGCGACCATCAGTCCGGATTTGCTCGCGGGACCGAGGCTCGATGAAGGGGCCGTCCCAGGCTCTTTCGATCTCGCCCCGCAACCGAGCCAAAGACTCGCGTGGTCCCATTGGCGGACGACATTTTTCAACACCAGTCACTAACGTCTCCTTCTCCCAAAAACGTTACGACTGATCCTTAGTGCACGCCAAGTCGGCTGGCGTGTCGACATCCCAAAGGATGCCTGCGTCCGGGGAAGCGACCAGAGCAAGTCCATCGCCGAGATCATTGAGGATCGCCTTGGCGCCGCGATCCCCGGACAGCGCAACGAGCGCAGGGAACAGGCTTCGCGCGAAGAGCACTGGGTGGCCTTTAGCGCCTTCAAACACGGGAGCGACCGCAGCGTCCTTCAATGCGGCGGCAAGGGCATTGGCCAGGCCTGAAGGAACGCTCGGCATATCCCCCAGGAAGACAAACGCGCCCTCGGTATCATCCGGCAGAGCTCCGACGCCCGTGCGGAGCGACGCGCCCATCCCCTCCGCATGCTCCGGCGCATGCACGACCCGCAGCCGCGCCGTCTCGCCCGCCTTGTCCGCGAAGGCCCGCGCCGCCGCCTGGACGCGCTCGGCATCCGCGCCCGTCACTACCGTCACCGTCCGCACCGGGGCCGCGAAGGCCGCGCTCAGCGCCCCGTCCAGCAACACGCCGCCGCGCCAGGGGGCCAGCAGCTTGCCGCCGCCGAAGCGGGAACCGGCGCCGGCGGCCAGCACGATGGCTTCCAGCCGCGTGTTGTTTGCGCACCCTGTCGTCAACCGCCCATCCCGCCTATGTTAGGGGCTGCATGACGCCTTACGACGACAGCCCCGCGCAAGCGCCCGCCCAAACGCCCACCCCGCTGGTGGACGCGTTCGGCCGCACCGTGCGCTATCTGCGGGTCTCCGTCACCGACCGCTGCGACCTGCGCTGCACCTATTGCATGGCCGAGCGGATGGTCTTCCTGCCCAAGGCGGAGGTGCTGACGCTCGAGGAGCTGGACCGCATCGCCTCGGCCTTCGTCGGCCTGGGCACGCGCAAGCTGCGGCTGACCGGCGGCGAGCCGCTGGTGCGCAAGGGCTTCCTCGACCTGGTGCGCAGCCTGTCGCGGCACCTGACGACCGGCGCCCTGGACGAGATCACCCTGACCACCAACGGCACGCGGCTGGCGGAGTTCGCGCAGGGCCTCGCCGAGGCCGGCGTGAAACGCATCAATGTTTCCATGGACACCCTCGACCCGGAGGTCTTCAGGCGCCTCACGCGCGGCGGCGACGTTGCCAAGGTGATCGCAGGCATCGAGGCGGCCCAGGCGGCGGGCCTGTCGGTAAAGATCAACGCCGTGGCCCTGAAGAACGACAACGCCGCGGGCCTTCCCGGCATGATCGAATGGGCCCATGCGCGGGGGCTCGACATGACCCTGATCGAAGCCATGCCCATGGGCGAGATCGACGAGGACCGCACCGACCAGTTCCTGTCCCTGGCCGAGGTTCGCCGCGAGCTGGCTTCCTACTGGACGCTCGAAGACCTGCCCCTCAACACCGGCGGCCCGGCCCGCTATGTGCGCGTGGCGGAGACCGGCGGGCGGCTGGGTTTCATCACGCCGCTCAGCCACAATTTCTGCGAGGCCTGCAACCGCGTGCGGCTGACCTGCACCGGCACGTTGCACACCTGCCTCGGCCGCGAAGACGCCTCCGACCTGCGCGCCGTGATCCGCGCGGGCGGCAGCGATGCCGACCTGATCGACGCCATCCGCCTGGCCATCGACGCCAAGCCCCAGGGCCACGACTTCCATATCGGCCGCGGCGAGGCGCCCTCGGTCGCGCGCCACATGTCGACCACGGGCGGCTGAGCCATGTGCCAGGTGCTGCTGTTCGGACGGCTGGCGGATGTGGCCGGCTGGCGTGAGCGCAGGCTCGATCCGGCCCCGGCGACTTTATTCGGGCTACGTGACCTGCTGTCGGCTGAGGACGCTCAGCTTGGCGAGGCGCTGGCCGCCCCCGGCGTCCAGGCCGCCCTGGAGAAGGCCATCGTGCGCGGCGACCGCCCGCTGCCCCACGGCTGCGAGGTGGCCTTCCTGCCCCCCATGAGCGGCGGCTGATGATCCGGCTGACCAATGAAGCCTTCGATCCGGGCGCCCTGCTCACCGCCTTCTGCGCGGACCGAACCGAGACGGGCGCGGTGGCGAGCTTCACCGGCCTCTGCCGGGCCGAGGCGGGCGCGGCCCAGACGCTTGAGCTGGAGGCCTATCCCGGCTTCACCGAGAGCGCGATCGCCGAGATCGCCGAGGCGGCCAAGACGCGCTTCGCCCTTCAGGACTACGAGATCGTCCACCGCGTGGGCGTCATCGCGCCCGGCGAGCCCATCGTCTTCGTGGCCACCGCTGCGTCGCACCGCCGCGCCGCCTTCGAGGCCTGCGACCAGCTGATGGACTATCTGAAGAGCCGGGCTCCCTTCTGGAAGAAGGAGCACGGTCCCGACGGCGCCCGCTGGATCGAACCCACCACCCAGGATAAAGCCGACGCCGAACGCTGGGACAAACCCGCCGGAGCCTGACCGCATGACCTCGCCCATTCCTATCGGCGGCCGCATCGACGAGACCCTTCCTCACAAGGCGGTTCGGATCGCCGTGCTGACCGTCTCCGACACCCGCGACGAGGAGAGCGACACCTCCGGCCGCGTGCTGGCCGAGCGGGTCAAGGGCGCGGGCCACGAGCTGGCCGACAAGGCCATGGTCCGCGACGACATCGAGGCCATCCGCGCCAAGGTGAGGGCCTGGGTCGCCTCGGGCCAGGTCGACGCTATCGTCACCACCGGCGGCACGGGCCTGACCGGCCGCGATGTGACGCCCGAGGCCCTGGAGCCGCTGTTCGACAAGAAGATCGACGGCTTCTCGGTGGTCTTCCACCTGGTCAGCTATCAGTCCGTGGGGCTCTCCACCCTGCAGTCGCGGGCCACGGCCGGATTGATCGGCGGGGTGATGGTCTTCTGCCTGCCCGGTTCGAACGGCGCTGTGAAGGACGGCTGGGACAAGGTCATCTCCGCCCAACTCGATAGCCGCCACATGCCCTGCAACATGGTCGAGCTGATGCCCAGGTTCCTCGAAACGTGAGCAAGCTGACCCACATCGACGCCAAGGGCCGCGCCCGGATGGTGGATGTTTCCGACAAGGCCTCCACGGCGCGCGCAGCCGTGGCGGCGGGGTTCGTGCGGATGAACGCCGAGACGCTGGCGCTGGCGACCTCGGGCCAGGGGAAGAAGGGCGACGTGCGCGCCGTGGCCGAGATCGCCGGGGTGATGGCCGCCAAGAAGACCTCCGACCTGATCCCGCTCTGCCATCCCCTGGCGCTGAGCAAGGTCGAGGTGGCCGTGGAGCCGGCGGAGGGCGGCATGGCCGTCACCGCCCGGGTGAAGACCACCGGGCCGACCGGCGTGGAAATGGAGGCGCTGACGGCCGTCTCCGTGGCCTGCCTGACGATCTACGACATGCTGAAGGCGGCAGACAAAGGCATGGTCATCGAGGCCGTGCGCCTGCTGGAAAAGACCGGCGGCAAGTCGGGCGACTGGAAGCGCGCTTAGCTCGGTCGGATGAGCGACCCTAGCCTTTCGCGGTATTCGCGCCATTCGTGGTCTTCTGTGGATTGGAATTCCAAGCGCAAAGCCGGGTCCGCATGCAGGTCGATGAATCCGACAGCTTCTTCCACGTCACGTAAATAGGCGAGGTATCGCACTCGCCCGCCGACAGTTTCGATGAACACGAGAACGAGGTTCCCGGCCTCCTCAAGCCGGTCGAGCGCGGAGGTCTCGAAGGCCCCGACCGCCTCATACTGATCATCGGTTGGCAGTTCTGAATCGTCGACGCAGTCGTAGCCGAGATCGATGACGACGAGATGCGGCTTGCCGAAATCAACGATTGCCGCCGACCGGGCCCGGATTAGGACCGGCTTTCCATCCTGTTCCGCTTCGGCGCCTAGCCACTTCCCGGACGACTTCACGGCTCCACCCGCCTGCGGGCTTCCGCGCCCGCGTGGCGCACCGCGACCACTTCACCGATCACCGCTACGGCGATCTCCCACGGCGACTTGCCGCCCAGGTCCAGGCCGATGGGCGCCCTTAGCCGCGCCAGCTGGCGCTCGGTGATGCCCTCCGCCGTCAGCCGTGCGATGCGCTCATTGATCCGCCGCCGCGCGCCCAGCAGGCCGATGTAGGGGGCGGGCGAGGGCAGGGCGGCGGTGAGCGCCTCGTGGTCGGTTTCCGTCTCGTGAGTGGCGACGGCCACGGCGGTCCAGGGATCGAGTCCAACGATCCCCAAAGCTTCGGCGGCTGCTTCGCGGCGATAGGCCACACCGGCCAGGGGCGGCGGTTCGGCGGGTCCCTTGGGGCGGATCAGGGTGGTGTCGAGGCCGGCCTGTGCGCCGAGGGAGGCGATGGCCAGGGCGGTGGGGTCGGAGCCGACCACGGCCAGACGCCAGACCGGATCATGCACCAGCCGCAGCGCCCCGACCCAGCCCGTGGGCGCCACGTCGCAGACCCGGCGGCTCCCGTCGCTCAGCCAGACGGCGGGCTGGCGTTCATCCATCAACTCAAACAGCCGCGCCGCAGCGGCGTCGTCCGGCGCGACGCGCTCGACCAGCACTTCCATCCGGGCGCCGCACAGCAGCCGGATATCGGGCCAGGGGCTTCCCTCACCATAGACCAGCCGCCGCACCCGGCCGTCTTCCAAGGTGGCCTGGGCGTGTAGCGCCACATCGGCCTCGATACAGCCGCCCGAGAGAAAGCCCGCCACGACCCCCTGGCCGAACACCATCTGGGTGCCCACGGGCCGGGGCCCGCCCCCGTCCAGGGCGGCGATGGTGGCCAGAGCGGCGGGGCGGCCCGTGGCCAGGGCGGCGCGCAGGGCCGGCCTCAGGTCGTCAGCAAAGCCGAACAGGGGCCATTCGGGCAGTTGGGCGGGCAGTTGGGCGGGCAGCGAAACAGGGTCGGTCATCGCTCCCACACTACCGCCAACATTAACCCCAGCGAAACGAACTCGTACCGCTTCCTTAAGGTGTCGCGGCGCATGGTTTCTTCGTCTTTAACCCTGAAAGCCGCCGGTCATGTCCGCCGCCGCCTTCATCGCCGTCAGCCCCACCGCCCGCGCCGCCACCGCGCGCCGGGCCTCCGGCGCCCGCATCTGGGCCGAGGACGGCGTCACCCGCCTGGACTTCGATATGGGTGGCGGCGCCGTCATCCTGGGCCACGCCTTCGGCCCCGTTGAAGCGGCCGTCGCGGCCGCCGCCTCCAACGCCGAGGCCAATGCCCGCGCCGCGCTTATCGATCTCGTGCCTTGCGCCGAAGCGGTGCGTTTCGCCGCCGAGGAGGCCCAAGCCCTTCCCGCCGCCATCGCCGCCGCCCGGGTCGTCACCGGCCGCGAGCGCGCCCTGGTCTGGCAGCCGAACGGCGCCCTGCTCGCCGACGCGGCCGACATCGCCGCCCTGGTGCTGGATCCCCTGGGCATGGCGCCCGCCGACCTTCAGGCCGCGCGGCGTTTGGCCGACAACGCCGGCGCGGTGCTGATCTTCGACGAGGGCGTTTCCAGCTTCCGCGTCCACGACCGCGGCGCCCAGGGCCTCTCCGGCGTCCTGCCCGACCTGGCCGTCTATGGCGCGGGCCTGGCCAACGGCCGTCCGCTCGGCGCCATTGCCGGGGCCAGACACCTGATCGCCGCCCTCGACGACGACGACCTGCCCGTCGCGCGCGCCGCCTCCCTGGCCGCCGCCGCCGCGACCCTGGCCCACCTGGCCGTCCAGCCCGCCGCGCCCGACCTGCGCATCCTCGGCGCGGAACTGCAGGCCGAGGTGGCCGCCATCGTCGACCGCGCCGCCGCCGGCCGCTTCTTCGCCCTCGAAGGCGACCCCGCCCTGCCGACGCCCCTGTTCGCCGCGCCCCAGCTCGAGGGCCAGTGGCTGCGCGAGACCGCGCGCCGCGACCTGATCGTCTTCGGCCCCCATGGCCTGTCGGCCGCCCACGGCGAGGCCGAGGTGGCGCGTCTGGTCGAGGCCTATGGCGAAATCCTGCCCCTGATGGTGGCCAGCGGCCTGCTCGAAAGCCTGCTGCGCCGTCCTGTTCCCCCCGCCTTCGATATTGTCACCCCTTTCCAGTACGGAAACTCATGAGTCCGCTTTCCAAACTCGGCCTGTCCGCCGCCCAGTTCGGCCTCGATGGCCTGGGTGTGCCCCGTGGCCGCCCGCCCGTCGCCGAGGCGCGCGAGATCCTGTCGATCGCCGCGCGCGCCAACCTGCCGATGCTGGACACCGCGTCGGTCTATGGCCGCTCGGAACAGCTGCTGGGCGAAGCCTTGCCGCGCCCGCTGCCCTTCAAGCTGGTCATCCCCACCGCGCGGGCCGATCGCGGCGCCGACTTCGTGGAATCGGAGGCCCGCGCCTCGCTGACCCGCATGGGGGTGGAGAGCGCCTACGCCATCGTCGTGCCCATGGTCAGCGACCTGTTCGGCCCGCACGGCGATGCGGTCTGGACCCGCCTCAACCGCCTGCGCGACGAGGGGCTGTTCGCCCGCGTCGGCGTCTCCGTCCACGCCTCCGACGATCCGGTCGGCGTCGCGCGCCGCCTGAAGCCCGATCTCGTCCAGGCCCCCGCCAGCCTGCTCGACCAGCGCCTGCTTGTGGACGGCACGCTCTCGCGCCTCGCCGGCCAGGGCATCGAGGTCTGCCTGCGCTCCATCTTCCTGAACGGTCTGCTGTTCCTGCCGCCAGACCGGGTTCCCGCCCAGCTCAAGGGCGCCGCCGGGCGCCTGTCGCGCGTGCGCCGGATGATCGCCGAGGGCCGCTCCGATCCGCTCCAGGCCGCGCTGGGCTTTGCCCTGTCGCGCCCGGAAGCCTCCTCCGTGCTGGTGGGGGTGACCTCCGCCGCCGAGCTTTCCGCCGTCATCGCCGCCGCCGGCAGCCCGCCGCCCGATCTCGATTGGGACGACATGGCCATCGACGACCCGGTGGCGCTCGACCCCAGCCGCTGGGTGGCCGCTTAAGGCCCCGCCGGCCACAGCCTAGAAAGGGCTAAGCCATGATCCTCGCCGTTCTCCAGGCCCGAATGAGCTCCAAGCGGCTCCCCGGAAAGGTCATGGCTCTGCTCGCCGGCCAGCCCATGGTGTGGCGCCAGATCGAACGCCTGCGCCGTTCACGCACCATCGATCGCATCATCGTCGCCACCAGCAATGAGCAATCCGACGACGCCCTGGCCGGCTATCTGGTCGCGCGCGGCCAGTCGGTGTTCCGCGGCGCCCCCACCGACCTTCTCGACCGCTTCGCGCGCTGCGCCGAAAGCGCGGGCCAGCCCAGCCATGTGGTCCGCCTCAAGGGCGACTGCCCCTTCATCGACCCTCAGGTCATCGACGCGGCGGTGAAGCTCAGCCTGAGTTCGGGCGCCGACTATGTCGCCAACCGCCTGCCCTCCACCTTCCCGGCCGGCCTGGAGGTCGAGGTCATCACCGGCCCCGCCCTGATCGCGGCGGCGACGCAGGAGCGCGATCCCAAAGCCCGCGTTTCGCCCACCGCCTTCCTGCGCCTCGATCGCAAGACGTTCAGCCACGCGACGCTGAAGGCGCCGCGTGACCTCTCGCATCTCAATTGGCGGATCAAGACGCCCGCCGACCTGGCCTTCGCGCGTTCGGTCTATGACGCGCTGCACATCGCCGATCCGGAGTTCGGCTTCGAGGATGTGCTGGACATGATCGGCGGTCGCCAGGATCTGGCGAAATACGCCGGCGCGGCTAGTCGCGCAGCCTGATCCCCACGAAGAATCCACGGCCCGCTTCGCCGTAGCCCAGGCTCTCCTGGTAGTGGGTGTCGGCGATGTTCTCGATGCGCGCCGTCAGCTCCACCCGGTCGTTGATCTTCCAGCCGCCGGCCAGGTCGGCCAGCACGAAGCCCTTGCGGCGGGCGGCGGAGAAGGTGGACGGGTCGCTGTCGGCCTGGCTGCTCTCGGCCCTTAGCGTGAAGGCCCCGCTCAGGCGCTCGCCGTCCCACAGCAGGGACGCCGAGCCCGAATTCTCCGGAACCCGCAACAGCTGCGCGCCGGTCGCCCGATCGATGGCGTCGGTCCAGGCATAGCCCCCTTTTAGGGTCAGCTGCTCGGTCAGCCGCGCGGTGACATCCACTTCCACGCCGTTGGTCAGGGTGCGGTCGATGTTCACATAGCGGCCGATGCCGTAGCTGATCTGATCGCGCACGGCCAAACGGTAGCCGATCAAGCGGCCATCGAAGCGGCCATCCTGCGACTTCCAGCCCAGCCCCAGGTCCCAGCCGCTGGCCCGTTCCGGACGCAGGCCGGTAGACGGCCCCGCCGGGAAGCAGAAGTCGCAGGCGGTCTCGCTGATGGTCGGCGTCTTGAAGCCCTGGCCATAGCTGCCCATCAGGCTGAAGCCGGCCGGCAGGGCGTAGACGGCGGCGAGGCGCCCCGTGCCGCGCGCCTTGTACTGCTTGGGATCGTCGACCCGCAGGCTGCCGGTGAGGGTCAGGCCGTCGATCGGCTTCACGCGCACCACGCCGAAGGCCGAGGTCGCGCCGGCCTTCTGCCTGTCGCCGGTGGAGAGGGCGGCGCGGATATCCTCCTGCTCGGCGCCGACGATGACGCCCCATCTGTCGGCCGGGCCGCCACGCTCGGCGGTCCAGCGCCAGACCTGGCGTTGGGCGGTGTAGCTGGAGGGGAAGGAGCCGCCCAGGGAAGCGCGTTGGAGGTCATAGGCCGACAGGCTGAGCTCGTGGGTGAAGCCCCAGGGGCCTTGGATTGTGGCGCGGCCGAAGCCGGTCCAGCTCTTGGACGTCGCGTATTCCGCCGTGTCGCCGAAGGTGAAGAAGACAGGGTCGTAGCCGTCGATGTCCACGCGGCTGTCGTTATAGCGCACGCGGCCGTCCAGCTTGACGATGTCACCCACCTGCACGCGGCCGTTCAGCCCCGCCGTCCAGGAACGCTGGCCGTCCTTCTCGGGGAAGCCGTCGGCGCGGCTGACGCCGTCGGCCTTGTAGCCCGACAGGCTGGCGCCCAATGCCCAGTCGTCCTCGGCGTGACCCACACTGGCCGAGCCCTTCACCTCGCCGAACGAACCGGCCTCGGCATTGGCGCGCCAGCCGTTGGTTTCGCGCGTGGTGATGGCGATCACCCCGCCGATGGCGTCGGAGCCCCATAGCGAGCCTTGCGGCCCGGACAGGATTTCGATGCGCGAGACGTCGGCCAGTTCCAAGCTGCCGAAGTCATAGCCGCCCGAGGGCGAGCTCGCGTCGTTCTGCGGCACGCCGTCGATGACCACCAGGGTCTTGTCGGCGCTGGCGCCGCGCATGCGCACGCTGGTGATGCCGCCGAAACCGCCGTTGCGGCTGACCGAGAGGCCAGGAACGGTGGTCAGGATGTCGGCGATGAAGCTCGCCTGGCGGGTCTCGATCTCGGCGGCGTCGATGACGCGGACCGAGGGTTCGTCCTTCAATTCGGACGGCAGGCGCGTGGCGGTGATCACCACTTCCGACACATCGGTGGGCGGCGCGTCGGCATAGGCGGGAGAGGCGGCCAGGGCCAATAGGCTGGCGGCCGCGAACAGGTGGATACGCATGGTCATGTCTCCGTTGTCCACGCGGCGCCGCGGACAGGCTGAAGCGACTCCAGCCCGCACGCCGGCAGGCCGTAGTCGCTTCGACGGAAGACAAGCGCTTCCCGCGCCGTTGACCTGGACCCGGGTCACGGACGAGCGACGGCGGCGGCAGGTCTCCTGGCTCGCGGGTCACCGGGCCTCGTCCACGCCTTCCCGGAGAAATCTCCAGTGGCGCCGCCTTCAGGTGAAGACGGATCGGACGCGGCCCTCGCCGCTTACAGTTGCGGGCACAGCCGGGGCGTTACACCCCAGTTCCCTCTTGGCCCCCGGATGGGGGACCGCCTGGGCCGGGCTTGTGCCCAAGCTTTGGCCCCGTGGCAAGGTTGACCGTCCGCGCCCGGCGCCCGATCCTGGCCAGGCAACAGGGAGATCGTCATGGCGCGCGCAACGATGAAGTTGCTGGCGGCCGTGGCCGCGGTGGGCCTGCTGGGCGTGACGGCGGGGTGTGGCGAGGTGCTCCATGCCGGCCGCGTCGCAAAGCTGAACATGGAATTCGAAAACCTTCAGCACGACCCCAACTTCGGCACCATTTTTGCCGAGCTGAAGAAGGATTTCCCCCAGGATTATGAGGCCCTGCGCACAAAGGTCATCACCGCGTTGGCCGACCTCAATACGGAAGCTGAGATGGAAGCCCGCGCCCGGATAGTGGCGTTGACCTTCGTCAGTGAGTTCCGCTGCACCCACCTGGGCAAGGCCGCCCAGTCCTCCGGCGCCACCCTGGCGGCGCTCGCCAGCAATCAGCTGCAGATGCTGGAGGCGCTACGCACGATTAACCCGGAATATTGCGGCCGCCTTGCGATGGGCGGCACGGCGACCGCGGCCAATCCCTCAAGGCCGCTCAGCAGGCCACTTCCGAAAGCGGCGTACTGATGTTGAAGGCCTCACGCGAGGGCATCGATCATCCGGTCGTACGCGCCCAGCCCAATCAGAGCGAGCTCAGGAGCATCGTCACCATCATGCGCAAGCAGGGGGTCAGTGCCGCCCGAATCCAGACCCCGTTCAGCACCAACGGTATGGCAATGACCTCAAGGACCGAGCAATGCGAAGGCGGAATCGCCCTCTTCCGCGCAGTGGGCGCCATGGAGCTGGCGGCCCGCTCGCGCTTCATGGGCTTCATCCTGACCGCAGCGGCCGGCCAGCCGCTCACCTAGGGTCCTTAACGGCCCCTACGCCCCCCAGGCGCCGAAGGGGTCGACGAAGGGCTTGCCCAGGGCCTGGGCCACGGCCGGGTGGGTGATTTCGCCCTTCAGGACGTTCAGCCCCTTGGCCAGGTGGCGATCGGCCTCCAGCGCCTTCAGGCCCTTGTCGGCGAGCGCGATGCCGAAGGGCAGGGTGGCGTTGCCCAGGGCTTCCGAGGAGGTGCGCGGCGCGGCGCCGGGCATGTTGGCCACGCAATAGTGGACCACGCCGTCGATGGTGTAGGTCGGCTCCGCGTGGGTGGTGGCATGGCTGGTCTCGAAGCAGCCGCCCTGGTCGATGGAGACGTCCACCAGCACGCTGCCGGGCTTCATGCGCGACAGGTGCTCGCGGCGCACCAGCTTGGGCGCGGCGGCGCCGGCGGTCAGAACGGCGCCCACCACCACGTCGGCCTTGAGGATCTCCTCCTCGATGGCGTCCAGGGTCGAATAGCGGGTCAGCACCCGCCCCATGAAGATGTCGTCCAGCTCGCGCATGCGCGGGATGGAGCGTTCCAGCACCACCACCTCGGCGTTCAGGCCCATGGCCATGCGCGCGGCGTTCATGCCGACCACGCCGCCGCCCAGCACGCAGACCCGCGCCGGCGAAACGCCGGGCACGCCGCAGAGCAGCAGTCCCATGCCGCCGTTGTGCTTCAACAGGGTCTCGGCGGCGGAGAAGACCGCGATGCGGCCGGCCACTTCCGACATCGGCGCCAGCAGCGGAAGGCCGCCCTTCGCATCCGTGACCGTCTCATAGGCGATGGCCGCGCAGCCGCTGGCCAGCAGGCCCTCGGTCTGGGCGGGATCGGGGGCCAGGTGGAGGTAGGTGAAGAGGATGTGCTTGGGCGTCAGCCGCTCCCACTCGACCTTCTGGGGCTCCTTCACCTTGATGACCATCTCGGCGATCTGGAAGACGCTGTCGGCGTCGGGCATGATGGAGGCGCCCGCCCGCACGAAGGCCTCGTCGGTGTAGCCGGCGCCGAGGCCGGCCCCGGCTTCGACGAACACCTCATGGCCGTGAGCCTCGTATTCGCGCACCGCGGTGGGCGTCAGGCCTACCCGGTACTCGCCCGGCTTGATCTCAGCGGGAACACCAACGCGCATGGTCGTTTCTCCGGAAACTTGATTTTGGGGCGCAAGTGACCCCGAAGCGGCGCGGGGTCAAGCAGGATATTGCGTGGGGGGCGGCCTGATCCCTACTCGCCTGTTGGCCGATCGGTGGTTTGCGGCGTTAACCTTTTAACATAGGCTCCGCTTGACCCCGCCTTTGGCAAGGGTCCCAGAAAGGCTACGCGATGATTTGGTGGTGGTGGATCATCCCCGGGCTGATTGCCCTGTTCGCCCTGGTGATCGTGGTGCGGGGACTGATCGGCCTGTTCACCGGCCGGCCGTTCAGCGGCCTGGGCGGCATGATCGCGGGCGGCCTGCTGATGGCCATCGTCGGCGCCGTGCTGCTGGGCGGCCTGGATGTGCAGACCTATTCGCGCCTCACCTATGAGCGGCCCGTGGCCACCATCGCGGTGCATCAGCTGGGGCCAAAGCTGTTCGAGGCGACCCTCACCCAGCCGCCGCCGGAGGGGTTCGAACCCACGCCGGCCAAGGCCTACCAGATCCACGGCGACGAATGGCGCATCGAGGCGCGCGTGCTGAAGTGGAAGGGCTGGGCCAATGTGCTGGGCCTCGACACCCAATACCGCCTCGACCGGCTGTCGGGCCGCTATGACGCCACGGACGACGAGCTGCATGCCGAGCGCAGCGTCTATGACCTGCGCCCCGATCCGCCCAGCCAGGTGGACCTATGGGCCATGGCGCGCAAATACAGCCGCTTCGCCCCGGTGGTGGACACCCTCTACGGCTCCGGCGCGGCCATGCCGATGGCCGACGGGGCCACCTATGAGGTGTGGATCACCCAGAGCGGCCTGCTGGCCCGGCCCACCAACGAAAAGGCCCGCGAAGCCTCGGCCACGGGCTGGCATTAGCCCGGATCGGCCTTCGCCGATGGGGACCCAATCCCAACCGGCGTGGCGGGCATTTGCCTCGGCTTTGGACTTGGAAGGAAGAGAAGGGAAGGGGGGAAGCGGAAGAGGTCGGCGCTTCGCGCGCCCTGACGATCCACGCAGTCTCTTTCTTTCAGAGGCGCTGCGCGCCTCGGTGAAGCCTCAGCGCCGGAGGCTTATGAGCCGGCTTTGCCGTAGCCGCCGCCTCTTACCCTTCTCCCCTTCCCTTCTCGTCCTTCCAAGACCAATGCGAAGTCAGAGCTCCCCGGCCGCCGCCGAGCTCGCTCAACGCCGCAGCATCCCTGAACAACGATAGGCCATAGCCCGTTCGCCGGTGCATTCCGGCGCAGGCGGGAGCTATTAGGCGCAACTGTGCGCGTCCGTGCCGAAAACGGCGCCTCTCCCCCCGCCCGCGGCCAATTGACCGGCCCCCCGGCTTGGGATCACATCGCTCTCTGAAACTGGACTTTAGGGGGCTGCCATGACGCCGAGCGACGAACCTACGGGATCGCAAGGTGAGCCCACGCCGGAGGTCGCGCCGACCCCGGCCCGCCCGCCCGCCCGGCCCCTGCATCAGCGCGTCATGAGCCACCACCTGTTCACGCCGGTGGTGGGCCTGATCGCCGCCCTGGCGGTGGGCTTCGGCGGCGGTTTCGTCACCGGCAAGGCCAACCTCTTCACCGGCCATCGGGTCGGCGGCTCCACCGCCGTCGCCGAGCAGGGCCAGCCCTGGTCGCTGTTCGGACATCCGCGCGACGCGGCCGCCCCGCGCCGGGGCATCCCCAAGCCCGACGGCTTCGTCTTCTGGCGCCAGCGCGTCGACACCTCGGGCGGCGAACCCCTGGCCTGCCTGGAGCTGACCAAGCCCCTCGACCCGGCCAAGTCCTATTCCGACTATGTGCTGGTGACGCCCGACCTCGGCCACCCGGCCGCCGTGCGGGTGAAGAACAACACCGAGCTCTGCGTCGCGGGCCTGGGCTTCAACGACCGCCATATCACCCTGCTCAGGGGCCTGCCCGGCAAGGACGGTGGCGTGGCGCTCACCGAGAACGCCGACGTTGATTTCACGTTTGGCGAAAAGCCGCCCTATGTGGGCTTCGCCGGCGACGGCGTCATCCTGCCGCGCGAAGACAGCGACGGCGTGGGCATCGAGACCATCAACGTCTCCAAGCTGCAGATCGAGGTCTGGCGCGTCGCCGACCGCAACCTGGTGCGCAAGTCGATCGGCGCTCCCGATCCCACGGGCGAAGGCGAATATGCCGACGACTACGGCGACGACAGTCCCCGCGACGAAGGCCGCGTGGTCTGGAAGGGCGAGATCGCCGTGCGTGGCGAGAATGGCCAGAAGACCACCACCGTCTTCCCCCTGGGCGCCGTGCTGAAGGAGATGAAGGCCGGCGGCTATGTGATCAAGGCCAAGGACGCCTCGGGCGGCCGCGACCTGGCCAAGGACGAGGACGGCGGCGACAATCAGCCGGCCCAGGCGCGGCGCTGGGTGATGTTCACCGACATGGCGCTGATCGGCTACACCGGCGCCGACAGCCTGGACGTCGTGGTCCGCTCGCTGAAGAGCGCCAAGACGCTCGGCGGCCTGCGCGTGGCCCTGGTCGCCAAGAACGGCGAAGACCTGGCCGAGGCCACCACCGACTCCAACGGCCGCGTGCGGTTCCTCAAACCCCTGCTCGAAGGCGAGGGCGCGGGCGCCGCCAAGATGGTCATGGCCTATGGACCCCAGGGCGACCTGGCGGTGCTTGACCTCGACCGTTCGCCCATCGACCTGTCCAAGCAGGGCACCGGCGGGCGCACGCCCGGCGGCGGCGTGGTCGGCGACGACAGCGCCACCGGCGGCCGCGCCGTGGGCACGGACCTGGACGGCTTCCTCTATGCCGACCGGGGCATCTTCCGGCCGGGCGAGACGGCCCACATCACCGCCCTGCTGCGCGACCTGCAGTCCCATTCGGTCAAGGACCGCAAGGGCTCCGTGGTCATCTCGCGGCCCTCGGGCGTCGAGTTCAAGCGCTTCGCGTTCACTGACGCGCCCCTGGGCGCCATCACCACCGACGTGGCCCTGCCCAAGAGCGCGCCGCGCGGGCGCTGGACCGCCAAGCTGATGATCGAGGGGGTCGAGGCGCCCGTCGGCGAGATGAGCTTCCAGGTCGAGGACTTCGCGCCTCAGCGCCTGGCCGTGACCATCGACGGCAATAAGGACAACCCCGTCGCCGCCGGCGAGACCCGCCAGGTGGCCGTCAATGCGCGCTTCCTCTATGGCGCGCCCGGCTCGGGCCTGCAGACCCAGGGCGAGGCGCGGCTGTCGGCCGACGCCAATCCCTTCCCCGCCTACAAGGATTATCAGTGGGGCGACGACAAGACGCCCTTCGAGGAGAAGGCGCTCGACCTCGCCTCCACCGTCACCGACGGCGAGGGCAAGGCCGTCCTGTCCATCGACAGCGCCCAGGCCGGCGACACCGCCGTGCCGCTGAAGGCCACGCTGACCGCCTCGGTGTTCGAGCCGGGCGGCCGTCCGGTGCGCGAAAGCCTGTCCATCAAGGTACGCCCCAAGGGGATGTATCTGGGGGTCAAGGTCGACCAGGGCGAGGCCGGCAAGGGTGATCCGCCCATCGCGCTCAACATCATCGCCGTCAACGCGGCGGGCGCGCGTGTCAACGCCGCCGGGGTCAGCTACACCCTGATCAGCGAGAACTGGAACTACGACTGGTTCCTGCAGGACGGCAAATGGCAGTACCGCCGCTCCAGCCGTGACGGCGTGGTCCAGAAGGGCGTGCTCAACCTCGGCACGGGCGACGCGGCCCGCATCGCGCGCAAGCTGGGTTGGGGCGACTATCGTCTCGAGCTCGAAGGCCCGGACGGCGCCAAATCCATCATCCGCTTCACCTCCGGCTGGGGCTCCCCGGCCAAGGAATCCGACACGCCCGACTTCGTGCGTCTGAGTGCGGGCGCCACGGCCTACGCCCAGGGCGACACCATCGAACTGACCCTCAAGGCGCCCTACGCCGGCCAGGCCCAGATCGCCGTGGCCACGGACCGCCTGGTCGACTTCAAGACCATGGCCGTGGACGAAAAGGGCGGCGTCATCCGCCTGAAGACCAACGCCGCCTGGGGCGGCGGGGCCTATATCCTGGTCACCGTCATCCAGCCGCGCGACCCGGTCTCCTCGCCCAAGCCGCGACGGGCGTTGGGCCTGCTCTACGTCTCGCTCGATCCCAAGAGCCGCAAGCTCACCGTCGACATCGGCACGCCGGTGAAGCTGGATTCCAAGGCGCCGGTCACCGTGCCCATCCAGGTGAAGGGCCTCGGCATCGGCCAGACCGCGCGGGTCACCGTGGCCGCCGTGGACGAAGGCATCCTGCGCCTGACCAAGCAGGAGAGCCCCGATCCGGTGAAATGGTATTTCGGCAAGCGCGCGCTGACCCTCGACTACCGCGACGACTACGGCCGCCTGCTGGATCCCAACCTCGGGCCCGCCGCCAACGTCAACTTCGGCGCCGACGAGATCGGCGGCGAGGGGCTGACCGTCACCCCCATCAAGTCGGTGGCCCTGTGGTCCGGGGTGGTGGAAACCGGCATGGACGGCAAGGCGACGATCAAGCTGCCGGCCGCCGACTTCAACGGCGAGCTGCGGATCATGGCCGTGGCCTGGACCGATGAGGCCGTGGGCTCGGGCTCCAAGCCGATGACCGTGCGCCAGCCCGTCGTGGCCGACTTGAACCTGCCGCGCTTCCTGTCACCGGGTGACAAGCCCTTCGCGACGCTCGAACTCCATAACGTCGAGGGCAGACCCGGCGCCTACACCGCCATCGCCAACGCCACCAACGGCATCAAGGTGGTGTTCAACAAGGTCTTCAACCTGCTGCTCGGCCAGCGCGTCGCCGAAAAGATCCCCTTCGAGGCGCCGGGCGTCACCGGCGTCGGCCAGGTGTCGTTCAACGTCACCGGCCAGGGCTTCAACACCTCCAAGACCTACGACATCCAGACCCGCCTGGGCTGGGGCCCGGTCACCCGAACGACCACCGCCCTGCAACGGCCCGGCGAGAGCTTCACGCCCTCGGCCGACCTGCTGGCCGGCATGGCGGCGGGGGATATCAGCCTCCAGGTCAGCTACTCGCCCTTCAAGGGCTTCGACCCCGGGCCCATCGCCCTGGCGCTGAACCGCTATCCCTACGGCTGCACCGAGCAGCTGGTCTCCACCGCCTACCCGCTGCTCTACGCGCTGGAGGTCTCCAACGATCCAAAGCTGCGACGCTCGTCGGTGGGGCTGAACGATGCGGTGGGCAAGCTGCTGGACCGCCAGACCCTCGACGGCGCCTTTGGCCTCTGGCGGGTGGGTGACGGCGAGGCGGACGCCTGGCTGGGCGCCTTCGCCACCGACTTCCTGCTGGAAGCCAAGATGCGCGGCGCCCCGGTGCCGGACGAGGCCATCGACCGGGCGCTGAACGCCATGCGCCAGATCAGCCGGCCCGAGGGCTTCGTCTCCGTGGGCTACCGCACCGAATATCCGGCCTGGTGGGCCGGGTCGGAGGACAACTCCAAGGCCGCCACCGCGCGCCTGCGCAGCCGCGCCTCGGCCTATGCCCTCTATGTGCTGGCCAAGGGCGGACGCGGCGATCTCGCCCGCCTGCGCTGGTGGCATGACGTGCAGATGAAGAACGAGGCCAGTCCGCTGGCCAAGGGCCAGGTGGCCGCCGGTCTGGCGATGATGGGCGACAAGGCCCGCGCCCGCGACAGCTTCCGCCAGGCCATCGCCTCGATCGGCTTCGACGACAAGAGCGACTGGTACCAGAGCCGGCTGCGCGACCTGGCCGCCATCATCGCGCTCGCCTACGAGTCCGGCATGGACGATATCGCCCGGCCGCTGCAGGACCGGCTGGACGGGGCCGTCCGCGACCCCGACTCGCTCAACACCCAGGAGCAGGCGCGCCTGCTCCAGGCCGCCCACTATATGCTCAAGGCGGCCGGGCCGATGACCATCAACGCCACCGGCAACGTCTACGCCATCGGCGGGGCGGCGGGCATGCCGCGCTGGGGCGTGGGCCGTCTGACCGACAGCCACTTCGCCAACGCCGGCCGCGGCGCCCTGTGGCGCACCGTCACCGTGCGGGGCACGCCCCTGGCCGCGCCGCCGACGACCATCTCGGGGCTATCGGTGACCAAGCGGCTGTTCAGCTTCGCCGGCGGACCCGTCGACATCGCCAACCTGAAGCAGGGCGACCGGGTGATCGTGCTGGTCCAGGGCCGCTCCATGCAGGGCCAATCCCTGGCCCTGGTGGTCGACGACCCGCTGCCGGCCGGCTTCGAGATCGAGACGGTGCTGGGACCGGACGACGCCGAGAACGGGCCCTTCAAGTTCCTGGGCAAGCTCTCCAGCGCCGACGTCCAGGAAAGCCGCGACGACCGCTATGTGGCGGCCATGGACCTGCCCGGCAACGAAGCCTTCGCCTTCGCCTATGTGGCCCGTGCGGTGACTCCCGGGGAGTTCTTCCTGCCCGGCGTCACGGCCCGCGACATGTACCACCCGGCCATCTGGGGCTCCTCCGCCGCGGCCCGCACCAGCATCCTGCCGGGGATGTAGATGCGCCTTCCGGCCTGGCCGACCTTCCTGCGTAAAGGGAAGGCGGCGGCGCGCGCCGGGGCGGGCGTGCGCCGGTGGGTGTTCGCCCTGATCGCGCTGCTGGCCGTCGAGACGGTGCTCGTCGCTGTGGACACGGCCTTCCCGCCGGACCTGTCGCGGGCGCTACGCTCGTCCCCCGTGGCCCTGGACCGCAACGGCGCCTGGCTGCGCGCCCTGCCGGTGGAGGATGGCCGCTGGCGTATCCGCGCCGACCTGACCCGCACCGACAAGACCTTCCAGCGGCGGTTGGTGGCGGTGGAGGATGGCGCCTTCTGGCTGCACCGGGGCGTCAACCCGGTGGCGGTGGTGCGCGCGGCGGTCTCGGCCATGGTCCACGGCCACATCGTCTCGGGCGCCTCGACCCTGACCATGCAGACCGCGCGGCTGCTGGAGCCCCGGCCCCGCACCCTGGTCTCAAAGCTGATCGAGATGGGCCGCGCGCTACAGCTTGAGGCCCGCTTCAACAAGCACCAGACCCTGGCCCTCTATCTCACCCTGGCGCCCTACGGCGGCAACCTGGAGGGCGTGCGCGCGGCCAGCCTCTCCTACTTCGGCCATGAACCCGAGACGCTCACCAACGGCGAGCAGGCCCTGTTGATCGCCCTGCCGCAGTCGCCGGAGGCTCGCCGTCCCGACCGCCGCCCCGGCGCGGCCCAGGCGGCGCGCCACGCGGTGCTGCGCAAGCTGGTCGGCGCGGGCCTGCTCAGCGAGGCGGCGGCAGGGGAGGCGGACGCCGAGCCGCTGCCCAACCGGGGCGCCTTCCCGGCCCGGGCCTGGCATGTGTCGGGCGAACTGGCCCGCGCCGCGCCGGCCAGTCAGGCCAGCGTGGTCACCACCCTCGACGCCGGCCTCCAGGCTGAGCTCGAACCCCTGGCCGCCCGCGCGGCCCAGGCCCAGGGCGGCGAAGTCACCGCCGCCATCCTGGTCATCGAGGTCAAGAGCCGCGCCGTGCGCGCCGCCGTGGCTTCGGCGGGACTGGAACGTCCCGGCGGCTGGGTGGACATGACCCTGGCCCTGCGCTCGCCCGGCTCGGCCCTGAAACCCTTCATCTACGCCTTCGCCTTCGACGACGGGGTGGCGGCCCCCGACACCCTGATCGAGGACAGTTCGCGCCGCTTCTCCGACTACCAGCCCGAGAACTTCGACCGCGTCTTCCACGGCCAGGTCACGGCGCGGGAGGCCCTGATCCACTCCCTGAACGTGCCCGCCGTCGCCATGCTGGAGAAGATCGGCGCCCCCGTCTTCCAGGCGCGGCTGGAGGCCACCGGCGCAAAGCTGGTCCGCCCCAAGGCCGGCATGACCGACGCGGGCCTGGCCCTGGCGCTCGGCGGCGAGGGCATCACCCTGCGCGACCTGGGGATGCTCTACTGCGCCCTGGCCGACGGCGGGGTGGCCAAGCCGCTGGCCTGGACGCAGGCCGATGCGAAGCTGCGCGAGCACAGCGGCGGCACGCGGATGGTCGGCGCCAAGGCGGCCAACATGGTGCTGGAGATCCTGCGCGAGGGGCCCACGCCCAAGGGGCGGCTGCCCTCGGCCCTGACCAAGGGCGGCGCGGCCATGGCCTTCAAGACCGGCACCTCCTACGGCTTCCGCGACGCCGTGGCCGTGGGCGTGGTCGGCGGCTATGTGATCGTCGTCTGGACCGGCCGGGCCGACGGCGGCGCCCGCCAGGGGCTGACCGGCCGCGACGCCGCCCTGCCGCTGCTGTTCGACGCCGCCGACCTGCTGGGCGCCGCCCACACCGCCCCGGCGCCCCTGGCCCCCCGCGCCGCGCCGCAAGGTCTGCAGCATCTGCGCAAGCCCGACGCCGGCCCCAACCTGATCTTCCCGCCGGACGGCGCCACGGTGCAGGTCGACAGCTTTGGCCCCAAGTCGCGCGGCCTCGTGCTGGCGGCGAACGGCCAGGAGCTGAGCTGGTATGTGAACGGTGACCCGGCGCCCATCGACCCGGTCAGCAAACGGCCCGTGTGGCGCCCGCCCGCGCCCGGCTTCTATCGCATCGTGGTGGTCGACGCCGCCGGCCACCGCCAGCAGGCGCGGGTGCGGATCCGCTAAAGCGTCGGCAGCATGCCGTAGTCGCCCCGGCCGCCGATGGTGACGCCCAGGTCGGTCACCAAACCGGTGCCCAGGGTATAGACCCAGCCGTGCACGCACAGGCTCTGGCCCCGGGCCCAGGCGTCCTGCACGAAGATGTCGGAGGCGACGTTGCGCACCTGGCGCGCCACGTTCAGCTCGCACAGGCGGTCCTGGCGCGCGCGGCCCTCGGGGATGGCTTCCAGTTCGGCGCGGTGGCTTTCGAACACCTCGCGGATCGGGTGCAGCCAGTGATCGACCAGGCCGCGCCGCACCCCATCGACGGCGGCGTTGACGCCGCCGCAGCCATAGTGGCCGACCACCATGATGTGCTGGACCTTCAGCACGTCGACCGCGAACTGCAGCACGCTCAGATAGTTGGCGTCCTGGGGCGGGGCCAGGTTGGCGACGTTGCGGTGGACGAACAGCTCGCCGGGATCGAGACCCACGATCTCATTGGCCGGCACGCGGCTGTCGGAACAGCCGATCCACAGGTATTTCGGGCTCTGCTGGCGCTCCAGGCGCTTGAAGAAATCGGGGTCGACCTCGGTCTTCCCCGCCGACCAGGCCGCGTTGTTGGCCTTCAGGTCTTCCAGCATCGCTCACGCTCCCACACTTCGCGCGAGCGCCTTAGAGCGTAACCGGGCGACGGCGACAACCGGTCTTAGTGCGTCAACCGGATCGAGCGCGACACCAGTCCCTTGAACACGTCTCCCAGCTGGTTGGTCGAGGTGGAGATGGCGTGGCCGGGATCGGGCGCGCAGGTCTGGGCCAGGTTCTGGGCCGCCGCGTCGGTCACGTCGACCAGGATGAAATAGAGGTCGACGCCATAGGTCGCGCGCAGCTGGGCGCAGGCCGACTTGGTCAGGGTGTTGGTCACCGTGTCGTTGTAGAGGCCGAGGTTCGGCGACTTCCAGCAATTGCCGGCCTTGCCGCCCCGGCCGGTGTCCGTGCAGCCGTAGTAGCCCTCATACTGGGTCGGGAAGACGTTGAAGCCGTCGGTCAGCACGATGGCGATCTTGTTGGTGTGGCTGTCCTTCCAAGGCGAGGGTGCGCCCGCGCCGCTGATGCCCCAGAAGTTGGTCCAGTAGCTGGCGGGCGACAGGGTGCGCATGCCCCACAGCAGGCCCACGTCAGCCTGGGTGCCGCCGGGCACCGGGTACATCTCGTTCAGCTTGCCCAGCACCTGGCCGCGGTTGGACGACAGGGGCAGGATGGAGACGGGGCAGTTGATGTTGGGGCCCGAGATGGCCGCCTGGGCCGTCCAGTTGGGGGTCGCGGTCCAGCTGGTGGTGTTGAAGCCGGTGAAGGCGTCCTGCTCCCAGCGGCAGACCTTGCCGCCGCCGGCCAGATATTTGATCTCGTTGGGATCGGAGACGCAGGCGACGTTGCCCGGCGTCGACTGAACCAGGCCCGTGGCGACATAGTAGGTGGTGCTGGAACAGTTCTGGGTGGAGTCGAAATAGGCGTTGCGGGTGCCGTTGGCGTGCCAGCCGGTCGAGCCGGCGCCCAGGCAGTTGTAGAGGTTGGTGCTGGTGAAGGCCTTGCCGGCGTTGCAGGTGGTCGTGGTCGAGGTGCAGCTGGCCGCCTTGTGCAGCAGGCTCTGGGCGCCGGTGCCGCCGTAGGTGGCCTGGCCGACCTGTCCATCCTGGTAGCGCCGGTCCAAGGCGCCCTGCGGCGAAGGGCCCGCTCCGCCGCCCCCGCCGCCGCCCCCGCCACCGCCGCCGGACGAACAGGTGACGGTCTTGGTGACAGAGGTCCAGGCGGTGCACCAGGTCTTCAGGCTGGTGGTGATGGTGGGTTCCAGCAGGGCGGCCGGGAACCTGGTCGTCGGGGCCGCGTCGGTGATGGCTTGAGTGACCGCGCCGGCGGAATTGACCTTCACCTCGTTGTTGGCCGAGCGGATGCAGCCGCGCCAGCCGACGGGCTGGGCCAGGGCGTCCAGCTGGGCCTGGGTAAGGGCGGTGGCCGCGTTGCGCGGCTGGGCCAGGACGTTGATGCGGTCGAAGGCGGGGGCGACCGGCGTGCGGCGCGAGCCCCCGGCCGGCACGGCGCCGGCGGTGGCGGCCGTGGCGTCGGGCGAGGCCACGGCCTCGGACTTGATGTTGACCACCGTGGTCCAGGGCACGACGGAGACCTTCACATGGTCGCCGCCCAGGTCGAAGACGTCGTTGACATACTGCTTGGCGGCCTCGCGCATGACGGTGAAGCGGCCGGAGTCGAACATCGACGAAGTGTTGTCGAGGATCAGCACGATCTCCAGATCCTTGCCCCCGGCGGCGGCCGACGACTTGACCTTGAAGGGGAAGGTGGCGAACCCGAGGATGCCGCTGAAGATGTTGGCGCTGGCGCCGTTCACCGTCATGTCGATCTCGCCGGTGGCGGCGTTTACCGTGGTGTCATAGCTGAGGCTCAGCACCGTCTGTTTATAGAGGCCCAGTTCGGCCGTCAGGCTGGCGCCGGCCGCGGCCTTGGCGTTGGCCACGCGGGTGGCGGCGGGCAGCTGGGAGGAGGCATAGTAGGCCTTGGCGGCCGCCAGCACCGAGGCGTCGGAGGCGTCCTGCACATAGGCCTTCATGGTGGCGGCTCGGATGAAGTCGACGCTGCCGCCGGCCACCAGGGCCAGCACCGGCAGGAGGATGGCGAAGGTGAGCGCCACGTTGCCGCGCTTGTCGCGCAGCGCCTGGAAGAACGATCTCAGACCCATCACCGCGACTCCCCCGCAGAATCGACCAAGGTTACGGCGATTCGTGTTGATTGAGGGTTAGCGTGGCCGTGGGGCACTAGCCCCGGGTTGGCGCCCCGGATATCGGCCCCGGGATGACGACCGCCGAAGACATCGCGGCCTCCCGCACCCTGTGGCGGCACGGCGACTTCCTGCGCCTATGGGCGGCCCAGGCCATCTCCACCTTCGGCGCGCGCATCACCCGCGAGGGCATCCCCCTGGCGGCGGTGCTGACCCTCCAGGCCCAGCCGGCCCAGCTGGGCATATTGGCGGCCCTGGCCATCGCGCCCCAGCTGGTGGTGGGCCTGCTGGCGGGCGGTTGGGTGGACCGTTCGAAGCGGCGCACCTTGATGATCGGGGCTGATCTGATGCGCGCCGCGGTGCTGATCACCGTACCCCTCGCGGCCTGGATGCACTGGCTGACCATGACCCACCTGTCCATCGCCGCCGTCCTGGTCGGCGCGGGCAGCGTGCTTTTCGATATCGCCGACCACGCCTACCTGCCCGGGCTGATCGACCGCGACCGGCTGGTGGAAGGCAATTCAAAGCTCAGGATCACGGAATCCATCGCCGAGATCGCCGGGCCGGCCCTGACCGGCGTGCTGGTCCAGCTGCTGACCGCGCCCATCGCCATGGCGGTCAATGCGCTGACCTACCTGCTGTCGGCCCTGGTGCTTCTGACCATCCGCAAGCCCGAGCCGCCGCCGGAACCGGCGGAAGAGGCCGCCGCCGTGGGCCTTGCCGCCTGGCGCGCCGACCTGGCGCGCGGTTTCAGCGCCATCTGGCATGAGCCCCTGGTGCGGCCGCTGTGGCTGATGACGGTGACGTCCAGCCTGTTCGGCTCGATCTTCGCGCCCCTGTATCTGTTCTTCGCCCTCAAGCAGCTGGGCCTGACCCCGGCGCTGCTCGGCATCACCATCGCGGTCGGCGGCGTCGGCGCGCTGACCGGCGCCCTGCTGGGCGCGCGCCTGGCCAGGTGGGTGGGACTGGGTCCGGCCATCATCGGCTCCGCCCTCATGACCGGCGTGGTCATCGGCCTGATCCCCTTCGCGCCGCCCGACCCCGTGGGCGGCATGGCGATGCTGGCCGTGTCGCAGTTCTTCGGCGACGCCTTCGCGGTGGCCAGCGCGGTGTTGGGGATCAGCCTGCTGCAGACGATGCTGCCCGGCGCCGTGCTGGGCCGCGCCACCGCCCTCTTCCAGGCGGGCCCGGGTGCGGTATCGATCATCGGCGCCTTGGGCGGCGGCCTGCTGGCCGAAGCCTATGGGGTGAGGCCCGCGATGATGCTGGCGTCGGCCGGGCTGCTGGCCGCGGCCGGCTGGGGCCTGGCCTCCCCGTTGCGTGGACTGAGTGAGATGCCCGCGAGGGAGTCCACCGGGTCTTAGGCGATACCAAAGGCCGCGCGGAACCGGGCCAATCCGTCGGCCGAGAAGCTGACCACGCGGGTGCCGCTGATGCGTTTGGCCCAGCCCAGGGCGTAGAGGCGCTCCAGCAGGGCCGCGCCGAGCGCGCCGGCCAGGTGGCTGCGCCGCACGCTCCAGTCCAGGCAGGCCTTGCAGACCGGACGGCGGCTGCCCGCGAAGGCGGCGGGATCGACGCCCAGGCCGGTGACGAAACGCTCGCCTTCGAGGGTGAGGGTCAGCGCGCCGTCGGGGGCCTCACGGATACGCCCCTGGGCGACCAGGGCGTCCAGCAGGGCCACGCCCAGGTCCCCGGCCAGGTGGTCGTAGCAGACCCGCGCCTGGCGCAGCGCCGGCTCCTTCGGCCCCGGCCGCGCGCGGCGGTGGCCGGCCCGGTCGGCCAGGCCCATCAGCCCCTCCAGCACGGCGGCGACATCGTCTCCGGAGAGGGCGAAGTAGCGGTGGCGGCCCTGGGCCTTGGGTATGACCAGGCCGCCGGTGGTCAGCCGCGCCAGATGCGAGCTGGCGGTCTGGGCGGTGACGCCGGCCTCTCGGGCCAGTTCGCCGGCGGTCAGCGCTTGGCCGGCCAACAGGGCGGTCAGCATGTTGGCCCGGGCCGGATCGCCCAGCAGGGCGGCCACGGTGGCGATGTCGGGTCCGAGCTTACGCGGGGCGGCGTCCATACTTCGACGCTAATCGAAACATTCTTGCCGGGCAAGGCGCCACAAGGCGGCATCGAAAGCCACTGGAGCCATCGCGCCATGACCGTCACCTGCCACATCCGCTATGTCATCGACCCCTTCCAACGCGACGCCTTCGAGGCCTACGCCCGAAGTTGGCTGACCATCATCCCGGCCTGCGGCGGCGATCTTCTCGGCTACTGGATGCCGCACGAGGGGACCAACACCATCGCGCATGCGATGATCTCCTTCGACAGCCTGGCCGCTTATGAAACCTATCGCGCGCGCCTGCGCACCGACCCCGCCTCGGTCGCCAACTTCGCCATGGCCCAGGACAAGCGCTTCATCCTCAGCGAGGAACGGACCTTCCTGAAGCCGGTCACACCCTCATGATCGCGGTCATCTTCGAGGTCGAGCCGGCGGTGGGGATGCGCGAGGCCTACCTCGACACCGCCGCGCGCTTGCGCCCGCTGCTGGACGGCATCGACGGCTTCATTTCCATCGAGCGGTTCGAGAGCCTCACCACGCCGGGCAAGGTGCTGTCGCTGTCCTTCTGGCGCGACGAGGCGGCGGTCGTGGAGTGGCGGCGCATGCAGCCGCACCGTCAGGCTCAGGCCGCCGGGCGCGGCGGGGTGTTTTCCGACTACCGGCTGCGGGTCGCGGCGGTGATGCGCGACTACGGGATGACCGAGCGTGACCAGGCGCCGGCGGATTCCCGGGCGGTATTGGAAGGCTAGGTCGCCTCAACATCCAAGCCGCAGCGATAAGTGGGGACATGCACGGATTTCCGTCCGGCGGATCGGCCTCATCCCGGACCATGGCCGGAAATGGGTGCGTGTCCCCAGTTATCGCGGGCCTCGCATAGGACGGCTCCAGGCGCCGCCCCGCCCGAACCCAAAAATCCACACCCCCCTATTCCAACGGTCCAGGCCTTTGCGGCCTTATGGGCGCATGTCCATCGGCCCCGACATCACCCCGACGCCCGCCTCGCCCCCTGGCGACCTCCGCCCGGATGACGCCGGCGCGTGGGGCGAGCGCCGGCTGGCGATCCTCTCCGAACTGGCGGAAGCGGGTCTCGAGATCGCCCTGGCCCTGAAGACCCGCATCGTCGAGACGGCGGCGGCGGAGCCCGACGCGGACGCCGCCCGCGCCTGCGCCGACCTGGCCCGGGCCTTCGACCGGACGTCGCGCGCCGTGCGCATGAGCATCGCCCTGCGAGACCGCGTGGCGAAGGATGCCGCCGCTGGCGGCCAGGCCGCGCGCACGGCCGCCGATGACGCCCGAACCCACCGCGCCGGCCGCGTGCGGCGCATCGTCGGGCGGATCGCCAAGGTCCGCTACACCGACCGCTACGTGCGCGAAGCCTTCGACAGCCAGGCCCGCGAGCGGCTCTACGACCGCGACATCACCGGCGATCTG
>JAQGIP010000081.1 GCA_028291055.1 Caulobacter sp.
CGCATGCTCGTCGCCTACGCCGAGGCGCTGGCGCGCGAGGCCGGCCAGCCCGTTGAGCCGATCAAGCTGGTGGCGCCGATGCTGGCCCGGTTCATGGCGACGGATCGCGCTTTCACCCGGGGCCGGACGGGGACATCTTCATAGGTTGGTTTTCCCGGAGCCAGTCGCGCGTGACAGCAAGCAGGCGCCGGAGCGCAGGGTTGTCCCTGTCGCGCCGGTACGTGACGCAGACCGCAACCTCAGCGCCGGTCTCGGCGATCCGCGAGAACCGAACCCCGGGACGGCCAATGCGCGCGAAGCTCTCTGGCAGAATGGCGACCCCCTCGCCGTCGGCGACCATGGAGATAAGACTCTCGCGTGAGCAGTCGTGAAAATGCACCGTCGGCGGTGACACGCCCGCCTTTTCAAGCACGGGGAAGAGCAGGTCGAGTTCCGCTTCGGGACGCGCCAGCAGGACTTGGCCTGAAAGAGCGGCCCATCCAACAGTGTCACCAACCGACTGGGCCGCCGGGACCGCCAGATAGAGTGGGTCTGACCAGAGCCGATCGAAGACGAGCACAGGGTCGGATGATCGCCAGTTCGCTACCCAAGCGCAATCGAGTTCGTGCGCCAATACTTGGCGCACGAGTTCCGCGACGCCAAGTTCAGCGAGCTGGACTTTCAAGCCGGGATGCAGCTGGCGCAATCGGCTGAGGATGTCCTTGGCCGGCGAGGTGGCGAAGGACCCCATGAAGCCCAGCCGCAGGCACCCCGCGCGGACGGCGCCGAAATCACGGGCCTCGACTACGGCAGTATGAGCAAGGCTGCGGATCTGCGACAGGCGCATGAGGAGTTTGAGGCCGGCGTCGGTGGCGCGAATCCCGGACCCATGCCTTTCAAACAGGGAAACGCCAATACGATCTTCGAGGTCTCTGATCTGGCGGCTCACTGTTGATTGTCGAACGCCGATTACACGCGCCGCAGCGCTGAAGCTGCCGGTTTGAGCGACCACCAGAAGCGTGTTGGACATCGGGGCGAGTAGACCTATCGACAGGTCGGAGCTGTGCAAGGACGTGCCCTTCTCGCGACGCTGCGAGCGGTTTCATTCTTGGAGGAGGGGGGAAAGGTTCCAGCCAAATTTAGTGTGGTGTCGGACTCGCAGATTGCGGGTCATCGATTCGGTTCTCGAAGCAGAAACGAAATCGAGCCCGACTTCACAGTCGGCAACCCGTCCATGATGGTGGTTAGCGCTAGGACCGCTTCCCGCTCCATGGCGCTTTGGCCAGCATTGGAGACCCAATAGGTGGCTGGCACGGGAACCCACCAGTCGGGCGACGCGGCTGTAAATGCCCCCTCAGGTCTATTGTCGGTCGCCGCATGGCACGGCCGCCGTGTCGCCCTTGACCCGAAGGGCGCGACGAAGGGGATGAGGCGAGCAACATGGCGACTCCCTATGAATCGAGCGTCGGTTGTGACAGTTTGCTGGAAGCAATCCGGTTGGCCCTGCTGATGTGTGCCCATGTACCTCAGCGATTGCGCCATTGAGGCTTGCGCTTCTGCACGAAGGCCTGGACCCCTTCGACGACGTCCTCGTACATGATCATTTCGTCGAAGATGCGCGAGCGCTTGCCGGCCGCCTCGTCTTCGGAGGCGATGCCGGCCATCTCGTTCAGCAGAGTCAAAGACAGCCGTACCGATGTCGGCGACGCCTCGAGAATTTCGGCGGCCAGCGCACGGGCGCCGGCCAGGGCCTGACCGGCGGGAGTCACCTGGTTGACGATGCCCAGCTCGTGCGCGCGTTCGGCCCTTATGCGACGGCCCGTGAGGAACATCTCCACGGCGAACTTCTTGGGGATCTGGCGCGGCAGTCGCACGATACCACCGGCGCCGGCGATCAGGCCGACCTTCACCTCGCTGAGGGCGAACTGGGCAGTCGTGTCGGCCACCACCAGATCGCTGGCCAGGCAGAGCTCGAACCCGCCGCCCATGGCGAAGCCGTTGACCGCGGCGATCAGGGGCTTGTTGCGGTCGGTGCGCCGGTGCAGCCCGCCGAAGCCGCTCTTGGGCGCATACACCGGCTTGCCCGTGGAGTGGTATTTGAGGTCGTTGCCGGTGCAGAAGGCCTCGTCCCCGGCCCCGGTCAGGATGGCGCACCACAGGTGGTCGGCGGCCAGATAGGCGTCGATGATCTGATCCATCTCCTCATGCGCCGGCGGGTGCAGGCAGTTGCGCACCTCGGGCCGGTTGATGGTGATCTCCAGAAGGTGGTCGCGCTGCTCGACCAGGAAGAATTCGTAGGACGGCTGGAAGGTCTTGGACTTGGGCGGATAGAGCCGCGCCAGAGTGGCCTGGTCGAAGGCGAAGCGGTTGCCGAAGCCGAAGGAGCGGACGTGGATGCGGCGGCCGAGCGGGTCCTCCCCGGCCATGGCGGCAACGATCTCCGGCGCCTCGTCTGGCGCCTTGGCCAGGAAGCGGCGGCCGTCGCTTTCCAGACGGCCGACGACCACGGCCCCGACCGGCTCTCCCTTGTCGTAGCTGACGGTGTAGGTCTCGACGCGCGCCCATCCGTCGGCCTCGAAGACCCAGGGCTGCGTAGGCGCGGCGTCGATAGCCGCCTGCAGGGGCCGGCTGTCGCAGGTGATGAAGGGGCGGGGCCGGGTGGAGTAGATTCCCACCGAATATTTCGACATCACGCCGCCGTTGGCGCCCACCAGGCCATAGTCCCCGGGCGCGGCGCGTAGCCGGGCCACCGTCTCGGCGATGGCATGCATGGCGTAGTTGTTTCCCGCTCCGCCGAAATAGGGGAGGCCGCCGGTGACGGTGAAGCCGCGAGGGTCGTGCGCCGACAGGCCGAGGCTCTCCACCAGGCTGGTCACGGCGACCGGGAAGCAGCTGTAGAGGTCGAAGCAGTTGATGTCGGCGATGGTGATCCCCGCACAGGCCAGGGCGCTTTCACAGGCCAGCAGGGCCGCCGGGCTGGTGGAGAGGTCGGGGCGGTCGAGGAGGGTGGGTTCCTTCAGGTCCGCGAAGCCGTGGAGATAGACCCATTGGCTCTCGGGCACGCCCAGAGCCTGGGCCCTGGCCGCGGAAGCCACCAGCACCGCCGCGCCCTGATTGACCTGGTCGCGCGCCACCAGGGACCGGCGATAGGGCTCGGCGATCATGCGGTTGTCGTCAATGACCGCGATAAGCTCCTCGGCGCTGCGCCGGCGTGGGGCGGCGGCGTGGGGATTGGCGGCGGCGATCTCGGTGAAGCGGGCGAAGGGCGCGCCCATCTCGTCCAGGGCATAGGCCTCGCGCGTCATCCCCAGGCGCCCGCGCCGGGCGTTCTCGAACAGGGCGTAGGTGTTTGGGGCGCCCACGAGGCCGTGCATGATCTGGTGCTGGGTGATCAGGCCCTTCAGTCCGTAGCCCCGGTCATCGACGCTGCCCTCGACGGTTTCCGACCAGTCCGGTCTGGGTGACTGCCCGGCCAGGGCGCGCACGGTCGAAATGGCCTCGGAACCCACCAGCAGCACCAGGTCCGCCTCGCCGTTCGCCACCGACACGCAGGCTTCGCTGACGCAGGCCTGAGGCCCCTGGCCGCCTGAGACCGGCAGGATGGCGCGGCGCGGGTCGGCGCCGATGCGCCGGGCGATGGAACGGGGGAAGTTGTTGGAGCGGCCGAAGGGCGCGCGGGCATTGGGCGTGGCGGCCTCGAACTGGCGGATGGCGTAGATGGTGTCGATGCCGGCAGCCAGGCCTTCGCCGCCGGCGTCGTCGCAGGCGGCCCTGGCGGCGCGCGAGGCGAGCTCGACCGGCGACAGCGCGGCGTAACCCGGCTCGCCCAGGCGTTCGGAAAACTGGCCCACGCCGATGATGACGGGCGTCCTGTCGTCGTTCACTCGGCGTCTCCAGAAGGGGATTTAACGGCCTGCAGGTCGCCTAGGAAGGCGAACACCGCCTCGTTGAAGGCGTCGTTGCGGTCGCCGGCCACCATGTGGTGGGCGCCGGCGATGGTCACGCAGCGGGCATGGGGGATCAACTGGCCCAGGTGGTCGGCGGCGGCGGCGTTGACGATCTCGCTCTGCGCGCCCCGGATCAGCAGGGTGGGGATGCGCACCTTGAGCGCGGCGGCCTCATAGCGGTGGTTGAGGGCCGCCGGGTTGTCCCTTGCCTTGCGCAGGAAGGCCGGGTCCCAGTGCCAATAGTAGCGCCCGTCCCGCTGGCGGAGATTGTGGGCCAGGCCTCGCCCCGACGGCGGCGTCTTGCGATGGGGCAGATAGGCGGCCACGGCGCCGGCGGCTTCCTCCAAAGAGGCGAATCCGTCCGGCGCGGAGCCCATGAAGGCGGAGATCTTGGCCGCGCCCTCACGGTCCGCGCGGGGTGCGATGTCGACCAAGACTAGGCCCCGGGCGATCTGGGCGCCGGACTCTCCGACGGCCACCAGGGCGGCCAGGCCGCCGAGCGAGGCGCCGACCAGCACGGGGGGAGAGGTGGTGGTGGCCACGACGGCCAGCAAATCGTCCGCGAAGGCGCGGATGTCATAGCGCTCGTTCGACGCCCACTCACTTTCCCCATGCCCGCGCAGGTCCAGGGAAATGACGTAATGGCCGCGCTCGATCAGGGTCGCGGCCGCGGCGCCCCAGCTGCGCCGGGTCTGGCCGCCGCCATGCAGCAGGATCACCGGCGGCGCGGCGGGGTCGCCGCCCACATCGGCGGCTAGCGTCAAACCGTCGGCGCCGGCGAAGGTCCGGCGCATCAGAGGCTCGGGCGAAGAGGTCATGGTCACCAAACAGGTTGTGGCGGAGAGGCCGGAATCGATATCAGTCGCTGGGCTCGTCCACCCGGTTCAGGCGATAGGTGAAGCGCCAACCCCGAGCCGTCTTGAGGAACAGGTCTTCATAGCCGCCGGTCATTTCCGCCCCCTTCTCCGGCAGGAACCGGAAGCGCGAAGTCGCCTGGGCCCGGTCGCCGTTGATCAGGATGGCTCCGGGCTGCGGCAGATGACGGCCTCCGGGGGGCATGTTGCGGACGGCCTTCAGCAGCTTCTCGCGTCCGGCGATCCGGAAACCGCCCGGCAGCACCAGTTCCCCGTCGTCGGTGAACAGGTCGGCGAAGCCCTCCGCGTCCCGCGCGTCGGTGCGGGCGGCATAGGCCATTTGCAGCGCCGTGATGTCTGTCTCGTCACTCATGGCGCGGGTCCTAAAGCTTAAGCGCCATGCCGCCGTCCGCGACGATCTTCTGGCCGATGACCCAGGCGGCGTCGGGAGAGCAGATCATGGCCACGGCATTGGCCACGTCCTCCTCGGTGCCGGTGCGGCCGGCGGGCGTCTGGCGGATCAGGTTGTCGCGCAGCTTCTCGCCCTTGGGGTGGGTGCGCACCCATTCGGCCTCCACCGTACTGGTGGCGATGCAGTTGACCCGGATGTTGCGCGGGGCCAGTTCGCAGCCCAGCTGCGCCACCATATGGTCGATGGCGGACTTGGCCGGGCCCAGGATGCCGTAGCCGGGAACGAAGCGCGGCGCCGAGGCGATGCTGCCGATGGCGACGATACTACCGCCCTCGGTCATCCGCCGGGCTGCTTCCTGGACCAGGATCAGGAAGGCGCGCGGGCCGGTGCGATAGGCGGTGTCGAAGTCGTCCAGCGAGGCGGTGATGGCGCCGCCCAGCAGGGGCACCACCGCCGAATGGATCACGGTATCGACCGGGCCCAGCGCTTCCGCCTTGTCGAAAAGGGCGGCGACCTGCTCCGCGTCGGAGGCGTCGGCGCGGACGCTCTGGGCGGGACCTGAAAGCGCCAGCTCGGCCGCGCGGCCCGCCTCGTCGTTGGACAGATAATTCATCGTCACCGAATGGCCGTCACGCGAGAAGCGCTTCGCAATCGCCAGGCCAATGCCCCGCGTACCGCCAACAACCAGGACACTCATCCGCCAGTCTCTCCCGCGCTTCCCCGAATCCGGGGACGGTGTCGCCGCCTCCCGGTACTGGGCTGATAATGTCGCGCCCGGCCGACGATCGCAATAGAGGTACTGCAATAATAGAGGCCCGATCCGAAACCGCCTGCCGAGCGGCGGCGTTACGGCGAGGGTGGAGCAAGGGCTTTTCATTTCCTTGATATAGATATACCTCTTTGACGCCCTCGATAGAAGGGGCCGTTCGGGATGGATGATGCTAGGCCAGGCGAAGCCTTCGGCGTTTCAGGTTCGGGTGGGTCTAGGCCTGCTGGCGGCCATCATGCTGCTCAACCAGATGGACCGCTTCGTGTTGTCGGTCCTGGCGCAGCCGATCATCAAGGACCTGCATCTCACGGACACGCAGTTCGGCCTGCTGACCGGCCTGGCCTTCGCCATCTTCTACGGCCTGTGCGGCCTGCCGCTGGCCAGGCTGGCGGACCGGGGCCACCGGCCGAACCTGCTGGCCATCTGTCTTGTGGTCTGGACCCTGGCCACCACGGTCAGCGGCATGGTGATCAACTTCGGCCAGCTGCTGGCGGCGCGGATCGTGATGGCGGCGGGGGAGGCCGG
The DNA here is from genome assembly GCA_028291055.1 of Caulobacter sp. Taxonomy (GTDB): domain Bacteria; phylum Pseudomonadota; class Alphaproteobacteria; order Caulobacterales; family Caulobacteraceae; genus Caulobacter. The sequence goes on from JAQGIP010000081.1 coordinate 6,487, forward strand.
CACCCAGCCGGCCGCGCACACCCTGATCGCCGACTATGTGCCGCCCGAGCGGCGCACCTCCGCCTTCGCCATCGTCGCCGCCGGCGGCTCCCTGGGCGGAATGCTGGCCCTGGTGCTGGGGGGCCTGCTGGAGCATCTGGTGGGCTGGCGCTGGACGATCATCCTGTTCGGCCTGGTTGGCATTCCGGTGGCCCTGGCCACGCGGCTGTGGCTGTTTGAGCCGCGTGGAGGCGGCCGCTCAATCGCGCCCCCGAAGGAGAGCCTGTGGGGAGCCGGCGTCGTCCTGCTGCGCAGCCGGGTCTACCGGTGGCAGGTGGCCGCGGTGGTCTTCTGCCTGCTGCCCATCTACGCCGTCGCCGCCTGGGCGCCGGCCTTTTTCGCCCGCTCACACGGGCTTTCGGTGCGGCAGGTGGGGCTGTGGCTGGGCCTGATCACCGGGCTGGCGAGCTTCGCCGGCCAGGCCCTGACCAGTTATCTGACTCATCGCGCACAGCGGGGCGGGCCGGGCGCCATCATGATCGTGCCCATGGTGAGCATCGCGCTGAGCGGCCCGGCCTTCGCCCTGAGTTTCCTGAGCCCCACGCCCATCCTGGCCTTCTGCCTCTACGTGCTGCCGCAGATGCTGGGCATCATGTGGTATTCGCCGGTGTTCGCCAGCATCCAGACGACGACGCCCTCCCATCTGCGGGCCCAGGCCGCCGCGCTCACCCTGCTGTTCGGCAACCTGTTCGCCATCGCCGTGGGGCCGACGGTGAGCGGCATCCTCTCTGACCTGTTGAAGCCTCACTTCGGTGTCGAGAGCCTGCGTTACGCCCTGCTGGCCGTGGCCAATCTGTCGATCCTGGGGGCCGTTGCCTCGTTCATGGCCGGCCGCGCCATGCGCGACGCCGCTTCGGACTCCTCACAAACGCGGGAAGCCATCTGATGGGCAGACTTGATGGGCGGGTGGTGCTGATCACCGGCGGCACCGAGGGCATCGGCCGCGCCTGCGCGCTGAAGGCGGTGGCGGAGGGCGCCAAGGTCGTGGTCGGCGGGCGTGGCGGCGAACGGGGCGCGCAGACCGTGCGCCTGGTCCGAGAGGCCGGGGGCGAGGCCCTGTATCTGCCGCTCGATGTGGGCAAACGCGAGTCCCTCTACCGCTTCATCGAGGAGGGTGCGGCCCATTTCGGCCGCCTGGACGGGGCCATCAACAACGCCGCCATAGAGAGCCGCTCCGCGCCGCTGCACCGCCAGAGCGACGAGGAGATCGACGAGATGATCGAGATCACGCTGAAGGGCGTGATCTTCGCGATGAAGGCCGAAATCACCCTGATGCTGAAATCCGGCGGCGGGGCCATCGTCAACACCGGTTCGGTGGGCGCCACCCTGGGCATGGCCGGGATCAGCCCCTATGTGGCGGCCAAGCATGGCGTGCTGGGCGTCACCCGCACGGCGGCCATCGAATATGCCCAGGCCAATATCCGGATCAACGCGGTCTGCCCCGGGGGCGTGCTGACGCCGATGGCCCACCGGCAGCTGGAAAACCATCCGGAAGCCTTCGTGGCCGCCGCCGCGGCGCACCCGATCGGACGCCTGGGCCGGCCTTCGGAACTGGCCGACGTGGCCATCTGGCTGCTGTCGGACGAGTCGTCCTTCGTGATCGGCGAAGCGATCATGGTGGACGGGGGCTTCACGGCGCGATCGGTGTTTCCAACCACCTATGCTCTGCCGGTGGATTGATCAGGCCGTTGCGGCCTCGCGGCGGGCCAGCCAGGCGATGTCGCCCCGCAGCCGGGCCTGTTCGCGTTCTATATCGTCGGCCCAGGTCAGGTCGGTCAGCACGTAGAAGACATCGTCGACGATGGCGTCCAGCACCATCCGGCCCACCTCCACCGCCTCGGTCACCCCACGCGGGCCGCCGGGGGCAGGGGGCGTGAAGGGGATGTCGCTGAGACCCGCGGCGGCCAGGCGCGCGGTGACGTCCCGGGGCGCGTTGCGGGTGGCGTCCATGATCCGGGTCATCACCATGCCGGGGCACAGGGCCAGCACGCCGACCCCGTGGCCGGCCAGTTCTTCGCGCATGCATTGCGACAGGCCCACGATGGCGAACTTGCTGGAGCCGTACTGGCCGATGTCGGCGCGGCCTAGCAGGCCGGTGAGTGAGGCGGTATTGACGATGTGGCCGAACCCCTGGGCCTTGAAGGCCGGGAGGAAGGCCTGCAGGCCATGGACCACCCCCATCAGATTGACGTCGAGGAGCCAGCGCCAGCCGGTGTCGGTCCAGTCGGCCGTGCTCCGCTCAAAGACCACCCCGGCGTTGTTGCACAGGATGTCGATGCGGCCGTGGCGCTGCATCACGCTCGCCGCGGCCGATCGGAACGCCGCCAGATCGCGCACGTCCAAGGCAAGCGAATCGACCTGATGGCCCTTGGCGGCCAGGCCCGCCACGGCCGCCGCCAGGGCGGCCTCCTCGATGTCGGAGATGGTCACGGCCATCCCGGCCTGGGCGAAGGCCTCGGCCATGCCCAGGCCTATGCCGCTGGCGCCGCCGGTGATGAAGGCCGTCTTGCCTGCCCAGCCGGTCATTGATCCGCCTCCCCGACGGCCGGGTCGCCCAGTGCGGTCGCCAGCAGATAGCCGGCCGCCGTGGCCAGGCGCTCGCGCGGATAGTCGGTGCGGGTGCGGGCCTCCTGACGCGCGCCGGCGCCCATGCGTTCGAGCGACGACATCATCACCCCGGCCACCGCGTTGGGGTCGATGTCGGCGGGGGCGCGGCCTCCGGCCTGAGCGGCGGCGACCTTGGCCGACAGCTGCGAGAACAGGGGCGAGATGGCCGCCCAGCGTAGGGCCACAAAGCGGGCGTCGCCCTCGTCGGCGGCCAGGTTGCGCACGTGGAGCAGGGCATAGTGCTCCTCCCAGTATTCCAGGAAGGCGGCGGCGAAGATCGAGGCGTGGCGGCGAATCTGGCCCGCCGGCCAGGGAAGGCTGACGAGGTCGATGAGGGCGGGCGCCACTGGAGCGCGGTCGGCGATGGCGGCCAGCAGGAGGTCGTCCACGGTCTCGAAGTAGCGGTAGAAGCTGGACGGCGCGGCGTCCGCCTCGCGGGTGATGTCGGCGGTCTTCAGGTCGCGTACCGACCCGCTCTCGATCAGCTTGACGGCCGCGGAAATCAGCCGCTCGCGGGTCTCCGCGCCCTTCCGGCCCAGGCGCTGGCCGTCGAGGTTCAGAAGGGTGTCAGGCAGCTTCGACAACAACACCCTCATTCCCAAGACGATCGACCGTGGCGGCGTCATAGCCGGCCTCGGCCAGGATCGCGCGCGTGTGCTGGCCAAGGAGCGGCGGCGCGAGATCGCTCACCATAGGAAGGCCGTCCATGGACACAAGAGCGCCGGGCTGGGTGAGGCGGCCATAGCGTGGGTGGGGATAGCTGGCCGCGAGGCCGAGTTCGGCGTTGCGCCGGTCGCTGAGGAAGGCCTCGGATACCCCGGTGCGCGCGGGCGCCGCCGAGGCGCCGGCGGCGTGGGCCAGGCGCAGGCCGACGTCCACGGTGTCGGCGGCGAAGAGCGCTTCCAGATCGGGGCCGAGGCCGGCCAGCTGAATATCATCGGCCACCAGGGCCAGCCAGCCATCGGCGCAGGCATAGAGCCGGCGGCCCGGCCCGACGCCGGTTTGCAGGGCATCGACCGGCGGGCCCTCGCCGATGGAGCCGTCGGGCCGCACGATGACGACGCCGGACGTGGTCATGATGCTGGCGCCGAGGATGGAGGCGGTGACGAGCTGGCCTGCGCCGGTGGTCCGGCGCGCGATGAGGGCCAGCAGCGTCCCATACGCGGCCGACATGGCGCACTGATGATCCATCATGCCGTAGCGCAGCCAGTCCGGGCGGTTGCCCTCGCCGCTGCAGGCGCTCTCCCAGCCGCTCAGGGCCTGGAACAGCTGGTCATAGCCCGGCCAGTCCTTGCGCGGCCCGTGCGATCCATAGGCGCTGCAGTGGGTATAGATCAGGCGCGGGTTGATGGCGCTCAGCGTCGCGTAGTCGATACCGAGCCGCTCGGCGGCGGGCAGGCGTAGATTGTGCAGCACGACATCGGCCTCGCGCACGAGGTCGTGGACGATGGCGCGGGCGTCCGGAAGCTTGAGGTTCAACGCCAGCGCTCGCTTGCCCCGCTGGCAGCCGATGAAGGCCCATTCGAAGGGCCGCATGGCGTCGCCTTCCAGCGACTCGATCTTGATTACCTCCGCTCCCAGGTCGGCCATCAGCATGGTGGCGAAGGGGCCGGCGAGGTGCTGGCCGAAGTCGATCACTCGCAGGCCGGCGAGAGGCTTTGCGGCAGGTGGAGCGCCGGAGGGAGCGGGGCGTTGCGGCCAGCCGGGCGCGGCGCCGCCGGCGCGGGGCGCGGGACCCTTGATCGCCATGGGCGGGACCAGACCCACGATCGGCCCTGGCTGCAGGAGCGGCCCCAGGTCTGGGTCGTCAATCTCGGCGACATAGCCCATCTCGCGGGCCTGGGCGTCCTGATAGATCTGGCCCAGCTCCATGGCCGGCTGCACCGATATGTCGGCCGCCCACAGGGCCTCCAGCCACGCGCCGCTGGGGTGGGCGAGGAAGGCTTCGATATTGGCGCCAAGGTTGGGAAACAGCAGGTGCTCGAAGCCCATGGCCTGGTTCAGCTCGGCAACCCGCTCGGGGCCCATGCGATCCAGCTCCGCGCGCATCAGCGGGACCTTCTCCGGGGCGGCCATCACATGGACCCAGACCCCGTCGGCGCATTCGAACACCGAGTTGCGGAAGGTCTTGGGCCAGCCGGCCGCCAGGGATGGGCTGGGGGTCTCGGCCAGCCGCCAATGGGTCATCACCTGGGCCAGGCCGCCCTGCAGCAG
>JAQGIP010000138.1 GCA_028291055.1 Caulobacter sp.
GGCCAAGCTGTTCGTCACCGCCACGCCGGAGGCCCGCGCCCACCGACGCTGGAAACAGCTGGTGGGCCAGGGCGAGGCCGTCGCCTACGACGAGATTCTGGCCGACATCCGCCTGCGCGACGAGCGCGACAGCTCCCGCGCCGACTCGCCCATGGTCGCCGCCGACGACGCCGTCTTGCTGGACACCACCGAAAAGACTATAGACGCGGCCTTCGATGCGGCCCGCCGTATCGTCGAGGCGGCGCGAGCCCGATGGGAGCAATCCTGAAAGGCAATCCAACCGCGCCAATCCTCGTACGGCCGCGGGCGCACCTATCCTGAACATCAACGCATCGCCCGTGCCGCGCATCCGCGCGTGCGGGCCTGCCCCAACAGAGACTTGAAGATCTAAATGGCTGACGACATGAGCATGAACCCCTCGCGCGACGACTTCGCGGCCCTGCTTGACGAGAGCATGGGCGGCAAGGACTTCGCCGAAGGCACGGTGGTGAAGGGCCGCGTTGCGGCGATCGAAAAAGACTTCGCCATCATCGACGTGGGTCTGAAGACCGAAGGCCGCATCGCGGTCAAGGAATTCGGCGTCGACGAAAACGGCAAGGCCATCGTCAAGGTCGGCGACACCGTCGAGGTGTTCCTGGAGCGTGTCGAGAACGCGCTGGGCGAAGCGGTGATCAGCCGCGACAAGGCCCGCCGCGAAGAAGCCTGGACCCGTCTGGAAGGCGTGTTCGCCGAGAACCAGCCGGTCATGGGCGCCATCGTCGGCCGCGTGAAGGGCGGCTTCACCGTCGACCTCGGCGGCGCCTCGGCCTTCCTGCCGGGCTCGCAGGTGGACATCCGTCCCGTGCGCGACGTCGGCCCGCTGATGGGCAAGGAACAGCCCTTCGCGATCCTGAAGATGGACCGCCCGCGCGGCAACATCGTCGTCTCCCGCCGCGCCATCCTGGAAGAAGCCCGCGCCGAGCAGCGCTCGGAGGTGGTCTCCCAGCTGCTGGAAGGCGTAGTCCGCGTAGGCGTGGTCATGAACTTCACCGACGACGGCGCGTTCGTGGACCTCGGCGGCATCGATGGCCTGCTGCACGTCACCGACATGAGCTGGAAGCGCGTCAACCACCCGAGCCAAGTCCTGGCCGTGGGCGACACCGTCAAGGTGCAGATCGTCAAGATCAACCCGGACACGCAACGCATCTCGCTGGGCATGAAGCAACTGCAGTCCGACCCCTGGGACGGCGTGGAAGCCAAGTACCCGGTCGGCGCGCGCTTCACGGGCCGCATCACCAACATCACCGACTACGGCGCCTTCGTGGAGCTGGAAGCCGGTGTCGAGGGCCTGGTCCACGTGTCGGAAATGTCCTGGACCAAGAAGAACGTCCACCCGGGCAAGATCGTCTCGACTTCGCAGGAAGTGGATGTCGTGGTCCTGGACGTCGATCCCTCCAAGCGCCGCGTTTCGCTGGGCCTCAAGCAGGCCATGGCCAACCCCTGGGAAGCCTTCGTCGAGGCTCACCCGGTCGGTTCGACCGTCGAAGGCGAAGTCAAGAACGCCACGGAGTTCGGCCTGTTCATCGGCCTGGACAACGACATCGACGGCATGGTGCACCTGTCGGACCTGGACTGGAACGTGGCCGGCGAAGAAGCCATGGCCAAGTACAAGAAGGGCGACATGATCAAGGCCAAGGTCTTGGACGTGGACGTGGAAAAGGAACGCATCTCGCTGGGCGTGAAGCAGCTCGGCGGCGATCCGATGACCGGCGACACCTACCGCAAGGGCCAGACCGTCACCGTCACGGTGACCGAGGTGACCAGCGGCGGCATCGAAGTGAAGTTCGGCGAAGACGACACGCTGATGACCTCCTTCATCCGTAAGTCCGACCTGAGCCGCGACCGCGCCGACCAGCGTCCGGAGCGTTTCGCCGTGGGCGACCGCGTCGATGCGCAGATCAGCAACATCGACAAGGCGGCCCGCCGGGTTTCCATGTCGATCAAGTCGCTGGAAATGGCCGAAGAGAAGGAAGCCATCGAGCAGTTCGGGTCTTCGGACTCCGGCGCCTCGCTTGGCGACATCCTCGGCGCGGCCCTGCGCGAGAAAGCCCAGAAGGAATAGGCCTTTCCGCCCATTCCGGATGACAACGATGCGGCGGCTGGGTTTCCCCAGCCGCCGTTTTCGTATCCACGGACGACCTGACGTTGTTTTTGCGAACGTCGGGCCTTGAAGTCTTTGCCACGCTTGGGCAAAGGTCACCGCGCACCGCCCCCCGAATGGACGGATGGGAACCCGAATGATCAAGTCGGAGCTGATCGCCAGGCTGGCGACCGAAAATCCGCACCTGACCCAGAAGGACATCGAGCGCGTGGTCGGGGTCATCCTCGATCGCATGATCGGCGCCCTGGAAGATGGTGGACGCGTCGAGCTTCGCGGCTTCGGCGCCTTTTCCGTCCGCTCGCGTCCGGCGCGGGCCGGGCGCAACCCGCGCACCGGCGAGCCGGTGGACGTGAAGGCCAAGCATGTGCCCTTCTTCAAGAGCGGCAAGGAACTGCGGGCGCGTCTGAACCTCAGCGGTGACGAATAGCCCCCGCTTCAAAAGCGAAGGAGGCCAGGTCCATGAGCGTCGGCAAGGAATTCCGCGAATTCATCGCGCGCGGCAACGTCGTCGATCTCGCCGTCGGCGTGATCATCGGCGGAGCGTTCGGCAAGATCGTCACCAGCCTGGTCGACGGCATCATCATGCCCCCCATCGGCCTGCTCACCGGCGGCATCGACTTCTCCAAGATGAAGATCGTGCTCAAGGCCGCCGACGAGGCGACCAAGACGCCCGAGACCGCCATCGCCTACGGCGCCTTCATCAACACCGTCGTCCAGTTCCTGATCGTCGCCGTGGCAGTCTTCCTGATGGTCCGCGCCCTCAACACCCTGCGCCGCGAACAGGCGGCCGCGCCGGCGCCCGCCGTACCGCCCGCCCCGACCCCCACCGAGGCCCTGCTGGCCGAGATTCGCGATGAGCTGAAGGGCCAGCGTCCAAAGCCCTCGGCGGCCACCGCCTCGCCGGTCAAGGCGGCGACGCCCGCCAAGGCCGCCCCCGCCAAGGCGGCGGTGAAGCCCGCGCCCAAGGCCGCGCCGAAGACGGCGAAGCCGAAGCGCTGATCTCTAGGCGGGCGTCCACTGGTCGACCCAGGTTTCCGAGACCGGCCGGCCCCGGGCCTCCAGCACCGCCTGCAGCTCCACCACCTGGACGTCGCCCGGCGTCACCCGGAAGGCCAGGCGCGCGCCGCCCGTCTGCGGATTGGCCTCCAGCGTCACCGCATCCACCACGCCCGATGAGGCTGTGACCTTGGGTGTCGCCGCCGCGTCCGCCGGCAGGGCCGCGAAGTCGATCACATAGCGCCGGGCGTCCTTGGTATCCGCCGCGCCGGAGCGGGTCAGCAGCACCGCCGCCAGGCCCTGAGGCGCCGGCCAGCGGCCCCAGGTCAGCCGGTAGCGCCAGGCCTTGGCATGGCCCGGGCGCAGCACCCCCGCCGGACGCCAGAAGGCGGCGATATTGTCCTCCCACTCCCCCTTGGCCGGCAGCTCCAGCAGCCGCACCGCGCCGTCGCCCCAATCGCCCAGGGGTTCGACCCAGCAGTCGGGACGCAGGTCGTAGCGGGTCTCCAGGTCCTGATAGCTGTCGAAGTCGCGGTTGCGCTGCTGCAGCCCGAACCCCTTGGGCGTCCTGTCGGTAAAGACGCTGGTGCGCACCCGCGAGGGCCGCGACAGGGGCCGCCACAGGGCGCGCCCCCGGCCGGTGAGCATGGCCAGGCCATCGCTGTCGTGGGCGGCGGGGCGGAAGTCGTCGCGGCGTTCGGCGCCGTCGTCGCCGAAGTCGTACATGCTGCTCATCGGCGCGATGCCGAGGGTGGTGATGGCGGCGCGGGGGGCGACTTCGCAGGCGACCATGATGACGGTGGCGTCGCCGGGGGTGATGATGAACTGGTGGGCGGCCGCGCAGCTGGGGCTGTCGGTCAGGGCATAGACGGTGACGGAGAGGTCGCCCGGCGCGGGGCGTTGGATCCAGAAGGTCCGGAAGTCGGGGAATTCCTCCGGCCCCTGCTCGCCGGTGTTGAGGGCCAGCGCGCGGGCCGAAAGGCCGTAGCGCTGGCCCCGGCCCAGGGAGCGGAAATAGGAGGCGCCCTGGAAGACGATCAGCTCGTCCATCACGCCGGGCGTATTCAGCGCCGTATGCAGACGGAATCCGGAAAAACCGATGTCGGCGGTGGGCGCGATCGTTCCCTGGGGGCCGAACTTGAACAGCTCGGGGCTGTAGGCGATCGGGACCACGCGGCCTTCGACCAGCTCATGGACCGCCACCCGCTGCGGGGCCGGCCCGCCGCGATGGAAGAACTGCGCCTGGAAGGGAAGGTCCAGATCGGCCCACAGGGCCTTCTCAGGGCGATAGACGATGTCGCGGTAGGCATCGTAGCCCAGGGCCGCCAGCTCCGGCTCCAGGTCCTTGGGGGGCGCGGCATAGGGCTTGCGGGCGAGGGCGGCCGCCTCGCGCCGCACGGCGTCGAAGAAGTCGGCCCGTTTGCGCCGGAAGGGCCCGGCCGTCGCCGGCCCCGCCAGCAGGGGCGTGATGGCCAAGCCGGCCAGAAGCAGTCGTCTATCCACGCTCACTCATCTGTCTGCGCCGCGCCGTAGCGGCGCGCCTTCCTTGGCCGGTGTTTGTTACGGGCATGTGGCCAAACCGCGCCCTACGCCCTAGATGAGCGGCGACGCCCGGAGAATGTTCAGCCTTGCCCACGCTTGCCAAAATCTGTGGCCTGTCCACGCCCGAGACGATGCAGGCGGCTCTGGATGGCGGCGCGGCCTTCGTTGGCTTCATCTTCTTCGGTAAGAGCCCCCGCTACGTCACGCCGGAAACGGCCGCCCGGCTCGCCCAGGCGGCGCGCGGCAAGGCCAGGATCGTGGCCGTGACGGTGGACGCCGACAACGACTTGCTGGACCAGCTGGCCGCCACCCTGAAGCCCGACCTGATCCAGTTCCATGGACGCGAAACCCCGGCCCGTGTGCGCGAGGCGACCGAGCGCACCGGCGCGGGGGCCATCAAGCTCATACCCATCGCCGAAAGCCGCGATATCGAGGCCGCCCTTCCCTACGAGAGCGTCGTCGAGCACCTGATGTTCGAGGCCAAACCCGCCCCCGACGCGGCCCTGCCCGGCGGTGTGGGCGCGCGCTTCGACTGGACCCTGCTGGACCGGCGCAGGTTCGAGCGGCCCCACTTCCTGGCCGGCGGGCTGGACCCCTGGAACGTGGGCGAGGCCGTGCGGCAGTCCGGCGCGCCCCTGATGGACGTTTCCTCTGGCGTGGAGCGCGGGCCAGGGATAAAGGACCCGGCTCTCATCACGGCCTTCCTCGACGCCGTGCGCCGGACCTGATCGCAGCAGTTGGCCGCCAGATTTTGAACGCTCCCTCCCGACCTAACGACTACGCGGCCTATCCGGACGCCGACGGGCGCTTCGGCGACTATGGCGGCCGCTATGTGGCCGAGACGCTGATGCCGCTGGTCCATGACCTGGACGGCGCCTACACCGCCGCCAAGAACGACCCGGCCTTCCAGGCGGAGCTGACGGGCTATCTGACCCACTATGTGGGCCGGCCCAGCCCGCTCTATTTCGCCGAGCGGCTGTCGAAGAAGCTGGGCGCGCGCATCTGGTTCAAGCGCGAGGAGCTGAACCACACCGGCGCGCACAAGATCAACAACTGCATGGGCCAGATCCTGCTGGCCCAGCGCATGGGCAAGACCCGCATCATCGCCGAGACCGGCGCCGGCCAGCATGGCGTGGCCTCGGCCACCGTCTGCGCCCGCTTCGGCCTGCCCTGCGTGGTCTATATGGGCGCGGTGGACGTGGAGCGGCAGAAGCCCAACGTCTTCCGCATGAACCTGCTGGGCGCGGAAGTGCGCCCGGTGACCTCCGGCGCGGCGACCTTGAAGGACGCCATGAACGAGGCCATGCGCGACTGGGTCACCAACGTTTCCGACACCTACTACATGATCGGCACGGCGGCCGGGCCCCACCCCTATCCGGCCATGGTGCGCGACTTCCAGTCGGTGATCGGCGCCGAGACCCGCGCCCAGATCCTCAAGGAAGAGGGCCGCCTGCCCGACGCCGTGGTCGCCTGCGTGGGCGGCGGGTCCAACGCCATCGGCATGTTCCATCCCTTCCTGGCCGACGAAAGCGTGCGGCTGATCGGCGTGGAGGCTTCCGGCCACGGCCTCGACACCGACAAGCACGCGGCCTCGCTGACCGGCGGACGTCCGGGCGTGCTGCATGGCAACAAGACCTATCTGCTACAGGACGACGACGGCCAGATCCTCGACGCCCATTCGATTTCGGCCGGCCTCGACTATCCGGGCATCGGGCCGGAGCATAGCTGGCTGCATGACGTGGGTCGGGCCAGCTACATGACCTGCACCGACGACGAAGCCCTGGCCGCCTTCCATGAGACGGCGATGCTGGAGGGCATCATCCCGGCGCTCGAATCCGCCCACGCCATCGCCAAGCTGCCGGAGGTGGCCAAGCAGGTCGGCCCCGACGGCGTCATCGTGCTGTGCCTGTCGGGCCGGGGCGACAAGGACGTGGGCACGGTGGCCGCCGCCATGGGACTTAATCTTTGAGCCGCATCGACGCCAAGTTCGCCGCCCTGGCCACCGAGGGCCGGGCCGCATTCATCACCTACATCATGGCCGGTGATCCCGACGCCGCGACGGCGCTGGAGATCATGAAGGGTCTGCCGGGCGCCGGCGCCGACCTGATCGAGCTGGGCATGCCCTTCTCCGATCCCATGGCCGAGGGCCCGACCATCCAGTTCGCCGCCCAGCGCTCGCTGGCCGGGGGCATGAGCGTGACCGGAACCTTGGACACCGTCCGGGCCTTCCGCAAGGATGACGATACGACCCCGGTCATCCTGATGGGCTATCTCAACCCGGTGCTGAACCGTGGGTTCGAGACCTTCGCCCGCGACGCGGCCGCCGCTGGCGTCGATGGCCTGATCATCGTCGACTGTCCCACCGAAGAATCCGGCCCCCTGGCCGACGCCCTGGAGCCGGTGGGCATTTCCCTGATCCGCCTGGTCGCGCCCACCACGGATGACGCCCGGCTGGCGCTCATGGTTCGCCGCACCTCGGGTTTCGTCTACTATGTGTCGGTGGCCGGGGTGACGGGGGTCAAGGAAGCCGATGCGGACGCCGTGGCGCCGGCGGTGGCGCGCGTGAGGGCGGCCTCGGGCCTGCCGGTCGCCGTGGGTTTCGGCATCAAGACGCCCGAACGGGCCGCGGGCGTGGCCCGGGTGGCCGACGCCGTGGTGGTCGGATCGGTGCTCGTGGACGAGATCGCCGCCGCCATTTCCTCGGGGTCGAACGAAAACGTGACTCAAAAGGTTCTTTCCAAGGCCGCCGCGCTGGCTAAGGCTGTTTGCGACGCGCGGGTCGGTGACGCTTGAGGCCGCATAAGCATGGCAATGGCTGACTCCAGAAACGACAAGCCGGGCAAGGGTCCGGGCCAGCGCCAAGGCTGGCTGACCCGCATCGCGCCTGGTGTGCGCAACGCCTTCGCCAAGCGCGAAACCCCTGAGAACCTGTGGGTCAAATGCCCCGAGACCGGGGAGATGCTCTATCGCCCCGACCTGGAGACCTCGCTGTGGGTCACTCCGGCGGGCCACCACATGCGCATCGGGCCGAACGCGCGCATGCGCTTTACCTTCGATGACGGCCAGTTCGAGACCATCGCCACCCCGGTGGTGAAGGACGACCCGCTGAAATTCCCCGACGACCGCCCCTATCCGGCCCGGCTGTCGGCCGCGCGCAAGGCGACCGGCGAGCAGGACGCCATGGCCATCGGCGTGGGCGCCATCGGCGGCACCGAGACGGTGGTCGTGGTCCAGGATTTCGCCTTCATGGGCGGATCGCTGGGCATGGCCGCCGGCGAGACCTTCCTCAAGGCGGCGGAAGAGGCCGTCCGCCGTCTGGCGCCGCTGGTGATCTTCACCGCGTCGGGCGGCGCGCGCATGCAGGAGGGCACCCTGTCGCTCATGCAGATGGCGCGCACGACGATCGCCATCCAGCACCTGAAGCGCAACCGCCTGCCCTACATCGTGGTGCTGACCGACCCGACCACGGGGGGCGTGCTGGCCAGCTATGCGATGCTGGGCGACATCCACCTGGCCGAGCCCAACGCCACGATCGGCTTCTCGGGGCGCCGCGTGATCGAACAGACCATCCGCGAGACCCTGCCGCCGGGCTTCCAGCGCTCGGAGTTCCTGGTGGAAAAGGGCATGGTCGACCGCGTCACGCCGCGCGGCGAACTGGCTGGCGTCCTGGCCAGCCTGCTCGGCACCCTGATGATGGGACGCGCGCGTTCGACGGCGGCCTGAGCCCAACCTTGCTTCCGCTCATCCCCGCGAAGGCGGGGATCCAAGCTGACTCGTGCCTGTGGGCGCGAGCCACGATGCGGATAGCGGCCTCACGGCCCTTGCCCTCCCGACCCAATCTCTTCCACAACGCCCGCTTGGATCCCCGCCTTCGCGGGGACGCGCGGATTTGGGGGTGGGGCGGATGACAGATCACCTGCGCGCCCACGACGCGGCGCTTGAACGCCTGCGCCATCTGCATCCCAAGGTCATCGACCTGTCGCTGGGCCGGCTGAACCGGCTGCTGGCGGCGCTGGATCACCCTGAGCGCAAACTGCCGCCGGTGATCCATGTGGCGGGCACCAACGGCAAGGGCTCCACCGTGGCCTTCCTGCGCGCCATCGGCGAGGCGGCGGGGTTGAGGGTCCACGTCTTCACCTCGCCCCACCTGGTGCGCTTCGTCGAGCGCATCCGCCTGGCCGGGACCCTGATCACCGACCAAGCCCTCTCCGGCTACATCGAGCAGGCGGAAGCGGCCAACGCGGGCGCCGAGATCACCTTCTTCGAGATCATGATGGCCGCCGCCCTGCTGGCCTTCGCCGACACCCCCGCCGACCTGCTGGTGCTGGAGGTCGGCCTGGGCGGCCGCTACGACGCCACCAACGTCGTCGACGCCCCGGCCGTCAGCGTCATCGCCCCGGTGGACATCGACCACCGCGAATTCCTGGGCAATGAGCTGGCCGCCATCGCCGGCGAGAAGGCGGGCATCATCAAGGCTGGGCGCCCCGCCGTCAGCGCCCGCCAGCCCCGCGAGGCCGCCGACGTGATCGAGGTCGAGGCCCGCAAACTCGGCGCGCCGCTCACCGTCATGGGCCAGGACTTCGACGCCTGGAGCGAAGGCGGACGCATGCTGGTGCAGCTGGAAGACCGCCTGCTCGACCTGCCGCTTCCCTCGCTGTTCGGCGCCCACCAGATCGCCAACGCCGGCTTGGCCGTGGTCGCCGCCCTGGCCCTGAACGACCCCCGCATCGATGAGGCCGCCCTGGCCAAGGGCGTCTCCGGCGCCGTCTGGCCAGCGCGCTTCCAGCGCCTGACCGCCGGTCCCCTCGCGGCGCGCGCCAAGGCCGCCGGCGCCGACCTGTGGCTCGACGGCGGCCACAACCCCCACGCCGCCCGCGCGGTGGCGGACGCCTTCCAGGCCATGACCGCCCGGGACGGCCGCCCCGTCGCCGCCATCGTCGGCCTGCTGGCCAACAAGGACGCCAAGGGGGTGTTCGAGGCCCTGGCCCCGGCCAATCCCAAAATCTTCGCCATCAGCTTCGAAGCCGAAAAAGCCGCCGACCCCGCCGATCTGGCCAAGGCCGCGCAGGCGGCGGGCCTGCGGGCCATCGCCTGCCCCGACCTCAATGAAGCCCTCGACGCCGCGCTGGCCTCCGCCGACCCGCCCCCTCACGTGGCGATCATCGGCTCGCTCTACCTCGCGGGCGAGGTGCTGGCGTTGAGCGAAGAGACGTGGCCGACCTAGCTGAGGCCGCCAAGCCTCAGGTGCAGCCGTCGGCTAGGACCAGCTTGCTGTCGGTCGTGCGATGGCGCACGGCGAAGAGAGGCTGGGCGTCGGGGTCGGTTAGAAACGCCTTGGCGTTCTCGCGCGATGGAAATTCGAGAATGACCATCAGCTCCGGCGACCAGTCGCCCTCCATGACGGTGGGTTCGACGCCCCGTACGAGGTAGCGGCCCCCGTGCTTGTCGATGAAGGCCGGGATAGCGGAGACGTAGGGCATGAACCCTGGAAGGTCGAGGACGGAGAAGTCGAGGACGAGATAGGCCTTCATGGTCTTCTCCAAACGGTGGGTGGGCCCGCGACCATAGCGCGGGGCCGGACAGCAAAAAGGCCGGGATCGCTCCCGGCCTCTCGCATTGGATCAGGGCGTAGGGACCTAGGCCGCCTGGACGCCGGCTTCCGCCAGCCATTCCAGGATCTTGGCCTTGGGCATGGCGCCCACCTTCATCGACGCCATCTGGCCGCCACGGAACAGCATCATGGTCGGGATGCCGCGCACGCCGTAGCGCGAGGGGGTGAGCGGGCTTTCCTCGATGTTCAGCTTGGCCACCGTCACCTGGTCGGCCAGCTCCTCGGATATCTGCTCCAGGGCCGGGGCGATCTGCTTGCACGGGCCGCACCACTCGGCCCAGAAGTCGACCAGCACGGGCTTGTCCGCCTGCAGGATGTCCTTCTCGAAGGACTCGTCGCTCACCTTGATGGTGCTCATCGTCGTCATTGCTCCAAAGCCGCGGCGCGCACCAGCGCGCCCACTCGCTCACTCAGCGCCCCATCTAGGCACAGGGTTGCGCGACATCAACGGCCCAAGGCGATTCGCGCCAGGGCATCGTCCATCATGTTTTCTGGAACCGGCATCAGTTTCGGCCCGTCGGTCCACACCAGGGCGGCCTCGACGGGGCGGTCCGGGAACACTTCGCTGAGCACGGCGCGATAGATGGCCAGCTGGGCGATATAGGCGAAGTCGGCGTCCTCGATGCGCGAGGGCGCGGGGCGGTTGGTCTTGAAGTCCACCACCAGCACGCGCGACGGCGTCACCACGATGCGGTCCATCCGCCCCGAGGCCGACAGGCCGGGCGGCAGGCGCTTGGCCCCGCCGGCCAGGGCCACCTCGGCCCGCGAGCCCGGCCCGAAGACGGCGGCGAAGCGCGCATCGGTCAGCACGCCCAGCGCGGCAGAGACCATTTCGGCCCGTTGTTCGGGGCTCAGGCCCGGCTCATAGGCCAGCAGCCGCTCGGCGGCGGCGGCGCGCGCCGGTTCGTCCACATCGGGCAACAGCTGCAGCAGCCGGTGGATCAGTTCGCCCCGCCGGAAGCGGCCCAGGCCGCCCACGGCGGCCAGGGGCGAGGGCGCGGGGCCCTTCTCGCCCTCCGCCAAGGTCGAGGGCGAGGCGTAGCGGGCTGCGGCGGGCTCGGCAGGGGCCGCACGGCCCATCCAGTCCGGCAGGGTGACGGCGGGGGGTCCCAGCGCCTCCGCGCCCCGGGGCAGGCGTTCGGGATCGGGGCCATAGCGGGTGAAGCTCAGGTCGCCCTGCGCCACCGTGCGCACATGCGGGGCGACGCCGGCATGCTCGAAGGCGTCGCGGGCGGCGCCGTACCAGTCGCGGACATTCTCGATCTTGGTCGTCGCCGACACCCGCCCGCACAGCACCAGCCGGTCGCGGGCCCGGGTCAGGGCCACGTAGAACAGCCGCAGGCCCTCTTCCTGGGCCTTCACCGTGCGCTGCTCGCGCGCCCGCTTGGACGCCGCGCAGTCGGCGCCCGCCTTGGAGCACCACAGGAAGCCGCCCGTATCGGTGCGCAGCAGCGGCCCGCCGCGCGGCGCGGCGGCCAGCGCCATCTCGGGCAGGAAGACGATGGGCGCCTCCAGGCCCTTGGAGCCGTGGGCGGTCATCACCCGGACCTCTCCGCGCGCCTCCTCCATCTCGCGCTTGACGGTGATGTCGAGGGCGGCCAGGGCGGCCGTCAGGCTCTCCAGGTCGTGGGCGCCGCGCTGCTCGGCGGCCAGGGCCTGGGCCAGGAATTCGTCCAGCACATCGCCGGCTTCGGGGCCAAGCCGGGTGACGAAGCGCGCGCGCATGGAGCGCCCGTTGGCGGCCATGATCCCCAGCGCGCGGCTGAAGAATTCGAAGGGGCGGCAGCGGCGCGAGGCGTTCACCATGCCCTCCAGGAAGTCCGCCGCCGCGCGCCAGGAGGGCTTCTCGCCCGCCCGCGTCCGCAGCTTCTCCCACAGGGGCGTCTGCTTGCGCCCGAAGGCCAGAGCATAGACGTCGTCGTCGAGCAGATCGCAGAAGGGGCTTTTCAGCAGGGCGGCCAGGGTCAGGTCGTCGTGCGGGAACAGGCAGAAGCGCGCCAGGGCCAGCAGGTCGTCGAAGGCGATGTGTTCCGACAGCGCCAGCCGGTCGGCGCCGGCCACCGGCAGGTCGCGCCGCTTCAGCGCCCGCAGGATTTCCTCAAACAGCGCGCCGCGCCGCCGCACCAGGATCAGCGCGTCGCCGAACCGGGCCGGCCGCCAGCGCCGCTCGTCCTTGTCGAACACCGCGTCGCCGCGCGCGACCAGGTCCTCGATCTCCAGCGCGATGCGGTTGGCGAGCACGCGGTTGGCGCCCTCCGCCGTCTCCACGTCCACCGGATCGTCCCAGGCCTCGCGCTTGGCCTCGGTGGGTTCCTGGTCGAGGGGCCACAGGTCGACGCAGCCGTGGTGGTCCGCGCGGGCCGCATCGTGGCGCACCTTGTCCTGGCCGCGCGGAGGCGGCACCGCCATCTCGGTCTCGGGGGTGGAGAAGACGGTGTCCACGAAGCCCAGCACCTGGACCGTCGAGCGGAACGACGCGATCAGCGGCACCGCCTCGGCGGGCCGATCGGCGGCGCGGATCAGCAGGATGTAGCGGTCCGTCTGGATCGACAGCAGGGCCGGGTCGGCGCCCTGGAAGGAATAGATCGACTGCTTCTCGTCGCCGACCACGAACAGGGTGCGTTCGACCGCGTCGCGGCGGGGCACGCCTTCGCCCGTGAAGAACTCGCCGGTGAGCGCGTTGAGGATGGCCCACTGCTCGGGCGCGGTATCCTGGGCCTCGTCCAGCAGGATGTGGTCGATGCCGCCGTCCAGCTTGTAGAGCACCCAGGCGGCGGCGGCCTCGCGGGTCAGCAGCTGTTGGGCGCGGGCGATCAGGTCGGCGAAGTCCAGCACCGCGCGGCGGTCCTTCTCCGCCGCGTAGCAGGCGATGTAGGCGCCGGCCAGGCGCAGGACCCGGGCGGTATCCTCCCACACCCGCGCCGCGCGGACCTGTTCGCGGGCCGCTTCCAGCCGCTCCTGCTCGGCCAGCAGCTGCTCGCGCAGGGCGTCGTGGGCTTTGAGGCCGCTTGTCTTGGCGACCCAGGTGGCGGGCGTGCCTTCGCCGCCGGCGGTGAACAGGCAGGCCAGGGCCTGGTCCAGCAAGGCCTGCGGATCGGCGGAAAGCGCGATCATCCGCGCGCCGTTCTTCTGGTCGGTGGCCGTGCCGCCGCCCAAGGCCTCGCCGCAGCGTTTCCAGAAGCCCCGGTCCAGCCGCCCCATGGCCTCGCGGGCCAGCTGGTCGGCGTCGGCGTCGCCCTCGGGCAGGTTGCAGACCCGGCGCACGTCGGCGATGGCGCCGTCCAGGCCGCCGCTCTCTTCGATGTAGCGTTCCAGCGCCCCGCGCTGGGCCTCGAAGGCGGCGAACATCGACTGGAAGCCGCCGAAGTCGAGCGCGACCGACATCCGCGCATAGGCCTCGGCCACCGGATGGTCGGTGAGACGGGCCACCATGGCCACCTGCCTGCGCGCCGCCTCGACGATGGCGGCGGCGGCGGAGTCGTCCATCACCTCGAAGGCGGGCGAGACCCCGGCCTCCAGCGGAAAGCGCCGCAGCAGCTTTTCGCAGAAGGCGTGGATGGTCTGGATCTTCAGGCCGCCGGGGGTTTCCAGAGCGAGGGTGAAGAGCTCGCGCGCCCGTGACAGCTGTCTGGCCGTGAAGTGGGCCGGGTCAGAGCCGTCGAGGTCCGCGAGCGCGCCGCGCAGCCGGGCATCATCCCAGACCGACCAGTCGCCGAGGCGGGCGAACAGGCGCCGCTGCATCTCGGCGGCGGCGGCCTTGGTGTAGGTGACGCAGAGGATGGCCGAAGGCTGGGCGCCGGCCAGCAGCAGGCGCGCCACCCGGTCGATCAGGGTCTTGGTCTTGCCGGTGCCGGCGTTGGCGGTGACGAAGGCGTTCAGCGTCGGGTCGGCCGCCGTGCGCTGGGCCAGGTCGGCGGGGTTGAGCAGGGTCGGCGTCATTCGCTCTCCCCCTCATCGCCGCTGGTGGTCCATTCGAACACCCGCGCCAGGTGGCCGTAGTCGCCGGCGTAGTCCTTCACATACTGGGGCGCGGTGCGCGACACGTAAGCGGTGGCCGGGTCGTCGAAGCGTTCGACCAGCTGTTTCGCCCCCCACAGCGCGCGCTCGGTCTTCTCCAGGCTGTCGGGGCCGGCCTCGGCCCGGGTCTCGACCTTGCCGGCGGGCTTGCGGCCGGTGATTTCCAGATAGGTCAGGTCGCCCGGCGTGGTGGGCGGCGCTTCCTTGAAGCCGCCGTGCATCAGGATGGCGGCGGTCAGGGTCAGCTGGGGCGAGAAGCCGGCGTCGACCACCTTCTTCGACGGCGCCTTGCCGGTCTTGTAGTCGAGGATGTGGCCCACCACGCCCAGCTCGCCGTTGGGCGGTGCGATCTCGATGCGGTCGGCCCGGGCGGTCAGGGTGAAGGGGCCGCCGGGCGCCTCGAAGGTCAAGGTCCCCTCGGCCTCGATGATCAGGCGGCGGCCGTCGGCGCGGCGTTCGCGCTCCAGGTCGGCGACCCAGCGGGCGGCTTCCACGGCCAGGGCGGCCTCGCGCGCCAGGGCCGCCTCGGGCATGCCGGCGGCGGCCAGCTCCTCCATGTAGAAGGCTTCGAACAGGGCGGCGGCATTGTCGGGCACGGGGCCTGGATGGGCCTCCGACAGCCGCTCGAAGGCGGCGTGGATGGCGGTGCCGCGGGCGCGGGCCTCCACCGGCTCATCAGGGCGCTCCAGCGGATAGAGCCGCAGGATGTCGCGGGCCCAGACGGCGTAGGGGTCGCGGGTCAGCGACTCCAGCCGGGTCACCGCCATACGGCGGGGCCGGTCGGCCACCGGGGGGGTGGGGGCGGGACGTTGGGCGGGGCTGTAGCTGGACGGCGCATCCAGGGCGCGGGCCCAGGCGAGGATATCCTTGCGGTCGGGGATCTTCACGTCCGCGCCGCGCGCCAGGGTGCGCAACCGCCACAGCCACCGGGATTCCACCGCCGGCGAGCCGTCCCGCCGCTGGCTGTGGACCAGGATCACGTCGGGCGCGCAGGCGGCCTGGGCGAAGTCGTGGGCGGTCAGGCCGATGCGGCGTTCGGGCGGGGGCAGGCCCAGGCCCGTGCGCATGGTGCGCGACAGGAAGGGATCGACCGGGGCGGGCCTAGGCCAGACCCCCTCCTCCAGCCCCGCCAGCACCAGCCGGTCGGCGCTGGTCATCCGCGCCTCGATGGCGCCGAGGATGCGCACGCGCGGATGCGCCGCGCCGGGCGCGCGCACGCTCTCGCCGCCGATCAGCCGCTCCAGCAGATCGGCGAACCCCTCGGCGGTGGCGGGCGGCAGGGCCTCGCCTTCGCCGGCCAGGGCCGCCAGCACCCCACCGGTCGCCTCGCCCCCCGCGCCGGCCCAGAGGTCGCCGGTCTCGCCGGCGGTCCCTCGCGCCAGGGTTTCCATCGCCGCGACCAGGGCCCGGGCGATGTCGGCGGGGGCCGCCGCGTCGTCGGCGGCGAAGGGCGCGCGGGCCAGGGCCAGGGCGGCGTCCAGGCGGCTCATCAGGTCGGCCGCGTCTTCCAGGACCTTGAGCCGCTCGGGATCGGCGGCGCCGCGCCCGCGTCCGGCCTCGGCGCCCTCGCCCAGCCGGGTCAGCAGGGCCGCACGACCCTCGCGCCGGGGCCCGCGCAGGCCGAACTGCTCCAGCGCCGTCGCCGCCGTCTGGAAGGTATCGGGCTCCAGCCCCAGCCGCACATAGGGCGACTTCAACACGGCCAGAAGCCGCACCGGATCCCACGGGTCCACCGCCAGCCGCGAGACCAGCAATGCCAGCACCGCCGCCGGGAACCCCGACAGGTCACGCCCCGCCGAGGCGTCGGCCTCAATGCCCCACCGCGCCAGCCGCGCCGATACGCGGCGCGCCAGCACCAGGTCCGGCGTGATCAGAGCCGCCGTGGCGCCCGGCGCCTCCAGCTTTTCGCGCAGCAGCAGGGCGCAGGCCAGCGCCGCCTCCTCGTCGCCGGCGGTGGTGACCAGGGCCAGGCCCTCGAAGCCGGCGGCGATGGGGTCGACGCCTTCGCCCGAAGCCTCGGCGCGCAGGATGGCGATCTGCTTCAGCCAGTCGGCGGTGGCTTCCGGCGGACGCAGGGCTTCGTTGATCACGCGGCGGCGCCAACGGCCTTTCGTGTCGGCGCTGGAGCGCCAGTCGGTGACGGCCTGGCGCTCCACGCCCGCGCGCTCGAGCAGGCGACGCATGGCGCCTTGCGGATGCTGTTCGCCGACCTGCTCCCAGGCGTCCTGCGCCAGGCCCTCGTCGAGGCCGGGGAGGATGACGGCGCCCAGGGGGGCTTTGGCGATGGCGATGAGCAGGTCTGCGGTGGACTTGGCGGTGCCGGTGGAGCCGGCGGCGACCAGGACGCCGGCGGGCGGGCGTTCGGTCCATTGTTCGGTCAGGGCGCGCAGCAGCTTCACCCGGCGCTCGGCGACGTCGATGAGGCCCAGTTCCGCCAGGCGGGCGGGCCAGTCGCGCAGGACGCGGCGCAGGGTGTCGGCGGAGATCTGCCAGTGGGTGGCGAGGTCGCCGGTGACCAGGCCGGCGACGCGTTCGTGGGCTATTTCGAGGTTGATTTCTTCGATCTGGAGGCTGTCGAGGAAGGCGGCGAGGGCGTCGGCCATGTCCAGAATGGCCGTCACAGGGGGTGATCCGGACATCTGGGCGGCGGTCAGGCGGGCCAGTTCGAAGCGGCGCCGCCACGGGGTGATGGCGGGGGGCAGGTCGAGGGACAGGTCGCCGGGCTCGAAGGGCGGCTCGCCCTCGTCAAGATCGCCCAGGGGGCGGATCTGGGGCAGCAGCAGGGCGCGGCCGGGGGCCAGGCGCAGGAAGGCTTCGGCCAGGGTGCGCCCGCCCCGGCGGGTGGGGGTCAGAACGATGGCGTCGGACAGGGCCTCAGGACCCTGGCCCTCGAAATGGGCGAGCAGGCCGGCGGCCAGGTCCTCGGCGAAGGGCCGATGGGCGGGGATGGTGAACCAGCGCGGACCGGGCTCGGCGGAGGAGGGCCGCGTGAAGGGCGAGGTCACCGCAGCTTCGCCTCGGCCGCGTCGCGGGCGGCGGGGTCGCCCACATGCATCCACTGGCCGGGGGGCGATATGCCGTGGACGCGGCCGGTCTTGGCCAGGGCCTTCCAGGTCGGCAGCAGGCCGAAGGGGCCCTCGGGGCCGCCGGCGACGATGGCCGGGTCGCAGATATGCACGCCGACGTAGACGAATGGCGCCGTTTCACCCGGGTTTTTGAAGCGAACGGCGCCGTTTTCGGCCAGAAATACGTCGCCCGTGTCGTGGAATCCGAGCGATGTGTCGGTGGGCGCCAGCATCAGACAGACGTCCATGACGTCGGGGTTCCAGGCGGCGGCCACCGCCTCCATGGCCGAGGCGCCGCCCGGCTCGATCCAGACGCTGTCGATGTTGCAGACCCAGACGGGACCCGCGCCCAGCAGCGGCATGGCGTGCTTGAGGCCGCCGCCGGTCTCCAGCGCCTGGGGCCGTTCGTCGGAGATGACGATGCGCGGCCAGCGCCGGGCCTTCAGATGCTGTTCCAGCCGGTCGGCGAAGGCGTGGACATTGACCACGCAGGTCTGCACCCCGGCGTGGCCGAGGCGGTCGAGCATATGGTCGATGAGCGGACGGCCGCCGACCTCGACCAGGGCTTTCGGGCGGTCATCGGTGAGGGGCCGCATGCGGGTGCCGAGGCCGGCGGCCAGCACCATGGCGGTCTTGGGCGCGGTCGGGCTCATGCACGGGCCTCCTTGGGGACGTGGGCCTCGAACCAGGCAGCCAGCCCCTCCATGCCCGGCGAGGCCAGGCAGGCGTCGAGATAGCGCCACAGGCGCGGCATGAAGACGGCGTAGCGGGGCTTGGCGTCGCGCACGATCAGGCGCGCGAAGATGCCCAGGATGCGCACGATGTTGAGGGCGCCCAGCGCATTGAAGTCGGCCAGGAACTGGGCCCGGTCGATCTCCGGCCGCGCGGCGAGATAGCGGTCCAGGCAGCGCGCGGCGAGGCCGGCGGAGACGTCGCGCCGGGCGTCATGCAGCAGCATGGAGAAGTCCCAGGCCGGGTGGGCGCGCACGGCGTCCTGGAAGTCCAGCAGGCCGACGCGGGCGGGCCCCGCGCGGTCCGGCAGCCAGATCAGGTTTTCGGCATGATAGTCGCGCAGGCAGAAGACGGCGGCGCCGGCCTCGGCGCGGGCGCGGATCGGCGTCCACAGGCGGTTCCACTCGGCGATGGCGGAGCCGTCCAGCGCGGCGGCGGGATAGAGCGTGCCGTACCAGTCGGTGAAGATGTCGCTGGCGGATTCCAGGGCCAGGCCGTCGTAGTCCAGAAGCGGCCAGACCGAGCCGTCATAGTCGAGCACGGCGGGCGCGGCGGCGGCGTGGACCACCAGCAGCACATCGACGGCGGCGTCATAGAGGGCGGCTTCGTCGGCCCGGCCCTCGGCGATGATGGGGGCATAGACGTCGGGGCCGAGATCCTCGAGCACGGCCAGGCCGTCGGCCGGGTCGGCGGCGATCAGCCGGGGGGCAGACAGCCCCTGGGCGCGCAGCCAGCCGGCGCAGGCCACGAAGGCGTCCACCCGGCCGGCGGCCAGGCGGTAGGCGGCGTTGAAGCCGAGCGCGCGGCGCTCTTCCAGCGTGGCCTGCGGCGGACAGGGCGCGGCCTCCACGCTGGGCGGCTGGTCCATGAAGATCAGGCTGGGGGCGAAGGGCGAACCGGGCGCCGGATAGAGCCGCTCATAGGCCCGCGTGGAGGCGTCGCCGGCCAGGGGCTCGCGCCGCGCCTCGCCCAGGCCGTGGGCGGCCAGGAAGCGGGCCTTGAGCGTTTCGCGGTCGGAATTCAAACGAGCACGTCCTTCAATCTGGCCAGCCAGCCGCCGTGGGGGTTGAGCCGCGCGACGCGGCCCTCAGCCCCGGCAACCAAGGCGAACCCGATCTCTATATCCAATCTGTCGGGGGGGAGGCGACCTTCCAGCCGCTCAGGCCATTCGATCAGGGCCGCGCCCTCTTCCAACGCCTCGTCCAGTCCGATTTCATAGGCCTCATTGGGGTCGGACAGGCGGTAGAGGTCGAAGTGGGCGAGGGGGAAGGCGGGGCCCTCATAGCTTTGAACAAGGGTGAAGGTGGGGCTGGGCACCTCCTCCTGCGGCGTGGTCAGGGCGCGGATCAGGGCGCGCGCCAGGGTCGACTTGCCGGCGCCCAGCGGGCCGGACAGGCAGACCGCGTCGCCCCGGGCCAGGACGCGCGCGATCGCGGCGCCCAGGCGCGCGGTGGCGGCCTCGTCCTCCAACAACAGGGGCGCGGGGGTGGCGGCGTCAGGCAAAGGGCTGGGTCGGATGGTTGGGAAGCACGTGCTCGATGTAGGCCTTAAGCGCCTCGGTGGCGACGGCGGCGTCGGGGTCGAGGCGATCGGGCGGGATCAGCGGGCCGCAGGTCAGGGTGAAGGCGCGGCCGCGCTTGTTGAGCAGCTCATGGAAGAGGGTGATGTCGCGCAGCTCGGTGGAGAGCCCGTGGAAGAAGTGGAAGAGGGTGGACCAGGGGCCGGCGAGGTGCATGGGCAGGACGGGCGCGTCGTATTTGCGCGCGATGGACAGCGCCGTGGGCATCCAGGGGCTTTCGGCCAGCACCCCGTCGGGACCCTTGCGCGCCAGGCGCCCGGCCGGGAAGACCACCAGGGCGCGCTCGGCCTCCATGGCCTCCCGCGTCATGGCCAGGGTGAGGCGGGTGCGCTCGCGGGTGCGCTTGGCCTCCACCCACTCCACCGGGATCAGCACCTCGCCGAACCCCGGCGAGACCCGGTGGGCGTCGGAGTTGGCGTAGAAGACGAGGTCGGGACGGATGGCCTTCAAGGCGTCATAGACCGCCACCCCGTCGGCGATGCCGGTGGGATGGTTGGCGATGATCAGCGCCCGGCCGGAACGCGGCGCATGCTCCAGCCCCCGGGCCTCGACCTTCAGCGCCAGCAGGGCCGACACATAGTCCAACGCCGCGCGGCCCGGCAGCGGCGCGATGGCGTCGGCCATGCGCCGCGCCTTGCCATAGTCGAGCAGGGCATAGAGGGGCGGGCGCAGCAGCGGCCAGGCGGGCGAGCCGGCCCAGCGCGGCGCGCGCTCCTCGATCAGGGTGTCGACGATGTGGTCGTGGCCATGGGCCCGGCGCGGGGCCGTGGGCGCGGCGGCGATCGCGGAGGCGCTCGCAGAGGGGGCGGGGCTGACTTGCGTCATGCGGTGGAGGTTAGGGGGTTGCGGGTGGGGAGGTCAAAGGGGGGGTGGGGCGAAGATGCCAAGGCCCGACGACGGGCGGCGGGTACGATCTCCCTAGCGCTCTCCTTATTGTGCGTTGCAGGGTGTCGGGCTGCGGCGGAGGCGACTTCGCACGGCGGGATTTGTTGCGGCTTGTCGAAGATGGCGGGTGCGTAGCGGTAGGGAAAGAGTCCTCCGAGCCGGCAAGGAAATAGTCAGGCGATCGCAATCCTGCAGCTTAGCTGCGGTACGATGGAGCGGCGCGTGGTGCCTCCACGTCAAGGGCCGATGTGATCAGTCCCGCTTGCGCTTCTTGCGTGGCAAGAGTCTGAGCGTTGGCAACTCCTGCCCCGTCTCGCCAACGGAACGACTAACAACCGCTGGGTGTCGGGGGGCAAGTTTCTGTAGAAAGCGTTCGTATGCGGAGTGGGGCTCCGGATCGGCCGCGGGTGTCGAACGCGGCGCGCGATAGCGTTCTCCCTTGCTCAAGGCTGTTCCTCCGAAATGGGGGGTCTGCTGGCATAACGATTAGTAACAAAATGCGGGTTTAATCCTGCCTGGAAGTAGTGCTTCCGGTCGATCCAGATGAAGCCGTCGCCCTTAGAAATAACGGCCACATCAACCGGCCCTCCCACCGTCTCAAGCGACATGGACATCCGCTTTTTAAACGAGTTCAGGTTGACCAGGGACGTGGCTACGCTGGCGATTTCATCTTTTGGAGCGTGGGTCAGTGCATTTTCCAACTCGTTGCGGTCGCGTTTGAAGGTGCCCATGTCGTTGACAAAGCGCTCCATGACCTCGTCCCGCGTTGCATCCAATACACCCTCAAGCGCGGCCTTCGCCTCGGGAGTGGGGCAGGCCTCAATAGCCTTGGTCGTGAGTTCCTCGGCGGCCTGATAAGCACGCTTCACTAGCATTGCCTCGGCATCTTCCGAAATTCCCTGCAGGAAAACGTTAGACATGTCGGAGTCCGCGAAAATCCCTATGTGAACGGGTTCCGATTCGCTGATCCGTACCGTCTCATCCATATCGACCTTCAATTTACCCCCATAGATCTCACCGATGCCATAGGAGCGGAGGACCGGAAAGAAGTCATCGCGTCCGAAGCCTGCGACCACTACGCCAGAGAACGTGGAGTCCGGCACCGAGTCTCGATCGACCCAAAGGCCTGCCAATTCGGTCAGCAGCCGCACTTCATCCTGCTCGGCCACCCACGACTTGGTACGAAAGTACTGGGTCACAAGTTTGGATATCTCGCCCGAACACTGGCCGCGCAGTTGGTCGCCTATCCCTGCGGTTAGGCTGGGACTCAGTTCCAGTTCCGCCCAAGCGGCATGCACTATGCGGATTTCCTCCGCCACCAGCGAACTGCGAAGCGTTGCACGATCCGTCGTCTCGTCCGCCTTGGCTTCTGCCTGCTCGATCCGATACCTGATCGTGCGCGCGATTTCGGAATAGTGTGCGCGTACCATGTCCAGAAAGTAGCGGGTCTGAAGCTCGGGCGTGAAGAGCTCAGCCTTGCTCTCCACAAAATCCAGAAAGGCCTGGGCGTACTCCTCCAGCCGGGCGAACTCTTGATCACCGAGTTCGTCTCGAAACACCTTGATCAGCGTTTCCCAGGGCACGCCCAGCAAGAGGCCGTTGTTGTAGACCATCACGCCGACTGGGTGGCGGCGCGACAGCATGAAGAGCTTGTTTGCGGAATTGTAGACCTTATTCCGCTGCCCCGCGCCGACCGTGACCGCGCTATCGGCGGCCAACGCCACCGCCAAACGGTTCATAACGGCGATTTCGGAAGTCATAGATTTCTGCCCTCAGCGCGGCCGCGGCCGCAACGTGGAATCGAAGTCCTCTTCCTCAGGGTCCTGGGGCGGGCCAAATACGGCACGAAGCGGCGCCGCCTGAAGTTCCCCCGTTTCAGTTCGCGCATAACTCGAACCTGCGCGAAGATCGCGCGAACGGCGTCGCGTTGGCGGCAGGCTGAGACCGGTGGACGCATATCCGTACGTGCGCAGCGCGTTCGCAAACAAAGCCCGCACACGGGTTGCCCCTCCTTCCTCCAGCACCGCCTCATCGGACGCGCTCAAAATATCTTCCTCTGCGGCAGTTCGCAGCGATTCTAACCGGTCATCATCATGTCGTTCAGCCATCGGAGGTTTCACTTTCCTCTAACCAGGCGCCTACTGAGCGCCTGAAGCGCTTTCGCGCAGCATCGTACGTCTGGGCAGAGATGCCCGCCCGAGTGCAGGTTTCTGCAGCGGTCTCGCCGCGTTCGAGTCCCGCGATAACTTGGCCTACCAAAGCGTCACCTTCGACGCGGGCCAGCAACTGGCGAAGGATGTCGCGAGCGACCACGTCACGATCAGGGCCCGGTGAATCATCAGAGACACTAGTTGCCTCGTCCATGTCGTGTGTGCCAGACCGATATCCGTCCTGCGCTCGCCGCCGACGCTCTTCCTCGGCCAAGCTGCGAATGGTTCCACGCAAGAAGACAACTAGAGGCAAATGGCGCGGCCAACGCCGAGTGCCGGCCAAGACTCGGGCAACCGCCTCATTCAACAGGTCTTCCCAATCCCAAGGCTTGATCCCGGCAGCACGGATACGCGCGAACCGTTGAACCCGAATAAGGTCCGCCGCGCTCATGGATGCGAGTTCGCGCGCAGCCTCTCCTGGGGATGCGTAGTCCCTGTCGCGTTCGTCCTGGACCGCCATGGCAAACATGCCCTCTCTTGCGGATGAGGCGCGGGGTTTTGGACGCCATGCAAACAATTTATTTTACCGCGTCCGGAAAAGATGCGCTGGCCCGCATACCCCGTCGAACAGCTTGATGGAGGCAGACATGTCGGACGATGACCACAACCACGGCGACGGCGATCCCGGCAAAAAGCCGAAGCTGTTCCGCGTGCAGATCGACAAGCAAATCTTGGAAACGGCAAATGCTTCACCCACCGCCCGGGAGTTGCTGACGTTGGCGGGCAAGACGCCGGCGGAGCAATACGCACTCTATCTCAAGCGGAAGGGCGGCCAGCCCGAGCGACTGGCAATCGACCAACACGTCGATCTTACTGACGAAGGCATTGAACGCTTCGTAACTCTGCCGCTCGACCAGACGGAGGGCTTAGGCTCACGGCGCGACTTTGACCTGCCGAGTGAGGACCGCGAATGGTTGGATGGGCTTGGCCTGAACTACGAGTTGGTTCGGGAGGGCGAGGTGCTCCGAATAGTGATCCATCGCTGGCCGGTGCCGCCCGGCTACAACGCGACAGAAGTGAGCGCCAATGTCCGCATAGAGCCCGGCTATCCCGATTCTCAGATCGACATGGTCTACTTCTATCCGGCGCTTGCTCGCAGTAACGGGGGGACCATCGGGGCTCTCGCCGAGGATGCCTTCGACAACAAAACTTGGCAGCGCTGGAGTCGCCACAGGACCCCCGCCAACCCCTGGCGCCCAGGTGTCGATAATCTCGCGACCCATTTCGGTCTGGTGAGCGAATGGCTCCAGCGCGAACTCGCGAAGGGATAGTCCGTTGGCACCCGTCACGCTTACGCTAACTGAGAGCCATCAAGCCGAGCTTAGGCAGCATCTCTTTCCTGCCGATAAATTGGAGGCGGTGGCCTTCCTAATATGCGGTCGTCGCGATGGCTCACGCCACCGACTCTCGGTTCGCGACGTGGTGCTGGTGCCGTATGAGCGCTGCAGCGTTAGGGCGCCTGATCGAGTGACATGGCCCACGGATGTGCTGCCGCCTCTTCTTAGCGAAGCAGAGCGCCGTGGCGATGCAATCATCAAGATTCACGGCCACGTTGGATTCGACCGTTTCTCGGAGATCGACGACCATTCCGACAGAGAACTCTTCCCCTCTATCTATTGCTGGCTGGCTACCGACGCGCCACATGGCAGTGCGATATTGATGGATGATGGGCGGATTTTCGGGCGTGTCTGCGACGCCCTTGGACAATTTCATCCGTTCGAACGGGTTACGGTCGTAGGCGACGACCTGCGGGTTTATGCACCGCAGCGTGAGGACGAACCCGTGCCCGAAACCGGGCGACGGATCGCCCAAACATTTGGAAAGGGCACCTTCGCGGCATTGCGCGCGCTAAAGGTCGGCGTTGTGGGCTGCTCGGGTACCGGGAGCCCCACGATCGAGATGCTGGCGCGCAATGGAGTGGGGGAACTAGTTCTGGTCGATCCGGATGTGGTCGAACTCAAGAACCTCAATCGAATCCTAAACTCGACTGCGGCAGACGCGAATACCGCCCGCCCCAAGGTGAAAGTTCTTGCTGGTGCGATCTCCGCCATGGGCCTGGGCACCGTAGTGACTACCTTTGCACGCGATCTTTTTGCTCGCGAGGTTGTCCAAGCCCTCGCCGACTGCGACGTTCTTTTCGGTTGCATGGATTCGATAGACGGCCGACACCTTCTCAATCGACTGGCTACCTTCTACTGCATTCCCTACTTCGACCTCGGCGTGAAGCTGGAGGCCGACGGTCAAGGCGGCGTTGATCAGGTGGCCGCCAGCGTCCACTACTTGAAACCTGGTGGTTCGAGTCTTCTTAGCCGCCACGTCTACACGGGTGAGCAGCTCCGCGCTGCGGGATTAGCGCGCACAGACCCGACCAGTTATCGGCGGCAGGTGAAAGAAGGTTATATCCGCGGCGCGGCTGAAGACCGGCCAGCCGTAATCCACGTCAATATGCTTATTGCCAGCTTGGCTGTGAACGAGTTTTTAGCGCGGCTGCACCCCTTTCGGCTCGAACCAAACGGCGAATTCGCGGTGCGCCGAGTGAGTCTCAGCCATGATATCTTTGCCCGTGAGGCCGATGGAGAACCTTGCCCGGCGCTTGCGCGCCACGTGGGTCGCGGGGATGTCGAACCTCTGCTCGATTGGCCTGAACTCAGCCTTCCCAGGAAGGCCGCTTGATGGACGTCTTCGCTCGTCTTCGAGAGTTCTATGCCAGCATTGCGACCGCCATTCGCCCACTTACCGCGAAGGCAGTTGATGACGTGCCCGACCAACTTGATCCACAGTATGTCTATCTGGTAGGCGATGATGGCGCGCCCTGGTCTGTGGCAATGCTCTGCCCCTGTAAGTGTGGTGCTGTGATTCAGCTCAGCCTCTTGGAGCGGGATCGACCGCGCTGGCGTGTGGATGTCCTTGAGAACGATACTGTCAGCCTTTACCCCTCGGTCTGGCGCACAAAGGATTGCTATAGTCATTTCGTGCTAAGGCGCGGGCGGATTTATTGGGCACAGCGTGGGCCGCCCCGCGTTGCCGATCTAGGCGCGCCGACGATTCGTAGGGACGTCAGGGCCTAACCCCACAGCATTCCGATCAGGCCCGCAAGTACGGTAAATTCACTGGCAAGACCCCCGCCGCCTCGCGTGAATACTCCGACCCAACCGGTGACGCCTCCACCGCCCACGCCAGAACCCACCTACCCTTCAACTCAGTAAGCCCCTCCGACTGCTGCGCAGACACCTCCGCGCGGCCGGCTCGCTGCAGGCTCGCCTGGGGAGGCGGGCGGGCGCAGGAGATAAGGCCGCCGGCGCCCACCCCGGATTCATTGCCGATAATACACTCGCCTGACCCACGCCGATCCAACACCTTGGCCCTCGCGACGGAGATCGTGAGGGGGGCGGGTTGGTGACCACAGGGGTTGAGTTGGGCAATGCGCGGGTGCTGGCCCCCGGCAGGTTGCGCTGGTTGCGCGCGCTGGGGTGGATGGCGCTGCTGGCGGTGCTGGGTGTGGCGACGTTCAATGTGGCGGCCGACACCACCTTGCGGGTGGCGGCCATGGCCCGGGGCGCGCATTTCACGACCCGGGCGGCGGCGCCCGGCGATGCGCGGCTGGCGGCGGTGATCGTGGGGTCGATCGCCATGCTGCTGGTCTATGGGCTGGCGGTCCGGCTGGGCGAAAAGCGGGCGGTGCGCGAGCTGGCCTTGGCGTGGTTTGTGCCGGAAATACTGGGCGGCCTGGCGATCGGCGGGGTGATCATGGCGGCCATCATCGGGGCGCTGGCGGCGGCGGGCATGGTGACGATCGAGGCCGCGCCGGTGGCGCACATCTCGCAATCCCTGAAGGAAACCATCCAGTCCTCGGTGATCGAGGAGACGCTGCTGCGGCTGGTCATCTTCCGGCTGCTGTGGCGGGCTTTCGGGGTGTGGCCGGCGCTGGGGTTGGCGGCCCTACTGTTCGGCGCCCTGCACCTGGGCAATCCCGGCGCGACGGTGTTTTCCGCCCTCTGCCTGCTGGCGGGGGAGGGCATCGGGGCGGGGCTCTATATGCTGACCGGCCGGCCCTGGCTGTCGATCGGCATGCACGCGGGCTGGAATTTCACGCAAGGCTGGGTGTTCGGGAGCGCGGTCTCGGGCGTCGGCTTCTTCGCCGGGGGGCCGCTGATCACGCGGCCGGTCGCGGGCGTCGCGCCCTTCCTGAGCGGGGGCGGTTTCGGACCGGAGAGTTCGCTGTCCGCCCTGATCCTCTCGCTGGTCGCCAGCGTCGCCATCCTGTGGCTGGCCTGGGTGCGGGGCGGGTTTCGCGAGCGCGCCGCATCCGTTTGACTCTAGCCGCCGGCAGGGAGCCTTGATCGCGGATGACGGGCGTTTCTGAGATCCATCTGGCCAAGCAGCACCGCTCCGCCCATCCGGGCGTGGAGGCGATTTCGCTGGTCTCGGACCGGAGTTTTCCGCGCCATGCCCATGACCACTTCGGCATCGGGGTGATGGTGTTTGGCGGGCATCGCACCTGGAGCCCCGGCGGGAGCGTGGAATCGGGCGCCGGGGACGTGGTCGCGGTCAATCCGGGCGAGATGCATGACGGGGTGGCGATCGAGGGCCGGGCGCGCGGGTGGCGGATGCTGCAGTTCGACCCGGAGCTGGTGGCCGGCGAGATCGGGCTGGAGGGCGGCGGCGGGCTGGAGATCGTGCGGCCGGCGGTGCGCGATGCGGCGTTGAGGGCGCGGATCGAGGGGTTGTTTTCGGCGGTGACGGCGGGGGCGCCGGATGCGCTGGCGCTGGAGGAGGCGTTGCTGGGGGCGTTGATGATGGCGTTCGGGCGCTATGGGGCGCGGGCGCCGGTTGTGGCGCGCGGCTCGCCGGGCGTGGGCCGGGCCTTGCGGCGGCTGGATGAGGCGCCGGAGGCGGCGGTGTCGCTGAGCGAGCTGGCGGCCTTGTCGGGTATGAGCCGGTTTGCGCTGTTGCGGGGGTTCGCGCGCGAGACCGGGACGACGCCGCATGCCTATCTGCTGCAGCGGCGGGTGCGGGCGGCGCGGCGGGCGTTGAGCGCGGGGCGCACGCCGGCCCAGGCGGCGGGCGAAGCGGGGTTCGCCGACCAGAGCCATATGACGCGGGCCTTCGTGCGCCAGCTGGGGGTGACGCCGGCGCGGTATCGGGCGGCGGTGGCGTGAGGGCCTGCGGCGGCGAGTCTCGTAGGGTCTGAGGTGGCTAGTACGGGGGCGGCATTCCTATTTCCCGTGTGGTGGTGGCGCGCGCCTCACATCTCTGAGCGACCCAGTTTCCCGCAAAATCCTCCGCTCATCCCGGCGAACGCCGGGATGAGCGGAGTGTGTGGGGGCGCGCGCGCAATAATGTTCAAGACGGGTTGGGGCGCGGGCGCCTAGCGTGGGGCGGGCCCGAGGTGCGGGCTGGAGGCGGCGGCGTGCACGACGAGCAATCCATTCGGCGGAGATCCGGGACGGGGCTGACGCGGCGCGGGCTGGCGGCCGGGGGTCTGGCCTTGCTGGGCGCGCTGTCGGCGGCGGCGCACGCCCGGGCGGCCGAGGGGATGAGCGACGCGCAGATCGCGCGGCTGTTGCGGTTTCGCGCCACGCGCCAGCATCGGGCCACCGGGATGGTGGTGGGGGTGTCGGGGCCCGCGGGGCGCAGGATGGTCGGCTATGGGCCGGTGGGGCGCAGGGGCGCGCGGCCGATCGGCGGCGACACCGTCTTCGAGATCGCCTCGCTGTCGAAAGTGTTCACCGCCCTGGTGCTGGCCGAGATGGTGGTGCGGGGCGAGGCGGGGCTGGACGATCCGTTGTCGGCCTATGTGCCGGCGGGGGTCAGGGTTCCGGCGTTCGAGGGGCGTGAGATCACGCTGACCGATCTAGCCACCCATGGCTCGGCCCTGCCGCTGCGGCCCAACAACCTGAATGCGGCGCCGGACGCGCCGAACAAATATGCGGGCTATAGCCTCGCGCAGCTCTATGCGGGGCTGGCGGACTATCGGCTGACCCGCGCGCCGGGGTCGCGGTTTGAGTATTCCAACCTGGGGGTGGCGCTGTTGGGCCAGGGGCTGGCGCTGAGGCGGCATGAGGCGTTCGCCGATCTGTTGGCCGAGCGGGTGACGCGGCCGCTGGGCCTGGCCGACACGCGGTTCGGCGACGATCCGGCGGCCGCGCGGCGCCGGGCCAGGGGTCACGACGTCAACCTGAAACCCGTCGGCCCGAGCGACGACGGGGCGTTGAACCCGGCGGGCGGGCTGCGCTCCACGGCCGATGACCTACTGACATTTCTGGCGCTGTTCGTGACCGGCGTCGGGCCCGGCGATCTGGGCCGGGCGGCGCGGCTGATGCTGAGCGTGGACCGGCCCGGCGAGGACGGCACGACCCGCATGGCGCTGGGCTGGCGGCGCACGGCAGCCAACGGGGAGACCTTCTACTGGTGCAACGGCAGCGGGGACGGGTCGCGCACCTTCATGGGCTTCAACCCGGCGCGGGGGACGGCGGTCGTGGCGCTGGCCGACACGGCCGGCAGCGGCGGGCTGGACGATGTGGGCCGCCATATCCTCGACCCGGCGGAGGCGATCGACCTGACCATCGCGCCCGTGCATCACGCGGTGGTGCTGCCGGCGGCGGCGCTGGAGCGGGTGCTGGGCGTCTATGAATACGAGCCGGGCGACCGCATCGAGATCAGCCGGGGGGTCACCGGCCTGATCGTCACCGTCGGGGGCGGGCAGCTGGTGATCTATCCGGAGTCGGCCAGCCGGTTCTTCGCCCGGCTGGATGAAGAGGTGTTGGTGGACTTCCCCGTTGAGGGGCTCGGGCCGGCGCGGACGCTGATCCTGCGCCAGGAGGGCAAGAGCTACACCTACAGGCGCGTCCCCTAGGTCGGGGCGGCTTCAGCCGCCCTTCAGCACCACGGCGGAGCGGACCTCGGCGACGCCGGGGATGGCGCTGAGGCGATCGACCAGTTGGGACAGGTCGTGGGCGCCGGCGACCTTGACCACGGCGTAGGCGTCCAGGGGCCCGGTGACGGAGTAGTAGTGGGCGATTTCGGGCCAGTGGCGGAATTTTTCGACCACGGGGGCGCAGGGGCGTTGGCTGAAGGTGATGGAGAGCACGGCGCTCAAGCCTTCGTCGACGCCGGCGCCGGGGCGGGGACCGAGGATGGCGCGGTAGGCGGTGATGACCCCATCGCGCTCCAGCCGGGCCATGCGGGCTTGAACGGCGGTGCGCGACAGGGCGAGCTTTTGGGCCAGGGCCGTCAGCGTCATGCGGGCGTTGGCGGTGAGCAGCGCGATCAGCCGCTCGTCGAGGCCGTCGCGGGCGCCGCCGTTTTGCCGGGCCGCGGTGGGGTTTTCGCTCATTCCGCAGGGCTCCGCCGCCGTCTTGCCTAGGGCGACAGACGCTCTTCGGCCTCACAATCGGTCGCTGACGGGTGCTGTCAAGGAGGCGTCTCTATGCGGTCGAACGGGGTTGAGGAGCCGGGGGCGGGAAGCCTGCGGGCGCTGAGCCGCGATGCGGTGCTGCTGGTAGTCGACATGCAGATGGGCTTTGACGATCCGTCCTGGGGCGTGCGCAACAATCCGATGGCGGAGGCCAATGTGGCGGCGTTGCTGGGCGCCTGGCGGGCGGCGGGCGCGCCGGTCTTGCACGTGCATCACGACTCGCCGGGCGCTTCGGGCCTGCTCAGGCCCGGCACGCGGGGCAATGCGGTGATGCCGGAGGCGCGGCCGCTGGCCGGCGAGCGGGTCTATCGCAAGCGGGTCAACAGCGCCTTCATCGGCACGACGCTGGAGGCCGACCTGCGGGCCATGGGGGCGCCGGCCTTGGCCATCGTGGGGCTGACCACCAACCACTGTATTTCCACGACGGCGCGGATGGCCGGCAACCTGGGCTTCGACACCTATGTGGTGGGCGACGCGACGGCGGCCTTCGCGCGGGCCAATCTGAACGGGCGTTACCGGCCGGCGGACGAGGTGCATAGCGCGGCGCTCAGCGACCTGCAGGACGAGTTCGCCCAGGTGGTGGATACCTGGGCCGTTCTGGCGGCCCTGAGCGTGTTGGAGGCGGCGCGTGTTTAGGGCGCTCACCCTGGCCCGGGCGGCGGGCCTCGCCGCCGCGATCCTGGTGGGCATGGCGCCGGCGATGGCGGCGGATTCGGCTGCAGAACTGGGGGGTGTCGACAGCGCGGTGCGGCCCGGCGACGACTTCTATCGCCACGCCAACGGGATGTGGCTGAGCGCCACCGCCGTGCCGGAGGGGCGTTCAAGCTATGACACCTCGGCCATGCTGCGCGACGAGACCGCGCGGCGCGTGCGCGGGCTGGTGGAGGGGGTGGCCCAGGCGCGCACGCCGAGCCGGATCGGCGACTACTATGCCGGATGGATGGATGTGGCGGGGATCGAGGCCAAGGGCGGGGCGCCGCTGGCGGGCGAGCTGGCGGCCATCGCGGCGCTGGGCGACCGCCGGGCGCTGTCGGCCTATCTGGGGCGCACGCTGAGGCTGGACGACGGCGGCAACACCCAGACCGACGGGCTGTTCGGGGTGTGGATCCACCAGGGATTCCACGACGGCGGCCACTATGCGGCGCATCTGGTGCAGGGCGGGCTGGGGCTGGACCGCGACGACTATCTGGGCGCGGGGCCGGATCAGGTGGCGGCGCGCGAGCGGTATCGGGCGCATGTGGCGGCGATGCTGACGCTGGCCGGGTTCGACCAGGGCGATGCGCGGGCCGGGCGGGTGCTGGCGCTGGAGGCAGCCATCGCGCGCACCCATGCGTCGCGGGCCGACACGGACGATGTGTTCAAGACCGACAATGGGTGGCGCCGGGCGGACTTCGCGGCCAAGGCGCCGGGGCTGGATTGGTCGGCCTATTTCGAGGCGGCCGGGCTGGCGCGGAACGACCGCTTCGTGGTGTGGCAGCCGTCGGCGGTGACGGGGTCGGCGGCGCTGGTGGGGGCTGAGCCGATGGCGGCGTGGAAGGACTATCTGGCCTTCCATCTGATCGCGCACGCTTCGGGCGTGCTGCCCAGGGCCTTCCGCGACGAGGCGGCGTCGTTCCGGGGCGCGGCGGCGCCGGACCGGGCGCAGGAGGCGCTTGAGGCGACCACCCGGGTGCTGGGGGAGGATATCGGGCGGCTCTATGTGGCGCGGTATTTCTCGGCTGAGGACAAGGCGGCGGCCGAGGCGATGGCGCAAAACATCCGCCTGGCCTTCCGGGCGCGGATCGGTGGGCTGGCCTGGATGTCGCCGCAGATGCGCACGATGGCGCTGGCCAAGCTGGCGACGCTGAAGGTGGGCGTGGGCTATCCGGACCACTGGATCGACTATGCGGGATTGGAGGTGAGGCGCGGCGACGCCTACGGCAATCTGCGGCGGGCAGAGGCCTTCGCCTATCGCGGCGCCCTGGCCAGGCTGAGCCGGCCGGTGGATCCGGGCGAATGGGCGGGGTTCTATCCGCAGCAGGTGGGGGCGGTGATCAACTTCAGCCCCAACTCCCTGCAGTTCGCCGCGGCGCTGTTGCAGGCGCCCTATTTCGACGCGGAGGGGGATGCGGCCGGCAACTATGGCTCGGCCGGGGCGGGGATGGCGCATGAGATCAGCCATACCTTCGACCCGCTTGGCAGCCTTTGGGACGACCAGGGACGGTTGGGGAAATGGTGGGGCGCCGAGGATATGGCGCGCTATCAGGCGGCCATCGCGCCGCTGGCCGCGCAGTATGGGGCCTATTGCCCGGCGCCGGGGCTTTGCGTGAACGGGCAGCAGGTGCTGGGCGAGAGCGTCGGGGACCTGGCCGGGCTGCTGGTGGCGCATGACGCCTATCTGCTGTCGCTGGGTGGCAGGGCCGATGTGGTCAAGGACGGACTGACCGGCGACCAGCGCTTCTTCCTGGCCTATGCGCGGCGCTGGCGCAGGGTGCAGACCGACGCGGGCCTGCGCCGGCAGATCGCCACGGACAGCCATGCGCCGGGCGAGTACCGCGCCGATACGGTGCGCAACGACGATGATTGGGTGGCCGCCTTTGGGGTCGGGCCGGGTGACAGGCTGTGGCTGAGGCCGCAGGATCGGGTGCGGATCTGGTGAGAGGCGGCTTTCCAAACCGGGCGCGGCGGTTCAAGGATTTTCCAGGACCGGGAGAGCGCGCGCCATGAACCTCAAGGACAAGATCATCGTCATCACCGGGGCCGCGAGCGGCATCGGGCGGGCCATGGCGCAGCGGTTCGCGGCGGAGGGGCCGAGGCTGATCGTCTGCGCGGACCGCGATGAGGCGGGCGCCAAGGCCACGGCGGCCTCGGTCGGCGGCGCAGCGTTCAAGGTGGATGTGTCGGTGGAGGCCGATATCCAGGGGCTGATCGAGACGGTGGAGAAGGATCACGGGCCGATCGACCTGTTCTGCTCCAACGCCGGCATCGGCGTGGGCGGCGGGGCGGAGACGCCCAACGACGACTGGCAGCGGATCTGGGACATCAACGTCATGGCCCATGTGTGGGCGGCGCGGCATCTGGTTCCGCTGATGGCGGCGCGGGGCGGGGGGTATCTGTTGAATACCGCCTCGGCGGCGGGGCTGCTGTCGCAGATCGGCTCGGCGCCCTATGCGGTGACCAAGCATGCGGCCGTGGGACTGGCCGAATGGCTGGCCATCACCCATGGCGACCAGGGCATCAAGGTCTCGGTGCTGGCGCCCCAGGCGGTGCGCACGGCAATGACGGCGGGCAATGAGGACGGGGTGGCCAGCGTCGACGGGATGATGGAGCCGGAGGAACTGGCCGAGGTGGTGGTGAAGTCGATCGAGGCGGAGGAGTTCCTGATCCTGCCCCACCCCCAGGTGTTGGACTACATGCGCAAGAAGACCGCCGACTACGGCCGCTGGATCGGCGGGATGCGCAAGCTGAACCGGGTCTATCAGGGATAGGACATGCTTTTGGGCCTACCGCGCCGGTGGTCGGGAACCCGACGGAGGCGCTAGGTGTTTCCCGCAAACGGGAGGCAGGCCGATGTCTGACAGCGAACGGTATGCGGCGATGGCGGAGGATATGGTGCGCAAGGCCGCCCAGTCCCTGAACCGCGTGGAGCGTCACGGTTATCTGAACCTGGCCGACGAATGGCGAAGGCTTTCCCACAGCGCGGCGGCGTTCGAGGCTAAGAGCGCGGTGAGCGTCGAGGGCGAGGTCATTGCGTTCGCGCAGGCGGAAGACGATGCGCCCGCGCCGGGGGAGGACGACGAGCGCCGCCTCCCCTAGAGCGTTATCCGCTCCGATAGAATCGGAGCGGCGCTCTAGGTATTTGTTTTGTCGCGCTTTTCGGCGGCGAACCGGTATCCACTTCGCCGGAAAGCACTCTAGGCCATCGACTCATTAAACCGCATCCAGATGCGAGCTGAAGCGAGCTTGACGCTGGCGAGGTAGTTGTCGGGGTTTTTGTCGTAGCGTGTGGCGACGGCTCTGAAGTGTTTGAGCTTGTTG
>JAQGIP010000031.1 GCA_028291055.1 Caulobacter sp.
GCGACGGCGGATGCTGAAGGGCGGCCCGACTGCTCGTTCAAGGGCGGCCCGCCAGGGTTCGCCCGGGTCGTGGCGCCGGACCTGCTGATCTTCCCCGACTATGACGGCAACGGCATGTTCAAGAGCCTGGGGAACCTCGGGGTGAACCCCAACGTCGGCATCCTCTTCATCGCCTTTGGCGAGGCGCCCAAGCGGCTGCGGCTGAACGGGACCGCCGAGGTGGTGGGCGACGATCCGCTGATCGCGGAAATCCCCGGCGCCCAACTGCTGGTGAAGGTGACGCCGGCGGACATCTTCCCCAACTGTCCGCGCTACGTGCCGAACCTGGGCCTGATCGAGCCTTCGGCCTATCTGCCGCAACCCGATGCGGCGCCCCTGGAGCCCAGGTGGAAAAGCTTCGAGATCTTCTCCGACGTGGCGCCGCCGCGCCGGCGCTAGGCCAGGCCGGAAAGGTTGCGGCCGGAACGTCCCAGGTCGGGCGCCGTTAGGTCGCCGGGACATCTGGAGACTTGAGACAATGGCGGCGGAACGAGTAATCCGGCGGACAGGTGGGTTTGGCATCGGCGGCGTGCTGATCGGCATGGGCGTCATGGCTCTGGTGGCGGTGGTTGTCTTCGTCCTCGCGAGCACGCACCGGGACAAAGCGATGCGCACCGATGCGGTCACCAGCGCGGCCTCCAGCCTTGCGGTCTCGACTCAGGCCGCCCTCGACTGATCGGTCCATGAAAAAGGCCTCCGCCCATCGCTGGGGGAGGCCTCTTCCGTCCGCTTAGGCGGGCGGGATCTCTTAGACGCGAACGCCGCTCAAGGGGGCGTTGCCGAACGCGCCCAACTTGACGTTGCCAGTCATGGCGTCGCCCGAGACGGTGGCTTCGAATTCCAGCGTCATGGGCATCGGCTGGGTGATGGCCGCGCTCCAGGTCAGGGTGTCGCCCGAAACCTTGCCGCTGACGTCAGAGTCGCCCATGCGGCCCGAGGTCTTGCCGGTGAAGGTGTCGCCGCTGGTGGTGATGGAGGCGGTCACCTCCTGCGCGCCCATCGGCGTGTTGATGGTGATCTTCCAGTTGCCGTCTGCTGCGGACATGTGTCGCTCCCAAAAATGGTGGCCGCACCTAAGCGCGGAAGGCGGGGCGGCGCAAGAGTGACGCAGGCGTCACTTTTCTCCCTCCTTTAGTGGGAAGTGTGGACGAGGCGAAGCCTCGGACGGGTGGGGAGGTCGCGTTCAAGCGCTGACTCCGCACTCCGGCCCACACTGCCCCACCCTGATCGCTGCGCGATCTGTCCCGCCCCATTAAG
Organism: Caulobacter sp.; assembly: GCA_028291055.1. GTDB lineage: Bacteria > Pseudomonadota > Alphaproteobacteria > Caulobacterales > Caulobacteraceae > Caulobacter. Next base: position 1,297 of record JAQGIP010000031.1, read on the forward strand.
GGAGGGACGTTACTCCGCGGCCTGCGGGACGGCGGCCAGTTCCGCGGCGCGGGCTTCGACCAGTTCGACGATGTGGTCGACCATGCGCTCGTTGTCCATCTTGTGGTCGGGGCGGCCCGCCACATAGACCATGCCAGCCCCCTTGCCGCCGCCGGTGAAGCCCAGGTCGGTCATCAGCGCCTCGCCCGGGCCGTTCACGACGCAGCCGATGATCGACAGGCTCATGGGCTGGGCGATGTGGGCGAGGCGGGCTTCCAGGGCCTCGACGGTCTTGATCACGTTGAAGCCCTGCCGCGCGCAGGAGGGGCAGGCGATGATATTGACGCCGCGGTGGCGCAGACCCAGCGACTTCAGGAGGTCGAAGCCGACCTTGATCTCCTCCACAGGATCGGCGGCCAAGCTGACGCGGATGGTGTCGCCGATGCCGGCCCAGAGCAGATTGCCCATGCCGATCGAGGACTTCACGGTGCCGGTGCGCAGCGCGCCCGCCTCGGTGATCCCCAAGTGCAGCGGGCAGTCGATGGCCTCGGAGAGCAGCTGGTAGGCGGCCACCGTCATGAAGACGTCGGAGGCCTTCACGCTGATCTTGAATTCGTGGAAGTCGTGGTCCTGCAGGATACGCGCGTGGCGCAGCGCGCTCTCGTCCATCGCGTCGGGGCAGGGCTCGCCGTACTTCTCCAGCAGGTCGCGCTCGAGCGAGCCGGCGTTGACGCCGATGCGCATGGAGCAGCCGTGGTCGCGGGCGGCCTGGATGACTTCCTTGACCCGCGCGGGCGAACCGATGTTGCCCGGATTGATGCGCAGGCAGGCCGCGCCCGCCTTGGCGGCCTCGATGCCGCGTTTGTAGTGGAAGTGGATGTCGGCGACGATCGGGACCTTGCTGGCCTTGACGATCGTCGACAGCGCCGCGGTGCTCTCCTCGTCGGGGCAGGAGACACGCACGATATCGGCGCCGGCCTCCTCCAGCTGGCGGATCTGGTCGATGGTGGCCGCCGCGTCGGACGTCAGCGTATTGGTCATCGACTGGACGGTGATGGGCGCGTCGCCCCCCACGGCCACGTTGCCCACCATGATCTGGCGGGATTTGCGGCGCTCGATATGGCGCCAGGGTCGCAGATGGGTGTGATCGCCGCTCATGGACGCGAAAATAGGCGTTATCGATGACGATCTAAAGAGGGATCAGCGTCGCGGCGTCGAAGAGCTAGGCGCCCAGCTTGCTGAGCGGGGTCACGGCGCCCGGCAGCTTGCCCTTCAGCAGGCCGCCCATGAACACATCGACGGCGGTCGGATCGGAGACGTCGATCACCAGGCCGGCCGTATTCGGGGGCCGATAGGCCTCGCCGGCGTTCAGGTGGCGCAGGAACAGCACCTTGCCGCCCGCGTCCTTGACCACCAGGTCGAAGCCGCGCTGGGCCTGCAGCACCACCGGCCCACCGGCCGAGGCGTCGCCATAGACGGTCCCGTGCGCTTCGAAGGGCGTGCCCACGCGGCTGACGTCGACATCGGCGGGCGCGGCGGCGGCCGCATCGCGCTGGGCCTTCACGGCGGCGTCGGCGGAGCCGCCGGCGGCGCTGGCCGCCTGCATGCCGGGAGTGATGTAGGGCGCGGGCACGGTGGCCTCGGGCGGCGCCGGCAGGGGCGAGCCCACGGTGATGGGGCCGCCGGAAGCATTGCTGGCCTGAACCGGCGGCGGCGCGCCGTTGACCATGGCGGTGGCGGCCGCGCCCGGAGGCGGCGGGCCGGTGTCGATGGCGTGCTGGGCGACGTTCCACAGCACGATGGCGGCGACGATCAGCACGCCGCCGGCGACGATGGCGCCCAGGCGCGGATCACCCTGGCGGCGCACGCCGACCGGGGCGCGCAAGGCCTCATCGGCCTCCGGCGCGTCATGCTTGAAGCGCGCGACCGCCTCTTCGGTATCGAGGCCGAGAAGCTTGGCGTAGGCGCGGACGTAGCCCAGGGCGAAGGGCCGCGAAGGCAGCTCATCGACGCGCATGTCCTCGACGGCCTGGATGTAGGCGCGGCGGATGCGGGTGGCGTCGGAAACGTCCTGGAGGGAAAGGCCCTGGAATTCGCGCAACGCCTTGAAGGCGGCGCCGATGTCGGGGCCATAGTCGAGAGTCGGAGTGTCGGCCACGCCCGGAGCATCATCATTGTCCGAACCGACCAGCATATGCAGTTGCGTAACCCCGCCGGTATCGAGCGGCATAGCTACGTGACCCCCGAAAACTCGCGTCCCGCGCGAACGAGACTGCGCCCCATCCCGTGTCACACGGGAAACATTAATCTTTCGTTGTGGATATCAGCTTAGCCCCGCGAATTCAATGAACTAAACTGCGACATATAGTTTACGGGCCAAGGTTTCGATTTCATTCCGGACGGATCCGGAGGTGCTTTTCAGCAGCGCGGCGACGCCTTTTTGGGCCGCCCCACGGTCGCAGGACAGCACCATCTGCTTGACCGGACCGATCCCCGCCGGCGGCATCGACAGCCGGTCGAAGCCCAGCGCCACCAGGGTGAAGGCCTCCAGCGGCCGCCCGGCCATTTCCCCGCACACCGACACCGGTGTGCCGGTGTCCGCACAGGCTTCCTGGATGGTCTTCAGCGCCCGCAGCGCCGGCGGCGACAGCGGGTCATAGCGGTCGGCCGTGCGCGGATTGCCCCGGTCGGCGGCGAACAGATACTGCATCAGGTCGTTGGTGCCGACCGACACGAAGTCGGTCATCGGCAGCAGGGCGTCCAGGTGCCACAGCAGCGACGGCGCCTCGATCATCGCGCCCACGTCCAGCCGCGACGGCGCCGGGCGCCCGCGCTTCCTGGCCCAGGCCAGCTCCTGATCCACCAGGGCGCGGGCGGCGCGCAACTCGTCGATGCTGGCGATCAGCGGGAACATGATGCGCAGGGCGCGGCCCTTCGACGCCCAGATCAGGGCGCGCAGCTGCAGGCGCAGCAGGGCGGGGCGGTCCAGCCCCATGCGCACGGCGCGCCAGCCCAGGGCCGGATTGTCCTCCCGGTCCATCTCCATATAGGGCAGCAGCTTGTCGCCCCCGAGGTCGAGGGTCCGGAAGGTCACGGGCAGGCCGTTGGCCGCCTCCAGCACCCGTTCATAGAGCTGGGTCTGAGCCTCCAGCCGGGGCAGCTCCTCGGCGACCATGAACTGGAATTCGGTGCGGAACAGACCGATGCCCTCCGCCCCCGTCTCACCCAGGATATCCAGGTCGACGGCGAGGCCCGCGTTCATCAGCAGGGTGACCTTGGTCCCGTCCTTGGTGAAGGCCGGGGTGTCGCGCAGCTTGGCGAACTCCGCCTTGCGCTGATTGCGCACGGCCAGACGGGCGTCGAGCGCGGCGATCACATCCGGGCGCGGCCGCAGCCAGGCCTCGCCCGTCTCGGCGTCGACGATCACCGGGTCGCCTTCCGACAGCCGGTCGCGCAGGCCGGTCAGCCGCCCAACGCAGGGGATGTCCAGCGCGCGGGCCACGATGGCCGCGTGGCTGGCGGTGGAGCCCTCCTCGAGCAACAGGCCCTTCAGCTTGGTGCGGTCGTACTCCAGCAGGTCGGCGGGGCCGAGGTTGCGGGCGATCAGGATGGCGTTGTCGGGCAGCACGCGCGCCGCGTGGGCCTCGCCCGACAGGTGGCGCAGCAGCCGGTCGTTCAGGTCTTCCAGGTCGTGCAGCCGCTCGCGCAGATAGGGGTCTCGGGCCTGGCCGATGGAGGCGCGGTGCTGCGAGCGCACCCGCTCCACGGCGGCCTCGGCGGTCAGCCCGGATCGCACCGCCTCGACCAGCGACTTGGTCCAGCTGCGGCTATTGGCCAAGCCCCGGTAGCTTTCCAGCACTTCGAAGGTCGGCCCCACCAGCCCGTGCTGGCCCTCCAGCATGGCGTCGATCTGCATGCGCAGCGCATTGATCGCCACGTCCAGCTTGATCTCTTCGGCCGCCGCGTCGTCGCTCAACAGCTGCTCGGCCACCACCGGCGCCTCGTGCATCACGGCGATGCCGTAAGCCAAACCTTCCGCGAACTTGGCCCCCTTCAGCCGTTCGGGCTTGTGCGGCGCGATTTCCACGTCGCGCAGCTCGGCCTCGGCCAGCAGGTCGCCCGCCGCCACCATCTCGGCCAGCACCATGGCGATGATCTGCAGGTCCTCGACCTCTTCCTCGCCATAGACCCGCTCGGTGCGGTTCTGGACCACCAGCACGCCGATGGCCCGGCCGCCGCGCAGCAGGGGCGCGCCCAGGAAGGAGTGGAAGGGATCTTCGCCGGTTTCCGGACGATAGGAGAAGGACGGGTGGTTGGGCGCGTCCGACAGGGTCAGCGGCCGCCCGGCCCGGGCGATCTCGCCCACCAGGCCCTCGCCGGCCTTCAGCCGGGTGACGTGGACGGCGTTGGGATCCAGGCCCTCGGTGGCGAACAGTTCGAGTTCGCCGGAGCCGCGCCGCAGGTAGATCGAGCAGACCTCGGCGACCATCGAGCGCGCGATGATCCGCACCACCATGTCCAGGCGCGCCTGGGGAGGTCCTCCGCCGGCCAGCGCCTCGCGGATCTGCCGAAGCAGGCTGCGCGGTCCCCTTATGGTGGCCATGTCGGCTGCGAATTCCTCCCGTTGTTTCGCGCTATAGCAGATTTCCGGGCGCGAACAGTGATCGCCGGCTTAATGCCGCGCCGGCTTTTGCTTGTGCCCGCTCCAGGGCTGCGCGACCCTCAATGCCGCCGCGCCGTCAGAGCGCGGGCGGGGGTAGGGGAAACGGTCATGCGCAAGTGGGCTCTGGCGGCGCTGGGCGCCTTCCTGATCGCGGCCGGGGGCTATCTGGCCCACCGGGTGCAGACGGCCGACGGAGTGCTCATCCAGGAAGTGCGTTTCCCGGGCGCCGGCGGGGTGACCATGAGCGGCCTGCTCTACATCCCGAAGAACGTCACCGCCGACGCTGCGCCCGTCCCCGGCATCCTCGCTGTCCACGGCTACATCAACAGCCGCGAGACCCAGGACGGCTTTGCCATCGAGTTCGCCCGCCGCGGCTATGTGGTCCTGGCCATGGACCAGACTGGCCATGGGAGCAGTGGCGGCGCGGCCTTCTCCAACGGCTTCGGCGGCCCCGACGGGCTGAAGTATCTGCGAAGCCTGCCCATTGTCGATAAGGCCAACATCGGCCTGGAAGGTCACAGCATGGGCGGCTGGGCGGTGCTGGCCGCCGCCTCGGCGATGCCCGACGGCTACAGGGCCATGGTGCTGGAAGGTTCGTCCACCGGCGCCCCCTTCGCCGCCGACGGAACCCCCGCCTGGCCGCGCAACCTGGCGGTGGTCTACAGCCGCTATGACGAGTTCGCACCGCTGATGTGGGGCGTTCCCAGGGCCGCCGACGTGGGACAGGGCGCCAAGCTGAAGGCCCTGTTCGGAACCACCGCGCCCGTCGCTCCGAACCACCTCTACGGCTCCATCGAGGCCGGCACGGCGCGCATCCTCCAACAGCCGCCCGTCACCCACCCGGGCGACCACATCTCCCACGCCGCCATCGGCCATGCCCTCGACTGGTTCGGCCGGACCCTGAAGGGCGGCGCGCCTCGCCCGGCCACCGATCAGGTCTGGTTCGGCAAGGAGGTCGGCACGGGCATCGCCCTCATCGGCTTCGTCACCCTGGTGCTGGGCGCCTTCAACGGCCTGCTGTCGCTGCCGGTGTTCGCGGACCTGCCGCAAGCGCCCGCCCCGGCCCGCGCCAGACGCGACGGCGGCTGGTGGACGGCCTTGTTGCTCACCGCCTTCCTGCCCATCGTCACCTTCTATCCGCTGATGAACGCCGGCATGGCCACGGCCCTGATGCCCTCAGGCCTGAAGGCCCTGTGGCCACAGTTGATCACCAACGACATCCTGCTCTGGGCCCTGGTCGGCGCGGTGCTCACCCTGGTCATCAACACGCTCACCCGCGCGCCGAAACCGACCCTGCGCTCGCCCATCCTCTCGGCCTGGTTCATCGCCATCCTCTGCGCCGCCATCGGCTACGGCGCCCTGCTGGCCAGCGACGCCCTGTTCAAGACCGACTTCCGCTTCTGGGTCGTGGGCCTGCGCCTGCTGACCCCGGCCCAGGCGCTGCACGCCGCGGCCTATCTGCCGCTGTTCTTCGTCTTCTTCTGGGTGAGCCTGCGCGCGCTGCACGCCAACCTGGCCGTGGCCGGCGACGGCTGGATCGCGCAATACGCCACCGGCAAGATGGCCATGGCCGCCGGCTTCGTGGCCCTGCTGATCCTCCAGTACGGCGCCCTGTTCGCCACCGGCCATCTGCTGGTCCCGGCCGGCGGCCCGGCGGCGGCGATCATGGGCGCCCAGTCGATGGCGCTCAACACCATCATCGCCATCCAGTTCTATCCGCTGATGGCCACCATCGGCGTCGTCGCCGTCTTCTGCTGGCGGCGCACGGGCACGGCCCTGCCCGGCGCGGCCCTCTGCTCATTGTTGGTCACTTGGTACATCGTGGCCGGCACGGCGACCCAGTTGGCGGGGTAGAGGCAGCCGTCCGGACCGTTTTGCGCCTTGTCCGGACAGGCCTTTGATTGAAGCGCCGGCCCATCCGCCGGACGCTGTCTCGACGCCCGCTACAGGGCCCAGACGAGATCGCCTCCATGACCACGCCAGACCCCGCCGCCGACCCCAAGGACGCCACCTGGGCCGAGATCGTCGACATCGCCCGGACGGTGGCGATCGCCCTGCTGATCGCGCTTCTCCTGCGCATCATCATCTTCCAACCCTTCACCATCCCCTCGGCCTCGATGGAGCCCGGCCTGCTGGAGGGCGACTATGTGGTGATCACCAAGTTCGACTACGGCTGGAGCCGCCACTCCATCCCCTTCAGCCCGCCGCTCTGGAAGGGCCGGCTGTTCGGCGGCGACCCCAAGCGCGGCGACGTGGTGGTCTTCAAGCTGCCGCGCGACGGCCACACCGACTACATCAAGCGCATCATCGGCCTGCCCGGCGACCGGGTGCAGGTGCGCCACAGCGTCGTCTATGTGAACGGCAAGGCCATTCCGCGCGTCCTGGTCGGCGTTACCCAGGATGTGGCGGCGTCCGGCATGCCCGTGACCGCCTTCAACGAGACCCGGCCCGACGGCAAGGTCTACACCACCTTCGACCGCTCGCCGGATCAGGAGGGCGACAACACCGATGTCTATGTGGTGCCCGCGGGCCAGTATTTCGCCATGGGCGACAACCGCGACAACTCCTCCGACAGCCGCTGGCCGCGCGCGCTTGGCGTGGGGTTCGTGCCGGCCGAGAACCTGGAGGGCAAGGCGCGCTTCATCCTGGCCTCATGGACGCCCGGCGCGTCGCTGTTCAAGCCCTGGACCTGGTTCACCCACTTCCAGCCCCGCCGCTTCCTGCACGGCCTGCGGTAGGGTCAGTGCGTGGCGGGCGCCGACAGGTGGGCGCGGTATTCGTCGAAGTTGATCGCCCCGTCGCGGTCGGCATCCATGCGGCGGAAGGCGAGCGCCAGCAGCAGGTCGCGGCTCTCCGCGTCGGTGGCGGCCGACAGGGTGATGCGCTCACTCTGGGCCGAGGGGCTGGTGAAACCCGCGTCCACGGCCACGCCCTGGGAGAACTCCGCCGCCGTGATCCTGCGGTCGCCGTTGAGGTCGAGACGCTCGAACCCGACCTGGGGGTTGGATCGCGCCAGCGAGGGCAGGGCGACTGCGCCCACCGCCAGGGCAACCAGAGCGCCGGCCGCCAAACGCACAGATTTCCGCGACCACCGCGCCGGGACCTTTGCTGCCGGTTGGCCGTCCAGATGCTGTTCAATGAAAAGGCGCAACGCCTCGCTGGCCGAACGGCCCTCATCCTGGCACCGGGCCATGAAGGCTTGCTTGGTCGGATAGGGGATGCGGATCTCGAGGGATTCGCTCTTCTTCAGGGTCTTGGCCATGGGATCGATGCGACGCGTTGAGGTGGAAGCCTAGTCAAGCTCATCCCGCGCCCCGACGACAGCGGAATTGTGTCCGGACACGCTCACGCCAGCCACACCCCCACCGTCATCCTCGGACTTGTTCCGAGGACCCCTTTGTCGGCAGTCATCGGTCGTCGGGAGAATGGCGGATCGGTTGAAGCGACCCCTTATCGCGGATGATGGCGCGAGCAGGGGTCCTCGGAACAAGTCCGAGGATGACGTCTGAGAGCGCGGACGATGCGCTGGTGAATGTGTTTAGAGCTGATCCAACCCATAGGCCGCGTGCAGCGCGCGCACGGCCAGCTCGGTGTAGGCGGCGTCGATCAGCACGCTGATCTTGATCTCGCTGGTGGAGATCACCTGGATGTTGACGCCCTTCTCGGCCAGCGCCGTAAACATGGTCTTGGCCACGCCCGCGTGGCTGCGCATGCCCACTCCGATGACGGAGACCTTGGCGACGTCCTCGTTGACGGCGACGGACTCAAAGCCGATCTCGGCCTGGGCGTCCTCGACGATCTTCACGGCGCGGGCGGCGTCGCGCTTGCCGACCGTGAATTCCATGTTGGCGTGGTTGGTGTCGCGGGCCCGCGACTGCACGATCATGTCGACGTTGACGTTGGCGTCGGCCAGACGCCCGAAGATGGTCGAGGACACGCCAGGATGGTCCGGCAGCCCCAGCAGGCTGATCTTGGCCTCGTCGCGGCTATAGGCCACGCCGCTCACGATCCGCTTTTCCACGATCTCCTCCTCGTCGCAGACGATGGTCCCCTGTCCGGGCGCCTCGCCAGGCTCGACAAAACTCGACAGCACCCGCACGGGCACCCGTTGCGCCATGGCCAGTTCGACCGAGCGCGTCTGCAAAACCTTGGCCCCCAGGGAGGCCATTTCCAGCATTTCTTCGTAGGAGATCCGGGCCAGCTTCTTGGCCTTGGCCTCGATCCGGGGGTCGGTGGTGTAGACCCCGTCCACGTCCGTATAGATGTCGCAGCAGGCCGCGCCCACGGCGGCGGCGATGGCCACCGCACTGGTGTCCGAACCGCCACGGCCGAGCGTGGCGATACGGCCCTCGCGGTCGACACCCTGGAAGCCGGCGATCACGGCGATCTCGCCCCGGTCCATGGCGGCGACCAGCTTCTCGGGCGGGATCTCGTCGATGCGCGCGCGGCCGTGGGCGTCGTCGGTGATGATCGGCACCTGCCAGCCCATCCACGAGCGCGCGTTCAGGCCCATGTTGCGCAGCGTCATGGCCAGCAGGCCGGCGGTCACCTGTTCGCCGCTGGCGACGATGGCGTCATATTCGTCGTCGGAGGGCGGCAGGCCCTGCGCGGCCGGGCCGCAGCCGTCGGTCCAGGCGACCAGCTCATTGGTCTTGCCGGCCATGGCCGAGACCACCACGGCCACCCTCTTGCCGGTCTCGACCTCAGCCGCCACCAGCCGCGCCACGCGGCGGATCCGCTCCAGGTCGGCCACCGAGGTGCCGCCGAACTTCATCACCAGGCGAGACACGTGAGGTCCGTACGCTCCGAGTTCGAAAGATATTGCCGGGAACAGCGTTCCGCCCGCCCCCGACGGCAAGGAGCCGCCTTCTAGCGGGGGTTCGGCGCAACTTCAATGCCGTGGGCGCCCGTCGCTGGCCCTCATGCGGCGCGCCCGGTAGAACAGGCCATGGCCGCACCCGCCCTCACCTCCAGCATCGACCCCGCCGATGTCTCCCGCTTCTCCGCCATCGCCGAGGAATGGTGGGACCCAAGGGGCAAGTTCGCGCCGCTGCACATCTTCAATCCGGTGCGCTTGGCCTTCATCCGCGAGGAGGCCCTAATCCGCTTCGGCCGCGATCCGTCAGTACGCCAACCCTTCGAGGGCCTGAAGCTGCTCGACATCGGCTGCGGCGGCGGCCTGCTGTCGGAACCCATGACGCGGCTGGGCTTCGCCGTCACCGGCGTCGACGCCTCGGAGCGCAATATCGGCACCGCCTCGACCCACGCCGCCGAGCAGGGCCTGGAGATCGACTACCGCGCCTCCACCGCCGAACAGCTGCTGGCCGACGGCGCCGGGCCCTTCGACGTCATCCTCAACATGGAGGTGATCGAGCACGTAGCCGACCCGGGCGACTTCCTGCGCAGCTGCGCCGCCATGCTGGCCCCCGGCGGCCTGATGATCGTGGCCACGTTGAACCGCACCATGAAGGCCCTGGCGCTCGCCAAGATCGGCGCCGAATACATCCTGCGCTGGGTGCCGGCCGGCACCCACGACTGGAACAAGTTCCTCACCCCCGACGAGGTGCGCGGCTTTCTCACGGGCCAACCCTTCGACGTCGATGGCCCCTTCGGCGTCACCTACAACCCCCTGACCGGCAAGTGGTCTCGCTCGCCCGACGCCGACATCAACTACATGATGACGGTGACGCCGGCTGAAGCTGCGTAGGGGCCCCAGCGATACCGGGCGGGCGCATACGCCAATCCCATCCGTCATCCTCGGACTTGTTCCGAGGACCCCTGCCCGAGCAGACAGATCACGATTGTCGTTGCGTCCTGCCTCTCTGCCGGAGGCCACCTGCAGATGTGATTGGCGGCCCACGAGGGGTCCTCGGAACAAGTCCGAGGATGACGCCGAGAGCTGCATCGCCGCCCGCGCCCGAAAGCGAATGGCGATTGGCCGCTCAGGCCTGCGCTACCGGCTCCGCGCCCACAGGCAGCGCCTTGCACCCCGCCAGCAGCCGCGCCTGCTCCGCCCGGCTCCGGTAGAGGAAGTCGAACGGCAGCCCCATCCGCAGGCTGGCGTCGCTGGGCGGCGAGCCCTTGATGGCGATGCGGTCGCCGAGCTTGCCGGCCAGTTTCAGCATCAGCCGGTCGCTGGCCTTGAGGTCGAACTCCGGCCCCAGCTCCAGCTTCTGGCGCACGATCGGCGGCAGCAGCGACACCGACGCCCGCGCCAGGGCCCGGTGCAGGACCTTCGGCGTGCCGGGCGCGGCCTTGCCCGACTGGATGATCTCCAGGAATTCGCGAACGATCGGGTGTGGCTCGAAGCGGTCCACCAGGGCGTTCATCATCCCCATGAAGTCGGCCTCGGACGAGGGGATGTGCTGCACCCCGTAGAGGCGCGCGATGGCGTGGCCCTCGCTGTAGAACTGAGCCTTTTCCGCCGCCGTCAGCGGGGTGACGAACCGGTCGTAGGCGTTCATGAAACCGTAGCCGGCGGTGGCGCTCACCCAGTCCAGCAGTTCCGGATCGAGCGCCTTGTAGGCCTCGCCCTTGGGCGTATCGCCCTGGACCTTGGCATGCATGTTGGAAACGCCCTGGATCACCCGCCGCGCGGCCTTCTGGGGCCCATAGACCCCGACCATGGCCGCGATCCCCGTGCGCTTGGAACGCCCTATCGGATCAACCTTGTAGGTCGAATGATCCCACACGCCCGAGCGGATGCGCGCATCGGCGAACTCCAGCAGCACAGCGGCCACCCCGCCGACCGCGAGCGCGATGGGGTTCTTGAAGATGCGCCACTGCATCGAGCCCGGGTCGAGATAGGCCGGCTCGCCTTCCGGGTTGCGGAAGTCGATCTTCCAGCCCAGGTAGCTGGCCGGCATGTCGGTCGCGCGTTCGCCTGTCATCGGCTCTCCGTCGGGGTGCGTGTCCCCAGCCATCCGTCGCCGATGGTCTCCTCAAGCGGACCATCGATCAAGCTGTCGGAAGTGACAGGTCGCTGATCAACATCGAGCGCCTGCCATGAGCCGGCGCCGCAAGGGTTGAACCACGAAGGCACGAAGGTCACGAAGGAACACGAAGGCGACTGGGGTGCGTCCTCGATCTGTTTCAACGAAGAGAGCCCGCAAAGCGGGCATTCGGTCCGTTCCAGCGGCCTCGGGGCCCCGCCGACTTCTTCGTGTCCCTTCGTGACCTTCGTGCCTTCGTGGTCGATCTTGTCTAGCTGCCCGTCAGCCAAGCAGCTGCGCCGCTAGAACTCGACGCAGATCTTGCCGAAGTGCTTCTGCGACATCTGGTGAGCAAACGCCGCGCCCAGCTGGTCCAGCGAATAGGTCGAGTCGATCACCGGCTTGATGCCATTGGCCTCGATGGCCGCGATCATGTCTTCCTGCTGTTCGCGCGAGCCCACGGTGATGCCTTTGACGGCGATGTTCTTGGACATCAGCAGGGCGGTGGGCACCTCGCCGGAAATGCCGGCCAGCACGCCGATCATCGAGACGTGGCCGCCGATGCGGCAGGCGTGCAGCGACTGGGTCAGCGTGCCGGCCCCGCCGATCTCCACCACCACGTCGACGCCGCCGCGCGCGCCGGTGAGGGCGGCCGCGGCCGCGCCCCACTTCTCTGTTTCCTTGTAGTTGATCAGGTGATCCGCCCCGAGGTCCTTCAGGCGCGCCAGCTTCTCCGGCGAGGAGGAGGTGGAGATCACCGTCGCGCCGGCCGCCTTGGCCAGCTGCAGGGCGAAGATGGAAACCCCGCCCGTGCCCTGGGTCAGCACCACGTCGCCCGGCTTGATCCTGGCCTCCACCATCAGCGCCCGCCAGGCCGTCAGGGCCGCGCAGGGCAGGGTGGCGGCCTCCTTCAGGATCCAGCCCTTGGGAATGCGGGTGAAGCTGATGGCCGGCATGGCCACATATTCCGCCGCGAAGCCGTCGGCGCCGTCGCCGGGGACGCCGCCCATCCGCTCAAGCAGCGGCCCGCCGCCCTGCCAGCCGGGGAAGAAGGTGCCCAGCACCTCGTCGCCGACCTTGAAGCGGGTGACGCCCGCGCCGAGCGCCTCCACCACGCCCGCGCCGTCGGACATCGGGATGCGCCCGTCCGGCGTCTTGATCATCCCGGCGACCACCGCGAAGTCGTGGAAGTTCAGGGAGCTGGCATGCACACGCACCAGGATTTCGCCCGGCCCCGCCACCGGCTTGGCGCGCTCTTCGACGACGATCTTGTCCAGCCCGCCCGGGGCCTTCAGTGCGGCGACCTTCATGGTGCTTCCCTACGTTCAAAGCCTTGTTGGCCTGAACCTAGGCGCCTCCCGCGACGGCAGGAAAGCGGCAATTTGGGCCGCTTCAACTCAGCAGCGGCGTCATGCCCGGGTCGCCTTTTCCGCCGTCCTCCTGCCCCGGATTCGTCAGGCGGTTTCGAAGGGCGCAAGCACCGTGGACGGCTCCTCGTGCAGCCAGCGCACCAGGCGGTTTTGCTTGTCCATCAGCGCCACCTTCGGCTGGACCGGCTTGTCGGAAAGCTCAAAGCCGATGACGATGATTTCCTCGCCCTTGCCGATCAGGTGGGCCGCCGCGCCGTTGACCTCGAAGGCGCCGGAGCCGCGCGGCCCCGCGATCACATAGGTCTCCAGCCGCGCGCCGGAGGTGTTGGACACGATCAGCACCCGCTCGCCCGGCCACAGGCCCACGGCATCGACCAGGTCTTCATCGATGGTGATGGAGCCCACATAGGCGAGGTTCGCCTCGGTCACCGTGGCGTTGTGAAGCTTGGAACGCATAAGCCAGCGCATGGAACACACCCTTGCGGAACGAACGGCGGACATATAGGGCGTGCGGCGCCGGGCCGGAAGAGCACTTATATTGCGGTGCGAGATAGTAACGCTGCATTTGCGAGAGAGGCCGCCCCATGCGGACCACCATCCTCGACCTCCAGAAGATGAAGCAGGCCGGGCGGCGTATCGCCATGCTCACGGCCTATGACGTCACCTCGGCCCAGATCGCCGACCGGGCGCAAATCCCCGTGCTATTGGTCGGCGACAGCCTCGGCATGGTGGTGCTGGGTCACGAGACCACCCTGCCGGTCACCATCGACGACATGGTCCGTCATGCGAGCGCCGTCGTGCGCGGCTCGCAAGAAGCCCTTATCGTCGCCGACCTGCCCTTCCTCTCCTACGCCAACGAGGCCGACGCGGTGCGCGCCGCCGGCCGGCTGATGCAGGAGGCGGGCGTCCAGGCCGTGAAGCTGGAAGGCGCCGGCGGCAACCTGCCCGTCGTGCGCCGGCTGGTGGAGCTGGGCGTGCCGGTCATGGGCCACCTCGGCTACACCCCGCAATCGACCCACCAGATCGGCATCCGCGTCCAGGCCAAGGGGGCGCCCGCCGCCCGCGCCCTGATCGACGATGCCCTGGCCCTGCAGGAGGCCGGCTGTTTCGCCGTCGTCCTTGAACTGGTCCCGGCAACCCTCGCCGCCGCCGTCACCGAGCGGCTGACCATCCCCACCATCGGCATCGGCGCGGGCGTCGGCTGCGATGGCCAGGTGCAGGTCTGGCACGATGTCCTGGGCCTGTGGGGCGAGAAGTCGCCGCGCCACGCCAAACGCTTCGCCGAAGTCGGCCAGGTGATCGAGGCCGCGCTGAAGGCCTATGCCGCCGGCGTTTCCGACGCCAGCTTCCCCACCGACGCCAACAGCTCGGCCATGCCGCCGGAAGCGTTGGCCGAGGCCCTGGGCGTGGCCCCTGCCGCGCGCCCCAAAGAACCCGCCGCGTGAAGCTGGTCCACACCGTCGCCGAGGCCCGCGCCGCGCGCGCCGCCTTTCCGACCCTGGGCCTGGTCCCGACCATGGGCGCCCTGCACGAGGGCCACCTGACCCTGGTGCGCCAGGCCCGCGAGGCCTGCGGCGCCGTGGCGGTCTCCATCTTCGTCAACCCGACCCAGTTCAACGAAGGCGCGGACTTCGACCGCTATCCTCGCACCCTGAAGCGCGACCTGGAGCTTCTCGAACCCACCGGCTGCGACCTGGTCTTCGCCCCCGACGCGGCTGCCATGTACCCGCCCGGCTTCGCCTCCAGCATCGAGGTCGGCCCGGTATCCGCGCCGCTGGAAGGCGCCATGCGCCCCGGCCATTTCGCCGGCGTCGCCACGGTGGTGTGCAAGCTGCTCAACATCGTCCAGCCCACCCGCGCCTACTTCGGCCAGAAGGATGCCCAGCAGCTTGCCGTCATCCGCCGCATGGCCGCCGACCTGGACCTGCCCTTCGAGATCGTCGCCGTGCCTACCGTGCGCGAGGCCGACGGCCTGGCCCTGTCCAGCCGCAACGTCCACCTGACCCCGCAGGAGCGCGCCCAGGCCCCGGCCCTCCACCGCGCCCTTCAACTGGCCAAGGCGGCCTGGGGCGGCGGCGAACGCGACGGCGATCAGCTGCGCGCCGCCATGAAGGCCGTGCTGGCCGGCGCATCCCTGGGCCGTGTGGAATACGCCTCCATCGCCGATCCCCTGACGCTGCTGGAGCTGGACGAGGTCGGCGACGCCGGCGCGCTCGCCTCCCTGGCCGTCCGCTTTGGCGACACTAGGCTGATCGACAATCTGGTCCTGGGCGGCCCGGACTAGCGCGCGATCCCGCTCCATCCAGATCACGCGAGCCTCCCCCCTTCGCTCGTCCCCGCGTAGGCGGGGATCCAGGCTGAGGTTCGGGAGGGGCGCTCGTGAAAGAGACGGGCTCGATGTTCGCTGAACTGACCGGGACTAAACCCACAGACAGCTTGGATCCCCGCCTTCGCGGGGACGAGCGGGTTTTGGTTAGCGCCGCGCCCTGGGCTTCAGCGCGTTCAGCAGGTTCAGCGCGTAGTCCACCTCTTCCGGCGTGTTGCGGAAGCTGGGGGTAAGCCGCACGTGGCGCACCGCATAGGGCGCGGCCGAAGCGATGACGTTGCCGTTCCTCAGCTTGTGAACCGCCGCGTCCGCGCTCATCCCCTCCACGTCGAAGCTGACGATCCCGGCGCACAGGTTCGGGTCCATCGGCGTGCGCACCGTGATGTGCGGCATCTGGTTCAGCCCGTCCTTCAGCCGCAACCCCAGCTCATGGGTGCGGGCCGAAATCGCCGCCTTGCCGATCCCCTCATGGAACTGGAAGGCCTCGATCAGCGACCAGACATGTTCGAAGGCCTTGAAGCCGCCGGGCGTCATCCGCGCCGCCGTGGTCGGGCCCGGATCATAGCCGCCGATCCACGACCCATAGGCGTTGGGCGCCAGGAAGGTCGGCACCGTCGGGCTCACCCGCGACCAGCCCAAGGGCGTTCCGAACACCACCCCCGTGCCGCGCGGCCCGAACAGCCATTTGTGGCAGCCGGCCATCACGAAGTCCGCGCCCAACGACGGTAGGGTCTCGTTCTCGACCCCGAACCCATGCGCCCCGTCCACGCACAGCAGCACCTTCTCGCCCTGTGGGCGGCCGGCATTGATCGGCGCCAGCGCGTCGGCGATGGCCCGGATCGGCATCTTCAAACCGGTGGAGGAATGCACCCAGGTCAGCGCCAGCACCCGCGTGCGTGGCCCGATCGCGGCGATCAGCCGCCCGACGATCTCGGCCGCATTGGTCCGCTCCGACGCCTCGAACAGCTGGATTTTGCGCAGCACCCCGCCCGTGCGCGCCAGCGACATGCGAAGGCTCTCGTGGGTGACGTAATAGTCGTGGGTGGTGGTCAGCACCTCGTCGCCATAGCGCACGTTGATGCCCGCATAGAGTAGGCTCACCCCCTCGGTGGTGTTCTCACACAGCGCCACATCGCCGCCGGGAGTGCCGAAATACTGTCCCGCCGCCGCCCGCGCCGCGTTCTGTAGCGGCCGGTTGTTGCGCTCCAGATAGGTGACCGGCCGCGCGTCCAGCGCCATGCGGTGGCGGTTGATGGCGTCGCGCACGATGCGCGGGTTGGATGCAAACAGCATGGCCGAGAGGTTCACCTCCTCCGGCGCCATCGACCACTGGCCGCGCACCGCCGCCCAGTCCACGCCGCCCGGCGCGGGCGGCTCAACGGAAACGGCGGGCGGGAAGTCGGGCCTCAGCGTCGGGTCGCCGTCGCCGAAGTCGGGATCGGTCGGCGGTGGCGTGTCCTGGGCCAACGCGGCCGGCGCGGCGGCCAGCCCCCCCAGCGCCACCCCCGTCCCGGTCAACAGGCCCCGGCGGCTCAACCGCCCACGCCCGGTCCCTTCAAGCTGCCGCATGCCAATCCCCCACTCCCCCGCTAACCATAGGCGCAAAAGCCGAACCGCGTTCACCCGGCTTCATCCTGAGCGGGAATCGCGCCGGCCCTCCTGTTCCCCCGGCGCGCGCCGCTCTAGGCTGGCGCATGGCCAACGACACCGCCCACGTCTACCTGCCCCTTGAAGGCCACCGCCTGCGCCACGACCCCTTCAACGCCATCGTCGGCCCCCGCCCGATCGGCTGGATCTCCACCGTCAGCGAGACGGGGGTGGCCAATCTCGCCCCCTACAGCTTCTTCAACGCCTTCAACTACACCCCGCCCATCGTCGGCTTCTCCACCATCGGCTGGAAGGACAGCGTCGCCAACGTCGCCGCCACCAAGGTCTTCTGCTGGAATCTCGCCACCAAGGCCCTGGCGCAAGCGATGAACCTCAGCTGCGCCCCCGCCCCGCCGGAGATCGACGAGTTCGAGGTCGCCGGCCTGACCAAGGCCCCCGGCGTCCAGGTCGCCGCGCCGCGCGTGCTGGAAAGCCCGGTCAACTTCGAATGCCGCCTCAGCCAGCTGATCCAGCTCCAGGGCGCGGACGGAACCAAGGCCGACAGCTGGCTGGTGCTGGGCGAGGTGGTGGCCATCCACATCGACCCGTCGCTGATCGTCGATGGCGTCTACGACACCGCCGCCGCGCGCCCCATCCTGCGCGCCGGCCGCATGGGCGACTATTTCGAAATCACCCCGGAGGCCGGCTTCGAGATGCGCCGTCCCCGCTGGCCGATCGAATAGGCTTATGAGCCGCGCTCAACAGGCTTATGACGCGGGCTGATGCAATCGCGGCCCCGAGGCCCTATCTGCGCCTCAAGCAAACGCCGCTTTGCCAAAAACCTGGGAGAATCCGCCTTGTCGCTTTCGCTCTATGACGCCTCCATCCCCTCCTACATCACCGGCCTGAAGAACCTGTCGAGCTTCCTCGACAAGGCCGAGGCCCACGCCAAGGCCGGCGGCATCGAGGACCTCGGCGTCTTCACCGACGCCCGCCTCGCCCCCGACATGCATCCCCTGGCCCGCCAGATCCAGATGGCCAGCGACGCGGCCAAGGGCGGCGCCGCCCGTCTCGCCGGCATCGAACCGCCCAGCATGCCCGACACCGAAACGACCTTCCCGGAACTGAAGGACCGCATCGCCAAGACCATCGCCTTCGTCCAGACCATCAAGCCCGAACAGGTCAACGGCCGCGAAGACGCCACCATCGAACTGAAGTTCCCCAACCGCACGATGACCTTCACCGGCAAGGACTTCCTGTTCAACTTCTCCGCGCCGAACTTCCTGTTCCACGTGACCATCACCTACGCCCTGCTGCGCAGCCAGGGCGTGCCCCTCGGCAAGATGGACTTCCTGGCCGGCGGCCAGACGCAGGCTCAAGCGGCTTAGGGCTACAAATGCTAGGGTCATGGGCGGAAGGACCTCGCCCATGACCTCGGCTGCCCGCGTCCGGAAGGCCAAGACCGCCCCGTATCATAGCGGCGAGGTGATCTCTGAGCGGGCCGTTTTCCCCACACGCTCCGCTCATCCCGGCGAAAGCCGGGACCCATAGGGCCTTTCAGAACTGGCCCTTCGGGCCGAAGGCGGGCGCGGTCTGCCCTCGAAGCCCAGTAATCGCTGGCAATTCAGTATGGGTCCCGGCTTTCGCCGGGATGAGCGGAGGGTTTTGGGGAGGGACCGGCGCCAGCCGGCGCTTAGTTCACTTCCGACTTCTTCGGCGGTGCGGGTGGCAAGGCCGCCACCTGCACCCCGTCTTCCTTCAGCGCGCGCACCTCTTTCGGCGTCGCCTCGCCATAGATGCCGCGGTCCTCGGATTTGCCTTCGTGGATGTCGCGGGCCTCGCGGGCGAAGCGGTCGCCGACGTAGTCGAAGTTGTCTTCCACATGGGCGCGCACCTTGCCCATGGCCTCCATCATCATCGCCTGGACCTGGGGGGAGGGCGCCTCCACCGAGGGGCCGCGCCTCTTCGTGCCGGAAACGGCCGGCGCCATGATCTGCTTCCTCACGGTCTTGGACCCGCAGACCGGGCAGTCCACCAGCCCGCGCGCGGCCTGGTCGTCATAGTCCGCCGACGCGCCGAACCACCCCTCGAAGGGATGTTCCTGGTCGCAGATGAGGGCGTATTTGATCATGACGAAAAGGAATCGGGTCCCGTAAACGCGCGCGCGTTCTTCAGATTGGGGATGGCCGAGCGGGCCTTGGCCACCGCGCTCAGGTCGAGCTCGGCCATCAGCACGGCCGGCTCGTCGTGGTCAAGCCGGGCGACGATCTCGCCCCAGGGGGCCACCACCAACGAATGCCCCCAGGTCCCGCGCCGGTCCTCATGGAAGCCGCCCTGGGCAGCCGCCAGCACATAGCTGCCCGTCTCGATGGCCCGGGCGCGCAACAGCACCTCCCAGTGGGCCTCCCCCGTCGGACGGGTGAAGGCGGCGGGTACGGTGATCACCTCCGCGCCGTCGATAGCCAGGGCCCGGTACAACGCCGGAAAGCGCATGTCGTAGCAGATGGTCAGGCCCAGCTTGCCGAGCGGCGTGGCCACGCTGACGGCCCGATCACCCGGCTCATAGACCGCCGATTCCCGCGCGCTCTCCCCGGTGGGCAGGTCCACGTCGAACATGTGCAGCTTGTCATACCAGGTCACGACCTCGCCGTTCGGCGCGATCAGCAGCTGGCGGTTGGCGGCCTTGCCGTCTTCACGCTTCACCAGCGCCGAGCCGATATCGATCCACACATCCAGCGTCTGGGCCAGCGCGCGGACGCCCTGAACGAAGGGGTCCTCTTCCGCCGAACGCAACAGCGGCAAGAGCTTGTCGCGGTCCTTCTGCAGGATGTTGCTGGCTTCCGGCGTCAACACCAGCTGCGCGCCCTGATCCGCCGCCTGACGGATCAACGGCTCGGCATGGGCCAGCGCCGCCAACTGGTCGGCGGGCGTGCGCAGCTGGCAAAGGCCTACCCGCAATGTCATTGGAAAACGGGGGTCATGCTGCCAACAGGCCGTCCAGCTTGCCGGCGCGGTCCAGCGCCAGCATCTCGTCGCAGCCGCCGATATGCTCCTCCCCCACGAAGATCTGGGGGAAGGTGGCGCGGCCGCCGGACTTCTCCATCATCTCGCGGCGCTTGTCCGGGTCCATGCCGGCTTCGATCTCGGTGAAGTCCGCGCCCTTCTCGCCCAGCACCTTCAAGGCGCGGGCGCAGTAGCCGCAGAACGGGCGGGTGTAGATGGTGACGTGGGCCATGCGCTTACTCCTACCTCTATTCGCCCGTCATATAGGACGGCTTTCCATCTCTTTCACGCGCGCGACCACCGCCACATGCACGGCGGCGGCCCCTGCGGCCTTCAACGCGCGGGCGCAGCCTTCGGCCGTGGCGCCGGTGGTCAAAACATCGTCGATCAGCAGCACGCGCCTGCCCGCCACCCCCGCGGCCTTGCGCTCGGGCACATGGAAGGCGCCCGCCACATTGCGCCGCCGCGCCCCGCCCGAACGTCCGCCCTGGCTGCCGGTGTCGCGTTTGCGCCGCAAGCTGTCAGGCAGGAAGGCCAACCCCGTATGCCGCGCCAGGGGCCGGGCGATCTCGGCCGCCTGGTTGTAGCGCCGCGCCAGCAGACGCCGCCAATGCATCGGCACGGGCACGATCACGTCCGAGTTCTCGATCAACCCGCCCGCAGACCGCAGCAGCCATTTGGCCAGCAGCCCCGACAGGTCGGTGCGGTCCGCATGCTTCAACTGCAGGATCAGGTCGCGGCTATGTTCGTCGTACAGACAGGCGGCGCGGGCCCGGTCGAACGCCCGGGGCCGGCTCTCACAGGCCGCGCACCGCGCCCCGGCCAGGTCATGCGCCGTGGGGAGGCCGCAGCCGTCGCACACCGGTTCGGACAGCCAAAGGATGCGGCTCCAGGCCTCGCCGGAAAGGCCCGGCGACAGGGCCGGTCCGCCGTCCAGGGCCTGCGGCGGCAGCAGCAGGTCCAGCGTCCGGCGCGCGAAAGCCGCCACGCGTGGTTTCCACGGGCCCGTTGAATCGCCATGTTGCGCCGGCATGTCCGCTTCGCCGCCCCTTCTGTTCGACCGCCCCCTGCACCGCCGCCGCCTGGACCGGGCCGCCCCCGGCTATGCGCGCGCGGGCTTCCTGAAAATGCGGGCGGCGGAGGACGCGGTCTTCCGTCTGGAAGCCATATTGCGCAGCTTTCCCCTGGCCGTCGACCTGGGCGCCCGCGACGGCGCCTTCGCCCGCGCCCTGGCCGACAACCCGCAGGTCGCCGCCAAGATCGGCCTGCTGGTCGAGACCGACCTCTCCGCCGCCATGCTGAAGGGCAGGGGCGGCGCGCGCGTCGTCGTCGACGAGGAGCGGCTGCCCTTCGCCGACGAGAGCCTCGACCTGGTGGTCTCCACCCTGGCGCTGCACTGGACCAACGACCTGGTCGGCGCCCTGATCCAGATCCGCCGCGCGCTGAAGCCCGACGGCCTGTTCGTCGGCTCCATCCTGGGCGGCGCGACGCTGACCGAACTGCGCCAATCCTTGCTGGCCGCCGAGACCGAACTGGCCGGCGGCGCCGCGCCCCGCGTATCCCCCTTCGCCGACGGCTATGACGGCGCCGGCCTGTTGCAAAGGGCCGGTTTCGCCCTGCCGGTCGCCGATGTCGACCGGGTCAAGGTCCGCTACGGCCACCCCATCGAACTGATGCGCGACCTGCGCGCCATGGGCGAGACCAGCGTGCTGATCGAACGCTCGAAAAAGCCCATGAGCCGCGCGCTGCTTCTCCGCGCCGCCGAACTCTACGCCGAGAAATTCGCCGACCCCGACGGCCGCATCCCGGCCACCTTCGAAATCATCACCGTCACCGGCTGGGCCCCCCACGACAGCCAGCAAAAGCCGCTGCCGCGAGGCTCGGCCAAGATGAAGCTGGAAGACGCCCTGAAGGCCGTCCGGCGCGACGGGGAAGAAGCGTAGAGCCCGCCTCCCCAGGGCTGCGTGCAGCAGCCCGGCCGGGGAGGTGGCCGCGCAGCGGCCGGAGGGGCTTACCGAGTCAAAGGATGGGCGTGTTCTGGCGCAGGCTTTCGCGCCGACACCAATGCCCGCGCCACCAAGTAGCTAGTCGGAAAGTCTGTAAGCCCCTCCGTCAGCTTCGCTGACACCTCCCCGGCCGGCGCGCTGCAGGCGCGCCTGGGGAGGCCGGTCCTACCCGCCGATCGCGTGGGCGATCGCCGCGCTGACCGCGTCCATGATGCCGGTGGTCTTGTTGCCGAAGGCGGTCACCGCCGTGACGATCACCAGAAACACGAACGAGGCGATCAGCCCGTATTCGATGGCGGTGGCGCCGCCTTCATCCTTCGCGAAACGCGTCAGATAAGATCGCGCAGCCACGCGACCAGCGGGGCGTCCGCCGGCGGCATCGGATAGTCCTGCATCTGTTCGGGCCTTACCCATGCCAGAGCCTCATGTTCCTTCGCCGTCACGAACCCATCCCAGCGCCGGCACAGGTAGAGTGGCATGATCAGGTGAAATGAATCGTAACCGTGCGAGGCGAAAACGAAGGGCGCCAGGCAGGCGTGGGTGACCGTGATCCCCAATTCCTCGTCCAGCTCGCGGATCAGACACTGTTCCGGCGTCTCGCCGGGCTCCACCTTGCCCCCCGGAAATTCCCATAGCCCGGCCAGCGCCTTACCGGCCGGACGCTTGCAGATCAGGATGCGGCCATCCACGTCGATCAGCGCACAGGCGGCGACGAAGAGCATCGGCTTGGGGGCGGAGTCAGCGGTCACGCCGCTTCCTTGGCCCGCTCGCGCCCGCCTTGCAAGCGGAACGGACCTGGCCGGCAGCGGTTGATGCTGGATGTCCAAGCCCCTCGAGAAACCCGCCGAGAACCCCGTCGAGACCGCCGACCTCGTCGTCCAGGCCTATGTCGCCTTCACCGACCGCGACCGCCCCGCCATGGAGGCGCTGCTGGCCCCCGGTTTCACCTTCACCAGCCCCTACGACGACCACATCGACCGGGCCGCCTATTTCGAACGCTGCTGGCCCAATGGCGACCTGTTCAAGAGCTTCTCCATCCGCCACGTCTTCGGCCAGGGCGACGAGGCCTTCGTCCTCTATGAGGTCGAGACCAAGGCCGGCGACACCTTCCGCAACACCGAATTCTTCACCCGCCGCGACGGCCGCCTGGCCTCGGTGGAGGTCTTCTTCGGCCAGAAGTGAGGCGCCAAGGCCGACGCGGGAAATGGGGACATGATCCCATTTCCGGGCGCGGCTTGACCGCCGTCCGCAGCGTTCGCCGGAAATGGGTTCGTGTCCCCATTTCCTGCCGCCCCCAGCCTTCGAGCGCCGCGCCCGCAAATCAGGAGGATCATGCCCCCATTTGCGAAAGCCGCGCGCCGATCCGCTCCCAGAGCGCCCCGGCCACCGGCTCCTCGATCCCGAACCGCGCGGCCAGCACCTCGGCCATCTCGTCGGCCGATGTCAGCGTTCGTGTGGTCATCCCCTCGGGCGTGAACGTCCCCAGGCTCGCGTCCACCAGCGAGATGAAGCCGCCCGGCACATGGCGCTGGACGATCAGGTGCTGCACGAAGATCGACTCCGGATCGCTCTGCAGCAGGGCGCACCTGGCCGACAGCGCCGCCTCGTTGGCCGGCGTCAGCCGGAAGTCGAAGCTCGGCGGGCGCAGACCCGGGTGGTTGTGCAGCCGCCACCAGCCGTCGCTCTCCGCCGCCAGCCGAAAGCCGAAGCCGTCATCCCCGAACGCCGCCTCGGCCACGCCGTACGGCCGCAACGGCCCGCACCCCAGCCCCACGTCGGCCAGCACCGGCCCCTCGGGCAGCGTGACCCACAGCACCAGGTGGTTGGCCTCCGAGCCCTCGACCACCTCGCGCATCACCGCGCCCTCGACCCGGATCACGTCGAAGCCGATCTCGTCCAGCGCCCAGCCCAGCACCCCGTTCATCTCGTAGCACCAGCCGCCCCGGCCCCGCGTGACCAGCTTGTCGAACGCCGCCGCCGGATCGGTGGTCAGCGGCCGGCCCAGCTGCACGTCCAGGTTCTCATAGGGGATGGCCAGCATGTGGCGCCGCTGCAGGGCGTCTAGGGTGGCCCGGTCCGGCCGCGCTTCCCCGGTAAAACCGATACGATCGAGATAGGCGGCGAGGTTCAAGGGCGGGGCTCCTGTGCGGACGGTCAAGCTCAACACCACAGGGACGAAAAGGACAGCCCGCTTGTGACGGCGCCCGATGCTGACGGAACCCGATGCTGACGGAACGGTGTCAGCAGCCCGCTGGTAGTGTCAGGTCCATCCGAAAGGCCGAGATCATGACCCTGAAAGCCCGATGCCACTGCGGCGCCACCCAGTTGGAGGTCACCGAGGCGCCGAAGGAGGTCACCAGCTGCAACTGCACCTTCTGTTCCAAGCGCGGCGCGCTGCATGCCTACTACACGCCCGCCCAGTTCAAGCTGACCACCGCGCGCGACCGGGTCTCCACCTACCAGTGGAACAGCTACATAGGACAGCACCACCACTGCGCCATCTGCGGCTGTTCCACCTATTCGGAATTCCCCAGCTTCGACAGCGGCAAGCCGGACTTCGAACACCCCAGGATCAGCGTCAACGCGCGCCTGTTCGAGGACTTCGACTTGGCCGCCGTGCCGGTGAAGCACGTCAACGGGCGCAACGACTGGTAGATTTAGCTGTTCTGCGACCGGACATGACGTGTCGTGTTAGTACTTAGCTCATATGCCGCTGCCTATTGTTAACCATGGCTGACACGTCGATCGAGTGGACGGACGCGACTTGGAACCCGGTCGCTGGTTGCACCATCCTCACGGCTGGATGCACGAATTGCTACGCTATGAGAATGGCTGCGAGGCTCTCCGCGATGGGGGTGCCGAAATATCAAGGCCTGACTCGAAAGAGCGGCGACCGGCATATTTGGACGGGTGCCGTCACGCTGGATGAAGCTGCACTGACCGTACCCAGAACGTGGCGCAAGCCCCGCCTGATATTCGTGAACTCGATGTCCGATCTGTTCCAGGAAGCTGTGCCGGTGGAGTTCATTGCTCGCGTCTGGGAGACGATGGCCGCAACGCCGCAGCATTCGTACCAAATCCTCACGAAGCGCCCTGAGCGCATGGCCGAAATCACGCCGTTGCTGCCGCTGTTAAAAAACGTATGGCTCGGAACCAGCGTTGAAAACGCTGCGGTGCTAGATCGCCTTGACCACCTCAGAGCGACACCGGCCGCCGTGCGGTTTGTGTCGTTTGAGCCACTTATTGGCTCGGTCGCCGCTGCTGACCTTCGCGGTATTCACTGGGCCATTGTGGGCGGCGAATCGGGACCTCGCTCAAGGCCAATGCTTGAGGAGTGGGTCGACGAAATCTATGAGCGTTGCGATGAGGCCGATACCGCGTTCTTCTTCAAGCAGTGGGGTGGACGCAATAAAAAGGCGACTGGCCGAACGTTCAGGGGCCGGACCCATGACGAGATGCCTATCCATACTTCTTGAGCACGTGACTGACGCCCTTGGCCACGAGCGCGCGGGCAGCGGGGCTTTCGTTTGCTGATGCGCAAAATAGCGAGAACAATTGAGCCCCGCCGGGCGTCAGCAACGGTAGCGGGTCGGACACATATGGAAACAGCGTCTTCAATCGCTTCATCGCGTACGTCTGGATTTGCTTCTGCGATGCAACGCGGCGCGTACTACTGACCTCGACCTCAAAGAGTCCGGGTTGGACGTCGGTAGCATACAATTCTGATCGCCAGTCAGCCGTGCCAAAAATCTCGTCTAGGGAGGCCTGCTTGGCTTGGTCCACGGCCGAAAAGTCGTGGGCGAGCTGCCGAACGACGGCGTTCAACGGAAAGAGATACCACACGTCCACGGCGCCCGTTTCGGCGAGCAGCTGCAATGTGTTCCAGCGTACCGACATAGCGTACGGATCTAGGAAGACGACCGCCCGCTGAGGCCCCTTGCCGCGTTTCTGATGCGACCATGGGGGACTGCTAAACAATCCACGCAAGGCCTCGTTGCCGTCTCCGGAAGTCACCACAATATTTCGGGTTGGATTTGCGGTTTTGAGTTTGGAGAGCGCAGCAAACCGCCCGCCGTGCTGTTCCATGAATACGAAGTCGTGGAACGGAGGGCTGACGGCCAACGCGCGTTTCGCGGAACCGTCTAGCTGTACCTTTTCTTCGCCTATTGGCTGGCCCTCGAATATTCCACCTGTCACCCGCTTTGCGGTGCGCGCGCCGGTGCCAGCAAATGCATCGACGTACCAAAGTCGAAACGCTCGGTTTTTCAGGGCGCTCGTGAAGAAATTTAAGTACTCCGAGATCGCATCGAGCTTCACCTCGGTCCAATGGCCGCCGAACTCATGGTCGGATGACCCGTCTGCGTTGTCTTGATCTTGAGCCAAATCAGTCTCGCAAGGTTCGATCCACGGTAGAGCATGTTTGATGGGCAAGTCGAGCTTGAGCGCCATGCTGCACCGCAGCACTTGACTTTACGGCTGTAATCGACGACACACCCCTCGCGCCACTCAATCGGCGCTACGTCGCTCCAGCCGCGTGAGGCCTTCAAGGGCCTGCTGTCGAGCGCACCGAAGAGATCGCATAGATCGCCCGCCACGCGGGGCGCTCCCCAAAATAAAATCGCTTCGGCGGGCCTCGAGCAACGAGCGCTCGCCCTTTGCGCATGTCCGAAAGACACCCCCACACGTGACCACGTTCACTGACCTTGGCCTGGCCAAGCCCCTTCTCAAGGCCCTGACCGACAAGGGCTACACCACCCCTACCCCGATCCAGGCGCAATCCATCCCCACCGTGATGACCGGCCGCGACCTGCTGGGCATCGCCCAGACCGGCACCGGCAAGACGGCCGCCTTCGCCCTGCCCATCCTCCACCGCCTCGACGCCGACCGTAAGCCCGCGCCCCGCCGCGGCGCCCGCGTCCTGGTGCTCTCGCCCACCCGCGAACTGGCCACCCAGATCGCCGACAGCTTCCGCGCCTACGGCGCCCACATGGGCTTCACCGTCGCCACCGTGTTCGGCGGCGTGAAGTACGGCCCGCAGATGCGCGCCCTGGCCGCCGGCGTCGATGTGCTGGTCGCCACCCCCGGCCGCCTGATCGACCACCTTCAGGAAAAGAGCGCCAACCTCGGCGCCGTGGAGATCTTCGTCCTCGACGAAGCCGACCAGATGCTCGACCTGGGCTTCCTGCAGCCGATCAAGAAGATCGTCTCCCACCTGCCCAAGGAACGCCAGAACCTGTTCTTCTCGGCCACCATGCCGACCGACATCGCGCGCCTGGCCGGCGACCTGCTGAAGAACCCGGCCCAGGTGTCCGTCGCCCCGCAATCGACCACGGTCGAGCGCGTCGAACAGAAGCTGCTGTTCATCGAAACCCAGCGCAAGCGCCCCCTGCTGGCCGAACTGTTCGCCGAGAAGGAGTTCAGCCGCGTGCTGGTCTTCACCCGCACCAAGCGCGGCGCCGACCGGGTCGCCAAGTATCTGGAAGCCTCGGGCGTCACCGCCGCCGCCATCCACGGCGACAAGGCGCAAGGCGCGCGTGAACGCGCTCTGGCCCAATTCAAGGCCGGCGAAGTCCGCGCCCTGGTCGCCACCGACATCGCCGCGCGCGGCATCGACGTCGACAGCGTCACCCACGTGGTCAACTACGAGCTGCCCAACGTGCCGGAATCCTACGTCCACCGCATCGGCCGCACCGCGCGCCGGGGCCTGGGCGGCACGGCGATCAGCTTCTGCGCCGACGACGAGCGCAACCTGCTGCGCGATATCCAAAAGGCCACCCGCCAGACCATCCCGACCTTCGACCGCCGCAACGACAAGGGCCTGGCCGCCATGGCCGCCGTGGCCGACGCGCTGGCGCCCGAGAAGAAGCGCGGCGAAAGCGGTGGTGGCCGTAACGGCGGTGGCGGCCGCAACGCCGGCCGCAACGGCCCGGTCAACGCCCGTGGCGGCCGCGATCGCGCTCCGCAGGGCGAGCGTTCGGCCGATCCGCGCGACGACGTGCCCGCCGCCCTGCGCCAGCAGCGCAACCGTCCTAACCGCAACAACAACAATGGTGGCGGCGACCGTGGCGAAGCCCGCGCCCATGCTCCGGCTCAGGGCCACGCCCCCAGCCATGCCCAGGGCCACGCTCCCGCGATCGGTCCCAACGGCGGCCAGATCGTCGGCGGCATGCGCAACGGCCAGCCCATCGTGCCGGGCCAGGCTCAGCCCCACCGCAACAACAACCAGCCCCGCCAGGGCCAAGGCCACGGCGGCGGTCAACGCCAACCTCAGGGTAACGGCAACGCCGGCGCCGGCTTCCGCGGTCCCAAGCGCGACGCCCAGCCCGCCGAGAAGAAGTGGACGCCCCTGGGCTAGGGCGCAGGCCTCAATGATCTGAAGTCAGACGCCGATCCGCACCCGCGGGTCGGCGTTTTTCTTGGGCCCTAGCTCCGGTAGTCGCCGTTGATCTCGACGTAGCGCTTGGTCAGGTCGCAGGTCCACACCGTCGCAGACCCCCGGCCCACGCCCACGTCGACGGTGACCAGCAGCTCCTTCTTCTTCATATAGGCGCTCATCTTGGCCTCGGAATAATCCGGCGCCACCAGCCCGTCGCGCGCGGCGCAAAGCGTGCCGAACCACACCGAGGTCTTGTCGCGGTTCATCGGCTCGTCGGCCCGGCCCACGGCCATGAC
>JAQGIP010000072.1 GCA_028291055.1 Caulobacter sp.
CGCATGCTCGTCGCCTACGCCGAGGCGCTGGCGCGCGAGGCCGGCCAGCCCGTTGAGCCGATCAAGCTGGTGGCGCCGATGCTGGCCCGGTTCATGGCGACGGATCGCGCTTTCACCCGGGGCCGGAAGGCAACGCCGGCCTCGCCTGGTTGACCCGCAGCCAGTCCCGGGCGATCGCCAACAGGCGCCGGAGCGCCGGATTGTCCCAGTCGCGCCGGTACATGGCGGCCACGGCGACCTTCCCGGTCGGCTCGTCGATACGGATGAACCGCACGTCGGCGCGCGTCATGCGCGCGAAGCTTTCCGGCACGATAGCGACGCCCTGGTGCACCGCCTGGGACGCGCCCAGCCGTGGAGCCGGCGGCCTACGGCTACCGGCCCGAAGATCCGCAGATCGCCTGGCATTTGGCCCAGTTCATCCAGGATGTGCGCGGGATCCCGGCCGACCCGGTGGTGCTGCGCCAGGACTGGCTGCGCGCCTACAACTACACGATCGACAAGGGCGCCCAGGCGCTCAACGACTATGCGCGGGCGGCCGACCCGTTCGGCAAGATCGGCCGCATCCAGGTCGCGGTTGACGTCTCCAGCGTGATCCGCGCCTCGCCCACGAGTTTCCGCGTGGCCTGGACCGAGCGCCGCTACGAGGACGGCGCCGTGGCCGCCACCGAGCGCTGGATCGCCATCCTCACCATCGTCCCGCAACCTCCTCACGACGCCGACGGCCTGCGCAAAAACCCGCTCGGCGCCTGCGGCCCTGCCCGTCGGCGAGACCGGGGTGCAAACGGAGGGGCGGCTTCGCGGGGAACCGGCTGCAGGGCTGTGAGTCCTGCGAACCAGCCGGTCCTCGCCCAGCCCGAAGCTGGGCGGAAGCCGCTCCGAAGTGCGCCGGGGGCGGAGCCCCAAGCCACGGCCGCGCCTCAGCGCGGCGCAAAGGAAAAATCACATCGGGCGGTATGGCGGACACCGGTAGCCATGCTTTGGCGCGTCCACCGATACTTGGTCGCTAGCGAACCGTCGGTGGCCCGTCCGGATGTCCGGTGCTCATCGGTGATCAGGCAGCCGAGTATCCGGATTGGTTCTCACCGAGCCCGTTGATGAAACCCTCTGGCACGATATTCAAAGACCTTTGACCTGCTGCGGCGATCACCGTGATCAATTGGGCGGGCTGGATCGGCTTGGGCTGCACGGCGTCGAAGCCAAGCCTCATGAGCCGTTGATCGGTCCCGCTCATGGCGTCGGCGGTCAGTGCTATGACCTGGATGTCCCTGGCCCCGGCCCTTCCACCACGAATTTCGGCCAGAGCTTCCAGCCCACCCATCCCCGGCATGTGGATGTCCATGAGAACCAGATCATATGCACCAACTCGCAGGGCCTGCAGCCCCTTGAGGCCATCGTCGGCCGTTTCGACAATGGCGCCGGCGGCGCCAAGGATGGCGCGGGCCACGGCCTGGTTCACCGCGTTGTCCTCCACGACCAGGATGCGCATCCCGGCGATATCGAGGTCATCTTCACCCTCGTCGTCCGCCGCCGCAGGCTCTGAAGCCAAGGGCAAGGTCAGGGTGACGCGGAACGTTGAGCCTTCACCCAGGCGGCTATTCACCGTGATGTCGCCCCCCATCATCGTCACGAGGCGTTTGCAGATATTCAGGCCAAGCCCGGTTCCACCATATTGACGCGTGGTTGATAGCTCGGCCTGGACGAAGGGCTGGAACAGACGCGCCATTTGGGATTCCGATAGCCCCACACCGCTGTCCGACACGGCAAGTTCAATCCGGGCATGGCCCACGGGCGCATCGGGCAACGGTCTCAGCTCCAGCTTGATGCTGCCTCGCTCCGTGAACTTCAGGGCGTTCGACACCAGATTTGTCATGATCTGCCGCAGACGGGTTGGGTCGCCCATGATCCACCTGGGCGTGGCCGGATCGACGTCGCGGATCAACGCCACGCCCTTGGCCGAGGCCGCATTGGTCCAAAGGCCGATCGTCAGATCGCAAAGGCCCGGCAGATCAACCGGCACGGCCTCGAAATCGAGGCGGCCAGCCTCAATTTTCGACACGTCCAGAATGTCGCCGAGGATGGTCATGAGGCCCTCACCTGACTGCAGCAGGAGGGCCAAATGCTTACTTTGACTCTGATCCAGATTGGACAGCTTCAGCGCGTGGGCCATTCCCAGGACGCCGTTCATCGGCGTACGTAATTCATGGCTCATCATCGCCAGGAAAGCTGTCTTCGCCTCGTTGGCGGCGATCGCATCGGTCTTGGCTGCCTCGAGCGCTTCGGCGTTCTGTTTGCTGGCGACACCGCCCGCAATGACATAGGCGAATGCGACAAGCGTAAACACGGTCACGGTGATGAGATCCACCCCCCGGTAATGTCCGAAGAACACCACTAGAATGACGAGCGTCACGGTCGGCGCCAGGCAGCCCATCAGCAGGGCCGCCGTCGATCGCGATAGGAAATGCAAGGTGTGAAGCAGAATAATGGAGACGCCAGTCACCGCGATCAGGCGCGTGGCTTCGGATCCCACGCTCCAGAAGAGCACCACCACGCCGGAGGCGACGACGGCGCGACTGACCGCCGCCCCCATCACGGCCCACCGGCGGGCAGTTGTGCCCGCCTTGCCCGCAAGATAGGGTCGGGCCGCGAGCCATGTCCAGATTTCGGCCCCACCCGCGGTCGCCGCCAGGACCAGGGCGACGGAAACCGAAAGGTTGAGACCCATGAACAGGCAGACCATTGGCCAACCGACCATGCGGAATGGCCAGAATTTCATGCTGCCGGCCGCCACGCCGTCCAGTCCGGGATCGATAAACTGCATTGACCCCGTCCCCGCGCACTGTTCTGCGAAACTGCTCATCACACTAACCCTTGATGATTGCTCGATTCTCTAGGTGTTCGTGGCAAATTACCGCAGGTTACTTGCCGCCGCTCCACCATGCCCCGACGGTCAGTGCCTCCCTGTAGCGCCCCAACATCCTGCCCCGTTATCGATCGCTCTGCGGGACTACGTAGAGACCAGCGGGGTGACTCATCCCCTAACAGCTTAGATAAAATTGGTTAAAAATGACATGTCAGTCGGATATATTTAACTATAATAGTCCATTAATGAAATTCCACACGACATATGCGAATGTATGCGAAGCAACACCTGCGACAAATCACCACTAAAACACTCGGACAGGCCGCTTCGGCCGTGCCGACGGACCACAAGCAGGCCTTCCTGGCCGCGGCCACCGACCTGCAGACCGCGAGCAATCATCGCTTGGAGGCGCCGGTCTCACCCTATGTCCTGCAGGCCGGATCGGTCATTCCGGCGGCGCTGGTGACGGGGATACGCTCGGACCTGCCGGGCC